>CACPMT010000002.1 GCA_902635045.1 uncultured SAR86 cluster bacterium | reverse complement strand
AGATGTATTTTTAGAAATTAGAGCGGGAACAGGCGGGGACGAAGCAGGTCTATTTGTTGGAGATTTATTTAGAATGTTTACTAGGGTTACCGAAAGAAAGAAATGGAAAATAGAACTAATTAGCTCAAGAGAAAGTGAAAAGGGCGGCTTCAAAGAAATAGTAGCTAAAATTTCAGGCAAACAAGTTTATAGATTCCTCAAATTTGAATCAGGAGTCCATCGCGTTCAAAGGGTACCTGATACTGAATCACAAGGAAGAGTCCATACATCAGCCTGCTCTGTTGCAGTTTTGCCAGAAGTAGAAGAATTAGATTCAATTGAAATAGATAAATCAGAAATAAGAGTCGATACTTTTCGTGCATCTGGTGCCGGAGGGCAACATGTTAATAAAACAGATTCAGCAGTAAGACTAACGCACATCCCTAGTGGATTGGTTGTTGAGTGCCAAGACGATAGATCTCAACACAAAAATAAATCAAAAGCTATGAATTTACTTCAATCAAAGTTGATGGAGCAAGCAAATAATGAGCAAATTGAAAAACAAGATTCAGAGAGAAAAAACATGGTGGGTAGTGGAGATAGATCTGAAAAAATTAGAACTTATAATTTTCCTCAAAACAGAATTACAGATCATAGAATAGAATTTTCAATACATAGCCTAGAAGCTTTTTTGGATGGCGATATGGATGAAATGGTAGAAACATTAATTGAAGAAAATCAAGCTAGATTATTATCGAAATTGGAAAATAATCTCTGACGATGACTTATCAAGATGCTTTAAATAAGGCAAAAGAAAAAATAGATAGTTTAGATGCTGAATTAATATTAGGATTCATCCAAAACCAAACAAGAGAAAAAATTTTTTCAAATCTAAATTCTAATTTAACTTCAAAGAAAATTAAGAGCTTCAATGCTCTTGTGGAAAAAAGAAGAAAAGGTTTTCCTCTCGCTTACATAACAGGAAAAAAAGAATTTTGGAAAAGTGAATTTAATGTCGATAGCTCAGTTTTAATACCAAGACCAGAGACAGAATTGATAGTTGAAGAAGTTTTAAAAGAGGGTTTGAATAAAAAAATAATTCTTGAACTTGGAACAGGCTCTGGAAATATTTCTATTTCAATTAAAAAGGAAAACCCAGAAGTAAGAGTTTATGCAACTGATATTTCAATTAACGCTCTATTGATTGCAAAAAAAAATGCAAGATTAAACGATGTAGACAATATAATTTTTTTGAATCATGATTGGAAAAAGGAATGGCTTTTTCCTGACCTAGATATAATTATTTCAAATCCTCCTTATGTAGATAAAAATTCCCTAAATAAAGACGAAGACGGAGTATGGTTTGAACCTGAAGAAGCTCTATTCTCAGAAAGATTTGGTCTTCAAGATATCTCAATTATATTAGAAAAAAGCATATTTTTTTTAAAGGAAGAGGGTAAGCTTTTTCTTGAACACGCCCCTTCTCAAGCTGAAAAAATAGCAAGCATTTCAGAGAAAATTGGATACATAAATTTAGAACAGAAGAAAGATTTAAACAAAGACATTAGAGTATCTATACTTACAAAATAATGAAACACGACGAACTAATGAGATACAGCAGGCATATAATGTTGCCCGAAATAGATATTGCTGGGCAAGAAAAGTTATCTAATTCTTCAATCGGAATTGTTGGTTTAGGCGGTCTCGGTTCACCTTGTTCAATTTATCTTGCAGCATCAGGAATAGGCAAGATGAATTTGTTTGACGATGATTATGTTGAACTCTCAAATCTAAACAGACAAATAATATACGATTCATCTGATGTGGGCGCAAAAAAAACTTTAGTAGCTAAGAAAAGGCTAATTAGCTTAAATGAAAATATAGTTTGTGACTCTTTTTTTGAAAGAATAAACAAAAAGAATATCAATGAGCTTTTAAAAAATTCAGATTTTATAGTGGATTGTTCTGATAATTTTGAAACAAGAAAAATTATTAATGAGTATTGTTTCAAAAACGATAAAGATCTTATCAGTGGAGCTTGTATTGGTTGGAAAGGACAAATTTTTAATTTTAATTTCTCTTCTTTTAACTCCCCTTGTTACGAATGCTTATTTGAAGAAATTGAGGATGAAGATTTGTCCTGTAGAGAATCAAGTATATTTTCTCCTTTGGCTGGATTGATTGGTACTTTTCTTGCAATTGAAACAATAAAAAATATATTAGAAATTAATAATTCCGAAGAAAATTTTATAGAAATCGATTCTTTGACTAACGAAATACAAAAAAGAACAATTAAAAAGAATCCTTTTTGTAAAATATGTAAAAATAAATAAGTTGATGCTTTTGGAAAGCAAATATATCCTTTAATACACAAAAAGAAATATGGAGAAAAAATGTTAGGAAACATGATGCAAGATCAATTACTCATTTCTGGAGTATTGGAGCACGCTATAAAGACTCATCCTCAAACAGAAATTGTTAGTCATACAATCGAGGGAGAAGTTCATAGATATACTATTGAGGACTCTTCCAAAAGAGCAAAAAAGTTGGCAAATGCCTTAAAAAAATTGGAAATAAAAGAAGGCGATGTTTTGGGAACGATTGCTTTAAATGGTTACAGACATTACGAATTATATTTTGGAATTTCTGGTATTGGCGCAGTTTTGCACACCTTGAATCCAAGATTATTTCCTGAGCAAGTAGAATACATAGTAAATCATGCTGAAGATAAATATATCTTTGTAGATCTTCCTTTCTTACCAATCGTTGAGAACGTTTATGAAAATATAGATGTAGAAGGAATAATTCTTTTATGTGAAAAATCTCAAATGCCAGCAGAAACAAAAATTAAAAATCTCATTTGTTATGAAGAGTTGATTGCTGACGAATCTGATGAAATAGATTGGCCTGAATTTAATGAAAACACAGCTTCATCTTTATGCTATACATCTGGTACCACCGGAAACCCCAAAGGAGTTTTGTATTCTCATAGATCCACTATTCTGCATGCCTGGTACGCTTGCGCGGCTAACGCCATGAATATTTCTTCTACAAGCGTCATATTACCAGTAGTTCCCATGTTCCATGTAAATGCTTGGGGGATCCCATACGCAGCTGCGATGTTTGGTTCAAAATTAGTTCTTCCTGGGCCGCATACAGGTGGGGAAGCAATCAGTAAGTTAGTTCAATCGGAGCTTGTTACAAATTTAATGGGCGTTCCAACTGTTTGGTTAGATCTTCTTAATTTTACCCGAGAAAATAATATCACTTTGGAGTCTGTAACATCAGTTTTAGTGGGTGGATCCGCTGCACCAAGAGCGATGATAAAAGAATTTCAAGAAAAACATGATGCTTTTTTATTGCATGGTTGGGGAATGACCGAAATGAGCCCACTGGGCACTTTAAATGCTTTTAATAGTGATATGGTAAATATGGATTTGGAAGAAAGATATGATTTACAGACTAGTCAGGGAAAAGCCATCTATGGCTGTCAAATAAAAATTGTAGATGATAAAGGTAACACTTTGCCAAACGATGGAAAAACTTTTGGGAGGTTGATGGTTAAGGGACCTGCAATCATCGAAAGATATTATAAAGGAGAAGAAACAGCGCTAGAAAATGGATGGTTTGATACCGGAGACGTTTCTACTATATCGAAAGATGGATACATGAGAATCGTGGATAGAAGTAAAGACGTTATCAAAACAGGCGGTGAGTGGATTAGTTCAATAGATTTAGAAAATACCGCAGTAGGACATCCAGGTATTGCTGAAGCTTGCGTTGTTGGAGTTCTTCATCCTAAATGGGATGAGAGACCTTTAATGTTTGTTGTTAAAAATAACCTTGAGGAATGCGATAAAGATTCTGTACTTAATTATTTATCTGATAAAGTTGCAAAGTGGTGGCTACCTGACGATATAATATTTGTTGATGAATTACCACATGGAGCAACCGGTAAATTATTAAAAACTGGATTAAGAGAGGAATATAAAAATCACCTAATGAATTAAATAAAAGGAGAGAATTATGGCTGGATTAGTACCTGCAGATACTTTAAAAGATTATATTGGAAAAGACATGGGAGAATCAGATTGGTTAGTCGTAGATCAAGATAGAATTAATCAATTCGCAGATGCTACTCTTGATCATCAATTTATTCATGTTGATTCAGAAAAAGCTACACCTCTTTTTGGATCAACTATAGCCCATGGATTTTTATCCTTATCTTTGATGGCTGGTCTGCCTGCTCCGCAAGTGGCTCCAGAAAATATGACAATGGCATTTAACTATGGACTAGACCGAGTTAGGTTTTTAACACCAGTCAATGTTGGATCAAAAGTTAGAACAAAAGCTAAATTGTTATCTGTTGATGACAAAGGAGATGGAAGATATCTAGTAAAAAATGAAGTAATTATGGAAATAGAAGGTCAGGAAAAACCAGCTTATATTGCTGAATCTTTGACAATGTATGTTACTGCTTAAGTTTTTTACTTAAGAGTTTATTTACCAATTTAGGATCAGCGCTCCCTTGAGTTTCTTTCATAACCTGACCGACAAAAAAACCAAAGAGTTTATCTTTACCATTTAAATACTGTTCAAGTTGCTTTGAATTATCTTCTAATATTCTAGTGATAATTTTTAAGAGCTCATCTTCTCCTTTTACCTCATCTAATCCTTCTTTTTTTATCAAAACATCAATAGATTCGCTAGACGACCAACATAACTCTATTATCTTTTTGGCTCCGGGACCAGACAAGGAACCTTCTTCTATTTTACAAAGTAAATTGATCATGTCATCACTGGAAATTTTAGAGTCTTGAATCTCGCTATTATTTTTATTTAAGATTGCCATTAAGTCTCCCAAAATCCATTTGGCAGCTAAATCAGGCGATGATATTTTTTTTGCAACTTTTTCAAAAAAATTACTTAACTCTCTTGAAGCATTTAAATTCTTTGATTCGTATTCAGATATTTTGTAATCTTTAATAAACCTTACAATTTTTTGTTCAGGAAGCTCAGGCAGAGATTTTTCGATCTCTTGTATTTTTTCTTTTGAGATAATTATTGGTATTAAATCAGGATCTGGAAAATATCTATAATCATTAGCATGTTCTTTCGAACGCATGGAGCGAGTTTCATTTTTATTGGCATCGTAAAGCCTTGTTTCTTGGCAAATAGAACCGCCATTTTCAACAATTTCAATTTGCCTAGCTATTTCATAATCTATGGCTTTTTCTATAAATCGAAATGAATTTATATTTTTTAGTTCTGTTCTATTACCAAATTCTTTATCACCATATTTTCTTATAGATACATTAGCGTCACATCTCATCGAGCCTTGCGACATATTTCCGTCAGAGATTTCTAAAAAAGTAATGATTGAATGGATTTTCTTTAAATAAGCCACAGCTTCCTTGGCAGATCTTAAATCTGGCTCTGAGACAATTTCTAAGAGAGGGGTCCCGGCTCTATTTAAATCTATCGCTGATAGATTTTCATATTTATCGTGCAATGATTTTCCAGCATCTTCTTCAAGATGGGCTCTAGTGATGCCTATAAACTTTTCTTTATTATCGATCTCAATACTTATCTTTCCTTTGCCTACTATAGGATCATCAAGCTGACTAATTTGGTAACCTTTTGGCAAATCAGGATAAAAATAGTTTTTCCTTGCAAAAATTGCTTTAGATGAGATATTTGCATTTATTGCACACCCAAACTTAATTGCCATTTCAATGGTTTTTTCATTTAAAACGGGTAAAACACCTGGCAAACCAAGATCTACCAAAGACGCTTGACTGTTTTGCGTTTGACCAAATTTTGTTGGCGCATTGGAAAAGATTTTGGATTCAGTAGATAACTGAACATGAACTTCTAATCCAATAACCGATTCCCAAGTATTATTCATTATGAAAATTGCTATTTTGTTGGAATTTATTAGAAAGGTTCAATAAATTTCCTTCCTCTAAATAATTTCCAATAAATTGAATGCCTAAAGGTAACTTATTTATTTTTCCAGAGGGAATAGATATTGCAGGAAGGCCAGCTAAATTTGCGGGGATTGTATAAATATCCTGTTCATACATTTCTACTGGATTTTGAATAGAATTTAATTTAAAAGACACGTTCGCACATGTGGGCATCATAATTGAAGATACTTCTTTAAAGGCGTCCATAAAACTTTGCTTAATCAAATTTCTAATTTTTTGAGCTTTAAGGTAGTAAGCATCGTAGTAGCCAGCAGAAAGACAATATGTTCCAATTAATATCCTTTTCTTCACTTCTTCACCAAAGCCTTCTGCTCTAGAACGCTCGTACAAATCGTCTAAATCTTTAGGATTTTCGCATCTATGACCAAATCTCACACCATCATACCTAGACAAATTTGCAGAACATTCTGCAGGAGCTATTACATAATAAACTGGCAGAGAATATTGAATATTTTTTAGGTCAATCTCTTTAACCTTAACTCCCGATTTTTTAAGAATATCTAAAGATTCGAAAAAGTTATTCTTTACATTATCGTCTTTTATATCTTCAATAATTTTTTTTGGTATACCCACAACGTGTTCTTCATCTTTCGATTTGGCTTGATTAAAAAAGGGAGGAACCTTTTTGTTTATAGAAGTAGAATCCTTTTCATCAAAGCCTGCAATGTTTTCTAACGCTAAAGCTGCATCCAAAGCATTCTTAGCGAATATACCACCTTGATCAAGACTTGAAGCAAAAGCTATCATTCCCCATCTTGAGACCCTACCATAAGTAGGTTTTATTCCTGTAATTCCACAAAAAGCTGCAGGTTGTCTTATCGAGCCCCCGGTATCTGTTCCGGTGGCGAAAGAACATAAATTTGCAGCAACAGCAGTAGCTGAACCTCCCGAAGAACCTCCCGGCACTCTTTCAGGATCTATTGGATTTAATACACTTCCAAAAAAACTTGTTTCATTTGAAGAGCCCATAGCAAATTCATCCATATTTGTTTTACCTAAATTAACAGTACCCGAACTTGATAGTTTTTCATAAACAGTAGATGAGTATGGAGATATAAAGTTTTCAAGCATTTTGGAACCACAAGTTGTTTTTTGATCTTTGATACAAAATATATCTTTGTGAGCAATAGGTATTCCTTCTAAGCTTGAACTTTTATTTTTAGCAATTTTTTCATCAGATTTTTTTGCTTCTTTTAATGCATTTTCATTCAAAGATATAAAAGAATTTAAAACTTTTTCTTGATCTATCCTTTTCAAATAAAATTCAGTAAGCTCTATTGAAGAAAATTTTTTTGATTTCAAACCATTAATTTGTTCAACAAGACTTAATTTCGACAAATCTTCCATACTACTCAATAACTTTTGGAGTTAGATAAAAACCATCGTCCGTTTGTGGTGCGAATTTTTGGTATTCATCTCGTTTAATCTCATCAGTTGCCTCATCTTTTCTTAAATTATCGGCTTCTTCAAGAGGGTGACTCATTGGTTCAATACCTGAAGTATCAATTTTATTCATTTCTTCAACCATTTTTAAAATAGACTCTAGATCTTTTATCAAATCAGACTTGATCTTTTCGTCAATTTTAATTTTCGATAAAGAAGAGATGTTATTTAATATTTCTTCGGAAATTTTCATTTGTATAGATAAAAAGGTTATTATAACAATTGGATTAAAAATTTTTTGATAGAAAAAATAATTTGTAATGGCTTCATTTTTTAAACATTTAAAGGGTTTCTATTCTACTGATCTTTCTATAGATTTGGGAACCGCCAATACTTTGGTTTTTGTTAAAGATAAAGGAATAGTTTTAGACGAGCCATCAGTGGTTGCAATAAAAAAGGCAGATGGGCATAGGACTGTAGTTGCTGTCGGTTCAGAAGCTAAAAGAATGCTTGGAAGAGTACCTGGCAATATAGAAGCAATAAGACCTCTCAAAGATGGTGTCATTGCAGACTTTCAAGTAACAGAAAAAATGCTTCAACATTTCATCCAACTCGTTCATGGTGAAAACTTTTTTAAACCAAGTCCAAGAATTCTTATCTGTGTACCTTGTCAATCAACTCAGGTAGAAAGAAGAGCAATCAGAGAATCTGCCTTGCAAGCTGGAGCGAGAGAAGTGAGATTAATTGAGGAGCCAATGGCAGCCGCTATAGGAGCTGGATTACCTGTCGAAGATGCATCGGGCTCTATGGTGGTTGATATAGGAGGAGGTACAACTGAAATTGCAATTCTAGCTCTTAATGGCGTAGTTTTCTCTAGCTCTCTCAAAACTGGAGGAGATAGGTTTAATGAATCTATAGTTTCCTATCTTCGAAGAAAATATGGAGTTTTGATTGGAGAATCAACTGCCGAAAGAATAAAAGAAAGAATAGGATGCGCATCTTCTGATAGTGAAGAATTACATCTTGAAGTAAGAGGAAGGAATTTAGCTGAGGGAGTTCCAAACACTCTTAACTTAAGTAGTAAGGAAGTTTATGAAGCTATTTCAGGGCCTTTATCGGCTATATTACAATCTATTAGAAATGCTTTAGAACAATCTCCCCCGGAATTAAGTGCAGATATTTCTGAAAGAGGCATTGTTCTGACTGGCGGAGGAGCGCTACTTAGGGATTTGGATATTATGATTTCAGATCAAACTGGAATTCCTGTTTATATTGCTGAAGATCCATTAACTTGTGTTGCTAAAGGAGGAGGAATAGCACTTGATATATTAGATAAATATGATGTGGACCTTTTGTCTACTGAGTAAATATGTTCCAAAAAGAACACAAACAAACTTCAATAGCAAGTAACGCTATCTTCACAACAGGCTCCATGAGAGCTTCAAAACTTCTTCCCTCTCTTATTTTTACTTTGATAATTCTAATTTTAGATATTAATTTCAATGTTGGTAAAGAAATTAAATCTGTATTTTTAGAAAGTTTTTCTCCTATAAGTAATTTGTCTCAATCCACTGCTGATTTATCAGAAGAAATAAGTCTTTTTTTTACTTCGCAACATAAACTTGTTAGCGACCTTAAAGATAAGAATAACGAAATCGAAAGGTTGAATTTTGAGCTTCTTAAACTAGAACAATTATCAAAAGAAAATCAAGAGCTTTTAGAGATGATGGGTTACACAAAAAGAAAAACTATTTCTAAATCAGTAATAGGAGAGATTATTGATATGTCATATTTTCCAAAAGAATCAATTAGTATAAAAACTGATATAGATGAGATCAAAGAAGAAATGGTTGCCATAAGTATGAATGGTTTGGTTGGAACAATAGACCAGATCTTTCCTAACTATGTCAAAGTTGTTCCAATTTATGAAAAAAATGTCAATATTCCTGGGTTAATACAAAGAACAAACCAAAATATTATTCTTGAAGGTAAGGGAGAGCAAAATAAATTATCAATTAAAAATTTTAAAAATAATTCAAATATAATTTTAGATGATAAAATTTTTACCTCAGGGCTAGGGGGGAAATATCCTAAAGGTTTTTTAATTGGCAAAGTAAAGAAAATTTCTAACTCTGAAGATCAATCTACTCTTGAAGTAGAAGTGCAATCATTATCAAATTTTAGTAGCGGAACAAAAATACTTTTTGCTTATCCATGACAGAATATCTCGACAAAAAAAATAATTTTATTTCAGTATATTTTTTTATCGGAATAACAATATTAGTTTCATTTTTATTAGAAATTTTTACATCAAATTTATTTGATTTATCTGTTTATTTGCCTGTAACTCTAATGGTTCTAATATACTGGAATATGGCGCTTCCAAAAGATATAGGATTAATCTGGGCAATGATATTTGGTTTTTGTTTAGACGTTAATAAAGAAATTTTATTAGGATCACATGTATTGCTATTTTTGCTAATTTCTTTTTTGACACAGAGATATTTTCACAGATTAAGGGCTCTTTATATGATTCAACAATCATTATTTGTTGCTGTCGTTATTTTGATTTATCAAATTTTTTTAATTCTTTTTTTTAGTGAGTTTAGACAAAGCATCTTTTTGGAGTTGATTCTGTTGACTTTATTATCTTCTTTGCTATGGCCTGTTATTTTTGGAATCTTACGCCAATTAAGGATTAAGTTTGTCCAATCAAGCTAGGAATAAAAATAGGAAGCCAGCCCTAGGAAAGAGAAAAATCCAATCACATCAGTTACTGTAGTGACGATTACACTTCCTGCAACTGCTGGATCCATTTTGAGGCTTTTTAAAAGTATAGGTATTCCCATTCCGGACAAAACACCCGCGACCAAATTAATAATCATTGATAAGCAAATTACCCAAGCGAGCAACCAATCTTGAAACCATGAACAGGCTATTAAACTTAGAATAACTGCCCAAATAAAACCATTAGATATTCCCACCAGCAGTTCTCTGTTGAAGATATATAAATAATTTGCCCTTACTATTTGGCCTAGGGCGAGACCTCTAACCGTTATTGTAAGTGTTTGAGTAGCAGCCACTCCACCCATGCTTGCAATTATTGGCATTAGAACTGCTAAAAAAATTACTTGCTCTAAAGTTTCTTTAAAAATATTAATAACAGAAGCAGCAATTAAGGCAGTTATCAGATTTGTTCCAAGCCAAAATCCTCTAGTTTTGATAGCTGTAGTAGTTTTTTCAAAAGTATCGCTGTCAATTCCTGAAATTTGCCTTAATGATTCATCTGCTTCTGATTTAATTTCATCTATTACATCGTCAAAGGTTATTCTTCCTAATAAATTATTTTGATCGTCTATAACTGGCGCAGAAATTAAATCGTTTTTCTCAAAGATTCTAATTACTTCTGAAGATTCTGTATTGACATTGATGGAATTTGTCTCGTCTTCCATCAAGTCTTTAACTAATCTTTCTGGAGGATTTGTTAATATTTTAGAGATAGAAAGTATTCCTCTAAATTTATTAGTTTTACTTACAACGAAAAGACTATCAGTTGCATCGGGAAAAATTTTTTTTATTCTCAAGTATCTCAACACTACCTCTAAGGTATGATTAGGTCTTATCAAAATAAGATCAGTATTCATTAGTCCGCCTGCAGTGTTTTCAGGATAATCCAAGACTTTTTTGATTAGCTGCCTATTCTGATCTGTCATAGCATCTAAGACTTCAGCAGTAACAGTTTCAGGAAGATCTTGAAGAATATCAGCTATTTCATCTGGCTCAAGATTTTTTATAACTTCAGCTACTTCGATAGGGTCCATAAAAGAAAGAACCATTTCTCTTACTTCATCAGAAAGATTGCTTAAAACCTCTCCCTCAATATTATCGTCGATTAATTGCCAAATTATTGCTCTGTTATTTGGGGAGCTAGACTCAATCAAGATTGCAATATCATATGGCGGGATGCCATTAAACATTCTTTTTAAATTTTTGAATTCTCCCTTTGATAATTCTTTTTGAACAAAACTTATGTTTACATCAGAAGAAATATTCATTTTCTGTTAATTGAGGAGGGGATCTTTAACTCTTCTCTGTACTTAGCTATTGTTTTTCTAGAAACCTTAGTGTCAAATTCTAAATTAAATATATTCGAAAGCTCTTCATCTGATTTTTTTTTAATTCCTTCTTTTTTTATCTCCTCTTTAAGAAATTCATAAATTTTAGTTCTTAGGCTTTTTTTTATCTGCAGCTGATTAGTATAAAGATTTCTTTTTTTCATCAATTTCATTCACCTAGGTAAGTTTTTCTTACCATTTTATTATTAGAAACTTCTTCAGGAGTTCCGCTAGATATTATCGACCCTTCGCTAATAATAAAAATTTCACTACAGATTTCCATTGTAGCTCTTACATTATGATCGCTTATTAAAATGCCTAAACCCTTATCAGATAGCTTTTTTATTAATTTTTTTAATTCAAGAATTGCTATTGGGTCAATACCTGCAAATGGTTCATCAAGCATTATAAATTTCGGATTTAAAGCAATTGATCTTGCGATTTCCACTCTTCTTCTTTGCCCGCCAGACAATTCACTTCCTTTTTGTAATGCGATAGATCCAATATCGAAGTCTTCAATTATTTCTTCTGTTCTTAAACTAAGTTCTTTTTTGTCTAATTTTTGCACCTCAAATGCTGACTTTATGTTATCTGAAACAGATAAATTTCTAAAAATTGAAGGTTCTTGAGGCAGATAAACTATGCCTAAGTTTGCTCTTTCTCTAATTGTTTTATTTGTAATATTTTTTTCATTTAAAAGAATTTCTCCTTCAGAAGGTTGAAGCAATCCTGCCAAAACGTAAAAAAGTGTAGTTTTTCCGGCCCCATTTGGGCCAAGCATGCCACTGATGCTTTGCAAGTTTATCTCTGCATCAATACCTTGCAAAATTATTTTTTTGCCATAACGTTTAGAGATTTTTTGCGTTTTTAGAATCATTTATTTTGTTAACACTTATTTTATCAGTTCCAATAATTGACTTGTCTTTAGTGTTTATTTCAATATTCTGTCCTTTGTACAGTTTTTCATCAAATATAAGCATTAAACTTTTGTTAAAGGAAATTCTATTTTCTAAAAAATAAAAATTCATTTGATCAGCCTCGCCAGAAAAAGGTTTATTTAGATACACTCCTTTAAAATTAATTTTGCTAGGTATAAATAATTCTTCAGTTCCATAATTTAATTCGGAATTTTCAGAAATAATTTCAACTTCAATTTCGGAATTTTTTAAATTAATAATTGGATTATATATAGTTAAAATTTTTGAGTCAGATAGTCCATTTATCATTTTGCTTTTTAATGTTATGTCAAAATCAGATCCAAAAAAGTTAAGCTTGAGATTGATATCTTCAGCTTGAAATATATTTAAATTTTGATTATTTTTTGATTGATTAGTTTGAGAATCAATATAGTAAGTAGTCAGGAAAAAGGTTAGTGCAACCAGAGCTAATAGCAAGACAATATAAATTGAGATTTGTTTATACATTAAATGATCTTAGCTTCAACAATATCATGCATTCTGATGATCCCCACTACTCGATTTTTTTCGTCTTTAACAACGAGAGAATAAATTTTATTTTTATTCATTTGATCAATAGCATTTTTAATTTGCATATTTTTATTAATTGCTTGAAACTTTTTGGTGATTAAATCTTTAATTTTTAAATCTGCAATATTAGATTTTTTATTAAGTAATCTTCTTAAATCACCATCGGTAAATATTCCTATTATTTTTCTCTTTTTATTTTTAACTAGCGTAAGCCCAAGACCCTTATTTGATATTTCGTAAATCACATCTTTCATGTGTGCTGAATCGGAGGTTATTGGAAGAGAATTACCAGAAATCATTAAATCTTTTACTTTAAGAAGACTTTTACCGAGTTTTCCGCCAGGATGATTTTTTGCAAAATCTTCTGGAGAAAATTTTCTAGCTTCGAGAATAGCTATGGCCAAGGCATCTCCTAAAATTAACATTGCCGAGGAGCTTGTAGTAGGAGCTAAGTTAAGGGGGCAGGCTTCTTCCGAAATTTCTAAATGTAAATTTAAGTAAGACCCTTTTGCAATGAACGATTCTTCGTTGCCTGTTATAGAAACTATTGCTTTAACTTTTGACTCACAAGAAGGAAAAATTTTAATTATTTCTTCTGTTTCCCCAGAAAATGAAAAAATAATTAGAATATCATTTTTTTTTAGACTACCAAGGTCGCCATGACTTGCTTCAGCTGCATTCAAATAAAACGACGATGTGCCAGTGCTTGATAACGTAGAAGAAACTTTTGCGGCAATATTACCGGACTTACCAATTCCCATTAAAACGACGTTACCTTTGCAGTTGATTATTAACTCACAAATCTTATTGAATTTATTTTGATCGACTTGTTTTGGAATCTTTGTTAAAGAGTTGATTTCTTTGATAAATGTTTTTTTGGCTGAAGCAAAAAAATTAGGACTTTTTTTATTCATAACAGATAATTCTAACTTTTATAGTAGACTTTTAGTAATAACTGATTGATTTTATGCGAAAACTATTAATATTTTTCATTTTATTTATTTTTTCTGCAGTTTCATTTTCAGGAACTGAGGTCGAAAAATATGTTCTAGAGCAACATAATAAGATCTTCAAATATATAAATAACTCAGAAAATCTTCTTAAAGAAGATAGAACCAAATTTCTGAAGGGATTAGAAAATTCTTTGAAAGGTTTGATAATCTCGGAAGAAATATCTAAAAGAGTATTGGGAAAAAAAAATTACACAATTGCTTCAGAAGAACAAAAGAAAAATTTTGATTTAAAATTTAAAAATACTCTTTTCGATACTTACTCTACAGCCTTGGTTGAAATTGATAATGCAAATATATCTATAGATTCTCATGTTCATCCTAATGAACGTTTGGATTTAGCAATTGTCAAAATGAGTGTAAATGTTTCTGATACAGATTTTGATTTGATTTATAAAATGAAAAAAATAGAAAAAAAATGGATAGTAATTGGAATAATCCTTGATGGGATAGATTTGATTACAATATTTAAAAAACAATTCAATAAACTTTTAAAAGATTTTGATGGAAATCTCGATTTAGCAATACGAAATTGGGAATTAGATAGTTAAAAGTTTCATAATATGGATAAATTACTTATTGAAGGGGGTTTTCAACTTAATGGTTCCGTTACAGCTTCAGGGGCAAAAAATTCAGCACTGCCCATTTTAGCTAGCTCAATTCTCCTTAAAGACAAACTTACTTTAAGCAATATTCCCCATTTGAATGACATTACTACAATGTTAGAAATTTTGAGTTCAATGGGCGCTTATATGACCTTTAACGAAAATATGGATATTGAAGTAGATACCAGCTTGATTAATAATCTAAAAGCTAGATATGAGCTTGTAAAAACAATGAGGGCATCAATATTAGTTCTAGGACCTCTTCTAGCAAGATTTCACGAAGCTGAAGTCGCATTACCAGGTGGATGCGCAATAGGAAGCAGGCCCGTAAATTTGCACTTAGATTGTATGAGAAAATTAGGTGCAAACATTGATACTAGTAATGGATATATTAAGGCTTCTGCAAAAGGCGGACTTACAGGAGCAAATATAGAATTTTCTCAAGTAACAGTGACAGGAACGGAAAACGCAATTATGGCTGCCTCCCTTGCAAAAGGCCAAACGAAAATAACCAATGCAGCAAAAGAACCTGAAGTGACAGATTTAATTAAATGTTTAAATAAAATGGGAGCTAAGATTCAGGGAGAAGATACAGATAAGCTGATTATAGATGGAGTAAAAGAGCTAAGCCCTGCAAACTATTCTGTCATGCCAGACCGTATTGAAATAGCAACTTATCTAACTGCAACTGCAATGACTGGAGGAGAAATAACTGTAAAGGCAGTTAATCCAAATACTATTGATAAGGTTCTTCAAAAATTAGAACTTGCTGGCGCTAAAATATCAAAGAATGATGATTCGATATGTTTAAAAATGAAAAAATTACCTAGCGCTGTTAATATTTCAACTGCTCCTTATCCCTCTTTTCCTACTGATATGCAAGCCCAATTTATCGCTATGAATTCTATTGCAGAAGGTCAATCTGAAGTAATAGAGAATGTGTTTGAAAATAGATTTATGCATGTTCAAGAGTTAGTCAGAATGGGAGGAAAAATAAAGCTTAAGGGGAATTCAGCTTTAATTGATGGAAACTTAAACGGACTAACTTCTGCTCCTGTAATGGCAACTGATTTAAGAGCATCAGCAAGCTTAGTATTAGCTGGTTTAGTCGCCAAAGGAATAACTAAAGTAGATAGAATTTATCACATAGACAGAGGATATGAGAGAATTGAAGAGAAGCTAAAGCTTCTAGGCGCAAAAATAGATAGAATTTCTGAATAAATATGTTAATTGCATTACCGAAAGGGAGATTGCTTCCAGAAATCAAAAAGCTGTTCTCTAAAATTGGAATAGATTTTGATGAAAACTCTCGAAAATTAATAATTGAGTCCTCTCAAGAAGGCGTGAAAATAGCTATTTTACGAACTTGGGACATACCGAAATTTGTGAATTATGGCATTGCAGATTTGGGTATTGTTGGAAAAGATATTTTATTTGAGACTGATCTAGAAAATAATTTTTATGAGATATTAGATTTGAATATTGGGATTTGTAGAATGTCTTTAGCTTCATTAGATGATAAATTACCTAAAAATAAAAAAATAAAAGTTGCAACTAAATATCCTTTATTCGCAAAAGATTTTTTTTCTAAGCTTTCCAAAGATATTGATATAGTAATTTTAAAAGGAGCAATAGAAATAGCACCGATTCTTGGCCTTTCAGATTGTATAGTTGATCTCGTTCAAACAGGGAAAACTTTGAAAGAAAATGGACTCAAGGAACTTGATTTAATTTCTGACATCAGTTCAAGATTGATTGTCAATAAATCTTCATTTAAGACAAACAATAAAACTATTAAAAATTTATTAAACGAGTTTAAAAAAGAAATATGACGAAACATCTCATTCAGGAACTTTCTTTCGAAGATTTTATAAATAATTATGAGTCTATTGACTCGGTTAAGAGTTCAGAGAAATTAAAAAGAGAAGTAACAAAGATTTTAGATGAAGTAAAAAACTCTAAAGATAATGCGCTGATAAATCTCTCGAAAAAGTTTGACGATGTGGAGTTTTCATCAGTTCAAAATTTTAAATATGAAAAGAACGACTTTAAAAATGCTTATGAAAGATTAGACAGCAAAATTATCAATAACTTGGAATATTTGAAGTCTAGGATAATTAAGTTCCACTCAAAAAAAACTGTGACTGGATGGAAATCAAAAGATTCAGCTTTTAATGAATATGGACAAATAGTTAGACCGATAAATAGAGTAGGTTTATACGCTCCTGGAGGTACAGCTACTTATCCTTCTTCTATCTTAATGACTTCAGTTTTAGCCGAAATAGCTGGAGTGAATGAAATTATTTTAGCCTTTCCTCCTTCTAACGAAAAAGTCACAAATCTTATGTTAGCTTGTTGTTACATAGGCGGTGTAACAGAAGCAATTAGTATTGGAGGAGCACAATCAATTGCCGCTATGGCTTTTGGAACAGAATCAATAAAAAAAGTTGATAAAATTTTTGGTCCTGGAAATCAGTATGTTGCAGAAGCAAAAAGACAGGTTTACGGAATAGTCGGCATTGATTCTCTTACAGGCCCTTCAGAAGTAATGATAATTGCAGATGAGTCAGCAAATCCCGAATATATAGCTGCAGATCTTCTCGCCCAAGCTGAGCATGGCGTAGATTCTTCATGTTTTTTAGTTTTGATCGGTCGAGAAATAAAAAAAAATATTATTGATGCTTTACTAAAGCAATTACCCAGAATGAAAAGATCGGCTATCGCTAAAAAATCTTTAGAGAATTTTTCCTTTCTAGTTGAAGTAGAAAAATTAGACGAGGCAGAGTTGGTTTGTAACATTGTTCATCCAGAACATTTACAGATTTCTATTGAAAATATAGATCAAATAGCGAAAGAGAACTTCTCAGCTGGAGCAATTTTTATAGGTTCATCTAATAGCGCAGTCTTCGGTGATTATTGTGCAGGACCCAGTCATGTTATTCCTACGAACGGAGCCAGTAGGTTTAGTTCGCAGGTTAATTTGAATGACTTTTTTGTCACATCTTCTTACTCCATTCTTTCTGAAAATCATGACAGCGACGAATTACAAAAAGTAATTTCTAGCTCAATCGAAATAGCTGAGATGGAAGGACTCTTTGCACATTCAGAAGCACTTAAATATAGAAAAAAAATATAAAGTCTAATTAATAATGGCTTTGTAACTGTCCATAACTATGTCAACAGGAATTGCAAAATTCAGTCCTTGACTTCCTCCAGATGTACTTTCAATAAAGTTAGTAATACCAATAAGTCTTCCTTTTGAATCAACTAAAGCACCCCCAGAATTTCCAGGATTTATTGAAGCATCTGTTTGAATGAAAGAACCATTTTTATTTTTAAATTGCCTATTAATTGCACTAACTATTCCAATACTAAAAGATTGTCCTAACCCTTGGGGATTGCCGATTGCTACGACTGTCTCTCCAACCTTAAGATCTTCTAAATTTTTTCTTATATTAATTGGAAGGTAAGTCTTATCTCCCAAAGTTTTTATTACTGCAACATCTGCATCTAAATCAAAACCTATAATCAAAGCTTCCTCTGTAGATCCGTCGCTAAATTCTACAATCAATTTTTGATTATTTTTAAAAGAGTCATCTACCACATGAAAGCTAGTAATTATGTTTCCTTCTTCCGTGATGATTACCCCTGATCCATTTGGAACAAATCCTGTTTTAATCACTTGTTTGTATCTTTTAATACCAAGAAGATTTGATCTTTCTTGCCAAGCTTTCCATTTTTTTAAACTCCAAATATTCACTACTGAAGGAGAAGTTTCTTCTAGAGTATTTGGTAAATTATCACTTTGATATAAATTTAAAAATAAATAGCCTGAAAATATGCCTAAAATAAGCCATAAAGATAAACTTTTAACAAAATTTTTGTTCATATCTATTGGAAATTATAATCTCTCTGAGTTAATATTCACGCCCTTCATAGTTTAATTAATAGTTATGAGAACAAAAAGCTATAAAAATACTGATTTGGATAATAATTGGCTTTTGCTAGACGCAAAGGACGAAACATTGGGTAGATTAAGTTCTAAGATTGCTTCTATATTGATGGGTAAAAATAAAGCTCAATATACACCGCATAATGATTTAGGAGATTATGTAGTTGTTGTAAACGCAGAAAAGATTAAAGTTACTGGAAATAAAAATACACAAAAAAGATATTATAGACACACTGGTTATCCGGGGGGGCTTAAATCATCTACATTTTCAGAAATGATAGAAAAAGATCCTGAAAACACAATTCTAAAGGCTGTTAAAGGGATGCTACCTAAAAATAAACTTTCTAACTCAATGATATCTAAATTAAAAATCTATACAGGTGATAATCATCCTCATGCTGGACAAAATCCAATTAAAATTGAACTTTGAATATGGAAAATAACTTTACTTACGCTACTGGACGGAGAAAAACTTCAACCGCAAGAGTGTATCTTGCTAAAGGGAAGGGTAACATATTAGTAAATGATCTACCGTTAGAAGAATACTTTGGAAGGGAAGTTGCTAAAATATTAGTAAAACAACCCTTAGTTTTATTAAATATGTTAGACAAATTTGATATAAATATTAAAGTTTCAGGAGGTGGTTCTTTTGGGCAAGCAGGCGCTATAAGACATGGTATAGCTAGAGCTTTAGAAAAATACGACGTTGAGAATAGACCCTCTTTAAAGTCAGCAGGTTACCTTACCAGAGACTCTAGAAAATCAGAAAGAAAGAAAATAGGTTTAGTAAAAGCAAGGAAATCAAAACAATTCAGCAAAAGATAAATTTATGGTCCAACCAATCTCTCCTCCCAATCCAGGAAGAAGAAAATTCTTATCATACGCTACCAGCTTTTTAGGTTTGATCGGCGCTGCATTCGTTGCTGTGCCTTTTTTAAGTGCTTTTAAGCCCAGTGCGAGAGCTGAGGCAGCAGGAGCACCTGTTCAAGTTGATATTTCAAGTATAAGTTCAGGAGAAATGATGGTAGTTGAGTGGAGAGGAAAACCCGTCTTTGTAGTTAAAATTTCCAACGATTCCATAAAACTACTCAGTCAAGTTGATTCTAAGCTTGCAGACCCGTCTTTAGAAACTCCTTTTCAGCCCGAATATGCCAAAAATGAATTCAGATCGCGAAAAGAGGGTATCGCAGTTATTACAGGAGTGTGTTCTCATTTGGGCTGTTCGCCTAAATATTATCCAGAGGCTGGTTCGACAGATTTTGATCCTGATTGGCAGGGAGGGTTCTTTTGTCCTTGCCATGGTTCCAAATTTGATCTTCTTGGCAGAGTATATGCTGGAGTTCCTGCACCTACTAATATGGAAGTGCCTCCACATTATTTTTCAAAAGAAAATATCCTAGTTATAGGATCAGACGGAGCATCTTAATGGCTGCAAACGAAAAAAATTCAGGCGGAATTGTCAACTGGTTTGATACAAGATTTCCTGTAACAGATTTACTCGAAAGACATTTATCTAAATATCCTGCACCAACTAATTTAAATTTTTGGTATTTGTTTGGATTTTTGATGATTGTGGTCCTTGCTATGCAAATTCTTACAGGTTTGTGGTTAATGATGAATTATACCAACACTGCCGAAGAAGCTTTTTCTTCAGTCGAATATATTATGCGAGATGTAGAATATGGCTGGCTTTTAAGATACATGCATGCAGCGGGAGCTTCCGCTTTTTTTGCTCTTATTTATTTACATATGTTCAGAGGCATGATGTATGGCTCTTATAGAAAACCAAGAGAACTAATCTGGGTTGGAGGATGGGTTACCTATGTTCTACTTTGCGCAGAAGGATTTACTGGATATGTACTTCCATGGGGTCAAATGTCTTTTTGGGCTGCTCAAGTAATAATTTCTTTACTTGGTTCAATACCAATAATAGGAGAAGATCTAGCAACTTGGGTTAGAGGTGATTACTTAATTTCAGGGATTACACTTTCTCGTTTATTCGCTTTTCATGTAGTTTTATTACCGATAATGATAATTGCAGTTGTATTTTTTCATATCTTGGCACTTCATGAAATTGGTTCTAATAATCCAGATGGAATTGACATAAAAAAATACGTTGATAAAGATGGAGTTCCATTGGATTCAAAACCGTTTTATCCCTACGATATTACCCACGATATATATGCTTTAGGAGTATTTCTTCTCATTTTTTGTTCGGTTGTATTCTTCTTTCCTGAGGGCGGAGGATACGTTTTGGAGTATGTAAATTTTGAACCAGCAAACCCTCTTTCAACTCCTGCTCACATAGTACCTTCTTGGTATTTCACACCTTTTTACGCGATGTTAAGAGCAGTGGACTTTTCTTTATTTGGTTTTACAGCAAAATTTTTGGGTTTTGTAACAATGGCTGCTGGAATTGCAATTTTTGCCGCTTTGCCTTGGTTAGATAGAAGTCCTGTTAAGTCAATCAGATATAAAGGAATATTAAGTAAAGCATTTTTAACTGGATTTGTGGTAAGTTTTTTTGTCCTTGGCTATTTGGGCGCTGTGCCGCCATCTGACTTAAAGAACCTTTTAGCGAAGGTTTTCACCGTGGTTTATTTTTCATACTTTTTATTAATGCCAATCTATACCAGATTAGAAAAGTGCAAACCTGTTCCGGAGAGAGCTCCTGAGCATTGAAGATGAAGCTTCTTTTTTTAGTATTGTTTTTTTCAAGTTTATCTTTTAGCGCTGAGGGAGATTTTAATTGTGGAACGATTGAGTGTGATAGCTTTTCCGCTGACACAACTGATCTAGCCTCTTTGCAATCTGGATTAACGACTTACATGAATAATTGTTATGGCTGTCATTCTTTGAAATATTCAAGGTATAACAGAGTTGCCAAAGATTTAAAAATACCGTTAGAAATCTATCAAGAGAACCTAATATTTGATGGTTCCAAACCCGGCGAATTAATGAATATAAGTCTTAACGAAAAAGATGCCATAGAATGGATAGGGGCCAAACCACCTGATTTGACTTTAGAGGCAAGAATTAGAAAACCAGAGTGGATATATACATATTTAAGAACTTATTATCCAGACTCTTCAAGACCATATGGTGTGAACAATAAAGTTTATCAAAATGTTTCCATGCCAAATGTTTTGGAGGATCTTCAACTTAACCTTTCTTCTGCTGAGTTTGATAAAGTTATATATGATCTCACTAATTTTTTAGTTTATGTCGCAGATCCTTCTGCAAATGAAAGAAAGAGAATGGGAGTTTATGTTTTATTATTTCTGTTATTGTTTACTTCATTCGCTTATTTAACATATAGAGAATTTAAAAAAGAACTTAAACAAAAATGAGTTTGCTAAACAACCGTTCAAACATGGTCCTATTCCAAAATGAAATGGGCCATAGAAGTCAAAAAATAAGAATGGTACTCTCTGAGAAAGGTATAGCTTGTGACTTTGAAAGTTTAGATCCTGAAAATTTACCAACTGAAATTTTGGAAGTTAATCCTTCTGGTAGCCTTCCTCTATTAATAGATAGAGAGCTTTCTTTATATCATTCTGGGTTAATTGTTGAATATTTAGACGAAAGATTTCCGCATCCTCCTCTATTACCTGTTTACCCTGTTTCAAGAGCTCAGACTAGACTAATTCTTCATAGAATAGAAGCAGATTGGTGTGATCCGATGGACAAAATAGAATTAAAATCTGCTTCAAAAAATGAAAAGAATAAAAATATAAAAATTCTTGAAAAAAATATTTCCAATTCACTATCTTTATTTAATAACCAAAACTTTTTCAGAAGTGATGAACTAACTGTTTTAGATACTGTAATTATGCCGATATTGTTTAGATTATCTTTTTATGGAATCAAACTACCTTCTAACAAGGCTGCAAAACCCTTAAATGAATATTTAGATCGAATGAGAGAATACAAAAGTTTTGTTGATAGTATTTCTGAATCTGAAAAAGAGTTTTTAATTTAAACTTTGGATCAATCTTCCTTCCGAAAATGAGACATTAATAGGTTGAATTCTAATTTGATTACCCGTGTAATTATACTCTCCTAAAAGACCAAAATAATTATTGCCATAATTTATGAAATTTATCAGATCAAATCCTAAAGAGTAATTAATTTTTGATTCCGGAGAATAAGAAAAAAAATCTTTATTTCCAAGATTTATTCGGTTGACTAAAATAGGAAATTCTAAACCATAAGTTCCTTCTAAATCGCTTACAGATGAAGTTTCTTTCCATATATCATAATGATTGGGCAGATTATAAAGTTCTAAATCGAAAAGAAGATTATATTTAAAAGCTGGAATGATTCTGTTAGCTACATCTGAACTAGAACTTAGGATGACCTTCGAAATATCTTCTCTTGATCTTGAAACGAACTCGAGATCATGTTTGATAATATTTTGAAGATCATTTTTCCTACTTTCGCTATTTTTCAAATCAAAGGCAGAGGCTATTTCATCCTCGAAATTTTTTGAATCTTCAATTAATAAAAAATTATCAGAATTATACTTAATCTTCTTTTCTTCAAGAGCGACTATCAATCTTTCAATTTCATTCATATTCTTTGTGATAAATAAGTAATCTTCATTAACAAATAGATCACTCAAGACTAATCCTTCAAAAAAATTTTGATATTTTAAACTTATAAAATTATTATTAAAGATGTTCTTTTCTTCTTCGAGGTAAACTAATAATAAATTGGAATCATACTTATTGAGACAATTTGCATCCAAAAAATCAGGAATAGTCGGAAATATTATTATTTTGTACGAATTTGAGTAAGTTGCTTCTTCACATAGATTTTCAAATTTAATTTTTTTAAAAGAAAAATCTTTTCTATTTTTCTCTAAAGATTTCTGAAAAAAGAAAGAAGTTCTAGCGCCTTCAAGAAACATATTAGTTTTATTAGTATCGTCGTTAAAATAAATCAGATGAATATGTTTAGTCTGAGATGAAGCAGTAATGCTTTGCAGCAATTTCTTGCTAATATCATTTGGATTATCGTTTCCAAAAAAGTTTGTAATTCTAGGATTGCTAGTTGTGGCACAGCAAGATAGGATTAAGAGGATTGCAGATATAAAAAGGATCTTTTTTGGAGTAATGCTATTCATTTTTCAGGAACATTATATTTGGTTGCAACACCAATTGGTAATTTAAGAGATTTTTCACTTAGAGGGATAGAAACTCTCAACGAGTCAGATTTAATTCTTTGTGAAGATACTAGAAAAGCAAAAGTATTGCTCAAAGAATTTAATATTAAAACCAAATGTAAATCTTTCCATGAATTTACCAATCAAAAAACTATGGAAAAATATATCTCTTATCTTAAAAAAGGTAAATGCATAGCTTTAATTTCTGATGCAGGAACTCCCTTGATATCTGATCCGGGTTACGAGATCGTAAAAAGAGCGAAAGAAGAAAAAATACAAGTAAACCCAATTCCAGGTCCGAGTTCAGTTATCTCAGCTTTAGTGGCTTCTGGACTAAAAATAAATAAATTTATTTTTGATGGTTTTCCTCCAAGAAAATCAAATGAACTAGAAAGTTACTTGGAAAAATTTCTTTTTGAGAAAAGAACATTAGTTCTTTTTGAATCACCAAGAAGAATAAAAAAATTAGCACAAGCTTCTTTAAAAATTTTTGGGGAAAAAAGGCGAGTTTGCCTTGCAAAAGACATTTCAAAACTGCACCAAAAATTCTTTACTGGCACACTAAAATCTCTTTTAAAACAAATGCATAAGGACATGAATTTAGAAAAAGGTGAAATAGTCTTTTTAATTGAAGGAACAAAAGAAAAGGCAGTCATTGATGATATTAATTTAGAGATCCTCGTAAAAAGTTTAAAAGGCGAATTGCCTTTAAGAAAAATTTCAAAAATTGCTTCAATAATCTCTAATAAAACATCTAAAGAAATATACGACACTTTTAAAGAAAAATAATATAATGTTGACGAGCTGACCGAGTAATCGCTGATTTTTTTACATCAGAGGAAAGTCCGGGCTCCAAAGGATAAGACGCCAGGTAACGCCTGGGAGTAACGAAAGTTACTACGGCTAGTGCAACAGAAAATAAACCGCCTAATCTTGGGTAAGGGTGAAAAGGTAAGGTAAGAGCTTACCGTATATCTGGAAACAGGTATAGCTAGGTAAACCCCGTCTGGAGCAAGACTAAATAGAGATTCTTTAATGTGATCCGCATTGAATCTGGGTAAGTTGCTAGAGGTTTGTGGCGACATAAATCCAAGATGAATGATTACTTAAAACAGAACCCGGCTTATGGGTCAGCTCTCCAATTAAGCTAAATTTAGCCTGCTTAAACACTTCTAAAGTGTGTAAAAGTGTGTAAAAATAGTCCATAGTGTGACAAAAGGGACTAATTTATGGCTGGAATTTATGGTTTGAGCAGTCTTGTTTTAGATAATAAGGGAAGAATTGCTATGCCTGCTAAATATAAAGAGCAACTCAGAGAGTTAGCCGCTGGTTCTCTTATTGTTACAAGAGATCCTCAGTATCCCTCATTACTAATATATCCAGGTAATTTATGGAAAGAAATTTCAAGATCTTTTGAAAATTTATCGGGATTAAATCCACAGTTAAGAGCTTTGCAGTGGAATTTTTTAGGAAATGCTCATCAAATAGATTTTGAAGTTTCTGAAAGAATGAATATTTTATTTCCGCAAACATTGAGAGAGTATGCTCAACTTAGAGAAAAACAAAAAGTAATTTTAATTGGAATGGGGCAAAAGTTTGAGCTCTGGAGTGAAAAAAACTGGAAAATTAAAGAACTTGGTAAGGAAATTAAAGGCGAAAGAATAGACATTGAACTTCCCGAAGAGGTTAGGAGGATTCCATTCTAATGTTTTCTCATGCTCCTGTGATGTTAAATGAAAGC
The DNA here is from genome assembly GCA_902635045.1 of uncultured SAR86 cluster bacterium. GTDB lineage: Bacteria > Pseudomonadota > Gammaproteobacteria > Magnimaribacterales > AG-339-G14 > CASICS01. Next base: position 216,062 of record CACPMT010000002.1, on the reverse strand, counting down.
ATCGATTCCCTTGTTCTCAATAAATCTGGGGCTTATTTAGACTGCACTTTTGGATTAGGAGGCCATTCGAAAGAAATTCTTAAGCGGTTAAATTCTGAAGGCACCTTAGAATCAATAGATCAGGATCAAAGGGTAATTAAGTATGCCGAAAAGATCAAAGATCCAAGGTTTCATTTTGAATATTCAAAATTTTCAAAAATTGGAGAACTTTTTTCCAACAGAAAGTTTGATGGAATATTGTTTGATCTTGGAGTTTCTTCATTGCAATTAGATGATGCTTCTAGAGGATTTAGTTTTCAAAAAAATGGAAAGCTAGATATGAGAATGGATCAAAATGACAAGATTTCAGCGTTTGAATGGATTAACAAAGCACACGAAAAGGAGATAGCAGATATTTTTTACTCCCTGGGAGAAGAAAGGAAGTCTAGATTATTTGCAAAGAGAATTGTAGAAAAAAGAAGAAACAAACTCATAGAATCAACTGGAGAACTGGCTGAGGTAACTTATGTTGGAAAAAAATATAGAAAATCAAAAAAGCATCCCGCTACAAATATTTTTAGAGCAATAAGAATATTCATCAATAATGAATTTGATGAAATTAAGAAAGCTTTACATGCTTCCATAGATCTTTTGCAAGACAAGGGGAGATTAGTTGTCATATCCTTTCACTCAATGGAAGACAGAATTGTTAAAAATTTCTTAAAAGGAAGACTTGAAAATCAAGAAAATACAAATGCTATAAAAATTATCGGAAAAATAATTAAGCCTTCACTAGACGAGATAAACCTCAATTCTAGATCAAGAAGCGCAATCCTTAGAGTAGGAGAAAAAATTAGTGGTTAGTTTGGTAAACAAATATTTCTTAATTGCCTCTTTCGGAGTAGCGATCTCTTTTTTATCTATTGTAAAAATATATAACGTAAATGAGTTTAGAACATTGAATTCAAGTCTTGATAATGAAAAATCAAAGAAATTAGTTTTAGAGTCTAAATTCATAGAATTGAACAATAAACTTTTGTATAAAAAATCTTTTATGGAAGCTAATAAAAACTCGCAAATAAATCTTGCAATGATCAAGCCAAGAAAAATTGAAAAAATTATTTTTAAAGAGAAAAATGAAAACTAATACAATAATAGCTTTGTTTTTTTTGGTTTTTGCCTTTTCCGCTTATTCCAAAGACAATGAAACTAAATCAAAAAATTGTCACTTCATTTGGAATGAAATATCTTGTCTTTCTCAAAATGGAAAATCTTTTGATATGGAAGGTTATGAAAATTCAGATTTGATTAATCTTTCTGGACAAGAGAAAGATAGGCTTGAGTTGATAGATAATTTTTATCGCATACAAAAAGAAATTCTTTTTCATAATTTGGTAATTAAGTCTATTAGCCAAACTAGATCAGGAAATATAAAAGTATTTCTAAAGGGAGGTCAAGAGATAAGATTTCAGCAACATAAATTGGTAGATCAACTTTATCGTCTCAATTTATTTTTAATTTCAAAAGAATCAAAAAAATTAATAAATAATTTTCAATCCATAGATCTTAGATATAAAACTAAGATTGCAATTAACTATTTCTAATGGCTGCTAATAATTATCAAAATATAAAAATTGGAATTGATATAGGAACTTCAAAAGTAGTATGCCTTATCGCAGAGTCTTCGCCCGATGGAATAAATGTCATTGGTCTTGGTTCTCATCCTTCTAAAGGTCTGAGAGACGGCGTAGTAGTCGATATTGATTCCACAGTAAATGCAATAAGACAGGCTACTGAGCGAGCAGAGATGATGTCAGGAATTGCAGTTAATAAAGCATATGTCGGTATATCAGGAGGAAGTTCTTGTGGTTTAAATTCAGAAGGCGCCGTTCAAATTAGAGATAGAAAGGTCAAGGCTAGCGATGTAGATAAAGTAATCAATTCGGCGGGCGCGCAAAGTATTTCGGAAGGACATAAAATGTTACACATTCTGCCTAGAGACTTTTTGATTGATCAGCAAAGTGGAATAAAAGAACCTTTGGGAATGGCTGGAGTAAGACTAGAGGCAAAAGTTCATCTTGTTACCTGTAGTAAAAATGCTGCAGAAAATATTGATTCTTGTATGAAAGCGTGCGGAATATCTGTTGAAAATTATATTTTAGAGCAGCTGGCATCAAGTTATTCTGTTCTTACCGAGGATGAAAAGAAATTAGGAGTATGTCTAATTGATCTTGGAGGAGGGACCTCAGATGTCGCAATTTTCATGGATGGATCTATCAGTCATACTGTAAATATTCCTGTGGGTGGAGACCATGTTACAAATGATATTGCTAGAGCTATTCAAACTCCAACAAATCAAGCAGAAGAATTAAAGAAAAAGTATGGTTGTGCATTTAGCGCTCTTACCAGGGAAGGTGAGCAAATATCTTCTCCTTCAATTAATGGTAGAACAGATAAAGTTTTTTCTAGGCAAGCTTTATCCGATGTTATTGAACATCGATATGCTGAGATTTTTAATTTTATAAAACAAAGACTTGGAATAAGCGATTTTTCACAAGTATTGCCAGCTGGAATTGTATTAACAGGAGGAGCATCGAAAATCGAAGGAATATCTCAATTGGGAGAAGAAATATTTCAAATTCCTGTCAGGGTCGGGCAGCCAAGCGGATTAATAGGACTAACAGACATACTAAAAAATCCAATTTACTCTACTTCAGTTGGATTAGTTTTATATGGACAAAAAGAAAGTGAAGAAGATTATCTAGATTTTGCATTTACTAGAAATAAAGGTTTAGTAAATCAGGCATTTAAATGGATTCAAAATAACTTTTAAATTTTATAGGAGGCAACTATGAACTGGAAAGTAATTGAAAAAACTGGGAAACCAGGCGCTCTAATTAGAGTAGTTGGAGTAGGAGGTTGTGGCGGTAACGCTGTTGATCACATGGTTAAAAGTGGACTAGAAGGAGTGGAAACACTTGCAATAAATACCGATAGCCAAGCTTTAGAAAAAAGTAAGGCCGACGTTAAGCATATGTTGGGCGAACTCACTAATAGCGGCCAAGGAGCAGGAGCAAAACCAGAAGTTGGAAGAGAAACTGCTTTAGATGATTACGATCGTTTAGAAGCTCTTTTAGAAGGTTCTGATATGGTATTTATTGCTGCAGGAATGGGAAAAGGGACAGGAACAGGAGCATCTCCTATTGTCGCACAAGTAGCAAAATCTATTGGAGCTTTAACTGTAGCTGTTGTCACAAAGCCATTAAAACTAGAAAGAAAAGACGAAATTGCTGAAAAAGGTATTGAGGCGCTTAGGTCTGAAGTTGACTCTCTAATTACTATCCCTAATCAAAAATTAACTGAGGTTTTTGGAGGGGACTGTGATTTTACTGAAGCTTTTGCCCATGGAAATGACGTTTTATTAGGAGCTGTCAGAGGAATTTCAGATATTATCACAAGCGTTGGGACCGTTAATGTTGATTTTCAGGACGTCAAAACTGTAATGTCTGAACAAGGCACTGCAATGATGGGGACTGGTATTGCTTCTGGACATAGTAGAGCTTTGGATGCTACTACGGATGCTATTGGAAGCCCTTTACTTGAAGACATCAGTTTGCAAAACGCCAAAGGTATATTAGTAAATATGACTGGAGGAGAAAAGGTAACTATTGGAGAAATAGAAAAAATTCTTGAGCAAGTTAACGAATTTGCTGCGGAAGGAGTTCAAATAATTCATGGAGTTGCAATTGACAAAACAATGAATAAAGACGATCTCAAAGTTACAATCGTAGCTACTGGTCTTGGAGATGGAAAGAAAAAATCAAGTTTTGGTTCAGATGCAATGGGAATAAGAGATTCCTCAGTCTCATCAATAAACTCGGTCAAGCCTATCAATGATCTGCAGGAAATTGAAACAGAGGCTTCATTAGATTATCTTGATGTGCCTTCATTTGTTAAACGTCAAATAGACTAGTTTGAATTTTGAACTTACAAGCAAGTATAGAGAATTAATAGTTTGGTTCTTTATATTTTGCTTGTTGATTTCATTACCAGTAAGATTTTATTTTTTACAAAAATATGAATTTGAGACTGCCCTTAATAAATCAAAGGCTAGTTCAGAAAGGACATTAAAACTTTTATCAAGACGAGGCAAAATACTTGATAGAAATTTCCAAATTCTAGCAGAAGACATCCCCGCTTATGAAGTAGGAATACAAGTAAATGATTTTTCCTTTGATCCATCTCATATTTCTTTAATATCAAAAATTTTAGATATTGATTCAAAAAATCTTAAAAATAAGCTTTCTAATAAAAAAAGGAAATATATAGTTTTGAATCATAATGCTTCCCAAGATGAACTCAATAAACTCAAAGAAGAAAAAATTCCTGGAATTACAAGTATTTATAAATATAAAAGAAGCTATCCAGAAGGAGAAATCCTATCTCAGGTTATAGGACTTACAAACTTCGAAAATAATGGACAAGAGGGTATTGAGTTATCGGTAAATAAAAAATTATCTGGTAAAGATGGTTTTAAAAAATATGTTAGGACAAATAAAGGAGAAATTATTGAAACTCAAATAATTCCACCAAATCATGGGCAGGATATTCAAACAACATTGGATGCAAAACTTCAATATCTTGTATACCAAGAATTAAAAAAGGCTTTTGATTATTATAAAGCTTCATCCGCATCGGCAATCTTGGTGGATTTGAAATCTAAGGATATTTTAGCAATGGCTAATTATCCTAGTTTCAATCCGAACGATAGAAGAGGTATGAATCCAAATCTTTTAGCAAATAGATCAGCTACAGATTTATTTGAACCTGGTTCTACAGTAAAACCACTTGCTATAGCAGGGTTGCTTCAAGAAGATGTTATTTACAAAGATATAATAATTAAAACTTCTCCAGGATTTATTGAGTATGAGGGTTTTTTGACCAGTGATTTTAAAGATTATGGAACCCTAAATTTGTCTGATGTTATTTCTAAATCGAGTAATGTTGCTATGGTTAAACTTTGTGACAAATCAAATTCAGAAGAAATAATAAAGAATTTTTACAAATGGGGTTTTGGAAAATATATAAATGAAATTTTTATTTCAAATAGAGAGGGTTATTTGCCTTCGAGTGCAGACTTGTCAGCAAGAGAAAAGGTAAGTTTATGCTATGGCTATGGACTTCAAGTTACTTTAATTCAATTAGTAGGAGCTTATACTGCTTTGTTTTCAAATGGGCAATTCCAAGGATTAAATTTAATTTCTGGATCTTATAACGGGAATGAAAATGAAATAATTTCATCAGAAATTGCTGAGGAAATAAAAATTATGCTTTCTGAAGCTGTGAATAATGGTACAGGGAGAAATGCTTTAGTAAAGAATACTAGAATTATCGGCAAAACTGGAACCACAAAAAGGTTAACCAATGAGGGATATAATGAAAAATCTTTTAACGCAAGTTTTATTGGAATGGCCGAGTTAGATGATCAAGATTATGTTTTGGGTATTTTAGTTAGAGACGCAAAAGAAAATGGGGAAGGCGGAGGCCAAGTTGCAGCGCCTGTATTTTCAAAAATAATAAAAAGTATACAAAATACCCTCTAATGAAATTAAAAGAATTATTGCCTGATTATTTAGGAAAAGTTTCTGATGATAAGTTAAACTCAGTAGCTTTAAACTCTCAAGAGATATCTAAGGGGGACTTATATATTTCTATAGCAAAAGACGTTTCCCTTCAAAAAAAATATTGTCAGGAAGCTCTAAAAAATGGAGCTAGTTTTGTGTTGACTAATAACCTTTCGATTGAAAATTTACCTAAAAAGATTATTTTTGTTAAAAACTTAGAAAAAAAGCTTGGACTATTAAGTAACAAAATTTACGAAAACCCTTCAAAAAAAATTACAGTTTTTGGAATAACTGGAACTAATGGGAAATCATCTGTTTCTTATTATTTATTTCAATTATTTAATCAAATCAAAATGAGTAGTGGGTTAATTTCTAATGTTAATTTAAAAAATCCTGGAATTTGCATTTCAAAATTAACTACCCCAGATATTTTTAGCTTAAATAAAATTCTAAATAACTTTTTGCTGAATAAAAAAGAGGCTGCCATATTTGAAGTTTCTTCTCATGGAATAAAACAAAAAAGAGTAGAAGGAATAAGTTTTGATTATGGATGCTTAACAAGTTTTTCAAGAGATCATCTCGATTATCATTCATCGATGAAAGAATATGAAAAAGTAAAAGAATCTTTTTTTGCAGATAATAAATTTAAAGGGGGGGTTATAAACGCAGATTCAAAAGTTGGTAAAAGAATACTTCTAAAAAACAAAGAATTCTTATCAATATCGATGGAAGATAACAAATCAGATATTTTTATAGATAAGAATAAAGGTAAAAAAGTCATTAATTCACCGTGGGGCAATTTAGAAATCCCAAATCAAATTTTTGCAGACCATAAAATGTTAAATATTGCCGCTGCTTTAGGACTTTTCTGCCTTTCTTCAAATAAAATTAATTTAAGCAAACTAAATTTAGAGAAGATTAAAGATTTACCAGGTAGACTGGAAAAAATTAATGTTGCTTTAAATAAAGATTGCTATATTGACTACGCACATACTCCTGATGCACTGGAAAAAGTTCTTCAATCCTTAAAAAATAAATATCAAGGAAACTTAATATGTTTATTCGGTTGCGGAGGAGATCGAGATCAGGGCAAAAGAGTTTTGATGGGGTCGGTTGCCGATTCATTGGCAGATAAAATTATTTTAACAAATGATAATCCAAGGTTTGAAAATCCAAATCAGATTGTTATGCATATATCTGAGGGAATAAAAAATATTAAAAAAGTAAAAATAATTACTGATCGAACAAAAGCCATTAAATATGGTCTAAAACTTCTAAAGGAAGAAAAGGAAGAATCAGTATTGTTGCTTGCAGGAAAGGGACATGAGTCTAATCAAGAAATCAAAAGAAAAACTATTTATAGTAACGACTATGAAATAGTTAGGAGCTTTATTTAATTGTTAATAGAACATAAATTAAGCAATGTCTCAAAAATCGGCGAATCTAACTTAATTGGAAACGATACTTTTTTTAAAAATATTTCAACCGATACCAGAGCCATATCAAAAGGGGATATTTTTTTAGCATTAGGCGGGTCAAATTACGATGGACATGATTTTATCAATGAAGCTTTTGATAAGGGGGCTAGTTGTGTAATTTCTGAAAAAGACTTAACTGGAAAAACATACATCAAAACTGAAAATAGTTTTTTATTTCTGGAGAAATTAGCTAATTTTCAAAGGTCAAAATTTAAGAAACATATTATTGCCATCACAGGAAGCAATGGTAAGACTTCGACTAAGGAAATTCTTTTTCAAATAATTCATGGATTATATGAAAAGAAAGATTGTGTATTTAAATCTCCAGGAAACTGGAACAATAAATTAGGTTTATATTTATCTTTGCTCGGTCTAAAAAATAATCACGAATTAGCTATTTTTGAGATTGGCACCAATGCCGTAGGAGAGATAAAAGAATTGGCATCTTTTTTAAAACCCAATATAGGAGTTATCACAAATATTGGCATTTCTCATTTAGAAGGATTGAAAAGTATAGATGGTGTTTTCGAAGAAAAAACAGACCTTTTTAGTTTTGTTTCATCAAAGGGAACGTGCCTGATAAGGGCTAAAGATGAATATTTAGAAAAAGCAAAAGAAAAAGCAAAAAAAAGAAAAAAAATATTTTTAGGAATTAAAGAAACCCAAAGTTTCGATCAAAACTTTGAGATGGCTGAGGCTGTAATTTCTTGTCTGCCAGATAAAATTAAAAAAAAATATCATTCTTCAAAACAAAACATTGAAGATCTTGAAAAAAAATCAACCGTCCCTGGTAGACAAAAATTACTGATTGGAAAAAATAAAGTTAATTTGATAGATGATACTTACAATGCAAATCCCGATTCTTTTCGCGCTGCTTTCCAAAAAATAAGAACAATGTCTTATAAAAATAAAATCTGCGTAATGGGAAAAATGAATGAACTTGGAGACCAATCTCAATATTTTGAAGATCAAGTTATAAAAGATGCTTTAAAAACATTTGATCAAGTTATAGCTCTCAATTTAGATTCAAATATTAAGGCTAAAAATTTTAAAATTGTAAATTCAAAATCAATTTTTAAAAATCTAGAAATGTTTATTAATAAAGATTCGGTAATTCTCTTTAAGGCGTCTAGATCAGTTAAAATGGAGGAGATAGTTAAACTATTTTTATAAGATGTTTTTACCATTATTAGATTATCTTGCAGAAAGTTATGGTCCATTTAGAGTTTTTAACTATTTAACTTTTAGAGCGATACTTTCAACCTTAACTGCTTTGGTGTTCTGTCTTTTTTTTGGTAATCCAATAATAAAATTTTTAAAAAGTAAAAATTATGGTCAGGTAATAAGATCAATAGGACCAGAATCACATTTAGAAAAAGGAGGAACTCCTACTATGGGAGGCATCTTAATACTAGCTGCTATCATTTTTTCTTGCCTATGTTGGGGAGATTTAGAAAGTAAATTTTTATGGATTTTATTATTCATAATTTCATCGTTCGGAATTATTGGATTCTTGGACGATTATTTAAAATTAAAAAATCAAAGCAGTGATGGGTTATCAAGCAAAAGTAAGCTTTTTTGGCAATTCTCTTTTGCCACAATTGCAGTTTTAATTTTATATTTTTCCGCTGAAACTACACAAGAAACAAGCTTGATACTTCCTTTTTTTAAAGAATTCTCTCTAGAATTAGGAATTTGGTTTATCTTTCTATCTTTGTTTGTAATTGTCGGAACAAGCAATGCTGTTAACCTTACTGATGGATTAGATGGTTTGGCGATAATGCCTTCAGTTATGGTAGCTGGAGGATTAGGAGTTGTCGCTTATATGTCAGGAAATATAATTCTTTCTGATTATTTAAACATTCCATATTTACCAAACTCAGGTGAAATTTTAATCGTATGTGGAGCGCTCATAGGTGCTGGAATTGGATTTTTATGGTTCAACACCTATCCTGCACAAATATTCATGGGAGATGTAGGATCGCTTTCTTTGGGAGCAGCAATAGGGACAATTGCTGTAATGGTAAGACAAGAAGTAATTTTAGCTATTATGGGAGGAGTATTTGTTATGGAAACTCTATCTGTAATTATTCAAGTTATTTCATTTAAATTTAGAGGTAAAAGAGTATTTAAAATGTCTCCTATTCATCATCATTTTGAATTATCTGGATGGGCGGAACCCAAAATTATAGTTAGATTTTGGATTATTACCTTGATATTAGTTTTGTTTGCTCTTGCAACTTTTAGGCTGAGATAGATTTTGAGGTGTTTTAGATGGAATCTGTCTTAATTCTTGGAACAGGTTTGACAGGACGATCAGTCGCAAGATACCTAAAAGATAAATTTCTTTTTAATTTTTTTGATACTAGACCTAAAGAAGAACTCTCCCAGGTTTTTATTGATAATCGAGAGTTTTTAGAGAACTTGAAACCTTATGATCAAATTGACTTAAATAATTATTCGCGGGTTATTTGCTCTCCAGGATTTGATATAAAACATAAGATTTATCAAAATATTATTAGAAAAAAAATTCCGATAGAAACAGATATTGAAATTTTTACTAATAGACATGATTCCAAAAAAATATTGATCACCGGAACTAATGGAAAGTCATCTGTCTGTTCGATGTTAGAAACAATTTTAACTAATAAAGGTTTTAAAGCCAAAGCAATGGGCAATATTGGGTTACCTGTTTTGGACTGCATTGAAGAAAGTTTAGATTATTCTCTCATAGAGGTTTCAAGCTTCCATTTAAAAATAAGTAATAATTTAAATTGCGACGTCGCAATAATCTTAAACATCACTGAAGATCATTTGGATTACCATGAAACATTTGAGGACTATTTAATAACAAAGAATTCTATCTTTAAAAAAGCAAAAGTTAGAATTGGAAATGAAGCTAATAAACATGATATTTCTGAAGTAGATATTCTTTTTAATACTAATAATTTAGAAATTGAAGAACAAAATTTAAATGCGATCAAAGCTATTTTAAAATCTTTAAATCTGGAAATTGATTTAACGAATTCTCTTGAAAATTACTCAAAACTACAACACAGATTCGAAATTTTTCATAAAGATAAAAAAAGAAGGATTTTCATAAATGATTCTAAAGCAACAAATATTGGCGCTGCAAAAGAAGCAATTAAGAGTGCAAAAAAATTAGGAGAGGTTAGTGTTTTATGTGGCGGCAGAGGTAAGGGAGTTGATTTTAATGAATTTTCAAATTTTTTATCAAAAAATTGCAAAAATATTATTTTATTTGGTGAGGACAAGGATCAAATTAAAAGAAACATTTCAAAAGAAAAATTATTTGAAGCTAAAGATCTAAAAGAAGCTACTGATATTGCAAAAAAAATAACTTTTTCAGATGAAGTAATCCTTTTGTCACCAGCTTGTTCAAGTTTTGATGCTTTTTCAAGTTATGAAGAAAGGGGACATGTTTTTAAAGAAATGGTCTTAAATGAATAAAATTAATAAACAATCTCTTTTGCAAAGAATACTTCTTGGAGAACTTTATAGAAACTATGAATTAAAAGATTTTGATTGGGGCATTATCTTCTCAGTATTTTTTCTTACTTTATTTGGCATAATTATGGTCTCTTCCGTTTCTCTTCCATTAACCGAAGGAAGTTTTTCTTTGATTATTTCTCACATAAGCAAAGTAATAATTTCTTTGATTATTTTTTTACTTATATTTAGGTTTCCAATAAATTTTTGGTCGAAAGTAGATATTCAAATTTTATTAATTGCTTTCTTTTTACTTTTTTTAGTCTTTTCACCGATTATCGGACAAGAGGTAAATGGTGCAAATCGATGGATAAGGGTTTTTGGGTTCTCTATACAACCCTCAGAATTAATGAAATTTGCTTTGATAATTTACATTTCTTCCTATTGCTCAAGGAGATTAGATGAGTTTAAAGAAAAATGGTTAGGTTTTTGGAAACCAATTCTGGTAGTTGTTATGGCAATATCTCTTGTTCTATTTGAACCTGATCTCGGTTCATCAGCAGTTATCTTTGTAGTTGCTTTAAGTATCATGTTTATCGCAGGAGCACCTCTAAGACACCTTTTCGTAATTTTTTCTTTAGGAATGTCAGTTTTTATATTAATGATATTAACTGTCCCATGGAGGATGAAAAGAATTTTAAGTTTTATGAATCCTTGGGATACTTATCAAAATGAAGGTTGGCAACTCTCCCATTCTTTGATTGCCTTTGGGAGAGGAGATTGGTTTGGTGTTGGTTTAGGAGAAAGCCTTCAAAAATTACATTATCTCCCCGATGCTCAAACCGATTTTATTTTTGCGATCATAGCCGAAGAAATGGGACTACTTTTTTGTATCTTTTTAGTAGCACTTTTTTCTTTTCTAATTTTTAAATGTTTTTACATAGGCAGGTTAGCAAGACATGCTAATTATTATCTTGGTTCCTACATTGCCTATGGCGCTGGCATCTGTATTGCCCTTCACGTATTCATAAATATTGGAGTTTCTAGCGGCATGCTACCCACCAAAGGGATTACTCTTCCTTTTATAAGTTTTGGCGGCAGCAACCTTTTACTTATGTTTGCATTAATTGCATTAGTGCTAAGGATTAATTTTGAGATTTCAGAATCTTTTACTAACAAGAATAAAATTTTAAATGTCTAAGTTAGAAAAAATTTATATTCTCTCGGGAGGTACCGGGGGACATGTATATCCAGCAAAAGTGGTAGCTGAAAAATTTCTATCTGAAGAAACCGAAGTAATATGGATCGGTACCTCAAGGGGACCAGAAAAAAAAATTGCTGAAAATTTAAATATTAAATTTATAAAAATCCCATTATCAGGATTTAGAGGAAAATCGTCGGTTTCAAAAATTAAAGCGCTTATTGCTTTCATACTGACTGGAATTTACCTGTTTATAAAAATTAGGCCATTTAAATTTTTTTCTAAAAACGAAATTCCTTTATTAGCTTTTGGTGGTTATGTTTCTTTAGCAGCTTTTTTTTATTTTAAAGGCCCTGTTTACCTTCAAGAACAAAATACCATTCCAGGTTCGGTATCAAGGCTTTTAGTTAGCACAAAAAAAGTAAAAAAAGTTTTTTGTGGCTTCAAGCAGGCCCAAATTTATTTTGAAAAAATATCTAATCAGAAAGAAATTCAAATTATCCTCTCAGGTAATCCAATAAATCCAAAAATTTACAATTTGTATCATGAAAAAAAAATAAATTTTCCAAAAGATCATAATTTAAGGATTTTAATTTTAGGAGGCAGTCAGGGTTCTAAAAATCTTAACCGTTTATTACCGAAAGCCTTATCTCAAGTTGAAAATTTATCTATTAAACATCAATGTGGGAAAAATAACTTTAAAGATACCGAGAATTTCTATAAAGAAAATAAAATTCATGAAACAGAATTTGAAATAATCGAATACATAGAAAATATTCACCATTTCTACGAATGGGCAGATATTATAATTTGTCGCGCTGGAGCGCTTACAGTTTCAGAGATTTCAGCATCAGGTTCTTTGGGAATTTTTATTCCTTTGCCATGGGCAATAGATAATCATCAGTTTTTTAATGCTAAACACTTAAGTGATTTAAATGCTGGATTTCTAATAGAAGAAGATGAAAATATGGAAAAGAGTGTTGTAAAAGTTCTAAATGATATTAAAGGTGAAAACAAAGAAAAATTAGCAATGATGAGAGAAAACTCATTTAGAGCAGCAATAAAGCATCCGGAAGAAATTATTCATGAAGAAATAATGAGACCTTAATGAAAAAAATAAAAAATATTTACTTAATTGGAATTGGTGGAGCTGGCATGAGTGGAATAGCAGAAATTCTATTAAATTCTGGTTATAAAGTTTCAGGATCTGATAATGCCTCATCATTGATAACTTCAAGATTACAAAATCTAGGGATCAATGTTTATGACAAGCATGATTCTGAAAATTTAAAAAATATTGATCTCATAGTTTATTCATCAGCAATTTCTGAAGACAATCCAGAAATGATCCATGGTAAAAAAATGGGAATTCCGATAATTAGAAGAGCTGAAATGTTAGCTAATTTAATGAATTTAAAGAAGAGTATAGCCATTGCAGGCAGTCATGGAAAAACCACAACTACATGTATTCTTGCTCATATATTTACTAAATGTAACCTTGATCCAACATATATTATCGGTGGAAAAATAAAATCTTTTGAGTCCAATGCTGCGCTTGGTAAAGGACCTCACATTTTAGCTGAAGCTGACGAAAGTGACGGTTCCTTTCTATCATTAAGACCAAACAATTTAATTATTACGAGTATTGATAATGATCATTTAGAAACTTACGATGGAGACTTCAAAAAGTTAAAAGAAGCATTTAAAGAATTTGCTATGAATGTTCCATTCCAAGGAAAAATTGTTTTTTATGGAGACAGCAAAGAATTAGTAAAGTTAATTAAAAAAGTTCCAAGGAATTTTATAAGTTACGGTTTTAAAAAGACGAACGATTTTCAAATCACAGATCTCACGCAATCTATTGAAGGATGTAAATTTAGCTTAAAAAATAATTTGGATAATTCTAATCTTAAATTTTCTGTCCCCTTACATGGGGAGCACAATGTGCTGAATGTTGTAGCCTCCATTATTATGAGTATTGAAGAGGGAATAAAAATTAAAGACATTTCAGAAGCTTTATTGTCTTGCAAGACAGTCGAGAGGCGTTTTGAGGTAATTTCAAATAATATTTTTAATAAGGGAATAACTCTTATTGATGACTATGGACATCATCCTAAAGAAATAAGTGTAACTTTAGAGACGGTAGATAAAATTTGGAAAAATAATAAAAAAATAGTTATTTTCCAACCCCATAGATATTCAAGGACTAAAGCTTTATTTGAAGAATTCGTGGAAATTCTATCGAAAATCGATGATTTGATTTTATTGGATGTTTATCCAGCAAGCGAAAAGATTTTAAAAGGTTACGAAAGTATCGATTTATATAAAGCAGCAAATAAGAGAAATAATATTATCAAAGCTGAAGGAGTAGAGGATGCTTTAAAGAAACTTAAAGAGCTTGTAAGTGATCATTCATTAATCCTTACACAAGGAGCAGGAAATACATCTACTCTGGCAAAACTTATATCGGAATATCAATGAAAGATCTTAAATCATTAAAAATAGGAATTTTGTATGGAGGTTGGTCTGCTGAAAGAGAAATTTCTATTAACAGTGGAAAAACAGTACTCAATTGCTTATTAGAAAATGGCTATAAAGCTGAACTTATTGATTTGGTTTCTGAAGAAATTGCAACCAAAGAAAAAACATACGAAGGTGTTGATTTGGCCTTTATTTTAGTTCACGGAAGAGGAGGAGAAGATGGGTTTCTACAAACCTTTTTAGATAAAATTAATATAACTTATACAGGCAGTAACGCGCTTTCCTCAAAATTAGGAATGAATAAAATTTCAACGAAGAGAATATGGCAGAGATCAAATATTTGCTCTCCAAATTTTGTCGAATTTAATAATAACTTCGAAGAAATTCTAAACCTATCAAAAAAAGTGGTAGTCAAGCCTGCTAGTGAGGGCTCTAGTTATGGAATCTCAATAATTGAAAATAAACTAGCAAGTTTAATTAATGCAATAGAAGAAGCAAAAAAATTTGATGAAGATATATTAATCGAAGAATATGTTGAAGGAAATGAGTTAACGGTTTCAATTATAGATAATCATGCATACAGTCCTTTAGAAATAATTCCCAATTCTGATTATTATGATTTCGATGCAAAATATAATCAAAAAGATACAATTTATAAAAAAGCTGTCTTAGAAAAAAAGAGAGAGATTTTTTTAAAAAAAGAAGCGATTAAATGTTTTGAAACTATCGGTTGTTCAGGTTGGGGAAGAATTGATTTAATAGACGATGGTAAAGATTTTTATTTCTTAGAAGTAAACACTGTTCCTGGTATGACTGAAAAGAGTTTAGTTCCTAAATCAGCAAATTTTGATAATGAGTCTTTTATTTCTATTTTGGAAAAAATCATAAAAAAAGCTATTGCTTAACTAGTTATTATAAAATACACTTCGCGAACTTTCCTTGCTTCTACTGCATTTAGCATAGAGGCACTAACCAAAAGGACTGAACATGAACCATTACGAATTAATATTTATTGTAAATCCTCAATTATCGAAAGATTCTAAACTTTTTGATAAATGTAAAGAACAAATATCTTCTATTAGCGGAACATTGCATAGAGCCGAAGATATTGGATTAAGGGATTTAGCTTATCAAATAGACGATTGTTCAAAAGGGCATTATTTTTTATTAAATTTTGAATGTTTACCTAATGATTTACAAGAAATTGAATCATTATTTAAATTTGATGAAACTATCCTGAGATCATCCATAGTTAAAAAGAGAAAGGCCGAAACAGAAACTTCAGCACTAATGTCTCAAACAAAAAATAGTCAAGTTAATGTTGAGAAAACTTTAAGTGAGAATGCTAAAACGGATGGAAAAGCTGAAATTAATTCAGAAGAAATAATTGAAAATACAGAACTTTCTGATGAACAGGAGGATAAATAAATGAAAAGGAAATTTGATAAGAAAAAGTCTAGAAATCAAAATTCTGATAATCTATTGAATAAGAAAAGAGTTTGCCAATTTTCTGCAGCAAATGTTGAAGAAATTGATTACAAAGATGTTGATTTACTCTCCAAGTTTATTAACGAGTCAGGAAAAATCTCTCCTGCAAGGATGACAGGAACAAGCGCAAAATACCAAAGACAACTTACAACCGCCATAAAAAGAGCAAGACTTTTAGCTTTACTTCCTTACACAGACAGTCATAACAGTTAAATTATGAAAATTATTTTGAAAGAAACTATTACAGGCCTTGGTTCTCCTGGAGACCTTGTGGATGTTAAGTCAGGTTATGGTAGAAATTTTTTACTTCCTCAAGGAAAAGCAATTCCAGCAAATGAAGAAAATCTCAAGGTTTATGAAGCTGAAAAAGAAGAATTAATGAAAGCAGAAGAACAAAAAATTACATCTGCGAGAGAAATATATGAAAAATTAAATGATCTTAGTTTGGAATTAAAAGTTGCTGTATCTGAAGAAGGAGTAATGTATGGTTCTGTTGGGACCAAAGAAATTTCAGAAGGACTTGAAGCTCAAGGCTTTGAGGTAGAAAGACAATCTATAAGATTACCTGATGGGTCTCTAAAGGAAGTTGGTGAATCAAAAATTGATATTGAACTTCATGCAGAAGTTATAGCTTCAATAAATTTGTCTATAAAAGCCGAATAAATTAAATTCTTATTTGTTTTAAACTCTTTCTAATGGGAGAATACTTTGCTGTCTTATGAGAAATGAATTTGAGCAACCTACATCAATTGAAGCAGAGAAAGCAGTCTTAGGTGGAGTGCTTTTGGACCCAGAATTATGGGACTCTGTTGCAGTTTTAATAGAAGAAGACGATTTTGCGTTAACTGAACACAGACTAATATTCAAAGCAATTAAAAAACTTCATAATCTCGGCATCAAATTAGATACTGTTACTTTGATAGAGTCTTTAACATCGGACCCTGACGTTTCTTCCGTCAGAGGGTTCGACGAAAAAGAATATATCAAAAAATTAGCGGTTGAAACTCCAGGGGTAGCAAACTTTTCTAATTATGCTGAAATAATTAAACAGACTTCAAGTTTAAGAAAACTAATTTCTACTGCGACTGATATAAGTAAGCTGGCAAGTGAAACTGACTCATTAGAAAGTGAAACAGCATTTAGTTCTGCGGAAAATAAATTAGTTAAATTACGAGATTCTTTAGACAGAAAACATGGACCCAAATTAGCTGCAGATTTGATACAGCCTGTTTGGGATAATATGGAAAAAACTTCTAAATCTGATTCCCCTTTAGTAGGGTTTAGTACTGGGTTTAGAGACTTAGACAACATCACTTTAGGTCTTCAGGAAGGAGACTTGATTCTAGTTGCTGGCAGACCAAGTATGGGAAAAACAGCTTTTGCACTCAGTATGGCAGCAAACTTTATCCAAAATGGATTGCCAGTTTTATTTTTTAGCATGGAAATGTCTAATAGATCAATTATGTATAGACTTCTTTCAATTATTTCTAAAGTGGACTTAAAAAAATTACAACAAGTCAAAGATTTGACAGAAGACGATCATCGTAAAATTGAAGAAGCAGCATCAATTTTGCATAAAAGTAGATTATTTATTGATGATACTTCAGGTTTAACTCCTTCGGAGATTTTGTCCAGAGCTAGAAGGACAAAAAGAGAACATCCTGACCTTGCTCTTATTGCAATAGATTATTTGCAGTTGATGAGTTCAGATACAGGTAACGACAATAGAGTAACAGAAATGGGAGATATTTCTCGATCAGTTAAAGCTATCGCAAAGGAAATAGACGTTCCAGTCGTTGCGCTTTCACAGCTTAATAGAGCATCTGAATCAAGAACAACAAAAAGACCTGTAATGGCAGATTTGAGAGATTCGGGAGCTTTAGAACAGGATGCTGATTTAATTCTCTTTCCATTTAGACCAGAAGTTTATGAAAAAACGCCAGAAACCGCAGGGCTTGCTGAAATAATTGTTGCAAAGCACAGAAATGGAGAAACTGGAAAGAGGAAACTTCATTTTGCTGCGCGATGTGCAAAATTTGAAGATTTAGCTCTTGATGACCCAGCTCTTACAAGACCTGATGATGACTGGGACGAGTAATCGTGACTAGGCCTACAGTTGCAGAAATTAATTTGACTGCAATAAGAAAAAATCTAAAAAAAATTAAATCTCTATCTCGAGATTCACTTATATATCCCGTTGTAAAGGCTAATGCATATGGACATGGTTATAAAAAAGTTGTCAAAGAAATAGAAAACTTGGTAGACGGGCTATGTGTGGCCACTACCGAAGAAGCATTGGAGATAAGAAAAATAACCAACAAAAACATTTTATGCATGGAAGGACCTTATGATCAAAAGGAATTTGATCTATTAATCAAAAACAAAATAGATATAGTGTTTCATTCAAAAAGACAAATTGGGTTTATTGAACGAACTAATGATTTTCCTAAAGAAATTAAAGTCTGGATAAAGATTGACACAGGAATGAACAGATTAGGTTTTAAGGAGGATGAAATTATTGATACATTTAAGCAACTTCAGGTAAAAACAAAAAAAATCGTTTTAATGAGTCATTTTTCGTCAGCAGCTGGAACTAAATCTTCAAAGATTAAATCCAAAAAACAGATTGATAGTTTTAATAAAATTGAAAAAAAATTAAATAAGATGGGCTTTAATCCCCTATCAAGTTTATGTAATTCTGGAGGTCTATTAAATTATAGAAGTTCACACAAAGATATAGTAAGGCCTGGCATTTCTTTATATGGGATCGACCAAAAGGAGATAGGAAATAAAATTGGTTTAGAAAATGTTTTAACTTTTAAAACAAAGCTAATTTCAATTAAAACAGTTAAGAAAGGAGATAAAGTTGGTTACGATGGAAAATGGACTGCAAAAAAAGATTCTATTATTGGCATACTTCCTGTTGGATATGCAGATGGGTATCCTTCACTGATGGGTAATAATGGCTTTGTTCTCGTAAATGGAAAGAAGGCTAAGGTTATTGGTAAAGTATCAATGGATTTAACTGCAGTAGATCTTTCAAATTTTAAAGATATAAATTATGAAGCAGACGTTGTTTTATGGGGGAGGGATCTGCCAGTAGAAAAAATTGCCAAATTAACTAAAAATATTCCTTATTCAATAATGACTTCGTTATCCGCACGAGTAAAACGAATATATTTATAAAAAAAATAAAAATTTATATATTTCTTTTTAAAGGAAAGATAAAATCTTTGTATGAAAATTACTAAAGTTAAAGAAACACCAAGAAAAATTAGAGAATTTCCAGTGGAAAACGAATTGGGACTCTCTGAGCAACAAGTTGAAGACGTAGCAGAGATTTTTCAAACTCCATTAACAGGAGCTTACAACTGGGACTACACAATTCAAGATAATAGAATTAAGAGGCTTTATGAGCTTGGTAAAGAACTTAATTGGAATGCAGATACCGATATAGATTGGTCCCAACCTATGCCTGATAGAGGAGACACTCCTCAACCTATATTCTGGGATGAATATAAGCCTTACCAAGAACTATCAAACGAAGATAAATTTAAATTCCTACAACATAGGGGTTCTTGGTCTTTAAGTCAGTTCTTACATGGAGAACAAGGTGCCTTATTAGTTGCTTCTCAACTTGTCTCCTGTGCACCAACCTTCAATGCCAAATTGTATGCTGCTTCTCAAACTTTTGATGAGGCTAGACATGTAGAAGCCTTTAATAAATACATACAAACAAGACAGAGATTAATGTACCCGATTGGTAATGGATTGAAATCACTTTTAGATAAAATTCTTACTGACCCTAGATGGGACTTAAAATTTATTGGCATGCAAATAATTATCGAAGGTCTTGCTCTGGCAGCATTTAATGTAGCTAGACAAGGTACAAATGACCCTGTTTTTAAAGACATGCTTTATTTAATTATTAGAGATGAAGCTCGTCATGTTACTTTTGGAGTTAATTATTTGGAAGAGTTCATTAAGACTTTATCTAAAGAAGAGCTTGAAGAGAGAGCAATGTTTGCTTATGAAGCTTGCCTTGTAATGAGAGGAAGATTAATGTCCGCTGATGTTTATGAGAATTTTGGTTGGGACAAAGAAGACGCCCAAGCTTTTGCTCAAAAGGCTGACGTTGCCAATAATTTTCAACATTTATTGTTCACAAGAGTAGTGCCAAATTTATCAAGAATAGGGCTTTTAACAGATAAGGTTAGACCTCTTTATGATGAATTAGGTGTCTTGGAGTATGAGAATTGGCCTACTGATGGAGATATTGATTGGGTTTCTCTGGAACAGCCATTAGATTTTTCAGAAACAGCTTAAATTAATTGTAGCTAAGCTATCTTCTTGTTAAGATGATATTCCATCTTGACTAGGTTTTTAGATGGCAAATAAGCCAAAGTATGTTTTTGTATCAGGAGGAGTCGTCTCTTCTCTTGGAAAAGGGAT
The DNA here is from genome assembly GCA_902635045.1 of uncultured SAR86 cluster bacterium. Classification (GTDB taxonomy): domain Bacteria; phylum Pseudomonadota; class Gammaproteobacteria; order Magnimaribacterales; family AG-339-G14; genus CASICS01. Next base: position 195,909 of record CACPMT010000002.1, on the reverse strand, counting down.
ACTTTCAGCTTCTTTAGGAGCAATTCTCGAAAGCAGAGGACTTAAAGTTACCATTTTAAAACTCGATCCTTACATTAATTTAGATCCAGGTACCATGTCTCCTTTTCAACATGGAGAAGTTTTTGTCACAGAGGATGGCTCGGAAACTGATTTAGATTTAGGCCATTATGAGAGATTTTTGAACTCAAAAATGTCTCATAAAAATAATTTTACCGCGGGACAGGTTTACGAAGATGTTTTAAGAAGAGAAAGGAAGGGGGAGTTTTTGGGAACGACAGTCCAGGTAATACCTCATATCACAGATGAAATTAAGAAAAGAATTGAGGATGGAGCAAAAGGTAATGATGTTGCAATTGTAGAAATCGGCGGTACTGTTGGAGATATTGAATCTCAACCTTTCTTAGAAGCAATAAGACAAATGAAGCTTGAATTAGGCTCAACTAGAGCTTTGTTAGCACATCTAACATTGGTTCCATATCTTAGTTCATCGGGAGAGACTAAAACAAAACCAACTCAACATTCTGTAAAGAGTTTATTATCCCATGGACTTCAAGCGGATTTATTAATTTGCCGATCCGAACAAAAATTGTCAAAAGCTGATTGCTCAAAAATAGCTTTATTTACTAACGTCGAAGCCGAATGCGTTTTTACTTTACCAGATGTTGATTCGATTCACTCCATTCCAGTGATGATGCATTCCCAGGGATTAGATAGACAGATAACTGATAAATTGAAATTAAGATGCGGCAGAGCAAAATTGAGCCAATGGAATAAAGTATCTTCGTTAGAAAAAGAAAGAAAAGGAAAAACCACTATTGCAATGGTCGGAAAATATACAGAGTTAGCTGATGCTTATAAATCAGTTAATGAAGCTTTGGTTCATGCAGGCATACATAATAAAACAGAAGTAGAAATTAAATATTATGATTCAGAACAATTTAAAAATGGCATCAAGAATTTTAAAGCTGACGGTATTTTAATCCCAGGGGGATTTGGAAATAGAGGAATCGAAGGAATGATCAATATGGCTAACTATGCAAGGATAAAACAAATTCCTTATTTCGGTATTTGTCTTGGAATGCAAATTGCAGTAATTGAATTTGCAAGAAACGTCTTAAAAATTGATGCAGATAGCACAGAGTTTGATAAAAAAACACCTAACCCTGTAATTGCCTTAATTACTGAGTGGATGGATGAAGATGGTTTGATTCATATAAGATCAGAAAGGTCAGAAAAGGGTGGAACAATGAGGTTGGGAAGCCAGGTTTGCAATTTAAAAAAGAATAGCAAAATGGCAAAGCTTTATAAGAAAGAAAAGATTTCTGAAAGGCACAGGCATCGCTATGAATTTAATAATAATTATCTTCCTTTATTTGAAAAAGGCGGTATGAAAATTATCGGAAAATCTGAAAATAATTCTCTGGTTGAAGCAATTGAGTTGAAAGGACACAAATGGTTCGTAGGATGTCAATTTCATCCAGAATTTACATCTGATCCAAGAGAAGGGCATCCTTTATTTAAAGGATTCGTTAAAGCAGCAAAAAAACATTAAACTAAAAAAATGAATAAAATAGAGCTATCAAATTTTGAAGTATCAAATTCTTCTAAGCTTGCTGTTATTGCTGGCCTAAACGTTTTGGAGACTGAAGAACAGGCAATTGAAGTAGCTAATACTTTAAAAAAAGTTACCTCCGAAATTGGTAACCCACTTATTTTTAAAGCATCGTTTGATAAAGCTAATAGATCGTCGGTTGATTCATATAGAGGCCCAGGAATTAAAAAAGGCTTGGAAATTTTAAAAAACTTAAAAACCGAAGGTTTTAATTTAATCACTGATATTCATGAAATCAATCAAGTTGAAGATGTAGCAGAAGTAGTTGATGTAATTCAGATTCCTGCTTTTTTATGCAGGCAAACGGATTTAATTAAAGCTGCCTGCGAAACAAACAAACCTCTTAATATTAAGAAGGGTCAGTTTCTATCTCCAGAACAAATTGAAAATATAATCTTGAAATGTAAAAATTTTGGTAATGAAAAAATAATGATTTGTGAAAGAGGATCTTCGTTTGGTTACAACAATTTAGTAGTAGATATGTTGGGAATGTCAAAAATGAAGGAACTTAATAGCCCAATTATTTTTGATGTTACACATTCGCTGCAATTACCTGGTGCGCAAGGAGATTCGGCAGGAGGAAGAGGCAATCAAGCTCTTGATTTAGCATTATCAGGTGTCGCAATAGGTCTAGCGGGAATTTTTATTGAAGTCCATCCAAATCCTGAACAAGCCCTTTGCGACGGACCGTCAGCAACAAAATTAGATGAGTTCGAAGGTTTTTTAAGAAAAGTATCTGAAGTTGATAATCTAATAAAAAGCTTTTAAAAAATGAAAATAAAAAAAATTGATGCCTATGAAATTTTAGATTCCAGAGGCACTCCTACAGTTGCAACTAGAGTTACTCTGGAAAATGATATAGAAGAATTTGGTTTTGTTCCTTCTGGTGCTTCAACAGGATCCAAAGAGGCCGTTGAAAAAAGAGATAAAGCAGGTAGCTTTAACGGCAAGGGTGTTCAAGGTGTAATAACAGATGCTGAAAAATCCTTTTTTCCGGCATTTATCGGCATGGAAGTTGAAAATCAACTAGAAATTGATCGAAAGATTATTGAGCTTGACGGCACAGAAAATAAAGCCAAAGTTGGAGCTAATATCACTTTGGCCCTTTCTCTAGCCACATGCAAAGCAGCAGCAGCAGCAAAAAAGAAAAAATTATATTCGTATATTAATACTTTGTTTAATGATTGTTTTAATACTAACGTTCAAATGAAAATGCCTTTACCAATGATGAATATCTTAAATGGCGGCGCACATGCTAACAACGGATTGGATTTTCAAGAGTTTATGATTCAACCAGTTGGGTTTTCTTCATTCAAAAAAGGATTAACTTGTGGGGTAGAAGTTTTTAATTCTCTTAAAGAAACCCTAGACAAAAAAGGATTTTCAACTGCCGTTGGCGATGAAGGAGGGTTTGCCCCAGAAATAAATTCACCAGAAGAAGCTTTGAACCTTATTTCAGAAGCTATTTTAAGTTCAGGTTATAAAGTTGAAGAAGAGGTTACTTTTGCTTTGGATTGTGCATCAACAGAAATTTTCGATGATGAAAGTTACATATTTTCAGACAAAAAAAAGTTCTCAAGTGATGAGTTGATCAATTATCTCAAAGAGCTTAGAAAGTCATACCCAATTACTTCTATTGAAGACGCTTTAGATGAAAATGACTGGCAAGGATGGAATAATCTTACTAAAGAAATGGGAAAAGAAACGCAACTGGTAGGAGATGATTTATTTGTTACCAACAAAGATATATTTCAAGAAGGAATTCAAAAGAATCTAGCTAATTCAATTCTTATAAAAATTAATCAAATAGGAACTCTAACCGAGACTTTAGAAACAATAAATTTGGCTAAAGAAAATAATTATAAAACTGTAATTTCTCATAGATCAGGAGAAACAGAAGATAGTTTTATAGCAGATTTAGCAGTTGGCTCTGGAGCCGGACAAATAAAAACAGGAGCACCATCTAGATCAGATAGAACTTCCAAATATAATAGACTTTTAATGATTGACTCCTGGGAAAACTTTGAATTTTTGGGAAGAAATGAATTGAATAAATGATTCGAAATTTATTTAAAAACTTTCCCTTGGGAATAATAATCTTATTAATCATAATTTTTACTTATTATATTTATGAAATTTTTTTCGGGATGTATAGTTTTAATGAGATAAAGAAACTAGAATCTAAAAAAGAAATTATTTCCAAAGAAAATAATTTACAGATTGAGAAAAATAAAAATCTGGAAAGCGAACTAGAAAGTCTGACTTACGATGAAGATGCTTTGGAAGGTTACGCGAGACAAGAGTTGGGTCTCATTAAAGAAGGGGAAATCATAATAGAAATAGAAAATGATTGATGATTATTTGGCATTAATACCCGCTGCAGGAGTTGGAGCTAGGGCTCAGCTCAGTACGGCGAAACAATTTCTTAAGATAGGAGAGAAAACAATTCTCGAGCATGCAATTGATCCTTTTATTAAGGATGAAAATTGTAAAAAAATATGTGTAGTAACTAATGAAGAAGACGATTTATGGCCTTCATTGAGTATCTCAAACCATGAAAAAATAATTTCTTGTTTTGGGGGTTCAACCAGAATGAACTCGGTTTTGGCCGGTTTGGAGCTTCTTATTGATCAAGAGGATAAATCCAGTCTGGTTGCAATTCATGATGCTGCTAGACCTTGTTTGCAAATAGAAGATTTAAAAACTTTAATGGAGTATGCAGACGAAGAAATTAAAGAAGACGGACAGGGTGCTTTTTTAGCTTATCAGCCTAACGAAAGCATTAATCAAAGCAGCAAAGAAAAAATTTCTAAAATTTTGGATCGAAACAAGATTTGGCTGTCAGCCACGCCACAAGTTTTTATTCTAGAAGATGTATTTAAAGCCTTAGGTGAAGCGGTAAATAATGAAAAAACATACCATGATGAGGTAAGCGCAGTATATAGTTTTTATAAAGGTTCTATTAAACCCATTAATTCAAGTCGAATGAATCTAAAGGTTACTAAGAAAGAAGAAATTGCTATTGCCGAGTTGTTTTTAAAATTGATGGGACGTCTGTGAGTAATAATCTTCGAATCGGTTTTGGGTTCGATTCTCACCAAATAGAAAAGGGAGACTCAATGACGCTGGGTGGAGTTGAAATTTCATGTGGCTATCAAATCATTGCTCATTCAGATGGTGACGTAGTAACGCACGCAATTTGCGATGCTTTATTGGGCGCTGCACACTTGGGAGATTTAGGTTCTTTTGTGCCTGATGACGATTCTACAAAAAATCTTTCTAGCCTGATAATTTTAGAAAATATCATGACCAAGATCGCCGATTTAAATATGGTAGTTATCAATATTGATTCTACTTTTGTCGGTAACGTTCCAAGATTAGAACCACATAAAGGTAATATGGAAAATAAATTAGCTGATGTTATTAATATTGATGCGGGTAATATATCTTGTAAAGCTACTACTACCGATGGCATGGGCCCAGAAGGAAGAAATGAGGGTGTTTCAGCTTATGCAACCGTGTTACTGGAAAAAATTAAATGAAGATTTTATTAACCAATGATGACGGTTATGATCATCCGGGAATTAAAACTTTGTTTCAGGAGTTATCCAAACAACATGAAGTTTTTATGATGGCTCCGGATACTAATAAAAGCGGCTTTAGCAGCGCATTAACCTTTTTAACTCCCATTACTGAACAAAAAATAGGAAAAAATATCTATAAAATTGATGGAACTCCAGTGGACTGTGTACGTCTTGCTTTAGAGGAATTTTGCCCTTTTATTCCAGATTTGGTTGTTTCCGGGATAAATCCAGGGCCAAATATAGGCCATTTGATGCTTTACTCCGGTACCGTTGGTGCTGCAATTCAAGGCCGAGATTTGAAATATCCATCGATTGCAATTTCAGTTTCTTCCTTTGAAATTTCAGATTATTCGTTTGCTGCGAAAACAGTATTAAAAATTTTAGAAAATATTACTAATTTGAACTTATCAGAGAAATCTATTTTAAATGTGAATGTGCCTGATCACAATTTATTTAAACAACCGCAAATGAAAGTTACTAAAACTTTTATAGATGAAAAAGCTACAAGCGATGATGAAATAGAAGATGATGTTAGTTCTTTAGAATCTGGAAATATTTCAATTTCACCAATAAAGATTTCAACTTTTGATAAAGCAAATCTAAAAGCTGTGGATACTTGGCTTGGAAAATTTTAAAACTAACTACAAAACAGAACTTACCTACGAACGAGCAAGAACTGCACTTGCAGAAGCCTTAGCTACTAAGGGTATTTCTGATGTAAGAGTTTTAGAAGCAATTCTCAAGACGCCTAGACATTTATTTGTAGACGGCGCTTTTTCAAGCCGAGCTTATGAAGATATGTCATTGCCTATAGGTTATCGACAAACGATCTCTCAACCTTATGTAGTGGCAAAAATGACAGAGGTATTAATTAAAGGGAATGTATTGGAAAAAAAACCATTAGGTGCAGTCCTTGAAATAGGAACTGGATGCGGTTATCAAGCAGCAGTCATTTCTAGATTTTGCCGAAAAGTATTTTCAATAGAGAGAATAAAACCATTAGCAGAAAGAGCTGAAGAAAATCTAAAGAACGCAGGAATAAAAAATTTTCAAATTAAATGGTCAGATGGCACCTTAGGCTGGCCTGCACCCAAAAAGTTTGATGCCATTATTTGTACTGCAGCAATTTCGGAAATACCTGCAACTCTGAAAACACAATTAAATATTGGCGGCAAATTAATCTGCCCCTGTGGAGATCAAAACAAACAAAGTTTAATTTTTTTGGAAAAGACAACTAAGGATGATTTCAAAGAAACTATTCTTGATTCCGTTTTATTTGTGCCGATGTTGAGTGGAAAAATAAAGGATAAATAGATCACATTATTTAATTTTTGATTTTTCTACATCAGTCATATCAGAGGGTTGAATAGTATGGAGTAAAGTAGCTGCCAACTTATTATCGGCATTAAATAATTTACCTTCAACAGTAGCAAGTTTCTGACCGAGTTTTATAATTCTAACTTCAATCACTGCCTCGCCTAAAGCAACCGGTCTATGAAATAAAACATGTAGATCTGTTGAAAGTGGGCCCTTCTTAAATTCGTATGCGGAAATAATGACCATTGCTGTAGCATCGTCCATTGCAGCAGCAATCATGCCGCCTTGAACCATGTTCATTGGGTTTGTGGATTCAGGTGGAAACGTTACTTTTATTTTATATACATCTTCAACTTGTTCTAAAAATTCAAGATTAAAAAATTTTGCTGTGTTACCTGGTTTATGTTGATTCAACCAGTCTAATGATATTCCCATGATTCTCTCTTTGAACTAACTAATCTAAAATTAAAGCGTCTATTTTATTAGGAACGTCTTTCCATTTTTCATGATCAGGCATAGGTGCTTTAGCCTCTGTAATGTTTGGCCAAATCTTTGAGTATTTTTCGTTAATTTCAATGAAATCTATCTCATCGGCAGGAACCTCATCTTCAGCATAAATAGCATTAACTGGGCATTCTGGTTCGCATAAGCCACAATCTATACATTCTTCAGGATCTATTACTAGGGTATTTTCTCCCTCATAAAAACAATCTACAGGACATACTTCCACGCAATCCGTGTGCTTACAATTGATACAAGCAGAGCCAACAATAAAGGTCATAGTTGAATTATAATTTATATATGACTGAAACAACGACCGATTTATATTCTTTATTGGAATATCTAGGTAATTTTTTGTCTGATAGAAGCCAAACCATTAGCACGGCTGAATCATGCACTGGAGGTTGGTTAGGAAAAGAAATTACTGGAATTCCTGGAAGTTCGAAATGGTTTGGCACAGGCCTGATAACTTATTCAAATAGCGCAAAGGTAAAAATATTAGGTGTAAATAAAGAAACTCTGTTAAAAGAAGGTGCTGTTTCGGAATCAGTTGTCAAAGAAATGGTTATTGGTTGCATCCAACTTGGTCAAGCAGATTACGGAATAGCTATTAGTGGCATAGCGGGCCCTGGGGGAGGCTCTAAAGAGAGACCTGTTGGGACAGTTTGTTTTGCTTTAGGAAATTTGGAAAAAATTATTACTAGTACGATGCATTTTAAAGGAGAAAGAGACGATGTGAGAAATCAAAGCGTTCTTTATGCCTTTACTGAAATAAATAAATTTCTAAAAACATTGCAAAATTAAATTAGATATTGTTTAATACTGTATAAACATACAGTAATTAATATTATGGCTTCAAAAAACACTAAAAACACTAAAAACACTAAAAACGAGGACTTATCAACCGATAAGAATAAGAATTTAACATCTGCTATAACCCAAATTGAGAGTCAATTTGGTACTGGAACCATCATGAGGATGGGCGATAAGAAGGTAGAAGATGTTCCTAGTATATCGACAGGATCGCTAGGTTTAGATTTGGCGCTTGGCGTAATGGGTTTACCAAGAGGAAGGGTAGTAGAGATATTTGGTCCCGAGTCATCTGGAAAAACTACCTTAACTCTTCAAGTTATAGCTGAGTGCCAAAAACAAGGAGGAACAGCAGCTTTTATAGATGCAGAACATGCTTTGGATCCAATTTATGCCGAAAAACTTGGAGTCAAAGTAGATGATCTATTGCTTTCTCAGCCGGATAACGGAGAACAGGCACTGGAAGTAGCAGACATAATGGTTAAATCTGGCGGAGTAGATGTTTTAGTAATAGATTCAGTAGCGGCCTTAACTCCACGAGCTGAAATAGAAGGAGAAATGGGTGACCATCATGTTGGGCTACAGGCAAGATTAATGTCTCAAGCCTTAAGAAAAATAACTGGAAATATAAAGAAATCTAATACCACTGTAATTTTCATTAATCAAATAAGAATGAAAATCGGAGTAATGTTTGGTAACCCAGAAACGACATCTGGCGGAAATGCTCTAAAATTTTATTCTTCAGTAAGATTAGATATAAGAAGAATTGGCACAGTGAAAGATGGTGATGAGGTTTCTGGAAATGAAACGAGAGTCAAAGTAGTTAAAAACAAAGTTGCGCCACCATTTAGACAGGCCGAATTTCAAATTCTTTACGGCAAAGGAATCAATAAAGCTGGAGAGTTATTAGATATTGGTGCTGAGCACAAAATAGTTGAAAAAGCTGGAGCTTGGTATTCATATGAAGGTGAGAAGATAGGACAAGGTAAAACCAATGCCGGAGAATTTCTAAAACAAAACCAAAAAATTATGCAGGAAATAGAAGATAAAATATATGCTGCAATTAAAGAAAAAGAATTGCCAAAAGAAGAACTACCAGATGCAGAAAATTTAACTGAAGAAAGCGAATAACTCTTCTTCAGTAAGTAGTTTTTTTGATAAATCTTTTCTAGAAACAACTTCGTAACTGTTAGCCTCTATACAATTTTTGCTTACAATTACTTGATAGGGCACACCAATCAACTCCGCATCTGAGAATTTTATTCCTGGAGAACAGTCTCTATCATCAAGCAGAACATCATTTCCTAAATCACATAAATTTTCATAAAATTTATTTGCTTTAAGATTAATATTTTCCTCATTTTTTTGATTGATTAATACGATAACCAAGTCAAAAGGTGAAAGAGCTTTATTAAAAATGATTCCTTTATCATCGTGATTTTGCTCAATTGAAGCAGCAATAATTCTTGATACACCAATTCCATAACAGCCCATTTCTAAATACTTTATTTCATTATTATCTTGTACTTTGAGACCCATAGACTTGCTATATTTATTACCTAGCTGAAATATATGTCCAACTTCAATACCTCTTTTTACGTCTAATTTTCCTTTTCCGTCAGGACTATCCATTCCAGGTATTTTTTCAACGTCATCTTGATCAATCAGTTCAACATTACAGGCAAAGTCACTTTTGTCACTAAATGCTAATAGATCCTCTCCAGAGTCAGCCAAAACATGAAACTCTTCTGATGAACTTCCTCCTATAGAACCTGAGTCTGCATTAACAACTCTATAATCAAGATTCATCTTCTCAAAAATTTTTATATAAATTTCTTTAATCTTAGAATAGGTGTCTCGCATTGATTGTTCGTCTAGATCAAAAGAATATGCATCTTTCATAAGAAATTCTCTTGCTCTCATTACTCCAAATCTAGGCCTTATTTCATCTCTAAATTTTGGTTGTATTTGATAAAGTGTTAAAGGCAAATCTTTAGGACTATTAATTTCTTTTCTTGCTAAATCAGTTACAACTTCTTCATGAGTTGGTCCCAAATAGAAATCTCTATTCCCTCTATCTTTAAAACCTAATAACTCTGGTCCATATTCATCTGATCGTCCTGTCTCGTCCCATAAACTCTTAGGTTGAACCATTGGCATGCAAATTTCTAAGCATCCTCCTTTGTTCATTTCTTCTCTAATAATATTTTCAATTTTTCTTAAAATCTTAAGCCCAAGGGGCAACCAAGTATAAATACCTGAAGCTATAGGTTTAATCATTCCAGCTCTAATCATCAATTTATGACTGATCAATTCTGTATCGCTAGGAGCGTCCTTAAGGGTTTTGTAGTGATATGAAGAGGCTTTCATATTAAAATGAGTTTCCTATTTAAAAATGAAATTATACTTTTTTTTGTCTTACAAAGGTTAGTTAATGCCAATATATGAATTTCAATGTGATGTGTGTGGGAAACGGTTCGAGAAAATCGTAAGCCTTTCAGAATCTAATAAAAAAGTAAAATGTGATTGCTCTCCAAAAGCTTTTGCAAAAAAAGTAATATCAGCTCCATCTTTTCGTTTAGGTGGAAAAGGGTGGTATGAAACAGACTTTAAAACAGGTAAGAAGAAAAATTTAGTACAATCAGACAAGAAAGAAAAAAAAACGACCAATACTTCCAAGAAAACAGAAAAAAAAGAAAAATGAGTCTCTCAAAAATTTCATCTTTAAGTAAAAAAAATTTAGGAAAAGAAATATCTGTTGCTGGATGGGTTGAAAATATAAGAGATCATGGGGGCGTTATTTTCATTGATTTACGTGAAGGTAACGAAATTCTTCAAGTTGTAGTTGAGCCACAAAATAAAGAAATATTTGAAGTAGCTGAATCTATTAGAGATGAATTTGTTATTTCCGTATCTGGTGAGATAAGGGAAAGACCAAAAGGCACTATTAACAAAAAAATGACAACAGGAGAAATTGAATTAGATTCATCTAATTTATCTATTTTATCCAAAAGCAAACCTATGCCATTTCAATTAGATGAATATGTGAAAGTTGGAGAAGAAACTAGACTTAAATACAGATATCTTGATCTAAGAAGATCAGAAATGCAGGAAACCATAAGAATAAGATCTAACGTTTCAAATGAAATAAGGCAGTTTTTAACATCTAACGATTTTCTAGACATTGAAACACCCATGATGACTAAGGCTACTCCAGAAGGCGCTAGGGACTTTGTAATTCCAAGCAGAGTCAATCAAGGTAGTTTTTATGCATTACCTCAGTCACCTCAACTTTTTAAACAATTATTGATGATCAGTGGATTTGGTAAATACTTTCAAATTGTAAGATGTTTTAGAGACGAAGATACGAGAAAAGACAGGCAACCTGAATTTACCCAAATAGATATCGAATCATCTTTTACCTCAGCCGAAGAAGTAATGAATCTTGGAGAAAATTTAATAAAAGAAGTATTTAAAAAGGTTTTAAAAGTAGAGTTAAAAGATTTTCCTGTTATGACTTATGCTGAGGCTATAAAAAAGTTTGGATCAGATAAACCTGATCTAAGAAATCCTCTTAAATTGATTGATGTAAAAGATATATTTACTGATTCCGAGTTTAAGGTCTTTGGCGATCCTGCTAAAGATGCAAAATCCCGTTTGGTATCCTTGAAAGTTTCTAACTCTTTATCTAGAAGTCAGATCGATGATTATACAAAATTTGTAGGTAATTACGGAGCTAAAGGTTTAGCTTACATAAAGGTGAATGATGCAAATGACTTGAAAGAAGGATTGCAATCTCCAATTCTTAAATTTTTATCTGAAAATGAAATAGAGAGTCTTTCTAAAAAGCTTGATATTTCATCAGGAGACACGGTGTTTTTTGGTGCCGGGCATAAAAAAATTGTCAATGAATCTATGGGTGCATTAAGAGAAAAGTTGGGCGAAGATCTTAAATTGATCGATAAAGAAAAGTGGGCGCCTCTTTGGATCAAAGATTTTCCAGTTTTTGATGAAGCTGAAGATGGATCACTTTCTCCAAGTCATCATCCCTTTACAAGGACTACTGATAATTTAGAAATGTTGGAAAAAAATCCAGCTATGGCAAGAGCAGATGCTTATGATCTTGTTCTAAATGGGTATGAAATAGGTGGCGGGTCAATGCGTATACATAATTCAAAAGAGCAAAGAAAAGTTTTATCCATTTTAGGGATCTCAGATGAAGAAGCAGAAGAAAAATTTGGTTTTTTTCTTGAGGCTTTAGATTACGGTTGCCCACCGCATGGCGGTATCGCATTTGGGCTTGATAGATTGGTGATGTTGATCTGTAATAAAGACTCAATTAGAGATGTTATCGCCTTTCCAAAAACGCAATCAGCGTATTGTCTCATGACTGATGCCCCAAGTAATATTTCTAATGATGAGCTTAGTGAATTAGCAATTAAAAGCACCATACAACCCAAGGATTAAATATGGCTGGACATTCTAAGTGGGCTAATATTAAGCATCAAAAGGGAAGACAGGATGAAAAACGACAAAAAGTCTTTTCGAAATTAATTAGAGAGATAACTGTTGCTGCGAGACTAGGTGGTCCAGATGCCGCTGACAATCCAAGATTGAGACTAGCTTTAGATAGAGCATTTAGGTCAAATATGCCTAAAGATACTATTGAGAGAGCGGTATCTAGAGGTGCTGGAGATACTGAATCTGAAAATTTAGAAGAAGTTTTATATGAGGGCTATGGCCCTGGTGGAGTGGCTATTTTAGTAGAGACTATGACCGATAATAGAAATAGAACTGTTGCAGAAGTAAGGCATGCTTTTTCTAAATCTGGGGGAAGTTTAGGAACGGATGGATCTGTATCATATTTATTTAAAAAAATAGGACAAATTATTGTTAAAGATTCAGATGAAGATAAATTATTAGACCTCCTAATTCCGTCTGGCATAGAAGATTTAGAACCTTTAGAAGATGGAAAAACATTAATAAATATGGACGTTGAAAATTTACCCGCCGTAAAAGAAGCATTAGATTCTCAAACAATTGAAATAGAAGAAAGTGAAGTAGTAATGAATGCCTCTATAAATGTTGAATTAGATGGCGATACTTCTGAAAAAGTAATTAAGCTCTTAGAAAATTTAGACGATCTTGATGATGTACAAAATGTTCATTCAAATGCTGAATTTTCAAAAGATTTTTAAACGAACATGACTAATTCTAGAAATAAAGGAGCTGCATTTGAGAGAGAAATAGCAAATTCTCTCAATAAAGAATTAAATTTAACAAAACCGCTCAAAAGAATATTAGAACAAACAAGAGAAAAGTTTCTTCCAGATTTAATTCTTGGAAATTGGTATTTAGAGTGCAAACGTTATGGTCAAGGTAATGAGCCGGTAGAGAAATGGTGGTTACAAGTTTTAGACTCCGCAAAAGATAGAGGTTTGCCGGCTTTAATTTATAAATTTAACAATAGGCCTATAAAGGTGAGGGTGCCTCTTTATACTATTAACACCAACCTAGAAAAAAATAACCATAACACTTGCGATTTATCTTGGAGTGATTTTATTTTTATTTTAAAAACTCTTTATAGTGAAGATATAGAATCTCACCAAAAATAATTCATGCATTCAATAGATTACAGAGTTTATTACGAAGATACAGACGCGCAAGGTGTAGTTTATTATGCAAATTATCTTAAATTTTGTGAGCGAGCAAGAACAGAATATTTACGATCATTAGGATACGAACAAAAAGAGTTAATGGACATAGGAATAATATTTATTGTTAGAAAAGTTATTATTGAATACTTAAAACCAGTAAAATTAGACGAATTGATAAAAATTCAAACCTGTTTGAAAAAAGTTAAGAAAGTCAGTTTTAACTTTTCACAAACAATTTACAATTTTGATTCAGAGAAGGTTTGTGAAGCAGAGATATTTTGTGGTTCGATTCATTCTTTATCAAAAAAACCTATGCTTGTACCTGAGAAGCTTTTAAACAATATGATTAAGGAGACAAATTGAATTCATTTGAATTAGATATTTTTTCAATGTTTTCGCAAGCCAGCATTGTTGTCCAAGCTGTTATGATAATTTTAGTTTTAGCCTCTTTGAGTTCATGGTGGATAATATTTGAGCGTTGGATGACACTTAGCAGAGCAAAAAAAGATATTTTTTCCTTTGAAAAATTCTTTTGGTCTGAAAAAAAATTAGATATTTTATTTCTAGATATTTCCAAAAAGAAAAACAAGATAGGATTAGAACAAATATTTTTCGTTGGTTTTGATGAATATCAAAAATCTAACTCTTTAGAAAATTCAAAAAAAGCTATGGAAATAACAATATCTCGTCATGAAGAACAGTTGGATAATAGACTTTCTTTTTTGTCTACAGTTGCATCTGCAAGCCCATTTATTGGTTTATTTGGGACCGTGTGGGGAATAATGAACGCATTTGGGGGCTTGTCTCAGTTAACACAAGTTTCGATTACAGTAGTAGCTCCTGGAATTTCAGAAGCGCTGGTTGCAACTGCTTTAGGTTTATTTACCGCGATACCAGCATTAATATCATATAACTGGAATGTAAATAACATCGATAAAATCTTAAAAAATTATTTAAATTTTAGTGAAGAATTTTTAATAATTCTTTCTAAAAATGATTCTTAACATGATCTCTTCAAAAAAAAGAAGATATCTTACGGAAATAAATGTAATTCCATATGTTGATGTAATGTTAGTTCTTCTCGTCATTTTTATGGTGACAGCTCCTTTTATGATCCAGGGAATAGATGTCGAACTTCCTAATGTTGAATCGCAACCTGTAAAAAAAGCAAATTTAGAAAATATTACTATTTCTATAAGCTCTATCGGTGATTTTTATTTAGATCTTGAATCTACGAAAAATAAACCTTTTTCTATAGTTGAGCTTAAAGAGGAGCTTATGAAGATTCTTAATAATAATAATGCGATTGAGGTTTACATAAGAGCGGATAAAGGAGTAATTTTTGGAGAAGTCGCAAAATTAATGTCTTTATTGCAAGAATTAAAACCTGATTCGATAAATTTTATTACTGAGCCTATAAATGACTAATTCTTTTGTAGGGTTTTTAAATTCTATTTTCGTTCATCTATTCTTATTAGCCATACTTACAATAGATTTTTCAATTTTTGTTCCACAAAAAGACAGAATAAATACGATTCCAATAGAATTTGTAACTTTTCCAATAGAGAAAGAAAATAATTTAAAAAAAATTGAAAATATAAAAAATGAATCGATAGAAAAAAATATTCAAAAAAAAGAATTAATTGAAGATTTAAAAGTTGATAAAAAAAAACAACTCAATTTTGACTCGAAAAGAAAGTTAGAAGACCAAATCGCTGAGACTAAATTACTTAAAGAAAGAAGAGAAGTTCAAATAACAATTGCTCTTATTCAAGATAGGATAAATTCAATTTGGAAAAAACCTTCTCTAGGGAACAAAAATATACAATCAGAGTTTGTGATTAATTTAGCTCCGTCTGGAGAAATCTTGAGTTATGATTTAATTTCCTCAAGTGGAGATAAAGTTTTTGACGAATCTGCTTTGGCAGCATTATCTAGTATTTCTTTCATAACAGAAGTAATTGGTTTAGACAGAAAATATTTTGAGAGAAACTTTCGATCTTTTAATTTAGTTTTTAAGTCAAAGAATTAATTTTATGAAATATTTTCTTCTCTTTTTTGTTTTTCTTTCTTTAACAATTGAAGCTAAATTAAAAATCGAAATTTCTCAGGGCTCAAAAGATTTACCTAAAATTGCAGTGGTACCATTCAAATCCAATTTGAATGAAGGTGAGTCTATTTCTTTTCTCATTCAGGACAACCTTACTTTATTTGGAGAATTTAAGGCGTTACCAAAAGAAGAAATGCTATCTTTTCCAAGCTCAGAAAAAAATTTTTTCAATAGAGATTGGAAAATTTTAAATGTGGACTATGTCGTCTTAGGAAGTTTCCAAGAGAATAATTCAGAATTGATTCGTATTGAATATTTCGTTTTTAATATTTCTTTAAATAAATTAATTTTAAGAGGAGATATTTCAGGTAAATATTCAGAAAAAGAAGAAATTTCCAAAGTAATTAGTAATCGCGTTTATAAATCAATAACAGGTTTAAATGGAGTTTTTAATACAAAAATTGCCTATATTCTTAATCCTTCAAAAGATAAGTACAAAATTTGTGTTTCAGATATAGATGGATCTGATGAGCAAGTTCTATTTGAGTCCGAAGCTCCTTTAATGTCGCCTTCCTGGTCTTCAGATTTAAAAAAATTAGCATATGTTTCTTTTGAAAAAGGTTTTCCAGAAATTTATATGCAAGATTTGTTTTCAGGCGATAGAGAGCCTATCAAAACACTTGGTCTAAGTAATAGCGCTCCGGTTTGGTCGCCAGATAATAAAAAACTAGCTTTTGTAATGTCATTATCAGGTAATCCTGATATTTATATTTATAATCTCAGAAATAAAAAAATATCGAGGCACACAACTCATTATGGGATTGATACAGAACCTGCTTGGTCACCAAATAGTAAAAAACTGCTTTTCACTTCAAACAGATCCGGCTCTCCCCAAATTTACGAACTAACTATTTCCTCGAATAGAATAAAAAGAGTCACCTTAGATGGTGATTATAACGCCAGAGCAAGTTACTTCCCCGATGGAAAAGATATTGTGCTTGTTCATGGAAATAATGGAGTTTTCCATATTGGAACAAAAAAACTAAAAAGTAGATTTATAAATACTATATCTAAAACTACTTTGGATGAATCTCCAACGATTTCTCCAAATGGAAATATAATAATATATGCTACAAAAAATAATACTCAGGGTTACTTAGCAGGCCTTACCTTAGATGGAAAATCAAAATTCACATTACCAGTAAAACTAGGATCTGTAAGAGAACCTGCATGGTCACCTTTCATGAACTAAAGCGTTACACATTTGTCAAATTAATAATTGTAATTAATTTATAATTAATTAAGGAGTTCTAATGAAAACATACAAAAAAATAATCATATTAAGCATATTTCCCTTAATAGTCGGATGTGCAACTCAAGTTTCAGATTTGGTAACGTCAACTAGCTATGCTTCTGCAGAGAGCGATGAATATGCATCTGTTGAAAAAATTGATACTAATCTAGATGATTTAATTTATTTTGAATTTGATAAAGCTTCATTAAGCTCTGATTCTAAAGATCTCATCACTAAATATGTTGATTTTGCAAAAAATGCTAAAGCAATTAGATTAGAAGGCCACTGCGATGAGAGAGGAACAAGAGAATATAACCTTGCTCTTGGAGAAAAAAGGGCAATAGAAGTTAAAAATTACTTAATAATCAAAGGCGTTTCTTCATCTAAAATTAAGGTAATTTCATATGGAGAAGAGAAACCGATAGATATCAATTCAAATGAAAATGCTTGGAAAAAAAATAGAAGGGTAGAGATATCTTTATTCTAATATTCTAAGATTGATGAAAAATTTTGTTTTCTTATTTTTATTTATTGCCGTTACAGTAAGTGCACAGGCAAATAATGATTCTTTAGATTTAATATTAGAAAAAATTGAAAATTTAGAAAATGAATTAGCTAGACTATCCAATCAAATAGATTCAAATACATTTGAAGTTCAAAAATTAGATGAATCTAATCAAGCGAGATACGTTGATTTAGACAAGAGAATCCATGAGCTGGAAGCAATAATTTTATTATCAAAAGAAGAGGAAGTAGTTGAAGAAAAAATTGAATTAAATAACCCTTTAGCTGAATTAATTGAAAAAGATGGTGAAGAAGAAGAATTTACTTTATGGTCCAATACTTTAAAGTTAATAGATAATTCTAGATATTCAGAAGCAGCAGAAAATTTAAGGTTTTTAATTCTGTCATATCCAAAAGGAGCTTATTTGGTAGATTCCTATTTCTGGTTAGCTGAAATATATTTTCTTCAAGAAATGAATGAGGATGCTTACGAGACATATTTATCATTGATTAATAATTTTCCTGATCATGAGAGAGTTCCTGTATCTCTTTATAAGTTAGGCCTAATTTCTATAAAGTTAGAAAAAAACGAAGAAGCTATTGCTTTTTTTGAGAGAGTAATACTAAATTACCCTGAGTCAGGTTCCTCAATTTTATCTGAACAAGAATTACTCAAATTCAAAAGTTGATTTGATATAATTTCTAAAATTGGGTCGTTAGCTCAGTTGGTAGAGCAGTTGGCTTTTAATCAATTGGTCATAGGTTCGAATCCTATACGACCCACCAATTTAAAATGACTTATTTTTTAATAGGACTCGGTGGAGCTTTGGGGGCAACTCTCAGATTTTATTTTTCAAATTACTTTTCACAATTTGTTTTATTTAGCATTCCTTTGGGGACCTTTTTAGTTAATTTGTTAGGATGTTTTTTGATTGGTTATTTTATTTCTAATCAAGAAGAAGAAAATGCATTATTCATAAATAATTTTTTTGCTATAGGTTTTTTGGGGGCATTCACTACATTCTCAGCATTTACTAAAGAGGCTTTTGTGTTCTATAACGACGAAAGCTTTTTAATATTTCTTGTTTATACTTTTTTTACAGTATTTTTATGCTTGTTTTCAACATATTTAGGTTTTAAGATTTTTTATAATGGTTAGTAAATCAATTTTTCAAAAAATAATTGAAAAGGAAATACCTTCGGAAATTGTTTACGAAGATGAAATGTGTATTGTAATTAATGATATCAATCCTCAAGCCCCTATTCATTTACTAATTATTCCAAAAAAGCCGTTATCAAAGCTTTCTGATGCTCAGGAAGAAGATTTAAGTCTACTAGGCCATTTAATGTTAGTAGCAGGCAATATGTCTAGAAAACTAAATGTTGAAGACGCTTTTAACATCGTAATAAACAATGGAGAAAAAGCAGGACAAACAGTTTTTCATCTCCATATTCATTTGCTAGCTGGAAATAAAAAATTAAATTTACCTAGATAAATTTAAGTTAAATCCTTCAAGGCTCGCTTAGTCTTATAAATTTGTTCAAGCTTATTGATAATACTTTCTCTAATTTCAAAAAAATTTTTAGACAACTTTAATCCCTCTCTTAATTGGAATATAGCTGAATCGTATCTTCCAGTAAGAATAAAATACTCAGCCCTAGATCTATGAAGGCCAATAATATTTCCTGCTAAACCTTGTGCTTCTGCTAACTCATACCAGACAGAAGGATCTTTAGGGTTTTCTTTGGATAAATTAATTAAAATTTCTTCAGCTTTTTCAGGGTTATTGTCTAAAATATAGGCTTTAGCAAGAAAGTAAGAAATTGAAAAATTATTTGAATTAACGCTTAAAAGCTTTTCTCCGACAGAAATAGCTTCTAGAGAATTACCTTCTGCTAAATGAATTTCTAAAATATTAGTTTGAAAAATTAGATTAGATGGAATTTCTTGCAGTAATTCTCTTGCAGCTTTAAATGCTTCTTCATATCTTTTTTGCTCTTTAAAAACTAAAGATAATCCATATTTCTTGTAAAGTTTAATTTTTTTATTTTCATTATTCTTTTGATTTGAATAAAAATCTCCAAGAGAATTTAAATTTCTCGAATTATAGACTTCGGCCCTGGCTTTAACTAAATAAAATTCTAATGAATTTCTATAATTTATTTGATTATCAACATTTTCTTCTCTAATTCTTGCATCGGTAATTCTTTCTTTTGGAATTGGATGAGTAAAGAGATATGAATATTCTTCATTTATTCCACTTTGAGATTTTTGAAGAATCTGAAACATTTGAGATTGTGATCTTGGATCAAAACCTGCGTTTACAAGATTTCTAAAACCTATTCTATCGGCTTCTCTTTCGTTTTCTCTGGTGTAATTTGTTGCTAACTGCTGAATCAAAGCAGGAGCAATGAGAATTGCCTGAGGATTAGCTGTGACAACTGCGGTCGCAACGCTTCCTAAAAGAATTAAAGCATTTGTTAGTGGATTAGAATTCTGTTGGGACCTTGCATAATGTCTTTGACTTAAATGAGCTAACTCGTGACACATAACTGAAGCAAATTGTCCCTCTGTTTCTGTTTTTATAAACATTCCAGTATTTATTCCTATTATTCCCCCTGGCGCAGCAAAAGCATTTATTGATGGATCATCTAAGATAATAAATTCGTATCTTCTATCTCTAACCTCACTGGTTTCAGAAATTCTATAAATAAAGTCTTTTACATAGCTTTTCGAGATAGGGTCGTCATACTCTTTAGCAGAACTTCTAAATAAAGATAGCCACAATCTCCCCAAATCATATTCTCCTGCAAGAGAAATAGAACCGGATGACGCATCTCCAAGCGAAGGTAAAGAATCAATATTCTGTGAGTTCGCTAAAACTCCAAATAGAGCTAATAAAATCAAAAATAAATATTTTTTCATATAAAATGGAGATTATTATAAAAAAATTATTCTCTTATGTTTGATTATTTAAAGGGTTTTTTTAGAAATTATTTTTATGAAGAAGAGCAATTTGCTGCTCTTTTTTTATTAATAATTGCTGGAGTTTTGCTATATTTTGTCGGGTCAACAATTACCCCAATTTTTGTTAGCATATTAATTGCTTATCTGCTCAATGGAGTTATGAATTTCTTTGAAGGTAAAAACTATTCAAAGAAAATTGCTTTCTATTTTTCTTTTACAATTTTTTTAGTTTTTTATTTTATTGTCTTGGTGAGTTTGCCATACGTCACAGGTCAAATTGCTTCTTTATTAAACGAGCTTCCGGCAATTGTAGCTTTTGTTGAGAACTTATTTGACAATTTAATGACTAGATATCCTAATTTTTTTACCACAGAACAAGTAGAAGAAATTTTTGCCAGTTCCACATCCTTTATACCTTCAATAGCTGAACAAGTTTTAATTCAACTTAATACGGGATTCTCAGCAATAATGAATGCGTTAATTTTTTTAATATTGACCCCAATTCTTGTTTTTTTCTTTCTCAAAGATAAGAGCGAAATGCTCAGTTATGTTACTTATTTTTTGCCAAATAAGAGAATCTTACTGTCTCAAATTTGGAACGATTTGAATACACAATTATTTGGATATGTTCGAGGTAAGGCACTTGAAATGTTAATAGTAGGCTCTGTTACAACTTTAGCCTTTTTAATCCTAGGCGTTAATTACTCGGTTATTTTAGGAATCCTAGTTGGCATGTCGGTATTGATACCTCTTTTTGGAGCAATTTTGGTTACGATTCCCGTAGTAGCAATTGGGCTATTTCAATGGGGACTTGACACCTCATTTTTTATATTCTTATTCATTTATTTATTAATACAAATATTAGACGGCAATGTTTTATTTCCTTTGCTAATGGGCAATGAAGTTAATCTTCATCCAGTATTAATTATTCTTGCTATTTTAGTTTTTGGCGGGATTTGGGGTTTTTGGGGTCTATTGTTAGCTGTCCCTATCGCAACTCTCATAAGAGCTGTATTTAAAGTTTGGCCTAAAAAAGAATAAACTAGCTAATTTTTTTTACTTCTTCTAAAACTTCTGCAGCATGACCTTTTACCTTTACCTTTCTCCATTCTGCAGATAATTTTCCTTCTTTATTTATAAGAAAAGTACTCCTTTCTATTCCCATATACTTTTTGCCGTACATATTTTTTTCTTTAATTACATTGAATAAATTACATAATTTTTCTTCAGGATCAGAAATCAATTCAAAAGGATATTTGTATTTTTCTTTAAAACCTTCATGAGACTTCAAACTATCTCTTGAGACGCCATATATCTCAGTTTTCAATTTTTTAAATTCCTTATAAAGATCTCTGAAATCTTCACCTTCTTGAGTGCATCCAGGAGTATTGTCCTTAGGGTAAAAATATATTACAAAATTTTTACCAAGCAATTCCTCTGAATTAATTTCTAATTCATTAGTAGCAGAAACTTTAAATTTTTTAACTTTTGTATTTATTTTAACGCTCATATGATTAATCCTTTTATGTATTTAGATATAAATAGTATAAAATTTTGCAACAAAGTTAAACTTTTGCTCAGATGAAATTAACAGGTGCTATGACAGCAATTGCCACTCCTATGTTCGAGGATGGAACAGTTGATTACATATCTTTAAACAATCTTATAGACTTTCAGATAGAAAACTCAATTTCTGCAATTGTTGCAGTCGGCACAACAGGTGAATCCGCAACAATTGATTTTGAAGAGCATGTTAGTTTAATTGAATATTTTGTTAAGTATGTAAATGGAAGAATTAAAGTAATTGCAGGAACAGGAGCAAATTCAACAATTGAAGCTTTGGAATTAACTAAGTCTGCTAAAGATGCAGGAGCAGATGCTGCTCTTTTAGTATCTCCTTATTACAATAAACCAACTCAAGAAGGATTATATTTGCACCATAAAAAAATCGCTGATGAGATTCAAATTCCTCAAATTCTTTATAATGTTCCTTCGCGAACAGCATGCTTCATAGAAGCTGAAACAATTCGTAGGTTATCTCTTCATGAAAATATAATTGGCATAAAAGATGCTACAGGCGAAATGAATAATTTGGAAGAAATTAAAAAATTATGCAGAGACGAAATAAAAGATGATAAATTTTTCTTATACTCTGGAGATGATGCAACTTCCTATGAGTTCCTTATGAGAGGAGGGCACGGCACAATATCAGTTTCTTCAAATATAGTTCCAAAATTGATTTCAGAAATGACTCGCTTGGCTCTGGAAAAAAATGAAGAAGGAAAAAAAATAGACGAAAAAATTACTGCTTTGAATAAAATTCTTTTTGTTGAGTCGAATCCAATTCCTGTAAAATACGCATTGTTTTTAATGGGTTTTATAAAATTAGGAATTCGTCTTCCTCTTACTATTTTGGATTCAAAATTTCATGAGAGTTTAAAAAAAGAACTTAAAAACCTAGATTTAATATAATGAAATTAATATTAGCCTTATTTTTTTTAATTTTAGCGTCTTGCGCCTCGAATCCTGAAAATAATAAATCTAATAAATATCTTTCTGCCAAAGATAATGAAAATGCAGAAAAAATATTGGGACAAAATATATCGAAATCTATAGATTTATACCCTATTCCAAATACTTCAGTTCCCAGTCCTCAGAAAGTTTATGAACTCCCTTTGCCAAAACAATTTTTTTCGTCTGAGTCAAATAATGAATTACGTCTTCATAAATTAGGAGAAATTAGATGGATTTATTTAAGTCTCGAACCAAGTAAAGCTTGGCCTATGCTTCAAGAATACTTGAATCAAAACAAAGAATT
Organism: uncultured SAR86 cluster bacterium; assembly: GCA_902635045.1. Taxonomy (GTDB): domain Bacteria; phylum Pseudomonadota; class Gammaproteobacteria; order Magnimaribacterales; family AG-339-G14; genus CASICS01. The sequence continues at coordinate 172,794 of CACPMT010000002.1, read as the reverse complement.
AAATATTGCCAGAGCTAATCCAAAAACAGGAGAAATATTTACTGAAGAAATTAACAAAGATAATCTCAAAACTAGATTTGTTTTTAAAGTAGAAAGTGGTTTACAAAGAGAGAGTACTGAAATTTTTATTTCCTACGAAATCTTAGATGGAACCACATGGAATAAAAATTCTGACGACGACTATGTCAAATCTGTTTCAACAAATATTTTAAACGGCCTTAGTGATATAGGTTCCGTAACAGGGACTTCTCTGATAGCTTTAAATTTAAATTCGAATGATAAAACAGAAGTATTTATTGATGAGGATGGATTTTCAAAAATTAGACTTATGGTTGGCTTTCCCAGAGCTTGGTCTGCCTTACAAAGAACTTTAAATATAGCCGAATTTAAAGTTAATGATTTTGATAGAGAGAGAGGTGTTTTCATCACAGAAATTAAATCTGATGAAGGTTTTTTTGGAAGAGGAAATACAAAAGAAATTAAAATTTTTGTTGAGAAGATAGCGAAAAATGAGACTATAATTTCTATTTCTACGGAAGAGCAAAATAAAGAATTTATTCAAGAAATTATTTCACAAATTAATCAGGTGTTATCTTAAATGCTGGAAAGAAAAGAACTCTTAAAAACAGGTAAAGCTAAAGCTTTGTATACAACTTCTGATGTTTCAAAACTTATTATGGAATACAGAGACGATACTTCAGCTTTTGATGGAAAGAAAATTGAGCAAATTGCTGGTAAAGGAACAGTAAATAACAGATTCAATAGTTTTATTATGGAACACCTTTCAAAGGAAGGCGTTGCAAATCATCATATAGAGGTGTCTGCCCCTAATGAGAGTATTGTGATGTCTCTTGAGATGTTTCCTATTGAGTGCGTTGTAAGAAACTTTGCTGCAGGAAGTATATGTAAAAGATTAGGACTTGAAGAGGCTTCTGTAATGGATCCTCCAATATTTGAATTCTTTTATAAAGATGATGACTTAGGCGATCCATTGATAAACGATTGTCATATAACTTCTTTTGGGTGGGCTAATGAAAAAGATATAGAAGAAATGAAAAAAATGACTCTTCAAACCAATGATATCTTAGTAAAACTGTTTGATACCGCAGACCTTATTCTTGTTGACTTCAAGTTAGAATTTGGAAAATTTGAAAACAAAATTTATCTTGGTGATGAATTCACTCCGGACGGTTGCAGAGTTTGGGATAAAGAAACTAAGAAGAAATTAGATAAAGATAGATTTAGATTGGGATTAGGAGACGTAGTTGAGTCTTATCAAGAAATAGCTCACCGCTTGGGCGTAGATTTAACTTAAGCTCTGGTTTATTTCCTCTAAAATTTTACTTCCTGGACACAGAACATCTTGTTGAAGCTGGCTTAAAGGAGTTTGAGTTACATTTAAAGTTTCGTTTAAATCCTTAGCAAGATCATTGACATACAATAAACCAGTAACAACCTTTCCTTCTTTTTCTTTTTCTCTTATAAAATTTAAAGCTTTACCAGCATCCCTGGGATCAAAATTTGCATCAGTTTTTTCTAAAGTTAGCTTAGATCCATCGTGTAAACTTATTTCTGTGCTGGATCCCTCTTTGTATGAAGTAGATATTTCCTCTCCCAAGGGAACAAAGTCTGTTTTTCCAACAGCTTCATTATGGTCTCGAATATAATCATAACTTTTTGTAGATGAATCATGGTTATTGAATGTAACACAAGGGCTAATGATGTCTAAAAGAGCAAAACCTTTATGCTGCATTGCTCCCATAATCAAAGGAACGAGTTGGTCTCTATCTCCAGAAAAACTTCTCGCAACGTATGTCGCCCCTAATTGAATAGCCATCGTTGCTAAATCTATCGGTTTAAATAAATTGTCTTCGCCATATTTATTTTTTGATTCTAGGTCATTAGTTGCGGAAAACTGTCCTTTAGTTAATCCGTAAGTGCCATTATTTTCGACAAAGTAAACCATATCAACTTGTCTTCTTATAGCATGAACAAATTGACCTAAACCAATTGACGCGCTATCACCATCTCCTGAAACACCCAAATACATAAGATCTCTGTTTGCACAATTTGCTCCTGTAGCAACTGAAGGCATTCGGCCATGAACAGAATTAAAACCATGAGATTGTTCTAAAAAATAAGCCGGAGCTTTTGAAGAACATCCAATTCCCGATAACTTAGCCACCTTATAGGCTTCTATGTTTAGTTTAAAACAAGACTCAATAATAGCTGCACTAATTGAATCATGACCACAACCTGCGCAGAGAGTTGAAACCGCTCCTTCGTAGTCTCTTCTAGTAAGACCTAGTTTATTAGTCTCAAGTTTTGGGTGATGGTTTATTGGTTTTTTAAATGACATTTTTATCTATTTTTTGCATTGATATGTGACTTATAGTTTACTTCTCGCTCTGATATTTTATTTACAATATAACTAGCCTGGATCGGATCTCCGGTAAAATGGACTAAAGGTCTTAGAATTTCAGGAGAAATTCCTCCTTCAGCCATAATCAATGTTCTCATTTGACTATCTCTATTTTGTTCAACAACATAAATACGATCGTGATTAGCAATAAATTCCCATACATCCAAATTAAAAGGAAAAGATCTAATCTGCATCAAATCAATATTAATTTCTTTTTCTTTCAATATATCTTTTGCTTCATGAACTGCAGGAGATGTACTTCCATAAAAAATTACACCGCAACTGTCTTCACCATTAATTTCTATGATCGGTTCTGGAACTAATTCTGAGGCTGTTCTAAATTTTTTCATGAGTCTACTTAAAGTAGCAGCATTCACTTCCCCATCTTCAGTATATCTAGCATATTCATCATGAGAGGTTCCTCTTGTAAAAAATGCACCTTTTTCAGGATGAGTTCCTGGATAAGTTCTATAACAAATTCCATCATTATCAATATCTAAATATCTTCCAAAACTTTCTATCTCATCCAAATCTTCTTTATTTAAGACTTTGCCTCTATTGTATTTATATTCGTCATCCCATTTAAACTTATCGCTAACCCAATCATTCATACCCATGTCTAGGTCGCTTACAACAAAAATTGGAGTTTGAAGTTGATCTGCAAGATCAAATGCTTGAGCAGAAAAATCAAAACATTCTTTTGGATCAGATGGAAATAGAACTACATGTTTAGTATCCCCATGAGAAGCATAAGCACAGGCTAATACATCTGATTGCTGAGTTCTAGTTGGCATACCCGTAGAAGGGCCTCCCCTTTGAACATTAAATAAGACTAAAGGTATTTCTGCGAAATAGGCTAAACCAAGAAATTCACTCATTAGTGAGATGCCTGGCCCAGAGGTAGCGGTAAATCCTCTTGCCCCATTCCAATTAGCACCTATTGCCATTCCTATAGCAGCTAACTCATCTTCTGCTTGCACACTTGCAAAAAGATTTTTACCAGTATTATTTTCTATTCTAAATTTTTTAGCATATTTCTCATATCCTTCTGCGAGAGATGTTGAAGGAGTAATAGGGTACCAGGAACAAAAAGTAGCGCCCCCATAAACAGCGCCCAAACCCGCAGCCTCATTTCCAGAAATTAGAATTTTATCTTTTAATTTATCTGCTCTTGCAACAGTTATTCCTAAGGGGTAAGGAAGATTTTTCAAAACATAATTTCTACCTAGATTTAAAGCTTTTAAGTTTGGTTCGATCAAAGCAGGTTTTTTAATAAATTGTTCAGAAATAATATTTTTAAGTACTTCATATTCAATATTCAATAGAACAGACAAAGCGCCTACATATGCGATATTTTTAAAAAGAGGCCTTTGTTTAGGATTCTTGAAAGCATCGACACATAATTGTGTAAGAGGTATTTCAATAATAGTTATATCTTTTCTATTGAAATTTCTTTTCCAAGTTGAATCATACAAAAGGTACCCACCAGGTAAAATTTCATCAACATCTTTGGAATAACTTTGAGGATTCATTGCAACAGCTATATCCACTCCACCTCTGCTTCCTAAGTAACCTTTCTCGTTAACCCGTACTTCAAACCAAGTGGGCAATCCTTGAATATTGGAAGGAAATATATTCTTTGGACTAACTGGAATTCCCATTCTAAACATAGCTTTTGCAAACATTTGATTTGCACTTGCAGAGCCGGAACCATTTACATTTGCGAACTTTATGACAAAGTCATTAACAGACTGAATAGATTCAACTGATTTTACTTCATGCATTATGCAACTTCCTTGGCTACAACTTTATTTGTCAAAGTATGACTCTCTTTGTAGGAGTTTTTCTTAATATCCCATGCCCCTGTGGGACATCTTTCAGCACAAAGACCACAATGAACACACATGTCTTCATCTTTCACCATTCTTCTTCCAGTTTTTAATTTTCCAGAAACATATAGACTTTGATCTAAATTTAAAGCGGGCACTCTTAGTTTATCTCTTACTTTTTCTTCTGTGTCATTATCAACAAAATTAATACAATCTGTAGGACAAATATCTACACAAGCATCACATTCAATACACAAGTCATCTTCAAAAACTGTTTGCATGTCACAGTTCAGACATCTTTGAGCTTCCTCAAGAGCTAATTCTTCATCAAAACCAAGTTCTACTTCAGTTTTTAAGTTTTTTAATGACTTAGATAATTCTTCATGAGGAACAGAAAATCTTTTTTCTTGAGAAATATCATTATCATAAGACCATTCATGTATACCCATTTTTTGACTAACTAAATTTGTGATTGGATCTGGCCTTTCTTTTAAACTAACTCCAGAACAAAAGTTATCAATAGAAATCGCTGCCTGATGACCATGAGAAACAGCCCATATTATATTTTCAGGCCCCCATGCTGAGTCACCACCAAAAAAAACCTTTGGGTGTGTAGATTGCATCGTTAATTTATCTACGACTGGCATTTCCCATTCACCAAATTCAATTCCAATATCTTTTTCAATCCAAGGAAAAGCGTTTTCCTGACCTATTGCTAAAAGAACATCATCACATTCAATAGTTAACTCTTCACCAGTAGATTGCATTTTCTTTCTTCCATCAATCTCAACTTGTTCCATTTTTTCAAATTTCACTCCACAAAGTTTTCCCTTATCATCAAACAAAAATTCTTTTGGTGAAGTATTATCTAAAATAGGAATTCCTTCTTCCATTGTCTCTTCAATTTCCCATTCTGATGCTTTCATTTGTGAAAAAGGGCTTCGCACAGTAACTTTTACATCAGTTGCTCCCAATCTAAGAGCAGACCTACAACAATCCATTGCAGTATTTCCGCCACCAATTACGACTACTTTTTTTCCGATTTTTTTGACGTGCTCGAAAGCTATGCTTGTTAGCCAATCTATTCCTATATGAATATTTTCTGAGGAAATCTCTCTCCCTTTAAGGTTTAAATCTTTTCCTTTTGGAGCTCCAGTTCCAATGAACACAGAATCATATTCATCTATAACAGGTTTCAATTTATCTATGTAGGAGTTGAGTTTTAATTCAGCCCCCATATCTATAATCCTGTAAATTTCTTCATCAAGAACATCTGCAGGAAGCCTAAAAGATGGAATATTTGTTCTCATCAAACCTCCAGCTTTATGGTCTTTTTCAAAAATAGTGCATTCGTAACCTAAAGGCAAAAGATCTCTTGCCACGGTAAGAGATGCTGGTCCAGCTCCTATTAGAGCTATCTTTTTTCCATTTTTAATTTTTGGTGACTTAGGAATATATTTTTCTACATCGTCTTTGTAATCATAAGTAACCCTCTTAAGTCTACAAATTGCAACTGACTTCTCATGAGTTCGACCTCTTCTGCAAGCTGGTTCACAAGGTCTATCACAAACTCTTCCAAGGATTCCTGGAAACACATTTGATTCCCAATTCAACATATAGGCATCAGTATATTTTTTCTGTGCTATTAATCTAATATACTCTGGAACGTTTGTGTGAGCAGGGCAGGCGTATTGGCAATCAACTACTTTATGAAAATATTGAGGATTCTCAATATTTGTTTTTTCCATAAATTTCGTGGAAGGTAACGGAATATAATTTTCAGATTCACTAAGCTTTGATTTTAACGATTCAACTATATGATCTCTTACACTTCTGGCTTCATCTAAGTCAGACTTTCCAGTAGTTTGCCTTAAATCATAACCAAATTTATCTCTTTGTGATTTAGGAACTGCGACTTTAACCCACCAAATGTTGTTCCTTTTATATAAATATTTTTTATCTTCCATTATTTTGTAGAGTTAACTGTACCTTTTCTCAATTTAATTTTAATTAAATAAAAAAATAATTTTATAGATATTAAAGCTATAAGTAAAGTTTTTTCCCTATATATAGGGGTTTTGAACTTGAAAAAAAATTCATTTGCTTTACTTTTTTTAAGATCTGCTGTACCTTAACGGACTGAAATGGATAAGGATATACTTTTAGTTATTTTAGGTGTACCTTACCTTGTAATTATTCTCTATGACAACATAATTACTCTATGAAACCTATTTATCTAGATTATGCTTCTACAACTCCTGTTGACCCGAGGGTAGTAGAAAAAATGCAAGACTGTCTTACCTTTGATGGAGACTTTGGCAATGCTGGCTCGAGATCTCATTCTTTTGGATGGAAAGCTGAAGAACTTGTTGAAGAAGCAAGACTTAATGTTGCTAATTTAGTTTCGTGTGATCCTCGTGAAATTATTTTTACTTCAGGTGCTACTGAGTCAGATAACCTTGCAATCAAAGGGGCTGCTTATTTTTACAAAAATAAAGGTAAGCATATCGTTACTTCTAAAATAGAGCATAAAGCTGTTTTAGATACATGCAGGCAACTAGAAAAAGAGGGATTCGAAGTAACATATTTAGACGTAGATGAGAATGGTTCTATTTCACCTGAGATAGTAAAAGAAGCTTTAAGAGAAGATACAACTTTAGTTTCTTTAATGCATATCAATAATGAAATAGGCGTCATTAATGATATTGAAAAAATAGGCGAAATAACAAGAGATAAAGGAATCTTGTTTCATGTGGATGCAGCACAAAGTGCTGGAAAGATTCCTATTAATTTAGATTCTTCGTTCATTGATCTTATGTCATTTTCAGCTCACAAAATCTATGGACCAAAAGGTATAGGAGCTCTTTATATAAGAAGGAAACCAAGAGTTAGATTACAGGCTTTATTTCACGGCGGAGGGCAAGAAAGAGGTATAAGAGCAGGGACTTTACCGACTCATCAAATAGTTGGATTAGGAGAGTCTTTTAGATTGGCAAAAGAAGAAATAGATTCCGATTTTAAAAAAATAAACTCATTTAAAAAAAGGCTTTATGAAGGATTAAAGGATATGGAAGAAATTTACGTCAATGGTGATTTGGAAAATGGTTATCCAGGTATTTTTAATTTATCTTTTAATTACGTTGAGGGTGAGTCTCTAATAATGGCATTGAAGAACATAGCTGTATCTTCTGGATCGGCTTGTACTTCTGCAAGTTTAGAGCCATCTTATGTTTTAAGAGCTTTAGGTCGTCCAGATGAATTAGCTCATAGCTCGATTAGATTCTCTTTTGGTAGATTTACTAAAGAAGAAGATGTTGATTTTACTGTAGATTTAGTAAAAACTTCTGTTCAACAGTTAAGAGAAATATCTCCCTTATGGGAAATGTATCTTGATGGCGTTGATTTAAGTAAAATAGAGTGGGCTAGTTAATATTAAGGGGTAGTATAAATGGCATATTCAAATAAAGTTGTTGATAAGTTTGAAAAAACTTTGAAAGATCCAAAGGCTGCAAGCGTAGGTAGATGGAAGCCAGGCGACGCAGATTTTGACAAAGTGGGGACGGGGATCGTAGGTGCTCCAGCTTGTGGTGACGTCATGAAACTTCAAATAAAATGTGACGACATAGATGGTGTAAAAAAAATCGTTGATGCAAAATTCAAAACTTATGGTTGTGGATCAGCTATTGCTTCTAGCGGACAGCTAATTGACATGCTAAAAGGTAAAACTTTAGAAGAAGCTAAAGAAATATGTAATCAAGAAATTGTCGACATCTTAGAGCTTCCTCCGATTAAAATTCATTGCAGTGTTCTTGCTGAGGAAGCCATAAAGAAAGCTATAAATGACTTTGAAAGTAATGACGAAATTCGTAAACACAACCAATAACCATTTTGAGTTAACTCAATCTGCTGCAAAACATTTTTCCTCTTTACTTCAAGGCAAAGAGAACCAAAATATTAGAATTGGAATAAGAGACTCTGGATGCTCGGGATATGCCTATTTCCTTGAATTTTCTGAAAAAGTCAATAAAGACGACTTAGAATTTGAATTCGAAGATTTTAGAATACTAATTGATGAAAAAAGCTTTACTTTTTTGAATGGGACAACAATAGATTATGTTAAAGAAGGAGTTAATTCTAACCTCTCGTTCATTAATCCTAATGTTTCTGCCCAATGTGGATGCGGCGAAAGCTTTAGCATCTAATGCCAAAAATAAAAATTAAACCTCATTCAGAAATCTGTCCAAAAGGTGCAGTAATTGAGGCTGAAAAAGGCTCTTCACTGTGCGAAGCCATGCTCGATAATAAAATAAATATTGAACATGCTTGTGAATTATCTTGTGCTTGCACAACTTGTCACGTAATAGTTACTAGTGGTTTCGAAAAATTAAATGAAGCTTCTGAAGAAGAGGAAGATTTACTTGATAAGGCTTGGGGATTAGAACAGCGATCAAGATTAAGTTGTCAAATTATTCTTGATGAAGAGGATTTAGAGATAGAAATACCTAAGTATAATATCAACATGGTATCGGAAAATCCTCACTAGCTATGAAATGGACTGATACCTATGAAATTGTAGATGCATTAATAGATGCTTATCCCGAACAAGATCCGAAAAAATTGCTTTTTACTGACCTTATGAATATGGTGTGCTCTCTAGAGCAGTTTGAAGACGATCCTGAACGATGTGGGGAAAGAATATTAGAGGCAATTCAAGCTTTATGGATTGAAGAAATAGACTAGTAATTTAGGAGCAGAGCATGGAAACAACTTTATGTATTATTAAGCCTGATGCTGTAAAAAACGGTTTTGAAGATAAGATTAATGAAAAAATTATTTCTTCAGGTTTAAAAATTATTAAATCAAAAAAAACTTTTTTAACTGAAGAAATAGCAAGAGATTTTTATAAGGAGCATGCTTCAAAACCATTCTTTAATGAATTAGTAGAATTTATTATTTCAGGTGAAGTTGTTGTACAAGTTCTTGAAGGGGATAATGCAATAAAATCTTATAGATCTTTAATGGGTGCTACTAATCCCGATGAAGCCGAAGAAGGAACCTTAAGAAAATTATTTGCTGAATCTTTGTCAAAAAATGCTGTTCATGGATCTGATTCTTCTCAGTCGGCAGCAAGAGAAATTGCTATAATGAGTAAAATTTTCTAAAAAAATGAATTCAAACTGGGAATCTCAATTAAAAAGTGCGAGATCTTCCAAAGGGCTTTCACTGGAACAATGTTCAGATTTAACTAAGATTCCGATAAGTTTTTTAATATCTTTAGAAAATGGAGATTTCAGTTCTCTTCCCGCAAAGATTTACTCTGAATTTCATATTAAAAAATATTTTTCCTTTTTGGACGTTAATCCAAAAACATGTCTTCAAGAATACAATACTTCTATTTCAGAATTAAATTTTGAAAAAAAAGTTGGGGAAGAAAAAAAAGAAAAAAATAAATATCTAAGCTTTTTAATTAATTTTCCTTATTTAGTGCCTAGTATATTTATTTTTTCAGTTTTCAGTCTAATATTAACGATGACTATCACAGAATCAGATGATTTCGGTGATGAAAAAGAGCTTTTAGAAAACTTAGTTGAAATAGAAAATAAAGAAGTTTTTCTAGAAGATCAAAAAGAAAAATCTACTTTAGAAAATACATCACTACCTAAAATAAAAGAAGTTGAGAATGGCATAGATAAGTCAACAGAAATTGAACCAGACAGAATAAAAATAGTTGTTTCTGAAGAAAGTTGGATAATTATTGAAGAAGGAAATGATAAAAATTTGATCTATGAATTGATGCAAAACGAGGAACGAGAAGTCTTGGGTTATAGGCCATTAATCTTTAAAATAGGAAATCCTGAGGCAACAAAAATACTGATCAATAATAAAATAATTAATATATCTAAAATTTCTAAAAAAGATGCTAATTATAGTTATTTCGAAATAAGATAGAGTTTTAAATTGAATACTAATAACAAAATTACAAGAAGAAAATCATCTTTAATTAAAGTTGGGAATGTTTCTATTGGAGGAGATTCTCCAATTTCAGTCCAAAGTATGACAAATACAAATACTGAGGATGTAAAAGCGACCTTAGATCAAGTGAAAGAACTTCAAAATGCTGGTGCCGATATAGTAAGAATATCTACTCCAACTGAAGAATCAGTAGATGCTTTCGCTCAAATAAAAAAAATGGTGAATGTACCTCTTGTTGCAGATATACATTTTGACTACAAAATAGCACTAAAGGTTGCTGAAAAGGGTGCGGATTGTTTGAGAATAAATCCTGGAAATATAGGATCCAAACAAAAAGTGATGGAAGTTGTAAATTGTGCAGAAATACATGGAATTCCGATAAGAATTGGAGTGAACGCCGGATCATTGGAGAAAAAATTACAAAAAAAATATGGAGAACCTTGCCCAGAAGCATTAGTTGAATCTGCATTGGCTAATGTGGAAATACTCCAAAAACTTAATTTTAATAACTTTAAACTTAGTATTAAGGCGTCAGATGTATTCATGATGACTGAAAGTTATAGGCTAATTGCAAAAGAAATTTCTCAGCCTCTTCATTTAGGATTAACGGAAGCAGGAGGGCTGAGATCCGGAACAGTAAAATCTTCAATAGCCATTGGACAATTATTAAAAGAAGGAATTGGAGATACTATAAGAGTATCACTGGCTTCTGATCCGGTAGATGAAATCAAGGTAGGTTTTGATATCTTAAAATCATTAGGCTTAAGAAAAAAAGGTATAAATTTCATAGCTTGTCCAAGTTGCTCTAGACAAAATTTTGATGTGATTAAGACCATGAACGAATTAGAGGTTAGATTAGAAGATATTAAAGAATCAATAGACGTTGCTGTGATAGGTTGTTACGTGAATGGTCCAGGAGAGTCTAAAGCTGCTCACGTAGGTTTAACCGGAGCATCCCCGAAGAGTTTAATTTATATTGATGGTTCTCCTGATCATAAAATAGATAATGATGAAATTATCAATCACTTAGAAAAAATGGTTAGACAAAAGGTGAAGGAAATAAAAAAAGAAAAGAAAAAAATCATTACAAAAGCATGAGTAAATTTGAAAAAGTAAGAGGAATGCATAATATTCCAGTTGAGGAAACTCATTATTGGAGTCATGTGCTTAATTTTTCTGAAAAATTAATGAAAAGTTTTTCATATTCCGAAATTAGATTGCCTATTATTGAATACACAAATCTATTTGAGAGATCTGTTGGGAGTGAAACGGATATTGTAAATAAAGAAATGTTCACTTTTAATAGTAAAAGTGATAAGTCTTTAACCTTAAGACCTGAAGGAACTGCTGGATGTATGAGGGTTGCTATTAATCAAGGTCTCCTAGATAAAGGTCCGCAAAGACTTTTTTATTCAGGACCTATGTATAGATATGAAAGGCCTCAAAAAGGAAGAAACAGAGAATTTTTTCAGCTTAGTGCTGAACTATTTGGAATTGAATCTATGTCTGCAGAACTAGAAGTATTTCAAATTATCGAAACAATAGTTAAAAAATACAAAATTCAGGACTCAAGATTAGAGATAAATTCGTTGGGATCTGAAGAAGATCAAAGAAATTTTTCTAAAGCTCTTCAGGCTTTTCTTAAACCTTTAAAAAGCAAACTGGATAAGGATAGTCAAAATAGATTAGAAAAAAATCCTTTAAGAATTTTGGATTCTAAATCAACTGAAACAAAAGAAGTATTATCGAACGCACCTAAAATTGCAGAATTTAGATCCAAAAATTCAACTTCAAATTTTAATTTATTAAAAAATCTTTTAAATGATTTTGGTATTGAATACAAAGAAAACGAAAATTTAGTAAGAGGGCTTGATTATTATAATGATGCAGTTTTTGAATGGAAATCTGATTCATTAGGAAGTCAAAATACTTTTTGTGCTGGAGGAAGGTATGACAGTCTAGCTAAAAAGCTTGGTGGTCGACAAACTCCTGCTATCGGAGCTTCACTAGGTATAGACCGTCTAATTATTGCATGTAAGGACAAGTACAAGTTCCCGTCACAAAAACTAATTGCTGTTATTCTACTTGATAAAAATTTTTTAAAACAAGGAAACTCGATATCTGAAAAAATTAGATTAAATTTTCCAGACATAGGAGTAAGGTTTTCTGGTCTGAACGTAAATTTAAAATCAGAACTGAAAAGAGCTATTAAAAATAAATTTAATTTTGCAATTATTATAGGGAGAGAGGAAGTAGAATCTTCAACTTATACCATTAAAGATTTAGATTCAGAAAAAAATTATGAAAAACTATCTGAAGAAAAACTTTTTTCTTTTTTAAATTTAACAAATGAATGACTCAATTCAAAACAGCTTTATACAAACTTCTTTAGATTGGATTAAACAAAATTATTTAAAAATTATTTTCGTTTTTTTACTTCTTTCGTCAATTTTTGGTTGGATCCTATATCAAAGCTATATTCAAGAAAAAAATTCTAAAGAGGCATCTATTCTTTTTGATGAATTTAATTCCCTTTTAAATAATGAAAACATTGATTTTGAAAAATTGAATTCGATTGAAGAAGAAACAAAAGAAAACTATCCAGATCAAATTTATTCAATTCTGATGAATCTTGAAATTTCTGAATTGAATTTTAACTCAAATAACTTTGAAGGCTCCTTGGATAAACTGAGAGAAGCTTATTTAGATTTAGAAAAAAAGGGAGACGAGGTTAGCTTTCTTAGGGATTTATCAAGATTGAAATATTCATTACTTTTAATATCTCAAAGTGAGCTAAATGAGGCAATAGAGGTGTTAAGCAAAGATTTTATTTTTTTCAATGAACTGAAGTACGAGTTTTTAGGCGATGCCCAAATGGAGTCTTTAAATATTTTGGAAGCAAAAAAAAATTACCAAATTGCTCTTGATATATCTTCGTCAGAAATTCACAAAGAATTAATAAAAATTAAACTATCAACTATCAAAAACTAAACACCAATGCTAAAAAAGTTATCAATAATTCTTTTATCTGTTTTGATAATTTCTTGTCAATCAGACTCCAAAGAAGAAGAAAAGCCAGCTGAGTTAAATAATATTGAATCTAAAGTTTTTTTTGAGAAAAGTTGGTCAAAAAAGATTTTCAATGACTTTCCTCTAGGAGATGTTGATTTGGCATTTAATGAAAACAATGTTTTTGTCTTTACAAAACAAGGAGATGTTTCAGCTTTAGACCTTAACGGCAATAAAATCTGGAAAAAAAGTTTCAATACTGAAATTTCCTCAGGCTTAGAATATGGATTTGAATCTATTTTTTTTGCAACTGAAAACGGAAAGATAATTTCTCTTGATGCCAAATCAGGAGAAAAAATATGGGAATCTAAAATTAAGGGGGAGGTTTTATCAAGCCCCTCAACTAATGGCTTAATAGTTGCAGTTCAAAGTTCTAATGGAAAAATTACTGCACTTGATTTTAATAATGGAAATTTTAAATGGGAATATCAATCAACGGTTTCTCCCTTGAGTCTGAGAGGAACAAGCAAACCCGTATTCGATAAAAAATTTATTTATGTTGGTTTTGGCAATGGAAATTTAGTTAAAATCGAATCAAGAACTGGCGTAGTGCAATGGGAAGTTCCAGTGACTATATCCGAAGGAGTTTCTGAAATTGAGAGAATGATAGATATCGATGCAATGCCAGTAATTTCTGCAAATGGATTAGCATATGCTGTTTCCTTTCAAGGTGACTTATCAGCTATAGAAATAGCTCAGGGTCGAACCATATGGAGGAGATCAACATCCTCTATTAACGACATCATACATGCAAAAAATAGAACTTATATTGTTGATTCTAAAGATTTTATCAATTGTTATGACGGCATTAGAGGAGATACTCTTTGGAGTGTAAACGATTTCATGCTTAGAAAATTATCTTCGCCAAAACGATTTAAAAACCATATGATTGTAGGAGACTTTGAAGGCTATTTGCATGCAATAAATCTTAATAGTGGAGAAATAGAGGGAAGAATCAAACCTTCAAATCAAGCCATTTACAAAATCTACGCAATTAACGAATCTTTATATATTTTAGACGAGTCTGGAAAAATATCAGCTTTAAAAATTAAATGAATATAGACTTTGTTTATGGGCCCATTAATTGCAATAGTCGGAAGACCAAACGTAGGAAAATCATCTCTTTTTAATAAACTTATTGGAGAAGATATAGCTTTAATTGCAGATTTTCCTGGTTTAACTAGAGATAGGAATTATTCGGGGTGTAAAATTGGTAATTCAGACTATATTCTGGTTGACACAGGGGGAATTACAAATTCTTCTTCAAAATTTGATGAATTAATATTGGCAGAAACTCAAAAAGCTATTTCAGATGCAGATGGTTTGATATTTCTTGTAGACTCTTCTAAATCTATTCATCAATTAGACTTTGAAATTAATGATATTTTAAGAAAATCAGGCAAAAATTATGTTTTAGCAATCAATAAATCAGAAACCAAAGAATCAAAAAATAATACTTCAGATTTTTATTCTTTAGGAGTAAAAAATTCTTTTGAAATTTCTGCAAAAAATGGCTTAGGTATGAAAAATTTTAAAACTTCTTTTAATAAAATTTTTCCTTCCAATTTCGAAAGAAATGACAACCAAAATAATTATTTTCAAATAGGTATATTGGGTAAGCCAAATGCTGGAAAATCTACTTATTTTAATTCAATTTTAAGAGACTCTAGATCTATAGTTTCAAGCACTCCTGGAACAACTAGAGATGCAATTTCAGAAATAATTAAGTTCAAAGGTAATCACATAAAAATTACAGATACCGCAGGATTGAGAAAAAAATCAAAGATAAATGATTCAGTAGAAAAATTCTCAGTTAATGCAGCGATCAAAATCATGAAATTGTCTGAAGGAATTATCTTCCTCATAGATGGCAAAGAATCTATCTCAGATCAAGATCTTCATTTAATATCTTTGATCATATCTTCTGGAAAACCATTAGTTATTGGTATTAATAAGACTGAAACTTTGGATAAATATCAAAAAACTGTTATCAGAAAAGATTTAAATAGAAGATTATCTTTTGCCAACGATTTGGATGTTAAATATATATCAGCAAAAAAAAATTTAGGCACTTCATCATTGATTTTAACTCTGCTGAAATTAATAAAAAGAAGCAAGGAAAAACTTAATTCAAAAAATGTTAATAAAGTCTTTTTAGATGCCTATGAAAAAAATCCTCCTCCTATGAGAGGAAGGTTTAGACCAAAAATTAAGTTTATAAAAATTTTAAAAACGCAGCCTCCAACATTTGTTTTACACGGAAATAAAATAGATTTTTTGAGCAAGACATATTTAAAATATCTCGAAAATTCAATTAAAAAGTCCTTAAAACTTAAGGGAATACCTATAAAACTAGTTTTGAAAATTGCTGAAAATCCTTATAAAGATAAGAAAAATAAACTATCAAAAAGACAGTTATTAAAGAGAAAGCGTATAAGAGGACGTTGATCAAAATCGTTTTCTACTTATAATGTTTCAATCTCCAAATACCGATATATGTCTAGACCTCCAATATTTCTAAATCTTTTAAAAATTCAACTTCCTGTTGCTGGACTCTCTTCAATTTTGCATAGAATATCTGCTGTAGGAATTTTTCTTCTTTTTTTGCCTTTTACTTTCATTTTGGTCTTAGCATTAAATTCAGAAGATGGATTTAATAAAGCTACATTTTTTCTCGATTTGTTTTTAGTTAAAACTTTTCTTAGCTTACTTTTGATTGGATTAATTTATCATTTTATGTCTGGGATAAGACATCTTATTATGGATTTTGGATATTGGTCGACTTTGAGAAGTGGAAAATACTCAGCGATTGGAACAATCTTTCTAAGTATCTTATTCAGCTTAATTTTGATTATTCAAATATGGTAACAAAACTTTACACATTAAAAAAAACAGGCGTTTTAGATTATGTCCTAGTTAGAGTTTCAGCTATTTTTCAAGCCCTATATTTTTCAGTTATAACCTTTTATTGGTTAATGCATCAACCTATTAATTACGAACAATTACACGTTTTTTTTGATAATCTAGCGATACAGATAAGTACTGTACTAGTAGCTATTTCAATTTCTTATCACTCTTTACAAGGTATTCATCATATAGTTAGCGATTACCTCACTGAGCATAGAGTTGGAAAATTAGCTTTACCTGCTAGGAAGTTTTTAATTTTATATAGTTTCCTTCAGGCCACGGGAATAGTAATTTGTAGCTTTCTGTTAGTAATTTAGAGAAAAAATTATGGCAATGAATGGAAACGGACAACACCTAGATGCAAGCTCACTTCCTGTAAAAGAGTTTGATGGAATAATAATTGGTGGAGGAGGATCTGGCTTAATGTCTTCACTTCAATTGGCTCAGTCAGGCATGAATACAGCAGTCATTTCAAAAGTTTTTCCGACAAGATCTCATACCGTATCTGCGCAGGGCGGTATTACATGCGCAATAGCTAGCGCTGATCCAAACGACGATTGGCGTTGGCATATGTACGATACTGTTAAAGGTTCAGATTTTATAGGTGATCAAGATTCCATTGAGTATATGTGTCAAGAAGGACCTGCTACAGTATTCGAATTAGAGAATATGGGATTACCTTTCTCCAGAACCGAAGAAGGTAAGATTTACCAAAGAGCTTTTGGCGGCCAATCAAAAGATTATGGAAAAGGTGGTCAAGCAGAAAGAACCTGTGCAGCTGCAGATAGAACAGGCCATGCTCTTTTACATACTTTATATCAGGCAAATGTAAAAGCTGGAACAAATTTTTTAAGCGAGTGGTTTGCCGTTGACTTAGTATTGAATAGTCATGATCAAGTCACTGGAGTTATAGCTTTTGAAATTGAATCAGGTGAGCCTTATTTTTTGAAAGCAAAAGCAACCGTCTTAGCAACTGGCGGAGCTGGAAGAATTTACAAATCCACTACCAATGCCCTCATAAACACTGGAGATGGAACAGGAATGGCTCTGAGAGCTGGATTAGCTGTGCAAGATATGGAAATGTGGCAATTCCACCCAACAGGCATCCATGGCGCTGGGACACTTGTCACTGAAGGTTGTAGAGGCGAAGGAGGATATTTGATTAACAAAGACGGCGAAAGGTTCATGGAGCGATATGCACCCAATGCAAAAGATCTCGCCAGCCGAGATGTAGTTGCCAGATCTATGATGCTTGAAATCATCGAAGGAAGAGGATGCGGTCCTGAGGCTGACCATTGTTTTTTAAAATTAGATCACCTTGGAGCAGATTTGCTTCACAAGAGACTTCCAGGAATTACTGAACTTTCAAAAACTTTTGCTCATATTGATCCAGCTGAACATCCAATTCCAGTAGTACCAACTTGTCATTATGCAATGGGCGGAATCCCAACAAATGTAAATGGACAGGTCATTACCCAAAAATCTGATGGTTCTGATTCCATAGTTCAAGGTTTGTATGCAGCTGGAGAAGCAGCCTGTGTATCAGTCCACGGCGGCAATAGATTAGGCGGAAATTCATTATTGGATCTCGTTGTTTTTGGTAGATCAGCGGGCCTCCACATTGAAGATTCTTTTAAGCAAGGAATTGACATTCAAGATCCATCTAAAGATGATATTAATAAAGCTCTAAAAAATATAAACAGAGTTAATACAAGCTCTAAAGGAGAAAATTCATCAGTTATTAAAAAGGAATTGCAAGAAATTATGCAAATGAGTTTTGGAGTTTTTAGAAGTGCAAAAAATATGGAAAGTGGCATCAAAGTTTTAAATGAAATAAGAGAAAGAGCAGAAAACTTACACTTGGCCGATAAATCTTCAAGATTTAATACTGCAAGAGTTGAGGCTTTAGAACTTCTAAATTTATTAGAGGTTGCTGAAGCAACTGCAATTAGCGCTAATGAGAGGAAAGAAAGCAGAGGAGCACATTCTAGAGATGATTATCCTGAAAGAGATGATGAAAATTGGCTAAAACATTCAATTTATTTCAAAGATAGCAAAGAAGTAACTAAAAGAGATGTCAACTTCAGACCTAAAATTGTTCAAGCTTTTCAACCGTTTGCTAGGACTTATTAATGAATACCATTGCAGTAGAACAAATTTCGACTTTAAAAATGAGCATCTACCGTTATGATCCTGATAGCGGTAAAAAACCTTACATGCAAGAAATTAATGTCGATATTCCTAAAGATAAAGATATTATGGTATTAGATGCTTTGCACTTAGCGAAAGAACAAGACCCTTCAATCTCTTTTAGAAGATCCTGTAGAGAGGGCGTTTGTGGTTCGGATGGTATGAATATCAATGGTAAAAATGGACTCGGTTGTATTACCCCACTTTCGGAAGTAGTTAAAAAAAATAAATTAGAGATTAGACCTTTACCTGGTTTACCTGTAGTTAAAGACTTAATAGTTGATATGACACAATTTGTTGATCAGTATAAAAAAATCCGCCCTTATTTAATTTCCGATAAAGAAGACAACGGCAAAGAAATTCCTCAAACAATTGAAGACAGAGACAAGCTCGATGGTTTATATGAATGTATTTTATGTGGCTGTTGCTCAACTGCATGTCCTTCGTTTTGGTGGAATCCTGATAAGTTTTTAGGCCCTGCTGCATTATTACAAGCTTATAGATTTATTTCCGATAGTAGAGATACTGCCAGAGAGGAAAGACTGGATCAGCTTGAAGATGCCTTCAGTGTTTTTAGATGTCATGGAATCATGAACTGCGTATCGGTATGTCCCAAAGGCCTTAATCCCACAAAGGCAATTAACGAAATAAAAAAAATGTTGGTGAAAAGAGCTTTATAATATAAGCACTTTGAATTTACACGAACATCAGGCTAAAACTTTATTTAAATCTTACGATCTTCCAACTTCAAACTTTTTTGTTGCCAATAAAGTTGAGGAAGCAAAAGAGTTGGCAGAAAAATTAAATGTTTCTAAATGGGTCGTCAAAGCTCAAGTACATGCAGGCGGGAGAGGAAAAGCCGGAGGAGTTGAAGTTGTTGAAAGTCTTGAAGATGTAGAAAGTTTTGCAAAAAAATGGTTAGGAAAAAACTTAGTTACTTACCAAACAGATAAGAACGGTCAACCAGTAAATAGTATTCTTATCGAAGAATGTACAGAAATCATATCTGAGCTTTATCTTGGCGTAGTTGTAGATAGGTCAACTAGATCAATTGTAGTTATGGCATCTCCAGAAGGAGGAGTTAACATAGAAGAAGTAGCTGAAAAAAAACCTGAAAAAATATATAAGGCATCTGTAAAAATAGATGAAGAAATATCAGATGATGATGGCAAAAGATTAGCGTTAGGATTGAATTTAAATGAAGAGCAAACAAAACAATTTCTGGGTATTTTTAAAAATCTTTCTAAATTATTTATAGAGAAAGACTTGGCTCTTGTCGAAATTAACCCCTTAGTAATTGACGATAAAAATAAACTTAAGTGTTTGGATGGAAAAGTCAGTGTTGATAATAATGCTTTATTTAGACAAAAAGAACTTTTGGGTTTAAGAGACACATCTCAAGAGGAACAAAGAGAGCTTGAGGCATCAAAATGGGATTTGAATTATGTATCTCTTGAAGGTGACATAGGCTGTATGGTGAATGGAGCAGGCCTAGCTATGGGAACAATGGATATAATAAAACTTTCCGGAGGCTTTCCTGCAAATTTTTTGGATGTAGGTGGCGGAGTAAATAAAAAAAGTGTTTCAGAAGCATTTAAAATCATCCTTTCTGATAAAAATGTGAAAGCGATTTTAATTAATATTTTTGGTGGAATAGTGAAATGCGATGTTGTTGCAGAAGGAATTATTTCTGCTGTAAAAGAAGTAGGAGTTGATATTCCAGTTATTGTTAGACTGAAAGGAAACAATGCAAATATTGCACAAGAGATTTTGACTAAAAGCGACCTAAATATTGTTTTTGAACCAGATTTATCAACTGCAGCAAAAAAAGCCGTTGAATTTTCAAAATGAGTATTCTAATTGGAAAAGATACTATTGCCATCTGTCAGGGTTTTACAGGCTCGCAAGCGTCGTTGCATTGTAAACAGGCCATTGAATACGGAACAAATTTAGTTGGTGGTGTTACTCCTGGAAAAGCAGGAGAAAGACATTTAGATCGACCAGTTTTTGGTGATGTAAAAAGTGCAGTTGAAAAAACAAAAGCTAATACGTCAATAATTTTTGTACCCGCCAAATTTTGTAAAGATTCAATTAATGAAGCTTTGGATGCTGGAATAAAATTAATCATAGTTATTACCGAAGGAATTCCCACTCTTGATATGCTCAGTTTAAAAATTAAAGCAGACACGCTTGGCTCGATGATAATAGGACCTAATTGCCCCGGTTTGATTACTCCCGGAGCATGTAAATTAGGGATTATGCCAGCTGACATTCACAAAAAAGGCAAGGTTGGAATTGTTTCAAGGTCAGGAACTTTAACTTATGAAGCGGTTGATCAAACTTCTCAAATTGGACTTGGCCAAAGTAGTTGTGTGGGTATTGGCGGGGATCCGATTCCGGGTTCAAATTTCATAGATATATTGAAATTATTTGAATCGGATAAGCAAACAGAAGGAATCGTTATGGTTGGAGAAATTGGCGGAACTGCAGAGGAAGAAGCTGCAGACTTTATTAAGTCTAATATTTCTAAACCTGTTGTTGCATATATTGCCGGAGTAAGTGCACCAGCTGGAAAAAGAATGGGGCATGCTGGGGCTATTATTTCAGGTGGAAAGGGCACTGCTGATGAAAAATTTTTAGCTTTAGAAAATGCTGGAGTGGTTACTGTAAAAAGTCCCGCTTTAATAGGGAAAACAATTTTTGATTTATTAAATTAAATAAAAATAAGTGAGTAAATTAGGAATAACTGAAGTTGTTTTAAGAGATGGAAATCAATCTCTACTTGCGACGAGAATTAGTTTGGAAGATCTTCTTCCGGCAGCAAGACTACTAGATGAAATTGGATATTGGTCAATTGAATCATGGGGTGGAGCGACATTCGATGTATGTTTGAGACATTTAAACGAAGATCCTTGGGAGAGATTAAAAGAACTAAAAAAGGCGATGCCAAAGACACCTCAACAAATGCTTTTAAGAGGACAAAATTTGGTGGGTTATAAACACTTTAGCGATCAAATTGTTTCAAAATTTATAAATAAATCGGCTGAAAACGGTATAGATGTTTTTAGGATATTTGATGCATTAAATGATATCGAAAACATTAGATTTTCTTTAGAGCAAGTTAAGGAAAATAATAAGCATGCTCAAGCTGCAATGGCTTACACAACTAGTCCAATACATAATATTCAATATTGGCTTGATCTTGCGAAAAGCATGGAGGATATTGGAATAGACTCAATTGCTATAAAAGATATGGCTGGTATTTTAAAACCTAATGATGCTTTTCAACTTATATCAAAATTAAAAGAAGAGTTATCTATTCCAATTCATATGCAAACTCATGCAACTACTGGAATGTCCACAGCTACAAATTTGAAAGCAATAGAAGCAGGTATTGACAACATAGACACTTCAATATCATCTATGAGTATGACCTATGGTCACTCTTCCACTGAAACTTTAGTTTCAATGCTTCAAGATACAGATTTATCACTAGATTTTGACTTACTAAAATTAGATCAAATTAGTCAATATTTTAAAAAAATTAGAAATAAATATTCAGAATTTGAGGGAAGCTTAAAAGGAGTAGATGTTCAAATGTTAGTAAGGCAAGTCCCTGGAGGAATGTTATCAAATTTAGAAAGTCAACTTAAACAGATGAATCTAGAAGACAAATTAGAAGAAGTAATTCAAGAAATTCCGAGAGTTAGAAAGGATTTAGGTTATTTACCTTTAGTGACCCCTGTTTCTCAAATTATTGGAGCCCAAGCACTTTCAAATATTATTGATGGTAAAAGATATGAAAAATTATCTATCGAATTAACTAAACTTATTTCTGGATATTATGGAAAAATTTTTGGAAAAGTAGAAGATGATTTAAAAGATAAGGCTAGGTTAGAAATGGAACCAATTAAAACCAGACCAGCCGATGATTTAGTTAATGATTTTAAGCAACTAAAAGAAGACTTAAGTAATTTTTGTTTGAAAAATTCATTGAAGGACGCATCTCAGAATGAAGAAAATGTATTGAGTTTTGCATTATTTCCCTACAGCTCAACAGATTTTTTTAAAAATAATTACTAAAAATTTTTATTAATTTATAATCTTATTATGGAAAAAAAATACGAAATAATTCTTTATGGCGGTACTGGTTTTACAGGGCAACTATGTGCCAAATATTTTAAAGAAAATTATACTGATTTGAATTGGGCTATTGCAGGAAGAAATAAAGAAAAACTGGAAGAAATTAAAGAAAATTTTGCTTTAGAAGTAGATGTTTTGGTTGCCGATGGAGATAATCTAGAAGCTTTAAGAGTAATGGCAGGACAAACAAAGGTAGTGTTATCTACTGCAGGCCCTTTTGCCAGATATAGTGATTTGTTAGTTCAAGCATGCGTTGAACAAGGAACACATTACACAGATATTACCGGAGAAAATCATTGGGTAAGAACTTTAATAGATAAACATCACGACAACGCGAGTATAAAAGGAGTGAGAGTTGTTCCATCTTGCGGATATGATTCTATTCCATCAGATATTGGATCTTTATATGCTGTTTCTCAATTTAACAAGCCGGTAAAGAGAATAGATTTATATCAAGAAATGCAAGGTGGCGCTTCGGGAGGAACAATTGAAACTGCATTTACAATGGGGAAATTAAGTAAAGAAATGCGCGATCCCTTTCTTCTAAATCCAGAAAATTCTGTCACCGAGGAGCAAAGAAAAAATTCAAAAGATGAAATGAAAATTGAAAAAATTGAAGAACTTGATGCTTGGTCTGGAATGTTTGTTATGGCAGCTGGAAACACTAGAGTGGTTAGAAGATCTGCAGCTCTTATGGAACAAAATCAAAAAAGCTATGGAACTAATTTTACATTTGGTGAATACGGACTCCATAAGACAAAAAAATTAGCTAGACGAGCGTCTTATGGTTTAGTTTTGGGCTTTTTAATCATTGCTTCTCCATTGAAGAGTTTAGTGAGAAGATTTTTGCCAAAACCAGGAGAGGGTCCTAGTATAGAAGTGCAAAATAATGGTTGGTTTAGATCGACTTTTATTGCTGAAGCTGAAGATGGAGAGAAAAAAATCTGTTCGATTTACGGTACAGGAGATCCAGGTTACAAATCAACTTCAAAATTAGTCTGTGAATCTGCTTTAACTCTTGCAAGGTCTTCTAACTTACCAGGCGGTGATGATTATGGCGGAGTCTTAACTTCTGCAGTCGGATTAGGTGAAGAATTGATTAAAAGATTAAAACAAGCTGATATTGAATTTAAAGTTCATTAGTTTTTATAACTAAAATAACCTTATTTATAACCCTATTTACACTTTTAGATATATAGAATAAATCTATTCGAGTATTCTTTTCTCCCCAGAAAAATCTCTCCAACTCGAATAAAACGGGTTATGACATGACGTTATGACCCGTTTATTTTATAAAAAGGTATTTTATATTTTAGAAAATTTTTATTAAAGTGTTTTAATGGCGAATCTATACATTTTTTCAAACGACTTAAGACTCGAAGATAATGCAGCTCTCTACAATGCTTCATTAGATAAAAATGGTTTAGAGGCATTATTTTTATTTAATGAAAAAAAATGGCAACTTCATTACGAAAGTTCTCTCAAAATTAGATTTCAATTAAACAATTTAGAAATAATTAAGAAAAAATTAAACACTTTGAATATTAATTTAAGAATTCTTTCCCCCAGAAAGTTCGATGATGAGCCTCAATCGATTTTGGAAGAAGCTCTAAAGATAAATGCTTCTAAGGTCTTCATTAATTCTGAATATGGCGTTGACGAAAGACGCAGAGATGCGAATTTAAAAAAACTTTTGAATCATAATGGAATTGATTTACATGAATTTGATTCTTCTATCATAAATCCCAATAAGATTTTCACTGGGGCCGGGACATATTTTAAAGTTTTTACCCCTTACTCAAGATCTTTTAGAGAAGAGCTTAATGAAGATTATCTTCAATGTTTTCCTGAGCCTATCAAACAAAAAACTAAAATTGGTGAATCAGATGAAATACCTAATTTCGAACTTGGGGATGTGCTTAAAAAAAATGCTTTAAAACTTTACGAACCTGGAGAAAAAGCAGCTAAAGAAATTTTAGAAAATTTTTTTAAAAATAAAATTTCTGATTATAAAGTCGCTAGAGATTTTCCTGCTCAAGACTCTACAAGCAAACTTTCAGTTTATTTATCCTCAGGAATTATTTCTGCAAAAACATGCGTTTCTAAATTATTAGAAGTATCAGAAGACTCTCCGGGCACAGGTGAATATTCTTGGTTTAATGAAATTATCTGGCGTGAGTTTTATAAATATATTATTTTTCATTATCCCAGAGTCAGTATGAGAAAATCTTTTAATGAAAAGTATGATCAAGTCCAGTGGAGAAATAATGAAGAAGATTTTATTGCATGGACAAAAGGAGAAACAGGTTTTCCAATAATTGACGCCGCCATAAAACAATTATTAAACACAGGTTGGATGCATAATAGACTGAGGATGATAGTAGCCATGTTTTTAAGTAAAAACTTACTTATTGATTGGAAAAGGGGAGAAGAATTTTTTATGCAAAATTTAATCGATGGAGATCATGCCTCCAATGTTGGAGGCTGGCAATGGAGTGCTTCGACAGGCGTTGATGCTGCACCTTATTTCAGAATTTTTAATCCCATTACACAATCCGAGAAATTTGATAAAGAAGGACTATTTCTTAAACATTATTTGCCTAATTTAAAAAGTTTATCAAGCAAAGAAATCCATAATCCTGACACTAAATTAAGAAAAGAATTTAATTATCCAATGCCAATAACTGATCTTTCTTCATCTAGAAAAAGAGCGATAGAAGTTTTTTCAAAAATATAAAATGCCCAAAGATCATACTCCGGAATACATGAAACAGCTTGCTGCTAAAATTCTGGAAATTAATTATAAAAACGAAACCTTAAAAATGTCTTTTGAAGCTACTGAAGATATATGTCATACAAACGGCACCATTATTCAGGGAGGTTTTACGACCGTAATGATGGATTCTTGTATGGCATTTTTGGTTATGGAATTAACAGATTTTATTTACACTCCCATGTCAATTGATATAAATGTTTCTTTTTTATCAGCAGGTAGTCCAGGAAAGCTTTTTTGCGAGTCAAAAATTATTAAATTAGGAAAGTCTATTGGCTTTTCTTCAGCAGAACTTTATCAAGGTGAGAAGATCATTGCTAAAGCATCATCTAGTCTCAAGCTAATAAAATTAGGAGAGCCAAAAGACTTTTTGATTGACAATATGGCAAAGGACGCAAAAATAATCAAAGCTTAGATTCCAAAGTCCCAAGAAAGCCCTTCACGATATTTTTTTAAAACTTGTTTTGCAATAAGTATCCTATGTACTTCATCTGGTCCATCAGCTAATCTCAGTGTTCTTGCTCCTTGATACATACCAAATAAAGGCAAATCAGCAGATACACCTTTCCAACCATATACCTGAATAGCTCTATCTACAACTCTATGCATAGCTGCAGGGACATAAATTTTTATAGCAGATATATCTACTCTTGGATCTCCTTCAGAATCCATGACCTCAGCACAATGAATAGTCATTAATCTTGCCGTTTGTATATCAATATAGGAATCTGCGATAAAACCCTGAATAAGTTGTTTTGATTCAAGCAAACCGCCATGAACTTTTCTGGTGGTTGTTCTTTGCATCATTAAATCAAACGCTCTCCACATTTGTCCAATACTATTCATGCAGTGGAATACTCTTCCTGCTCCTAACCTATCTTGAGCAGCAGCATGACCAGAACCTCTTGCTCCTAATTGATTTTCAATTGGAACTCTGACATTTTCATACTTTATTTCAACATGATCACCGCCAGTATGACCCCAGATGGGGACTGATCTTATTACATTAAAACCAGGAGTATTAGTTGGAACTATAATCTGTGTCATTCTTGAATTTACTTCACCAGAATCATCCTCTTCTTCTGTTCTACACATAACGATTGCAAAATCTGCTCTTATTCCATTTGAAGTCATTACTTTATGCCCGTTAATGACCCATTCATCTCCTTCCTTTTTAGCTGTAGTTTTGATAGATCTTGGATCAGATCCTGCATTTTCAGGTTCTGTCATAGAAAAAGCTGATTCCATTTCTCCTGCTATCAGTGGCTCTAACCATTTTTTCTTTTGTTCATCCGATCCATATTTGAGAAGAACTTTTTGATTTCCTGAATTTGGAGCAATTACACCAAATAATCTATTAGAAAGGGGTGACCAAGCCAAAATTTCATTCATGTAAGCGTGTGCCATAAACCCAATTCCCATGCCGCCATATTCTTTAGGCAAATGTGGAGCCCATAATTTTTTCTTCTTCACTTCTGATCTTATTTCTTCCCTCAGAGCCTTGGCATCATCACCACCTTTATAAATTTTGGCTTCATTCGGTATTATTTGATCTGCAACAATAGAAGCTGTTGATTCTCTAATTTTATTTATTTCTTTTGAAAGAGTAGGTATTGGTGATATTTCCATAATATTTTCGATTTATTTTCAATTATCTTGCATAATACTTTATCAGTTTATTTTCGTAGACTAAATATTTAAGGGGGCAAGAATTGTTTAAAAAAATTATCGTTTTTAATTTGTGTTTGTTAATTTTCGCCTGTGCAGAAGATAAAAGTAAAATTGTATATATTGAGGATTTAACTACTTTAAAAAATACTTCTTCAGGCCAAGTAATTGGCTTTAACCATAAATTTAACTCTCTAGCTTGGTTTGGCATCCCCTACGCCAAACCACCTGTTAATGAACTTCGGTGGAGAGCTCCACAACCTATAGAAAACGACAAGGAAATTATTAAGGCAACCTCATTCTCAGACATTTGTTTTCAAAACAGGAGTTTTGTTGATTATAGTGAAGAAAAAGAAAATTACGTCGGTTCAGAAGATTGTCTGTATCTGAATATACATTCCCCAAGAAACTTAGCGGAAGATGAAAGCCTGCCTGTTATGGTTTGGATACACGGAGGTGGAAATACTACTGGAGCAGGAAGTGCTTATGATTTTAGTAGGTTAGCTTCTGAACAAAAAGTAATTGTAATTACTATAAATTATCGACTTGGACCATTTGGTTGGTTTTACCATCCTAGTCTTATTGAAACCACTGACTCAAAAGAGGATAAATCCGGAAACTTTGGACTGTTAGATCAAATACTTGCTTTGAAATGGGTTAAAAAAAATATAAAAGAATTTGGTGGAAACCCCGATAACGTCACTATATTCGGAGAATCTGCAGGTGGACATAATGTCTTTTCTTTAATTTCTTCAGATCTTGCAAGCGGGCTTTTTCACAGAGCAATATCTCAGAGTGGCTCAACTAGAACAACTTCTGTAGAAGACGCCTCAAATTATGTAGATGATGAATTAAATCCTGGTTGGCCAACTAGTTCTAGAGAAATAGTTAATAACCTTTTAGTTAGAAACAATGATGCTAAAGATGCTTATGAAGCAAAAATATTACAAGATTCTATGAATAACTCGAACTTAAAAGACTTTTTACAAAGCCTAAGTTCTTCAGAAATTTTAGATACTTACCAAGAAAAGATAGTTGCTGGAATGTTTAACGTCCCTAGAATTATTGCAGACGGATATGTTTTACCCAAACAAGGTATGGAGTTTAGAAGAGGACAATTCAATAAAGTTCCCACCATGCTCGGAACAAACAGGGATGAGATGAAGTTATTCTTTGCACTGGATGAAGAGTTTGTCACAAGTTTTAGTAATTTCATCATTTTTGTTAAAGATAAAGAAAAGTATGAAATTGAAAATGAATATGCTTCCAATAACTGGAAAATTAGTGGCGTAGATCAACCAGCCAGAAAATTAGTAAAATCAGGTAACTCAGATGTTTTTGCTTATAGATTTGATTGGGATGAAGAACCAACTTATTTGTGGATGGATTTTTCTAAAATTTTCGGTGCAGCTCATGGATTTGAAATTCCATTTGTATCAGGAAGCCTAGAGTTTTTTGGATTTGAAAGGTTTATTATCAACGATAAAAGTAGACCAGCAGCAAGAGAATTATCAAATTCAATGATGTCTTATTGGGCAGAATTTGCTTATACAGGAAATCCTGGCTCTGGGAGACAGAAAGACTTAGAAAAATGGCAGCCTTGGCAAAATGGACCTGGCAAAGATAAATTTATTGTATTGGACTCATCTAACGATAAAGGTATTTATATGTCGAAATCTGAATTATTTTATGACGATGAGCTGCAAAGGTTAGCAGTAGATACTAGAATAGGAGATATAAAAACTAAATGCACATACATTAATAATTTAAAAGAGTCTGGCAATAAATCAAATTTTGCTTTGGAGGAGTGTGAAAAATTATGAGAAAAATAGATTTTTATTTCGACTTTGCTAGCCCGAATGCTTATTTGAGCCATAAAGTTATGCAAAAAATAAAACAAAAGTATGACGTTGAGTTGAATTACATCCCTGTGTTACTAGGAGGTATATTCAAAGCAACAAATAATAAGCCTCCTATGGAGCAGTTTTTTGGCGTCTTGAATAAAAATGAATATCAAGGAATCGAAATGGAGAGGTTTGTTCAAAGACATAATCTTAGTCTCTTTAAAATGAATCCTCATTTTCCAGTTATTAGTCTCCAAATTATAAGAGGAGCAGTCGCAGCAGATATGGATGGTTATTTAGAAGATTATATTGATAAAGTATTAGTTCACATGTGGGAGGAACCAAAAAAAATGGATGATCCTGATGTAATTAAAGCAGCATTTGATGAATCAGGCTTTGATTCAGAAAAATTGATGAATCAGATGCAAGATCCTGAAGTAAAAGCAAAACTTATTTCAAATACTGAGAAAGCTGTTGAGCGTGGAGTTTTCGGTATTCCAACTTTTTTCGTTGATGATGAAATTTACTTTGGTAAAGATACTATTTGGATGATTGAAGAGATTCTTGAATCTTAGTTTTTTGATTTGAAAATTTACCTATCCAACTCCAAATTAATAAAATACTTAAAAAAATTAAAAGAGAAAGCCATTCAGGAGTATTCAGAAAAAATAATAGAAAGCCAAAAGCTGAAATTGAAAAACTTATAAAACAAACAATAAGAAGCGTTTGATGATTGGAGAATCCTTGATCTAAAAAATAATGATGAATATGTTCTCTATCTGAACTAAAGATTGAGAGTTTTTTAATAAATCTTTTCCATATCACTCTCAAAGCATTTAATAATACTAATCCAACACACCAAAGTGCTTCAACTGGACGTACAGTCTGTTCGTAAATATTTAGAGGATCTTGGGTAAGAAAAATAAAAGAGCAAGCAAGAAAAAAACCTATCATCATGGCACCATGATCACCTATGAAAACCTTGAATTTTTTCCCAAGCAAACCCAAATTCATTATGCTGTAGGGCAAGAGCGCGGCTAGCAAAGATAAATGGGCTAGAGTAAATCCACCTCTACCAATAATGATTAATCCCACTAAAGCCAATAGAACTTGAAATGAAAAAAAACCGTCAATACCGTCTATCCAGTTAAATGCATTGGTAATTCCTACAACACAAAAAATTGTAAATAGAAATGCAAAATAACTGGGAAGAACAAGATCGTTCCCTCCAAATATGGCCCCTAAATTAATAAGATTCATATCGCCCAACTGAATCATTAAAATAGTGCAGCTAACTTGTGCAAAGAGCCTTACCCAAACCGGTAAAGTGATTAAGTCGTCAATAAGACAAATCATCAAAAGTACTAAAGATAGAAACAGCAACCAAAAAAAAGAAACATAAGGAAAAGATTCTAGAGAGCCAAAACCCTCGGCTGGAATCTGAATATTAAAATAAGGAGTTAAATTAAAAAAGCTTAATAAAAAAGAACAACTGAAAAATATAGCAAAACAGATCCCAAAAGATAAACCTCCTGAAATGGGTACTGCGCTTTCGTGCCTTTTTTTAATACCATCGGGAATATCAACAAAATTTCGTTTTTTAAAAAAATGACGAACTAAAAGGTGAATTATAAAACCCAATAGAGAATATAAAAGAAATAAAGAAAACAATTCTATAAAGAAAAGAAATTATTCAATTTAAAAAACTATCATCCTTTTCTAACATTAAGTCGTAAATAGGCTGAAAACTTGCCCACATTGCAAATTCAGATCCAACTTGAGATTTTGTCAACTCCGCAACTTCATCGGAAATTCTTTCCATTTGACCTGCCGATTCAGCAATTAATTGAGACTGACAACACCTATCCATTGATAAAAAAGCCCACAAAGCTGCATCGACGGATTCACCAGTAGTTAAGAGACCATGATTTTTTAGAATTGCAGCCTTTTTATCACCTAAAGCTTTAGCAATTCTGTCTCCTTCGTCAGTTTCTAAAACTACCCCAGTATAATCGTCAAATAACACATGGTTGTCATAGAAAGCGCACGAATCTTGTGTAATTGGTTCCAGAAGACGGCCTAATGAAGAAAAAGATTTTCCATACATTGAATGAGAGTGCGCAGCTGCATTTACATCAGGTCTTGCTTCGTGCAATCTTGAGTGAATTGCAAAAGCTGCAGTATTGAGCATTTTTCCTTCACCTTGAACAATGTTCCCATCTCTATCAACAAGAATTAAGTCAGAGATACAAATTTGACCAAAATGCATGCCGAAAGGATTTACCCAAAAGTAGTGAGGATATTCAGGATCTCTTAATGTTATATGACCAGCGATTCCTTCGTCATAACCAAAATGAGAAAACATTCTAAAACCAGCAGCTAACCGTTCCAATTGGTGTCTTCTAATTTCTTCCGGTGTTTTACACTCTATTGGAAGTAAAGAACCTTTTTCTTTTTGAGGTAATTTTCCTAAGGAAGTATCTATAGGAAGTTTAATTTCTTTGTTTGACATAATTCACTCCATTAAATAATTATGCATTTAAATCATTTATTTAAATAAATATTTTGTACAATTGTATTCTAAACATTAAAAAAAATATGGCAAAAATAAAAAAGGGATTTCGTGTAGAAAAAGATAGTTTGGGTGAAGTATTAGTTCCTAAAAATGCTTTATACGGG
Organism: uncultured SAR86 cluster bacterium; assembly: GCA_902635045.1. Taxonomy (GTDB): domain Bacteria; phylum Pseudomonadota; class Gammaproteobacteria; order Magnimaribacterales; family AG-339-G14; genus CASICS01. Next base: position 141,297 of record CACPMT010000002.1, on the reverse strand, counting down.
GCACAAACCCAAAGGGCCGTAGAAAATTTTCCGATTAGCGGAATAAAGATGGATTTTCCTTTCACTAATTCGTTTGTAGATTCACTTGGATTAATTAAAGATGCTGCTGCAAGAGCTAATAAAAAATTAAACCTTCTTGGGTCAAAAAAAGCTAATGCGATCTCTAGGGCCTCTAAAGAAGTTTGGCAAAGCAAACGCAATGAAGAGTTCCCACTTGATGTTTTCCAAACCGGCTCTGGAACAAGTTCCAATATGAATGCGAATGAAGTAATAGCAAATCTAGCTACTAAGTATGGCGGCATTCAAATTGATCCAAATGATGACGTAAATATGAGTCAAAGTAGCAATGATGTCATTCCAACTGCTATTAAGGTAAGCGCTTATAAAGATCTTACTGAAAAACTATATCCTGCGCTTGATAAATTAATTTCAGAAATTAAAAAAAAGGAAATTTTATTAAAGGGAATTATCAAAACTGGCAGAACTCATTTAATGGATGCAATGCCTTTGGAAATTTCACAGGAACTTTCTGCTTGGACTGCTCAGTTACAGAATTCAAAAAAAACTTTAGCCTTTTTAGAAAAAAGGCTTTTGGAAATGCCTTTGGGAGGTACCGCAGTTGGTACAGGCATTAATGCTCATCCTAGGTTTGCTAAAACTTTCGCAAAAGAACTTTCGGTTTTAACAGGAGGAAAATGTAAAGCAATGTCTAGTGACAATTTTTTCCATGAATTAAGTTCTCAAGATACAGCTGTGCAAGTTTCAGGAGAGTTAAAAAACCTCGCAGTAACTTTAATGAAAATTTCAAATGATCTTAGGTGGATGAATTCTGGACCTTTGGCAGGATTGTCAGAGATAGAGTTAAAAGGCTTGCAACCTGGCAGCAGTATTATGCCTGGTAAGGTTAATCCTGTAATACCTGAGGCTGTGGCCATGGCTGCTGCTGATGTTATTGGAAATGACGTCACTATAACTGTTGCCGCTCAGTCAGGAAATTTTCAACTCAATGTTATGCTCCCTGTTATTGCTTATAATCTTTTGAAAAGTATTGCTTTATTAACTGGAAGCATGAACGTTCTAGCTGAAAAAACGATTAAATCTTTTAAAATTAATAAAAAATCACTGGAGAATGCTTTAAATAAAAATCCAATTTTAGTAACAGCATTAAATCCTATTATTGGATACTCAAAAGCTGCTGCGATAGCCAAAAAAGCATATAGTGAAGATAGGCCCATCATAGAAGTTGCAATGGAGGAAACTGACCTTACGGAGGCGAAATTAAAAAAAATACTTGATCCCTTAAAGCTAACAAAAGGAGGAATAAATTAAAATGGATAAAAACGATCTAACAAATAATTCTTGTGAAGCTTGTCATGCAGATGCTCCCTTAGTAACTAAGGAAGAAATTGAAGAATTAAAGCCTAATATTCCAGCATGGGAGATATTAACTATTGATGATATCGATAGACTAAGCTGCAGTTTTGCTTTTAAAACCTACATGGAAGGTTTGAGTTTTGTTTCAAAAGTTGCTGCTATGGCAGAACTTGAAGACCATCATCCTGAGATAGTTCTGGAATGGGGCAAGGTAACAGTAAGTTGGTGGTCACATAAAATTAAGGGTTTGCACAAAAATGATTTTATAGCCGCTGCTAAAACTGATTCAATTTATGCTGATTGAACTTTAGGTATTATGATTCTCGAACCCACTATAAATCCTATTAGAGTAACTAAACCCATTATTTGAAAAGCTTCAAGGTAAAAATTTAAATCAAAGGCTCTTCCTACAAAAAATATTCCAACTGGCTGAAGCGGCACTACTATCATTCCAGAAAAACCTCTAACTGAGCCGAGATTGACCGATCCAAAAGCTTTTAAAAAACATGCACTCATTAAAACCATTGCACCACCGAACCCTAGCCCAAACATAAAACAAAAGAAGGTGAAAAACAGGAAACCTCCAGAAAAGGTGATGCCAAAGATTCCCAGTGACTGCATTAACATCATAATCATTACCGGTTTATTTGGATTTAATTTATCAACCAAGTAGCCAAATAAGACTTTACCAACAACACCTCCAAATGCGGCAACTGAATAAGCAAAAACATATTGTTTAATTGGAAAGGCTAAAAGGAAAAAAGTTTCGTTAAAGCCAACTTTTTCCGAGTGCAACGGGAGATGGAGCAAAACTCCTCCCATAGCAAAAAATTGAAAGGCAAAGGTAAGTGATATTATCCAAAAAATTTTTGATTTAAAAAAATCAGAAATTTTTAATAGTGTTTGATCTAAATTTGAAGAAGGTTTGAACTCGGAGTCATCTTTTTTTTGTCCAATCTCTTCAGGAGTATTGATAACTACTATTCTTACAACGGGTAAAAGAACAAGAATTACAATAGAAGCAAAAACCAAATAAACATTTCGCCAGCCAATTAAGTCTATTAAAGGATCAACCAAAATAGGAAGAACAACTCCTGAAAAAGAAATACCAATAGCCGCAATACCTAATGCGATTCCGGCTTTAGCATCAAACCAATTAGCAACTAATTTGGTAATAGATAAATTACCTAGAGCTGGCCCACCTATTGCAATTAATGTTGCATAAATTATTAGCAAGCTCAGAGTATTTTCAACAAAAGCAATTGAAAAAAGGCCAAAGCTAAAAATTATCCCACCCAGTGTCATAATCCCTTTTATAGAATATTTATCCAGTATTCTTCCTAAAAATATTGAAGCAATTGTTGAGAAAATAAAAAATAAAGATAAGGCACTTGATAATTGTGTTTGTGAAGCACCAAGGTCTTTTTCCAATTCTGAAAACATTAATGGAAAACAGTAAAAAACAAATCCTACAACAGAAAATTCCATCATCATTCCTGTGTAGACCATTTGCCAACCCCTGAATTTTGTCACACTAGTCATAGCTTTTTTTTTAAAATTCTTTCTGTATAATTTGAAAATGTTGCGTTTAGCAAATCAAGCTTTAACTTTCGACGACGTTCTCCTTGTGCCTGATTACTCTGAGGTTCTTCCTCAAGATGTTGATTTAAGCACTTTATTAACAAAAAATATATCCTTAAAAATACCAATTGTATCTGCTGCTATGGATACTGTTACTGAAGCAAGAATGGCTATAGCACTTGCTGAATTTGGAGGTATAGGAATTATTCATAAAAATTTGTCTATAAAGGACCAAGCTCAACAAGTTTCTTCTGTTAAAAAATTTGAAAGTGGAATTGTCCGAGACCCAATCACAATTTCCTCAGATAAATCCATTGGCGAATTAATCCAGTTGACCAAAGATCTGAATATATCTGGCATGCCAGTAGTAGATGAAAAGCACTTAGTTGGGATAGTGACTTCTCGTGATTATAGAAATGTCTCGGACATATCAGCATGCGTGTCAACGATTATGACACCCAGAGAAAGACTTGTAACGGCAAAAGAAAATGAAAGCTTAGATCAAGTTAAAAAACTTTTATATGAAAACAGAATAGAAAAGATCCCATTAGTCGATGATAGTTTTTCTTTACAAGGACTTGTGACTTTGAAGGATATAAATAAAACGAAAGATTTTCCTTTAGCTTCAAAAGATTTTGAGGGTAGATTATTAACTGGAGCAGCAATAGGTAATGGTGCCGAAACAGAAGATAGATTAGAAGCTTTAATTAACGCTGGAGTAGATATTATTGTCGTCGATAGTGCTCATGGCCACTCAAAAGGAATTTTAGAAAGAGTAGCATCAGTAAAAAAAACGTATCCAGATATTCAAGTAATCGCTGGAAATGTCGCAACTGGTGAGGGAGCAGAGGCTTTAGTCAAAGCAGGAGTTGATGCTGTAAAAGTTGGTATTGGCCCTGGCTCGATTTGCACTACAAGGGTTGTTACAGGAGTTGGCGTGCCACAAATTACTGCTATTGCCAATGTCGTTGAAGCAATCGGAAAAAAAGGAATACCGATTATTGCGGATGGGGGAATTAGGTTCTCTGGAGATATTGCAAAAGCGATTGCTGCTGGGGCAGATACAGTTATGTTAGGCGGAATCTTAGCTGGAACCGAAGAAGCACCGGGACAAGTAGAACTTTATCAAGGACGTAGCTACAAATCTTATCGTGGAATGGGCTCGGTAGGGGCAATGTCAGGAGAGTCAAATTCTGGAGATAGATATTTTCAGGAAAATATTTCTCAAACTGATAAATTAGTCCCTGAAGGTATTGAAGGAAGGGTGCCTTATAAAGGTTTTGTTGAAACCACACTTCATCAAATTCTGGGCGGACTAAGACAAAGCATGGGCTATACCGGTTGTACCGACATCAAAACTATGAAAAGCAAACCTAAATTTATGCAAATTACTTCTTCGGGAATTGTTGAAAGTCATGTTCATGATGTAAGTGTTACCAAAGAAGCGCCAAATTACAGAATGAGTTAAATTTGTGGAAAAAGTTATAACTTCCGAAAAAATTATAATTTTAGATTTTGGTTCTCAATATACTCAATTAATAGCTAGAAGAATTAGAGAATCAGGAGTTTATTCAGAAATACACCCGCACGAAACTTCACTAAAGAAAATCAAAGAATTGAAAGCTTCTGGTGTGATAATGTCAGGTGGACCTGAATCGGTCTATAGCGAAAAAGCTTTAAAATTTGATTCAAAACTAATGGATAGTGAGATTCCAATTTTAGGAATTTGTTATGGCATGCAATGTATGGCAAAGCATTTTAAAGGCAAAGTAAGTTCTTCAAAAAAAAGAGAATTTGGGAAGGCTACGTTAAAGATAAATAAGGGCTCAATTTTTGCAGGGCTTTCGACTAATCTCAAAGAATTGAATGTATGGATGAGTCATGGTGATAAAGTTTCTAAATTGCCAAAAGGCTTTAAGAAAATAGGTTCTTCCAATAATAGTCCAATTGCAGCATTCGAAAATACGAAATTAAAAAAATTTGGCTTTCAATTTCATCCTGAGGTTACTCATACCGACCAAGGGCAAAAAATCTTAAAAGCATTTGTTAGAGACATTTGTGGATGCAAAGGAAAATGGCGTCCCAAAAATATTGTAAATTCTCTTATTGAGGACATAAGAAAGCAAGTTGGTAACAAAAAAGTGTTATTAGGAATATCGGGAGGGGTAGATTCCTCAGTTGTTGCAGCTTTATTATCTAAGGCAATTGGCAAAAATTTAGAATGTATTTTTGTTGATAATGGATTATTGAGAAAAGGGGAAACAGATCAAGTTAAAAGAGACCTAAAACGAGGCTTAAAATTGAATATAAATTTTTCTGATAGTGAAAATCTATTCTTGAAAAATTTAAAAGGGGAATCTAATCCAGAAAAAAAGAGAAAAATAATTGGAAAAACTTTTATAGATGTTTTTATAAAAGAAACTAAAAAGTTAAAAAATATTTCCTTTTTGGCACAAGGCACAATCTATCCCGATGTAATCGAATCATCTGGAATAAAAAATGGAAAAGCACACGTAATAAAATCTCATCACAATGTAGGTGGATTACCATCTTATTTAAAATTACCACTAGTAGAGCCTTTAAATTCTCTATTCAAAGATGAAGTTAGGAAAATTGGCAAGGAGCTGGGACTACCAGATTATTTAATTAAGAGACACCCGTTTCCTGGTCCTGGATTAGCAGTCAGAACTCTTGGAGAAGTAACCAAGAAAAATTTAGAGATATTAAGAGAAGCAGATTTTATTTTTATGGATGAATTAAATAAAAGAAAACTTTATGACAAAGTCAGTCAAGCTTTTGCTGTCTTTTTACCTATTAAAAGTGTTGGAGTAGTAGGGGATGCAAGAAGATATGAAAATGTAATTGCTTTAAGGGCAGCCGAAACATCAGATTTTATGACAGCAAAAGCTGCAAAATTAAATCATAATTTTTTAAACTTAGTTTCGGATCGAATAATTAACGAAATTCCTCAGGTATCGAGAGTTGTGTACGATATTTCTAGCAAACCACCTGCTACTATAGAGTGGGAATGAAAGTTTTTAGATGGGGCTCAAGAGCTCTGGATATGTTTCCAGAGGATAATGCTCTACATAAAACATATAACTTTGAGGGGAAAGTTATCATCATAGGCGCTGGAGCTTCAGGGTTGGCTGCAGCAAAAATATTACAACGAAATAATGTTGATTATCTTGTTCTTGAAGCTTCTAACAGATATGGAGGGAGACTAAAGGAAAACAAAACTTTGGCTGATTTTCCAATCGACTTGGGGGCAGAGTGGATTCATCATTTGCCTGCTGTTTTAAATCGTCTTAAGGGTAAGCCGGGAGATTTAGTTGATGAGGAAACCGTTCCTTATGATGCTTTTTATAATATTGATAAAGACTTTGGCTATAGTTCATATGGCAAGATTTTTAGCTGGTTAAAAATGAGATTACTTTTTTCCTATAGATTTAAATTTTTCCCTGAATTTAAGTTCAAGAATTCTTCGTGGTTTAATTTTATAGACAAAAATTTTGCCGAAGAGGTGAAAGACAAGATCGAATTTAATTCTCCAGTTACACAAATTGACTACTCTAAAGATAAAGTGGATGTAGTAACTAAATCTGGGCAGGTTTATAAGGCAGACAAAGTGCTCGTTACTGCATCTATTGGTATCTTGAAATCTGAATATATCAATTTCATTCCTGATCTCAGTAAAGAAAAGCAAGATGCAATGGAATCTATTACTTTTATGCCTGGATTTAAACTAGTCATGAAATTTTCAGAAAAATTTTATTCAGATATTATTATGTGCAAAGCTAAAACAGGAGAGAAGGGATATTATGATCTGGCTTTTAAGAAAGATGCTAAAAGCCATATTTTAGGTTTGCTTGTTCAAGGAAGCGGAGTCGAGGATTTTTACTGTTTAGAATCTGAAGAACAAATAGTTTTAAAAGCTTTAGAAGAACTGGATAAAATTTATGAAGGAAAAGCATCTAAAGCATATACCGGAGAATATGTTTTTGAAGACTGGGGACGGCACGAATTTACACTAGGAACTTGGATAGAGTCGTTTCAAATTAATCAGTCAATAATCCAAAAACTAAATGAACCATTGAATGGTAAAGTTTTCTTTGCAGGTGAACTTTATGACTTACACCATCAGCTAGGTGTTCCTGGAGCTATAGTCTCCGGATATCACTCCATCGATAAACTTTTGACAAAGCTATAACCATGGTAAAAGAGTTACAAACTAGTTACAAAGTCTATTTCAATACCCTTAAAACCATTGATTTTATTTAGGTTTTAGATAACGTAACTATGGAGTGGGAATAAAATGATATATTTTGTTAAGGAGTTGAATATTAAATAAATTTTGGAGAATTATGGAAGAAATAGTTATGCAAAGCGGTATGGTCGAATTGGGGATATGGGAAGTTTTTGTGCAATCAAGAATATCAATTTCAATTATATTTTTAGCAAATGCTATTTCTATCTTAATTGCAGTTTGGCTCTCTAGAGTATTGATAGAAAAAGGAGCTAACCTTTTTTTAAAACTTATCCTTACAGCATTTACTTTTGCAGTTTTTCTTAATGCCTATAATAACGGTCTATGGGTTAATTTTTATATGGAAGGAACTGCCGCTTCCTTAGCTAACCTAGATACAGCAAATGGGACGATAGATATCAGTGCTACCTCCAAAAACTTTATTGATTCTGTTGCATCAGGAGGAAATCTTATAGGAAAAGTTGGCGTGTTTGTTTTTTTTATCAGCAGCTTATTAATTGCAGTTATACCATTATGGTTTAATACAAATACTAAAAAAGATCGTTAGAAATGCTAAGTTGCCTAGATTTCTCACAACTCTTGTTACATAAGGGCTTGTAAATTGCGACTACCTAGTGGGGTGAGTATATATAACAACAGTTTATTAAATTTTTTTTAGTTATTTAATATTTTATAATTAGTTTTTATCATACAAACTCCATAAAACTAAAAAAATAAAATGGAATCAAACGAATTAAAATTCGAACTTCGTTCTGAAGAAATTTTCCCAAATGGCTTTTCTTTAGAAGATTTTGAAAAAACTTTTAAGGAAAATCAAAACGTAATAAAAAATAATAGAAATATTATTAAGACGTTGCGTTTAGAAGATGTAGAAACAGTTACAAAATCATTCAAGAGGCCTAACTTTATCCAAGGCATTATTTATAAGTATTTTAGAAAAACTAAAGCAAGAAGATCTTTCGAACACTCCTTATTATTAAATCAAATGGGCATAAAGACACCAGAGCCATTGTGTTTCATTGAAGTATTCGACAGGTTTCGTCTTTTACAAAGTTATTATATCTCCCGCCAAATTGATTACGATTTTACTCTTGAATTTGCAACACAAAAAGAAGCTAAAGATCATAGAGATATTCTTAAAAGCTTTATTGATTTTACCTACAACTTGCATGAGAAAAATATAATGCACTTAGATTATGTTGTTGGAAATATTTGCGTTAAAAAAAAAGAAGATGGCTATGACTTTTTCTTAGTAGATCTTAATAGGCTTTATAAAGGAGTGGTTAACTCAAGAACAGGTGTCAAAAATTTAAGGCGTATTAGTAGAGATCCAGAAATTATAAAAATTCTTGCAGAAGAATATGCAAATAAATCATCGAATTCTTTATCTGACTTTAATAATTATCTTATGAGAGCCGTTGACCGAAATTTTCAGAGATCAAAGTTTAAAAGATTTATAAAAAATATTTTTGCAAAAGATTTAAGGGTTCCTCGATCATCTTATGCTTGGGATCATCATTCTAACCAACCCCATGTACTAAATAATAAAAAATTAAAGAGAAAGATAGCTTTCATGTCATGGTTTGCTAATTCAAAAATAATAGCTTCTAGCGCATATGCTTTGCTCATAGGCCCTTATTTCTTTGTTAAGAGTAAAGAGTTTTGCGAAAGAAAGATTGATAGCTTTGGGTTATGCGTAAACCTTGATATGCCAGTCGAATCTCAAAAGTCAATAAATAATGACGAACTAAATGAAATGATCAACGAGCTAGCTGTCGATAATATCTTAGTAAGAATACCATTAGCTGATTTTGATAATATTGAAAAATATGTCAGTTTTATAAAAAAACTTCAGGGTAAAGATGTTCTAGTTTGTATATTACAAGATAGAGAACACATTGAAGAAAAATACCTTACAAAACAAAGATTGGATTATATTTTTTCTAATCTTTGTGACGAAGTGAAAACATTTCAGATAGGAAATTCAATAAATCGAAAAAAATGGGCGTTTGTATCGGTAGATGAATATTTTTCATTTTTTAAAATAGCTTATGATCTTAAAAATGATAAATTCCCAAAAATTAAATTACTTGGAAGCAATATTATCGATTTTGATCTTCCTTTTTTTGCTCGATCAATTTTTCATTTTAAATCTATCTTTTATGATGGCATTGCAACACAGCTTTACGTAGATAGACGAGGTAGTCCAGAAGAAAAGCAGTTGGGTTTTAACACAGTATCAAAGATTAAGGCATATGCCGCACTCGCCAGCGCAAGCAGAAAAACATCAAATGAACTCTACATTACAGAAGTTAATTGGCCTCTCAAAGGAAAAAGAGGATGGTCACCTTCTGCAGAATACTTGATTGAAGAGTCGCTTCAAGCAAGATATATGATTCGTTATTATCTTTTGATGTTAGCTTCTGGGAAAGTAAAAAAATGTTTCTGGCATCAATTGGTTGCTCCAGGCTATGGATTGGTTAATAACCTAGATGGAGAAATTAAAAAAAGAGATGCCTATTTTTGTTTTAAGCATTTGATAGCGATACTCTCGGGCGGCATAACAAAAAAATTCATTCAAGAAAAAAACCTATATTGCTTAATTGTTGAAAAAGAAGAAACGATTATAGAAGCTGTCTGGTCAAGTGATGGTAATGCTACTTTTAAAAGTAAACCTTGCCAGCAAATTTTTGATATTCGAGGGAAAACTATTGAGACAAAAAACTCACCAAACATTGAGATCACTGGGGAGGTTATCTTTATAAAAAAACAAAAGAATAACTACGAAGAAATTAATTTAAAATTGATCAATGAATAAAGAAAAAAAAATCGTCAAAATTAAGGACGATGTTTTAATTGGAAAAGCAGGCGATAGAGATCTTTTAGGCGACCTGTTTATTCCACCAGATGATAATTCAAGCAAACCTGCTATTGTGGTTATCCATGGTGGTGGCTGGATGGAAGGAGATAAGACTCAATTAAGAGGATATGGTGTATTGCTGTCCAGGCTGGGTTTTGTATGTTTATGCGCTTCTTATAGGCTGTCTCAAGAAGCCAAATGGCCTTCACAAATTGAAGATATAAAATGTGCAATTAGATATTTAAAGGCTAATTCAAAAAAACTTGGGATTGATCCAGATAGAATTGGGGTTACTGGTAACTCAGCAGGAGGTCACTTGGCATTAATGTGTGCTTCAAACGATGATAACTTTGAAGGAAAGGGTGGAAATCTAGAATTTGATAGCAAAGTAAAAGCAATTTGTGCTGTATATCCCCCGACGCTTATAAGAGAAGAAGTTCCTGAAGGAAAACTTAATGCATTTGCTTTACTGATGGGGGATACTGCTTCATCAGACGAATATATAAAAGCCAGTCCAATTAAACAGGACCTTTCGTCTTTTCCTCCATGTTTATTGATACATGGCTCAGAAGACAAGGTGGTTCCCTTGAGTGAATCTGAAGATTTTTATCGAGATCTTCAAAAACACAAACGAACGGCTGAAATTCATGTTTATGCAGATGAAGATCATGCGTTCGATAGTCAAAAATCTTTGGGAAGAAATGTTGCAGATATTCAAGGGATATTCTTTCTCAAATATCTATAATTACTTGATTAAAAAAATTTTCCATCAATAAGAAATGAATAGGTCCAGTATTTCGATTTCAGAAGGTCGTCTTCAAAGAGCCAGTCAAAATCCTTCAATTTACATATCTAAATTTCGTCAAGTACTTTTAAGACATGGTATGACTATGAGTCTAATCTTTTTTGGTTGTTTGTTATTTCCAGTTGTATTTGCTGCTTTATTTTCTTCGCTCGACAAATTTTTTTTGAATATTAATAGATATGCATTTGTCAGTCTGGGTTTAAGTTTTTTTATGTTTTTTTATTTGAGGCTCTTTTCAAAAGAGCTTAGTTATCGTCAAACATTCTGGATAATATATTTATTGTTTATTTCGATAATTGAGGAAATCGGATTTCGAGTTTCTTTACCTATTTTATTTTCCGATTCTTTTTTAAAAGAACATAATTTTTTAATTGGAATTTTTTTAAGCAATTTGCTTTTTGCATCTCTCCACTATTTTACTTTACGTTGGAAATTGAAAGCCTGCATTTTTACTTTTCTGGGTGGAATTGGGTTGAGTAGACTGTTTTATGTAACAGAAGATTTAGCTTTGATAATTTTAGTCCATTGGGCGATTACTTTTTTAAACACCCCAACAGCGCCAAATAATATTAGTACAGAAAAATAAATATATTTATTGGTCTATAGTTTTAGCAACAACAAAATGTTCTAAGTTGAATATTTGATTTTCAGAAAGAGTTCTCTTGACTGGACTAAAATACTCAACATTAACATCTTTCAAAACTTTATCTTCTTTTAAAGTAAAACCGTTATTTGAGAGAGTATTTTCCATTTCTTTTGGGGAATAGAAAGAAATCCAAGGTTCATCCGCAGCCTTGGCAGATAAATTTTGAATCAAACTAGCTTTTTTGGCTGGATTTGGATAACCATTGCCAAAACATGCCTCTGGGTTTTGATTTAGAAGTTCATCAACATAAGATAAGAAAAAAATTGCTTGAGTTCTATGAACAAGTTTCGCTATTTCACTCAATGTTGAATTGAAAGCATCTTTGGCGATGTATTGCGTAACTCCTTCAAGAGTGAAAATAGAAGATTTTGTTTGATCAAATCCAGCCTCAATCAATCTTTCGCTAACAGATTGGTTGGCAAAATCGACATTCACATAACTAACGTTGTCCAAATCAGATAATTCTTTTGGCAGTTTAGAAATTTTTTTTGACTGAACTGCGGGCTGATCTACTTCAAAAATTTTTAATGATGTCGGAAGATCAAGTCGATGAGCTCGCATGTCATATCCTGCTCCTAGGATTACATATTGTTCTATACCATTTTCTGTACTTTCTTTTACAAGATCATCAATAAAGCGTGTGCGTGCAATAAGATGTTCATGGAAGCCAGGAGCTAATTTATTTGTAAGCCAAAGATTTAACCCATGCCCCATGAGTTTTATGAGGCCGGCCCCAAGTGTAAAAATGCTTGAATAAGGATCATCTATGACGCGTTTGGCAGGATCGGCAATGGTCTCTATATAGCGTTGTTTGGCTACTCCTTGCGCTGTTCCATCTTTTCTAAAAATGGAATTACTCATACATCGAACTCTTTTGAATTTTTGAGCATATGAGCGGGCCCGTGATTTAAATTAATTGCTGCATTTTCACCATAAAGCATTTCTTTTTGAGTCCCAAAGTTTTCTCTATCAGCTGCTAAAGGGGCTAATTCTTCCGCCTTTGATTTTGTAATTTCAGCAAGATTATCAATGTTACTGACTGACTGAATAATTCCAGCTTCCAATGCAGCTGGCCCAGTCCAGCGCTTGGATAACTGAACTGTTTCAAAAAAAGAATGTGCTGGTATTTTATGACGAAAAAGAGCTAATTCTGGTCTTGGAATTTTAAGGCCAAGTTGAATTTCATTAGCACAAAGAAATCCTCTATCTTCTCGCATTATTCTTACATCATGAGAAAGAGCAAGCATGAAGCCGGCTCCAAAGGCATGACCATTGATTGCACAAATTGTAGGGATCGGTAAAGTTATGATCCTTCCCATTAGAAACATAAACTCTTCACCAAATACTTCTCTGTCTCCTCTTTCTGGAAAATCACTAGGAGATTGGATCCAATCTAAGTCAAGGCCATTTGAAAAAAATTTTGGATCACTAGAAGTAGTTATTAATGCTCCTGGACCGTCATCTTTTTCAACTTCATCAAAAGCCTTGGAAAATTCTCTAACAAAAGTTGTATTCCAGCGATTTTCCCCAGCATCCATTGTTAAAAAATAAATGGATTCTTTCTTTTCAAGATTTATCATTTTAATAACTATACACAAAAAATATTTTAATGATTACCAGATTAAGATAAAGTATCTCTGAGAATGGATATAGAGATTGTTAGTTAACGAAGAAGTAAAACTTGATTATTCGGATGTCTTGATCAGGCCCAAGAGGTCTACGATGAGTTCAAGAGGGGAAGTAAATCTAGAGCGCACACATACATTTCTCTGGAGTAAAAAAAAATGGACTGGAATTCCTATTATGTCTGCCAACATGGACACAGTGGGCACACCAGCAATGCACAGAGTACTTTCTAAATACAATCTAATTACTTGTCCAGCTAAGCACCATTTAAAAAAGAATTTAGATAAATTCAAAAGGGGAAAAAGTAATGTTTGTTGGTTTGGTGGAATTGATGATATTTCAAAACTTTCAAAAACTTCATCGGGTTTCATAGGTCTCGATGTTGCCAATGGCTACACAATAAAATTTGTAGATGCAGTTAAAAAATTAAGAGAAAAATGTCCAAAAGCAACTATTGCGGCTGGAAACGTTGTGACTGCAGACATGACGCAAGAGTTGATTTTAGCTGGTGCTGATATCGTTAAAGTTGGTATTGGGCCAGGTTCCGTTTGTACAACAAGAATTAAAACTGGTATCGGTTATCCGCAATTAAGCGCGGTCATAGAATGTGCTGATGCAGCCCATGGATTAAATGCTCATATTATTGCTGATGGTGGATGTGTTAGTTCGGGCGATATTGTGAAGGCTTTTGCAGGCGGCGCTGACTTTGTCATGATTGGCGGTATGTTGGCTGGTCATGATGAATGTGACGGAACGTTAGAAAATGGCGTAATGAAATTTTATGGCATGGCTTCTGAATCTGCTATGACAAGGCATGATAACCATAATGCGTATCGGGGTGTAGAGGGAAAAACGGTTGAAGTTGAATACCGAGGCAAGGCCGATGAGACCATTAAAGATATTTTAAGTGGAATTAGGTCTGCATGTACTTATGTTGGCGCTAATAGATTAAAAACGCTTTCGAAATGTACTACTTTTGTTCGAGTAAATAACACTCACAACACTGTTTACGAAAGTTAAAAAGATTTATTTATTTTTTAGGTAGGGAGATTACAAATGAATCAGCTTTCTCATAGATTACAGATTCCATGGTGGCTTTACATAGTTCTTTTTATGGAAATCTGGCCAATGTTCGTTGGTCCTTATTTAGCCTTAACTAATCCAGCCTTTTTAGGAGGACCTGAAGCATCAAATCTTGTTGTTGGAAGTCTTATCTACTTAGCACGAAATTTTGCAGTTGGAATTGCTTTTTTTATCGCAATTTATTTAAAAAATGCTCCCATGCTTTTTATACTGATCTTCATTAGATTATTTACTGATTTGATAGATGGCCCTGCATTTTTAGCTTTTGGGATGGCAGCTAACGAAACACGTTTGATTTCGCTGTTTGTCTTGGGTTATTACATACCAGCTGTTATTGCGATGCGCTATCTCTGGAAACAGATGACTCAACAAGTTTAATTTGTATTGATGTTAAAAATAACTTTTTTAATTATTATATTTTTTAATTTTGCTAGCGTTTTTTCTAGTGAGAGACCTCCTTGGTTTATTCCGCCACCACTAGATCCCACTGGCGTTAAATTAGAAACAAAAAAACTCGATGAAGGTGTTTATGCTCTCTTATCCAATACTCCTTTTGCAGATAACGCTGGATTTATAGTTGGGAAGGACAGTGTTTTAGTTGTAGACGCTCATTTTAACGGTGAAATGGGTATGCAAATTATTGAGGCAGTTAAAAAAGTCACAAATTTACCAATAAAGTATTTGGTAAATTTAAATGCGTTTGGAGATCATGTTTTTGGAAATTATGTTTTTCCAGAATCTACGATTATTATTTCTCATGAAAAAACTTTAAAATTTTTAAAAGACAATTCTTTAAATGCCAGAAAAAAAATAATTTCTGTTACCGTCAAAGGAGACATGAATGTCTTTAAAGATGTTGAAGATAGATTGCCAACTTTAACTTTTTCAAAAAAAATGTCTCTTGATTTGGGAGAAAAAATAGTTGAATTGCATTACTTTGGCCCGGGGATGTCACCTAGTGACTCTGTTCTTTATGTGCCGAGTTCAAAAATAGCTTGGACTGGTAATTTAGTTTTTGGGAAAGGCAGTATACCTTGGGCGAGATCAGAACACTTAAGAGATTATTTAAAAACTATGAAAAATCTTGAAAAAACTATTCAACCTAAAATCATTGTCTCAGGCCATGGAAAATTAGCTGAGGGAAATATTGTTAAAAAGTATATAAATTATTTAAGTGATGTAATTATTGAATCTAAGCAGCTTCATGAGGACAAAAAAAATATTAATAGTTTTGTCTCTAAACTTTCTTTAAATTCTGAGATTGAAATTGAGGATAATATTAGAGATTTAATGGAAGGTTTTCATAAATGGAATGTTTTAAATGCATACAAACAATTAAACTAATAGAATAATTATTCGAACTTTTAAAAGTTTTAGGAGAAAATCATGGCAGAAGAGAAATATACGCCACCTGAAGTATGGGAATGGGATAATCAAAGTGGTGGCAAGTTCACTAATATAAATAGACCAATTTCTGGCGCAACTCATGAAAAAGATTTACCAAGAGGAAAACATCCTCTTCAACTTTATTCTTTAGGTACCCCAAATGGTATGAAGGTGACTGTTCTATTAGAAGAATTATTGGCCTTGGGTCACGAGGGTGCAGAGTACGATGCCTTTTTAATCAACATTGGAGAGGGCGACCAATTCGGAAGCGGTTTTGTAGCAGTGAATCCAAATTCAAAAATACCTGCTTTACTTGATGTTAGTACGCAACCGCCAACAAGAGTTTTTGAATCTGCAGCTATCATGGTCTATTTGGCAGAAAAATTTGGTGAGCTGTTACCGACTGAAGCTTCAGCTCGAGCAGAATGTATGTCCTGGCTGTTTTGGCAAATGGGAAGTGCGCCCTATTTAGGCGGGGGGTTTGGCCATTTTTATGCTTACGCACCAGAAAAATTTGAATATCCTATTAATAGATTTGCAATGGAAGTAAAAAGGCAATTAGATGTTTTGGATAAAAATTTAGAGTCAAGACAGTTTTTATGTGGGGATGATTATAATATTTCAGACATTGCAGTTTGTTGCTGGTACGGCACATTAGTTTTGAAAAATTCATATAATGCGGCAAAATTTTTAGATGTTGCCTCTTATAAAAACGTAATACGCTGGGCAGAGGAAATAGCAAAGCGACCTGCTTTTAAGAGAGGGATAAGAGTCAATAGAGCTCCAAGTAGTCCAAATGACAAAGCTATTATAGAGAGACATGATTCAAGCGATCTTGATTAAAAAATGACAGACAAAATTAAAATCTATGGGGTTCCCATGTCGCAAGCAGTAAGAGCAGTGCTCTGGCTCTTATTTAATAAAGAATTACCTTTTGAGTTGATATTAACTGTTCCTGGATCTAAAGAGGAAAACGGAACACGTCATCCTTCATACTTGGATAAATATCCAAATGGAACCATACCTGCGTTGGAAGATCCTGATACTGGATTTCTCTTAGCCGAATCTCACGCTATCATGTGTTATCTCTGCAATAAACATGGCTGGGAAGATTTATATCCAACAAACCCTGAAGCAAGAGCAAAAGTTGATGATTTTCTGCATTATCATCATCGCAATATCAAAGAGGCTACTTTGGCTTTTTTTGCGCCTATGGCTAGACCTGACCTTGGTTTGTCGGAAGATGTAATTAATATGGCGAAAAGATTATTTAAAAATGCACTCAACATGCTGGAAAATCAATGGCTGGCAAAAAATAAATTTATAACTGGCGATCGAGCAACTATTGCCGATATTGCAGCTTATGTTGAGATTGGCCAACTACAAAGTCAGTTTACAAATTTATATGACTTTGAACCTTTTACAAATGTTAGTCGTTGGCTGAAAGACATGACTTCATTAGAAGGACATGATGACTCTCATTTAGTTTTAAGCGAATTAGGCGACATCAGTGAAACTCCTCCTAAAATAGAGGATTTGATGGGAGCAAATATTAAGGGCCTAAAACACATTGCCTTAAAAACTGCTTAAAAAATTATTATTTTCATTACATATATAGCATGAATGTAATTATTGTTGGAGCTGGAATTGGTGGACTTGTCTCAGCCCTGTGTTTGGATGCAAAAGGTCATAAGGTTAAGATTTACGAACAAGCTGAAATCTTATCTGAATTAGGAGCTGGAATTCAGCTTTCGCCAAATGCAACTAAAGTTTTAAATTATCTAGGTTTATTTAAAGATCTGGAGCCCTACATATTTGAACCTAATTCTTTTCAATTTCTAAATTTCTCAACAGGAAAAGTTATTTCAGAGCGAAAACTTGGTGGAGCTATAAAAAAAGACTTTAATTCGCCAAATTACGATATTCATAGAGCTGATTTACAAAGAGTTTTGTTAAACAAAATTAAAGTTAAAAATATAGATATTCATTCTAATATGAAAGTAACCAATGTTGGCAACAATAAAAATTCTGCTTTTATCGAGGTTGATGGAAAAGAAATCCAAGCCGACCTTGTAATAGGAGCAGATGGTATCCATTCAAAAGTAAGTGATTCGTTGTTTGGAAAAAAAGAAATTATTTATACTGGTAATGTTGCGTGGCGAATGCTCATTCCAGTTGAGATACTTCCTGAAAATTTAATTTTACCTGACACAACCGTATGGTTAGGACCCAATAAACATTTTGTGACTTATCATGTTAACGGAGGTAAAAATTTAAATTGCGTTTGTTTAGTAGAACAAGATGGTTGGTTCAATGAAAGTTGGTCAGAAAAAGGAGAAATCGAAGAACTTAAAAAAGCCTACAAAGGTTGGAATAGAACAATTGAAACTTTATTGCAGCATGCTGATCCAAATACTTTATATAAATGGGCTCTGCACGATCGTCTCCCAATGAAACAATGGAGCAAAGGAAGAATTATAGTTTTGGGCGATGCAGCTCATCCTATGTTGCCCTTTTTAGCTCAAGGGGCAGCTATGGCTATAGAGGATGGCGCAGTTCTAGCAAACTGTATTGATAATTTTGACGAAGTCGAAGAAGCACTTAAGTATTTTGAAAAAATTAGAAAACCGAGAACCTCTTATGTTCAATCAGCTGCAAGAAGAAATGCAAAAGTTCTTCACTTATCAGGATTAGCTGCAATTTTAAGAAACTTAGTCATGGGATATATAGGCAATAAAATTTTTAAAAAACTTTACAGCTATGATGCCTTATCGATAATGAATAAAAATCATAATAACTAATGGAACAAAGAATATTTAAACCTTTTGGGACGGTCAGCTCGCTAACTTTAGGGGGCGGTGGAATTGGAAATGTTTGGGGAGAAACTTCTAGAGCAGAAGCCATTGAAACAGTAAATCTTGCTTATAATTCTGGTATAAATCATTTTGACGTTGCCCCAATGTATGGAAAAGGTGAGGCTGAAAAGGTCTTGGGCTTAGCTTTGAAAGATAAAAATTTAGAAAATATAAAAGTAACTACTAAATGTAGATTGGGAAATCCAAAAGATTCAGAGGTTTATGAAGTTTTGAATAATTCATTGTGTCGAAGTCTTGAAACAATGCATTTAGAAAACGTTAATTTATTTTTACTGCATTCTCAATTAATCGAAGATGATTATCGTTTTTTCAAATTTGATGAAACAAGACAATCTAGCGGAACTACTCTCTCATGTTACTTTAATGCTGTAATTCCAGCTTTTGAAAAACTAAAGCAAGAAGGAAAAATTGATCATTGGGGAATAGGACTTGGTCAAGAGAAAGCATTAATAAAAGCAATTAATTCTTCTCAGCCGCCTGAAGCAATGCAATGTGCGGTGAATGTTTTAAATTCAATTGGTGCTATCGGTTACATCAGCGAAATAAACAATCCAAATAAAATACTAGAAGAATGTCAAAAAAAAGACATTCCAATTTTAGCCATAAGAGCTGCTCAAGCTGGTGCTTTGACTTCTTCAATGGATAGAGAGCCAAATAGTTTAGGTTTTGATCAAGCAGATTTTAGAGATTTTGAAAAAGCTCTACCTTTTAGGAAATTCGCAGAAGAAATCAGTGAAACTCCAGCGTCTTTAGCTCATCGATATGCACTCAGCATAGATCAAGTAGGCTCAGTTATTCTCGGAGTAAAAAATAGAAAAGAACTAATTGAATGTATCGAAGCTGAAGAAAAAGGATTACTTGATGAAGATGTCATGTCAAATTTAGAAAAACTTTTTAAAAATATGGAATAATTCACTTTGAGGGAGAAAGTTATTTATGACGATAAAACATGTAAATTCGAATGCTTCAATAGAAGAATTGCTTGAAATAATTGACCAAGATGCGGGTGTAATAATTGATAACGTTCTTAGTCAAAGTCAGTTAAACAAAATCACAGAAGAACTCAATCCTTTTTTAGCAAACACCAAAGAAGGTCAAGATGATTTTACCGGCTTTAATACAAGAAGAGTTGGAGCTTTAATGGCTAGATCTCCAGAGTGTAGAGTCTTGGCGTTAGACCCTTTAATAAATGATTTATCTAAAAGGTTTCTAGAACCACACAGCGATGGCTATCAATTACATTTCACTTCAGCAATTGATATTGCACCAGGAGAAAGTGAACAAATATTGCATAGAGATAGAGGAGTGTGGGGAGGCTATATTCCAAGAAAAATAGAAACCCAACTTAGCACGGTTTGGGCGATTACTGATTTTAAAAAAGAGAATGGAGCCACCCAAGTTGTTCCAGGTTCTCACAAATGGGATAGAAATAGAAAGCCTCTTGAAAAAGAAATATGTTTTGCTGAGATGAAGAAAGGGTCTGTTTTTATCTATACAGGTTCAGTAATTCATGGTGGAGGGGCAAATATTTCTGGTGAAAATAGACTTGGAGTGTTTTTGCATTATGCTCCAACTTGGTTAAGGCAAGAAGAAAATCAATATTTATCGTGCCCACCACACATAGCAAAAGATCTGACTCCAGAGTTGAGAGCCTTAATGGGTTATTCAAAAGGGGGCTATGTATTGGGTTTTTATTCTGACCCGGAAGATAAAAATGGCGAACTAGAGTCCGTTTCACCCGAAAAAATGTTTGGAGATTTCAGAGACAAATATGGCTTTATAAATAGTGCAGATAAGTTAGTTTCAGATTCCAGCAATAGAGAGTAAAGCATGGAAGTTGTATCTTTTTGGAATGATTTATCATGGGCTTTAGATTTAAGAACTCCTTTTTTAAATATATTTTTTGACTTAGTTTCTTTAGCAGGTTATCCAACATTTTTAATTTTATTCCTCTCATTTGGATATTTTTACTGGTCTCCAGAAAAATTTTCTAGAATTGCAATGTTGTTATTTGTATCAGGTTTGGTAAACGGTTTTTTAAAAGATTACTTTCAAGATCCAAGACCAGCAATGGAATTTATGCTTGACCCTAGGATTGGACAATCATATGGTTGGCCAAGCGGACATGCTCAAATAGCTGTGACTTTATGGGGGTTAATTGCAATAGAGTTTAAAAAAAACTGGCTAACTGCATTTTGTGTTTTGATGATCGGATTGGTATCTTTTAGCAGAATGTACCTAGGTGTCCACGACATCGGGGATGTTTTTGCTGGACTTTTAATTGGAATAATTATTTTAGCAATTTGGTATATAGCATTAATTTATAAATTTTACGATCTTTTAAGTAACAAACTATGGATGGTTACAATATTGCTTTCACAAATTATTTATTATCTATCCTATCCAACACATATTAATCATGAACCGAGTGTTTGGTTTTTGGGTGTGATGTTTGGCTGGTATATATTTGCTTCTAAAATAGAAATAAATAAACCTGAATTTGTAAAGATTCCAGTTGTTTTGATAAGTACTGTGCTAGTTTTTATAACTATGATTGCTATTAGTAATATCAATGAAGCAATTACAATACAGGGAATTTCTGGTGTATTGGCCAGTTACGTCCTTGGAGTAACTTTTTCACTCATAGTCACTTGGCTGATTCCAAATACTTGGACCAAGCTAAAGTTAACTTAATTTTAGATAGGTTTTAACAAATGAAGATTTCACACTTAGAAGTGGTCTGACAAGATTGTAGAAATAATAATAAAATTATCAATTTGTATTTCATTTCCATATGAAATTTAATTTATTATTAAAATTTACTATTTAATTGGCTATATTTAATGGCAATAAAGTGACAACATAATGAAGATAAAGTGAAAATATGACATCCGAATTTATAGATTTTTAATACTTTTTTCTTTTTTTTTAGATAAAATAATTGTATGGATAAAATAGAAGCTTATTTTAATTATAGAAATCCTTTGAGAGAAGGGGAATTAAAACCAGCATTTGGTTTGCAAGAGGAAGACCCTTTGATGCCTAATCATAGTTCTTATAAAAAGACTATACAGAACGCAAGATTAAAAGATTTTAAGATTGAGATGGGAGGATTTGAACTATTAAGTCACAAATCTTCTGTAAAAGATTTTTTTGACGATAATGAAGTCTCTGAAATCTATTATCCTGAAATGACTAAATTAGTTAAAGAGAAAGTAAATGCTGATGCGGTTCATATAGTTTCACATATTTCTAGAAACGAAGCCCAAGTAGAGTCGGGCGAAAGAAAGGGTGCACATAGATTAGTACACAATGACTTCACACCAAATTTTAAAAATACTCTCGAGCCTCTCCTTCAAGAAACCAATAGCAATCCATCAAAAATAATGGTTTTTAATCTTTGGAGAAGATTTGATGTAGACGGTGTAGACGCTCCTTTTGCAGTCTGTGATTCCAGAACCGTTTCTGAGAAAGAATTAATCCCTACAGATCTTCATAATTATCTTGAGGATCAAGAAGATTCTTTGACAGTTGAGATATTTCAATCTTCTCATAGTGATAAACATGAGTGGAATTATTATCCAAAAATGAATAGAGATGAGGTTTTGATGTTCAAAACATATGATTCTTCTTCAAATCCTTTTTTACCCACTCTTCATAGCGCTTTTGATGATATATCCTTTAAAGGTAAAGATGTGTCTCCAAGAATGAGTCTAGAAGTCAGAGCCATTTGTTTTTTTAATTGAATCAAAATGAATTTTACTCAAAATGAAGAAGGAGACTTCTTTTATGAGTCAGCCAGTCCATTTGAATTCACAGATATTTTAAATTCAACCAAGCAAGAAAATCATCAGGTTTTTGGGACCTTAATTCTTCCAGAAGAAAAAAAGGATTCCTATCCGCTTGTGATATGCATGCATGGCAGTATGGGATGGGGCATTAGTTCGCAAGATCACTCAATTAATTTTTTAGAAAATGGTTTTGCAATTTTTAAGGTTCATAGTTTTGAATCCAGGAATGTAAAAACAATTTATCAAGATCAAATGCAGGTTACAGTTTCCATGTCACTTACAGATTGTTACGAAGCTTTAAAACACTTATCTCATCACCCAAAAATTCAAAAAAATAATATATTTATTGCAGGTTGGAGTTTTGGTGGGTCAACTGCAGTATATGCCGCTTGGGAGCCATTGGCTGAAAAATTAGCTCCAAACGGAGAAAGATTTAAAGGTTTTTTAGCCTTTTATCCAGGAGCATATGTTTGGCCAGAAGAAATGAGATGGAACAAGAACCCCATACTCAGTCTAATTGGAAAAGACGATGATTATACGCCTTCGATTTTAATAGAAAATTTATCCGAAGCCATTAATGATTCAGGAGGAAATAGTTCAGTTATTTTGTACGAAAATAGCCATCATTCTTTTGATAGAGTGGATCCAGTAAAATTTCTTCCAGATGCAATAGCACTTAGCAATAAGCCAAGCAAGATCGATAAAAATGGAAATCTATATTTCGAAAGTGATTCTGGAGAAAGATTTGAGATGAATACGCCAGAAGGAAGACTTAAATTGATCGAATCTGGCTCAGCACCAATTGGAGCATCTCTCGGAAGAAACTGGAATGCAAGAAAGTCATCCTTTAAAGATAGCATTAATTTTTTAAAAAATAATCTTTCCTAATGAAAATATTAAAATTAAGCTTCTTACTTATTCTTGGTATAACCCTTGGATTTGCAGGAACAACTTACTATTTAATATTTATTGTTTAATGAGTTTTTTTAAAAAAAACCTACTTTCAAAAATTTTTGTTTTTGGAATTATTTTAGGATCATTTTTATCTGTAACTTTCCTAAATTATTATATCAACGTTGAGATTTTGAGGTCTGAGCCCTCTCAAGGAAAATTTATAAGTTACTCTTTTACTCATGACAATCTTGACAGAACTTATGACGTCTTTGTGCCAGATTCACTTAAAAAAAACACGTCTGTTATTTTTGTTTTTCATGGGTCTTATGGAACTTCTGAAGGCATGAGAGAAGCAACTGGTTTTGATTTTGAATATTTAGCTCAAGAAAAAGGGTTTTTAGTGGTATATCCTCAAGGATACAAAAATTTTTGGAACGACTGTAGAGCCTCAGCAGATTATGAAGCAAATTTATTAGATATTGATGATATAGGATATTACAGAACTGTAATAAACTTAATTGAGAAAGATTTTGGAATTAATAAAAATCATATCATTTCCACAGGAATTTCAAATGGTGGTCATATGGTTTATAAACTCGCATATGAGATTCCAAATAGTACCTATCTGTATGCTCCTCTCGTAGCGAACCTTCCTATCAAAAAAAATAACGACTGTAATATTTCTCAAGTAGAAGTAAACATGGCAATTTTTAATGGAACAAATGATCAGATAAATCCTTATAACGGCGGTTTAGTGTCATTGCTCGGAAATGATAGTAGGGGCAAAGTTCTTTCTTCTGAAGAATCTTATAAATATTGGAGAGATTTATCATCTTATGAAAGAGAAAGTTTCAAAATTCTTCCAGAAAGAGATAAAAATTTAAATAGTTCAGTTACAAAAAAAAATGTATTTGGAAGTAGAATTGTTGCCCTTTATACTTTAGTTAATGGAGGGCATATTTACGCTTCTCCAAATGTTAAGTACAGCCCATTTTTTGGCGGCAATGTAAATGATATTAATACCGCTGAAGAGATATATAAAATTTTTGAAAGCTTGAAGAGTAAAAATTAAATTAAAAAATTTTTTATAAAATCAATTTCTTTTTGGTCATATGGGCTTCCATCAATTCTAAAAATATCATGAAACCAAATTTTAGGCTCTGGAATTTCTCTGACATCATTAACAAAATCTTTATTTTTAACTGACTCTTTCAATTTTAAAATTGTTTCCCAACCAAAATGCGTTTGACTTTTACCGGCTACAAAACCCCAGTTATAACATCCCACGTTATGCTTTTTGAAAATAGGTAAACTAAATTCGAAAGTAGTTCCAAATTCTCTTGCCATGTATTCTGTACAAATCATTGGTCTATTAAAATTAGACAACTCCTTAATAGTTGGTTCAAGTTTGTCTGCTTCGTAAGTATGAAAAGTTATTACATCTGACTTCTCACTATTTAAAGCTATAATTCTTTCTCCAATTGAGCCATCCATACAGCTTGTTAAAGGTTGATCTGGTCTTACTTCGAAAGCCCAATCCCAAACTAGCTCTAAAAAATTTAATGATTGTTCCCCGATTCCAAATTGACCAGGTTCATTGTATAAATCCCAAAGCAAAATCCTTTGATCATTCCTATATAAATCTAAAATTCCTTGTGTAAAGTTTTTTAATCTCTTCAATTCCGATGTAGAGCCGTTACTGATATCTTTTACAATTTTGTGACCAGGGCTTTGGCTCCAGCCTGAATTGTGAATTCCTTTTACAGGAAGATATTGAGGACCAAGTTTAGGATTTGCTCGGTGACAATCATCAAATAAAACAATAATTGGTTTAATATTATTTTGTTCACAGATTAAAAGAAATTTTTCAAAGTTTATTAAAAATTCATCTTTTATATCCCAAAGAAGGTCGTGCAAATAAACTCTCATTGAGTTAAATCCCAATGAGTTCGCTAAGCCTAATTCTTTCTCGATAGTTTTTTCATCGAACGTTTCTCTTTGAAACATTTCTAATTGATTTATTGCAGTACTGGGTAAAAAATTTGATCCAATTAGCCATTCTTGCTCAGAATACCATTCAAATATTTTTTCTGATGACCAACGAGACATGAATTAGCTTTTTTTCAATGCTGTTCCCCAATAATTATAACCAGCTATTTTTGGAGTATTAGGTAAGTACATTTCTTCCAAATCTAATATTTCAAATCCAGATGCCCTTATGAGTTTAGGAATGTCTCTGTTTAAATTACAGCCTCCAGCAATTTTTCCCCATATAAAATTTATTCTAGATTGCCATTTAGCAACTTTTTGTTCTGGAGAGAGACCATGTTCACAGAATAAAAGTTTTCCGTTTGGTTTTAGAACTCTTAAAATTTCTTTGTTTGCTTTAATGACCTCAGGAATGGTACACATCGTATAGGTAATGATTACATTATCGAAGAAATTATCTGGAAGAGGAATGTTTTCAGCGTTGCATTCATAAAATTTAATATCAACTCCTTCGTTGTCGGCTACTTTTCTTGCCATGTTACATAGCTCTCTTGAAGGCTCTAAAGCATGAAATTCTTCTATAACTGCTTTATTATAAAAAGGAATATTGAGTCCAGAACCAATACCAATTTCTAAAATTTTACCTTGAGCAAGAGGAATAATTTTCTCTCTCTGAAGTTTTATAGGCTTGGAACCGCAAGTGCAATTTAGAACCTTTGGCAGAACATATTTTTCATATAAATTCATCTTTTAATCTTATACTACTTATATGAATAAAGCTTCATTGATGATAGATATCGAAGGGCCTTTTCTTAATCAAGAAGATATTGAGCTAATAGGATCACCCCATGTTGGTGGACTTATTTTATTTGAAAGAAATTTTTTGGATAGAAATCAGATAACAGATCTTTGTTTTGAAATAAAATCAAAGAAGCCCGAAATTATTATTGCTGTTGATCAAGAAGGCGGAAGAGTGCAAAGATTTAAGAAAGGTTTTTCTCAAATACCTCCAATGCAAAGGTTGGGAGATTTGGTAAGTTATGACAAACATGCAGGTTTGGACTTATGCAAGAATGCTGGTTGGTTAATTGCTTCAGAATTAATAGCATCGGGAATTGATTTAAGTTTTTCACCAGTTTTAGATTTAGATCAAGACTTGAGCAGCATAATTGGAGATAGAGCATTTTCTGATCAGATAGATATCGTAATAGAATGCGCAAGGGCATTTATTTTTGGAATGAATGAGGCAGGGATGGCATGTGTTGGAAAACATTTTCCTGGACACGGATCAATTAGTGAAGATAGTCATTTAGAAAAACCTATTGACCGACGGGCCCTTAATGAAATAGAAAACAAAGATTTAATCCCTTTTAAAGAGTTAATAAATAATTTAGATGGAATCATGACAGCACATATTCTTTTCCCTGATGTTGACGAGAGAATTACCACCTTTTCTAAAATTTGGATTAAGCAAATTCTCAGAGAACAGATGAAATTTGAAGGAATGATCTTTAGTGATGATCTTTCTATGGAAGGAACTAATGAATTTAAAAGTTTTTATGACAAAACCAAGAACGCAATAATTTCTGGTTGTGAAATGGTTTTAATTTGTAATAACAGGGAAGGAGCAAAAGATGCTTTAAAATATTTTGAAGAAAATAACATAGAAGCATCTGAAAAAACATTTTCAATGCTGATGGCAAATGATGTTTCTTGGAAAGACTTAGAAAAAAATAAAATCAGGTCTAAAATTTCAAACGAATTAAAAAAATTGATTTAGTAGATTAAAAATAAGTAGCCCCTATTAAATAGCCTCCGAAAAAAAAGCTGATGGCAAATATAGGGTATTCTTTAAAAAACCAAAATATAGAGTTAACGTAATCCTTCATAATTAAATTTTAAAAATATTCTTTGAGGCGGAATTTTATGCTTACCAAATCAAAAAGACTAAATTTGACTTAATATAGGGCAAAAAGTTTTAAATATTATTTATGTTTTTGCCAAAAAAACCAACTTATAATAAAAATCTTACTCTCAAATCATGAAAATTTTCATTATTAGCATGAAATCTTATAAAGAAAGAAGAGAATTTCAGATAAGGCAAGCTAAACAATTAAACCTAAATATCACTTTCATAGATGCAATCAATGGAGCAGATTTGAGTACCAAGGAATTACAAAATGCTGCGAATCATTGGACTAGACCTATTTTTTCAAAAGACGTAGGTTGTTTTTTATCTCATCGCAAAGCATGGGAAGAAGTTAGCAAAAGAAATAATAAATGTTTAATCTTAGAAGATGATGTAGTCATTTCTAAAGAAATAAATAAAATTATAGATGTAGTTGAAGGCCTCAAAGATTCTTGGAACACAGTATACGATTTAGAGTATGCCCCTGGATATCATTTATTAAGCAAACAAAGTTTTTATTCGGAGGATAATAATCTCTTAAACATAAGAGAAATTTATAAAAATAAAACGGGCTTAGCTGCCTATATATTAGGGCCTCAACTTGCCTTGAAAATGTTAGAAGAATTTAAAAATTACGTTATGGTTGATGCTGCTTTCTGGTCAAGATCTTGGGCTCAATATATGCAGGTTGAACCTGCTCCTGCTATTCAGATGATGCATTTGGGTAAGGAAACAAGACAAGATGAGAATTCTATCAAGAACGTAAGAGATGAAAATTTTGTCAATAAATCTTGGCTTTCAAGAAAATTTAAAAGATTACAAATATCTTTCTACGAGCTTCCAAGCTTTATCAAAGGATTGATTAAGGGCAATAAAAGAAAACTTATTTTTGATAAAGACGAGCTTGCTTCTAATTTTGATTTTTTAATTGATAAAAAAAATCAAATTAACTAAATTTTTTGGATGTTTTTAATTTTCCTTGTTCTACTCCAAACTGATCAAACGGATTTATTTGAAGCAGTTGAGAGCATATAAAAGTTTTATGCTCCCAAGAGCTTATTAAGAAACCTAAATTATATGGTGTAAGCTTTTCAAGCATATAAAGATTGCTTGAAACATTGCTATTTATTTTGTGATTTTGAACTAAAGTTTTCTTGGGAGGAATATTAAATAATTTATTTTGAGTAAGAGCTTGTATTTTAGGCAGCTTATTTGATTCAGACACGTCTTTTTCAATTATAAAATCTATAGAAGTTTTTGATGTTCCTTGATGAAGCATTTGGAAAAATGAATGTTGTGCTCTGGGCCCAAAACCACCATAAATAGTTTGAGAGGTTTTAGAAAAAATAGATTGGCTGTTGGCTTTTTTGCCTAAAGATTCCATTTCTAGCTGTTGAAAATATCTTGGAAGAGTTCTCAGCTTCCATAAATAAGAAAGTACTACTCTATTGTTAATATTTAAAAAATTAGAATTCCATAACTCTATATAAGCTAATTTTTTAATAGTTTTTTTATAACTATTATCTGATTTCATAAGTAGGTCAGCTTGATGACCTCCATTCAAGAATGATGAAAAATTCTTTTTTGATTCTAAAATAGATGTTAACGAAATTTCTGACCAGATAGAGTATCTTCCACCAATTTCCTCTCCTAGATTAATAATATTATTCTCAGCAATTCCTATTTTTTTAGCTTCTTGAATATTAGATGTAATTCCGTAAAAATTTTCTATAGCTTTTGAACTTTTTATTTTTAAAGAAAGCCATCTTTTAGCCAATTTGAAATTATTTATTACTTCTAAAGATTTCATAGATTTTGAAGACAAAATAAAGACGGTCTCTTTTTGATTCAAACCTGTAATTTTTTCTTTAAACTCTTGGTTATCTGATCCAGTAATGAATATATGATTGAATTTGAGATTATTTAATTCTTTCAAAGAATTAATAAGCAAATTTGGCCCTTCGTATGATCCTCCAATTCCTAAAATAACAATATTTTTTATAGGTCTATTAAGCAGCTGCTTCCTAAAAGCATTATATTTAACAAAAAGATCTCTGTATAAATGGCTATCGGGATCCCTTATTTTCCAATGGAGTGCTGCTTTATCTTCTGTTGTATTAATTTTTTCTGCATTGAAAAGTTTTGAAATGGAATTATCAATTTTCAAAAAAGAATAAAGATTCTCAAATTCTTTATTTACTTGATTATTAAAATTAAATGCAAAAGATTTAATTGAGAGAGCCTTATTAGAAAAGTTTAAAACTTCAATTAATTCTTTTTTCCTTTTTGATTGAGAAACTAACTTCTCTTTAGTTTTTAAAGTATCCAAAATAAGTCTTAATTATAACTAATTTAATTAAGATATAATTCTAAGCAATTTCCATCTTTTTTTAATTCTTAGAGGTAATATTTTACTCATGAATAATAGCAATTTAATTTATGCAGTTAGGTTTATAAGACTTGTACCAATCCTATTTTTTATTTCAGTTTGTATTGCAATTTTCTTTTATCCAGGTGGAAATATTCATGATTTCTCGCAAGAGGGCTATTCCTTTTCTCATAATTTTCTTAGCGATTTAGGAGGATACAAATCTCACTCGGGAGAAGTCAATTTTCTATCTTCTTTTTTCTTTGGTTTCTCTTTGATTTTATTTTTTTTTGCTGGGATTGCTTTTTTATTCGTACCTTATCTTTTTAAAGACGATATTTTAAATTTTAGATTAGCCTTATGCGGCTCAATTTTTTTTGGACTTGGATCTATTTTTTTTGCTGGGGTGGGACTTACACCACATGATTTATACATGGAAACGCATATTTTTTTTGCTTTAAATGCCTTTAGACTGATGATACCAGGCTCTCTCTTATTTCTGATTGTTTTATACAGAAGCAAAGTAAAAAATTATTATGCCTCCACAATATTTTTCTTATTGATCTCAACATTTGCTTATGTTCTTTATCAAATATATGGTGGAAGCCCTTTAGAAAATATAGATAACTTGTCTCAACAAGCAATAATCCAAAAATTAATTGTTTTGGTAAATATTCTTTGTGTTTTTATCATATCTTTTGCTTTTTCAAATCAATATGAAATATTAAATCAAAATAAAGGTTTATAATTCTAATATGCTTGGACATAAAGAAATTCTAAAAATGGGCAATCCAATTTTAAGAAAAATTGCTGAACCTTTTACTGATGAGGAAATTAAATCGAAAGAAACTAAATCTCTCATAAAAAAAATGTGGCAGATTATGGATGAGGCAGGCGGAATAGGATTGGCTGCTCCTCAAATTTCTGTTTCTAAACAATTAGCTATCATAAAGTTAGATGAATCATCTGAGAGATATCCTGAAATTGAATCTTCTCCTGAATATGTAATGTTTAATCCCAGTATTGAATACTTAACAGAAAAAAAACAAGGGAATTGGGAAGGTTGCTTAAGTGTCCCTGGTTTAAGAGGTTATGTTGAGAGACCTAGTCAGATATCTGTAAAATTTATTGATGAAAATCTAGAATTTAAAAAAATAAATTTAGAGGGTTTTTTAGCAACTGTATTTCAACATGAGATCGACCATTTATTTGGAAAACTTTATGTTGATCGAGTCGAAAATAAGGAATTATTAATGTATGAAGATGAATTAAAAAATCTTGATAACGAGATATGATATTTTCTGATTTTGATAAAAAAATGATGAGTCTTGCCATTGAACAAGCATTAATATCAAAATCTAAAGACGAAGTTCCAATTGGTTCCGTTTTGACAAAAAAAGAAATTGTAATTGGTAAAGGACATAACTTGTCTATTGAAATGAATGATCCAACTGCTCATGCGGAAATACTAGCTATTAGAAGCGCTTGCGAAAAAGAAGAAAATTATCGTCTTTTGGACTCTACAATGTATACAACTTTAGAACCATGTTTGATGTGCTTTGGAGCAATTATCAATTCAAGAATTAAAAGATTAGTAATTGGAGCAGTAGATCAAGATAGCGGGGCACCGATAAGTAATAAAGCACTTTTGAGCCAATTAAGACTTAATCATAAAATTGAAGTTGAAACAGGACTTTTTTCTGATGAATGTTCTGAGATATTAAAGAATTTTTTCAAAGAGAAGAGATTAAAGAGAAAATTCGGTCCAAACAGGAGCATGATCTGAAGGTTTTTCCATGCCTCTAATTTTATAATCTATTCCTACATCTTTTATTTTCTTAATTAACGGCTCAGTTATCCAGAGATGATCGATTCTCAAGCCTCTTTTTGGACTATCATCAAAACCTCTGCTTCGATAGTCAAACCAACTGAACAGGTCATCAGAAGCCGGATTAATTTGCCTATAGCTGTCTTGAAAACCCCAATCTATTACTTTTTGTAACCATTCTCTCTCTTCAGGAAGAAAGCTACACTTCCCAGTCTGTAACCATCTTTTTCTATTGTTTTCTCCTATGCCTATATCTTTATCCTCAGGAGAAATATTTAAATCGCCTAAAATAATGATATTTTGATCTTTGGTGAAATTTTCATCCAAATGTTTCATTAGGTCTGCAAAAAATTTTTTTTTGTAAGGGAACTTAGTTGGATGATCACGGCTCTCTCCTTGAGGAAAATATCCATTGATACAGGTTAATTCTCCTTTTTTTAATTTATGAGTACTCGTTATTAACCTACATTGAGCATCTTTTGGATCATTTTTAAAACCTAAAGAGGAAGAAATTAATTCCCCTTTGTAAAACGTTGCTACACCATAATGACCCTTTTGACCATTAATAATAATTTTATATCCCAGATTTTTTAATGCATCAAAAGGAAAATCATCGTTATGAACTTTTGTTTCTTGAAAACAAATAATATCTGGATTTTGAGAACTTACTAGAGCTTCAAGTTGGTGAATCCTTGCTCTTATACCGTTGACATTAAAAGAGACAACTTTCATATTATCTTCGCAAAGAAATTCTTGAAGATTGCTCCATTAGGATTTGATCAATTAAAATCTCTGCAGCTTCTTTCAAAATTATTTCATCCTTTTTATCTGAAATTTCCATGCCATCTGAGTTAGAAAATTCCTCATATGATTCGAAAACATCTAAACCCATAGAACTTCTAAGTTCATTCTCTATTGCAAGTCTTTTCATTTCATTTTTTGTTTTGATTTCCTTTCTAAAAGATAAGTTTACTGGAAGTAAATTTTTATCATTTTCATCTTCAATTAGCTGGTTAGTTTCTTTGATATATGAATTCATAGAGCTATTTTTAATTCTATTATCGGAATATTTTTTGATTGACTCTAAATTAAATAGATTTTCAAAAGTTTCATAATACACCGGAGATATATCGTTATAGGGGAGAGCATTTTCGTAAGACATTTCTCCAATTTCCTTATTTGAATATACATAAGGTAATTCAATATCTGGCACTACACCTTTATGTTGTGTACTTTGACCAGAAACTCGATAGAATTTTTGCTCTGTGAACTTTATTTGCCCATAGCTTAAATTTTCCATTCTTTGAACTGTTCCTTTTCCAAAGGTTTGGGCTCCTATAACTAATCCTCGTTGATAGTCTTGGATAGCCCCAGCTAAAATTTCTGAAGCAGAAGCACTTAATTTATCAACCAGAATTGCTATTGGGCCAATGTAGTTTTGCCGTCCCATTGTGTGTCCTAAAGGTTGAATAGAACCATTTGACTCCATTACTTGAACTACATTTCCTCTACCTATGAATAATTTAGCAAGAGAATACGCTTCAAATAATGATCCACCTCCATTACCCCTTAAGTCTAAAATTATTCCATCAGAATTATTTTTATCCAGTTCTCTTAACAATGTTCTGACGTCTTTGGAGCTACTTTTGTAGTTATATCTATTTTTTTTGTATGCATCGAAGTCCATGTAAAAAGTTGGAAGCTCTATTATTCCAATGTTAAATAACTTACCCGATCTCTTAATTTCTATTTCTCTTTTTTTTGCTGCTTGATCTTCGAGCTTTACTACATCTCTCGTTATTTCAATTAATTTTCCAATTTCATCATCTTCCATGGAGGAAGAGAGAACTTCTAGTCTTACTTTCGTCCCTTTAGGACCTCTAATTAAATCTACTACTTCATCTATTCTCCAATCTCTAACGTCTTGAATTTCTTCCGTTAGCTTTGGCGCTACTCCAACAATTTTATCCGATACTTTTATTAATCCTGATTTTTCTGCTGGACCACCCGGAATTAATCTCACTATTTCGGTTATCCCATCTTCTATTGTTAAGATCGCTCCAATACCTTCTAAGGACAAATACATATTTATTTCAAAATCTTCCTGACTTTTTGGAGTAAGGTAATTTGTGTGTGGATCATAAAAACTTGTAAAACTATTAACATACATACTGAAAATATCGTCATTCGATATTCTATTAAGAGTCTTTTTTCTATTAGCGAGTCTTTTAAGTAATTTTTCTTTTGATTTTGAGAGATCGTTTTCTTTTAATAAAATAGAGATTAATTCGCTTTTAGCTTCGTTAATTTGATATTTAGTAAGTTGATCTTCACTATCAAATCTATTTTCATCTTCTCTATCTTTGAATACAAAGTGTCCCGTCTCGAGCTGACTTTCTGAAGTGATATTCAAAATTTCTTTTTTTTGAATTTCAAAGTAATTAATAGATTTTTCTTTAAATTTTTTAAAGACTTCAAAAGCAAATTCAATTTGATTTTCTTTATTAAAATTTCTTTGCTTTGAAAGCTCATTAAAATTTGAAAGGGTAAAAACCGTTTTTTGACTATCTATTGAATTAAGGAATTTTTCTTTGATTTGATTCGGAGAAATAATTACGTTTTTTTTGAAATGATTTTCTTCTAAAATATTTTCCACTTCAGATAAAACGTTTATATATTTTTCGTTGTTAGCTATGTCAGTTGAAAATACAGCTGACCCAAAAATCAGAAAAAAAATTAAAATAAAGTTTTTAATCTTAAAATTCACTGTTTTCTATACTAAATATTAAATTGATTGTTTGAGATGAGAACGTCCTTTTCTTTCCAGATGCTATTTAACCATAATTTAAAGTCACCCCTAAGCTCCTCAGAAGAAATTAAATTTTCTGTTAAATATTTTGATGGAACCTCAATTTTAGATATGAAAACTTTAATATTTTTAATATTTCCACACAGATAATTCCAAAAACCTAAATTATCATTATCGTAAATAATTGTTATGTCTATTAATTCTTTAATTTTATTTACATTGCTCAAAGCAATTGCTAGCCCGCCTTCTTTTGGTTTTAATAAATTAGTAAATTCACTTTTCTGAAGTTTGTGTTTTTTCTCTGTAAATCTTGTTCCTTCCGCATAACTAAATATGGATACTGGGTGCAGTGAATAATGCTCAAGAGATTTTTTCATTTTTCTATAGTCTCTACCCTTTAACTTTGGATTCTTTTTAATTTGTTTTTGTGTATATCTTTTCAAAAAAGGCATATCTAAGGCCCACCAACAAATTCCTATTACAGGCACATATATTAGTTCGTATTTGATAAAAAACTTTAACATTGGAATTTTTCTATTTGTTATGTATTGAACTATAAATATATCAGCGGCACTCTGGTGATTTGATGTGGACAAGAACCAAGAGTCGCCATTTAAGTTTTCTTCACCTGTAATTTCTATATTAGGTTTATGTAGATAAATCACCCACGAGGAATTAACATCAATCCAAAGTTCTCCAATTTTTATAATAATCTTGGTAAAAGAAGCTCTCAAAGTTTTTAAGGGAATTAAAAATTTTATTACCCCAAGAGGAATCATCAAGACCGCAAGAATTAAAGTATTAGAAACTAAAATAAAGGAGGAAAAAATTCCTATAAAAATATTTCTTAACTTGATCATTACTTTTATAAGAGTAATGGTTTTAAAAATCAATAACCAGTTAACTCAGCGTATCTATTTCTATGATATTCAGAATTTCCGAAGGTTTGTTCTGCAACTCTTGCTCTTTTCATATAAAGACCAATATCATACTCATCAGTTACTCCAACTCCACCATGCATTTGAACACCTTCATTTGAGACATTAAAAAAAGTTTCACCTATTTTTGATTTCGCAAGGCTAACAATCCTTTGCAGATCATTTGATCCTTCGTCATAAGCAGTTAAAGCTTCAATTACACATGATTTGCACAGTTCTAAATCAGTGAACATTAAAGCTGCTCTATGTTGCAGAGCTTGAAAACTTCCAATTTTCTCTCCAAATTGCTCTCTTTCTTTTAAATAATTTAAAGTAATATCGAAAGCCTCTAAAGCTCCTCCTAACATTTCCGCTGAAAGAGCCGCCCTAGAGATGTCTAAAGTTTCTTCAATAATTTCTTTGGCATCATTTTGAGCTCCGAGCAGATTTGCTTCAGGAATAATAACCTCCTTAAATTCTATATTGGCCGCATTTTTATGATCGACCATTGTTGTTGGAATGATATTCAAGCCTTTTACGTCTTTAGCAAGAATAAATAAAGAGAGATGGTCTTCTGTTTCAGATGTTTTAGCAACAACAATAATATAATCCGCAAATCCACCATCTATCACAAAATTTTTCTTACCATTTAGAATAAAATTTTTTCCATCTTTCTTTGCTTCTAAATTTATTGAAAAAGGCTTGTGTCTTGGTCCTTCCTCTAAAGCGAAGGCCATAGTGACTTCTCCAGATGCAATTTTTGTAAGAAACTCTTTTTTTTGAGAGTCGTTACCGGCTTTGTTTAAAATTGTTGCACACACTACAGAAGTAGCAAAAAGAGGCGAGGGCGTCAAAGTCCTTCCCAATTCTTCAAGCACAACTCCTATTCCAGCTAAGCCAAAATTAGAGCCACCATATTCTTCTGGAACAAGAATTCCTGACCAGCCTTGAGCGGCCATTTCTTGCCAAATCTCCCTGTCGAAACACTCAGGGTTTTCGTTGTCTCGAATTTCTCTAAAATGAGTTGTAGGCGTTTTTTCTTGAGCAAATTTTTTTGCTGTATCCTTTAAAAATGCTTGTTCTTCACTCAGAGTAAGCGTCATATTTCTCTCCTAAATACTAGATTATTGAGGCAAGTCCAAAACTCTTTTAGAGATAACATTCAGTTGAACCTCAGAAGTGCCTCCTTCAATAGAGTTTGCTTTTGTTCTTAACCATTCTCTAGTAACAGCTAATTCTTCGGGACCAAACTCACCGCCTTCCCAGCCTAAAGCTTGAGTTCCCATTGCTTCAAGCATAATTTCATATCTTCTTTTGTTATGTTCTGAACCAAAAAATTTAAATATTGATGTTGCAGCGCTAGGGCCATGATTAGAGTTTTTTGCTTCCTCCGAAGCCCTTCTTAAAGTCAATCCAAAAGCATGAGCATCCATATCACTTTTAGCTATTTTCTGTCTTAATCCTTCGTCAGATATTTTTCCTTCAGAAGATTCCACATATTTTTTGGATAAATTAGCTAAGCCAGAGCCTGATTTCCCTTTTCCTTTTCCGCTCGCAGCAGAACCGCCTAAACCCATACTAGCTAACATTTTTCTTTCATGTTGTAGCAAGTTTTTAGCCACATCCCAGCCTTTGTTTAGTTCATGAACTAAATTAGCTTTGGGAACAACCGCATCAGTGAAAAAAGTTTCACAAAATGGAGATTTACCGGAGATCAGTTTAATAGGTTTGGTCTCTACTCCAGGTTGATCCATATCAATTAGCAAAAAGCTAATACCATTATGTTTTGGCTCTTGTGGCCCAGTTCTAACTAAAGTAAAAATCATATCGCATTCATCTGCGTAAGAGGTCCATACTTTTTGACCATTTACTATAAAGTTATCTCCATCCTCGACAGCTTTTGTTTTGAGGCTAGCCAAATCAGAACCAGCTCCTGGTTCTGAATATCCTTGACACCATCTTATTTCTCCCTTAATTATTTTAGGGATGTGTTCCATTTTTTGCTCATGAGAAGCGTACTCAAGCAGCGCAGGACCAAGCATCCACAAACCGAAGCTTGCTAGAGCTGGTCTTGCTCCAATTTTAAATAGCTCTTCGGCAAGAATCTTATTTTCGTCGTAATTTAGACCGCCACCTCCGTATTCACTCGGCCAAGTAGGGGCTGTCCAACCTTTTTCACCCATCCTTTCTAACCATAGTTTCTGGTCTGGGTGAGTAAATTTAAAGTTTCTTCCTCCCCAACATGCACCATCAGCCGTCATCGGCTTTCTCATTTCAGGAGGACAGTTTTCTTCTAGCCATTCTCTTGTTTCTTGTCTAAAAGTTTCTAAATTCGACATATAAACCTCTTAATTTAAATAATAAATAGGATATTAGCTTAATCTGGGGTATTTTATAAATCAAGATTTTAAATAGAAATGAGCTTAGAATTTTTCTTAAATAATCCCGAATGGCTTTGGGTAGTTACAGTATTTTACGACTTATTAATAGTTGTTTCTTTATTTTATTTTTTTGGAAAAAATGGACTATTCATTGCAGTTATTTTAGGAATTGTTCTTGGAAATCTTCAAGGCGGAAAGGTTAGCGATTTAACTGTCTTTGGATACACTTTCACAGTTAGTATGGGCGCCATAATGTATTCTGGCATTTATTTTGCGACTGATTTAATCAACGAAAAATATGGCAGGTCAGCTGCAAATGAGGCAGTCATTTTAGGCGCCATAGCTAATGTAGTTGTAATGTTGACATTAGTTTTGAGTACTTATTACTTACCTTCAGAAATTGCAAAATCATCAAATGAAGTTCATGAAGCTATATCAACACTTGCATTATATTCACCAATTTTTGTAATTGGTTCATTAAGCGCATATTTAATAAGTCAAACATTTGATGTCTGGCTATTCCACAAATTAAAAACAATTACGCAAGGAAAATATTTATGGCTAAGAAATAATGTTTCAACTCTCTCGTCTCAGGCTCTTGATACCTTTATTTATACATTTGTATGGGTTTTGGCTGGAGAATTATCATTCGTAGTAGCTTTTGGAATAGCTTTAACAAAATATATTTTCAAAATATTCATTGCTTTAATAGATACAATTTTTATTTATCTAGTCAAAGATGTAAGAAATGATTAATAATAAGGAAATTTTTAATAGGAAATGAGTAAAATATCAAAAATAACAATTGTTCATACTGTCTCTAGAAAATTTGAAAATGCTTTAGAAATCTGTCAGAGGACTTGTCAAGATTGTTCTGTAGAAGTTTTAGATGTTCTTTCAGTAGCTGATGACAATCTAGCAAAAGAAGTTGATAAAAACTCACAATTAATATTAGTAATTGGGGGAGATGGAACTATTATTAGTACCATACGGAAACTTCTTACTTTAGAAATTCCTTTTCTTGGAATAAATATAGGTAAATTAGGATTCTTAACCGACATTAACTCAAACTCAATAACAGAGGAGCTCCCAAAAATATTTAATGGCGAATATGTCGGAGAAAAAAGGCCTCTACTAGAAGTTTCTTTAAGTACAAATGATAAAAAAATCGCAGTCAATGAAGTTGTTTTTCATTCCGGAAAAGTAGCCCAAATGATGAGTTTTTCAATTTATTTAGGGAATAAATTAGTCTCAAATCATAAATCAGATGGCGTCATAATAAGCTCTGCAACAGGATCAACAGGATACTGTTTTTCCGGTGGAGGACCTATAATTCATCCCACTTTGCCTGTATTTGCAATAATGCCAATGTTTTCACAAAGCGCTTCTTCTAATCCAATGATAGTGCCGTCTGATGACGAATTAACTATAAAAATAGCTGATAAAAATAATGCATCAATTGTTATAGATGGATACACTGATGATGAAATTGAAGAGAGCCTTAGGATCATCATTTCTCAGCAGGATCTATCCTATGAGCTGATTCATCCGTTAAACTATGATTATTTCGAGGCTTGTAGAACTAAATTATCCTGGGGAAATCCTTTAGTAAATATTCATGATTAAATTAATAAACTATTTAATAATACTGCTGTTAGGATCGTTTTTGGCAGTTTCTCAAGACTTTTCTCAATATCAGGAGCAGCTAGATATGTTGCCTGAATCTGTAAGAAATTCAGTTCTTCAAAGAATAAATAGTTCTGGTTTTGATTTGCCTCAAATTGAACAAGGTGAGTCTATTTTACTTGAAGATGAGGAAGAAGAAGAAGCTACTGAAGAAGAAAAAGATGATTTAGATAAATACGATCTTTTACAAAAAGATTATGATAGATACGGATCATTGATTCCAAGACCTTTTGGATACGATTTATTTAAGAATTATAAAAAAACAAGATCTTTATCGGTGGAGTCGGCACCGGCAGACTATATTTTAGGTCCAGGAGACGAACTAAGAATAAATTTTTCAGGCTCTTTGCAAGCATCTAGGAAAGTAAAAATAGACAGAGAAGGAAATTTTTTTACTAGAGAATTAGGTAACCTTAATTTTGCCGGCTTAACTTATCAAAAAGCACAAGACGAGTTGAATAGAATTGTTGAAGCTTCGTTGATAGGAACAGAGGCTTCTATTTCTTTATTGAGGTTGAGACAAATACAAATTTTTGTCGTAGGTCAGTCAATGAAGCCGGGTAGTTATAATTTAAACGCTTTGTCTTCAATTTCGACTGCTTTATTCGAGTCTGGCGGTCCAAATAATTCAGGATCTTTGAGAAACATATCATTAAAAAGATCAAACAAGGTAATAGGAACTTTAGATCTTTACGATTTATTTATAAGAGGCAACTCTTCTGCAAACTTAAAGATTCAATCTGGAGATGTCTTGTTGATAAATCCTATTGAAAAACAAGTAAAGATTTTTGGAGAAGTTAATAATGAAGCAATATTTGAACTAAAAGAAAATGAAACCTTTAACGATTTAATAGTTTTTGCCTCCGGATTTAAGCCTCTTGCAGATAAAACAAAAATCACTTTGACTAGACAATCAATAAATAATGAAATTTTTGTAAAAGAGATGTCTAGTGAAGATTTAAATAAATTCCCTTTGATGGCGGGAGATTCAATTTTTATAGATCGGTTACCGTCTGTCTCTGTTGATGCAAATAAATCTAGAAGAGAAAGTGTGACACTAGAAGGAGCATTTGTTAACCCTGGAAAATACTACCTAAAAGAAGACGAAACCCTTTCTAACTTAATTAATAGGGCAGGCGGATATACGACTGAGGCATATATTGATGCAGGTATCTTTTTAAGAGCATCAGTTGCAAAAAGAGAGAAAGATGGGCTTTTAAGAGCTGCAGATGATTTAGAAAAAGGTATAGCAAGAGCCATTCAGACGGGTTCATTTTCTCAAGTTAGTAGCCCAGACTTAGCAATCAGACTTATAGGTAATATTGTAGAACAATTAAAAGAAGCAAGACCTCTAGGAAGAGTTGTTACTTCGTTTAATTTGGAAGATATGAAAAATGAAAATTTAGCTCTAGATATATTACTTAGAGATCAAGATAGAATAATTATGCCCAAAAAAAAATCTACAATTACTGTTTCCGGGGAGGTATTATCTCCAAGTTCTTATGTATTTTCTGAAAATTTGAGTTTTAACGACTATCTAAATCTTGCTGGAGGTTTAAGGGATGGAGCAGATAAAAATAATATTTTTTATCTACTTCCAAATGGGCAAGCAACTAAACCATCAAGAAGTTGGTTTTCTGATTCAAAGCTTCTTCCAGGTACTGTAATTGTAGTTCCTCAAGATACAACAGAGTTATCAAATCTAGCTTTTTGGAATGCAATACTCCCAATATTTTCTAACTTAGTTCAAACATTAGCTGCTATAGATGCTCTTAGCGATTAGGATAGTTAATTGAGTTTTAATAACTTCGTACTTAAATTTTCTCAAAAGCTTCCTCCTGAATTTAGTAATAAAATCTCTCTGACAGGCTTAAAAATTATTTATAAATTACATCTTATAAACGTACTTTTTTCTTCAGCTACAAGGGAAAACAAAATAAATAAGTATTTTGGTTTAGATTTTCCTAATAAAGTTGGAGTTGCAGGTGGATTAGACAAAAATGCAAATTATTTTCACGTTCTGGGAAAATTAGGGTTTGGATTTGTTGAAGTCGGGACTATAACTTTAAAGCCTCAGTCTGGAAATCCAAAACCAAGGATTCACAGATTCAATAATGAAGAAACAATTATTAATTCTTTGGGCTTTAACAATGTTGGCTCCGTAAAAGCCTTAGAAAATATTGAAAAGAATAAAAAAAACTTTTCTGGCGTTTTAGGGGTTAGTATTGGAAAAGGAAAAGAAATCAGCAATGAAAGAGCTCATGAAGATTATTTGCATTTGTTAGATTATTTCAAAGATGTTGCTGATTATTATGCAGTTAATATCTCCTCCCCAAACACAAATGATTTACGAAAACTATCTTCAGGTGATTACTTCAATAAATTAATAGACGAAATTACCAATAAAAGAGACCAAATCTCTAAGGGCTTTTCTAAATATAAACCAATCGTAGTAAAAATTTCACCCGATGAGTCATTAAATAACTTAGAAAAAATTATTTTGTATAGCCTCGCAAGTGGTGTTGATGGTTTCATATTAACCAATACTTCTTTAGATCATGATTATAATTTGCCTGGGGGTGTTAGTGGGAAGCCTCTGAGACAAAAGTCAGAAGAGTCTCTTAAGTTTGTTAGATCAATTGTCAATGATAAAGCAGTAATTATATCTTCTGGAGGCTTGATGACTAAAGAAGATGCAATTAAAAGATTTTCTTTAAAGGCAGATTTAATCCAACTATATTCTGGATTTGTTTTTAAAGGAAACAGTCTTCTTCAAGATTGTCTAGATGTCTCTTCTACTTGACAAATTCATCTAAATTATCAGATATTAAAAAGAGATGAAAAATTTAGTCATTGTTGAATCCGGAGCGAAAGCTACAAAAATAACAGGATTTCTTAATAAAAATTTTCCAAAAGATGAATGGAGAGTAGAAGCTTGTTTGGGTCACATAAGAGATCTACCAGATGAAGAAACTGCAGTTAATCCAGATGATTGGACAGACTTAAAATGGAAAGAAACACAAAAAGGAAAAAAAACTATTAAGGAATTAAGAAAATTATGCAAAGAAGTTGATTGCGTTTATCTTGCCACTGATCCAGATAGAGAAGGCGAAGCAATTGCTTGGCATTTGAAAGATGATTTTAAAAATAAAAAACTTTTAGAAACATTAGTCACTAAAAGGATTACGTTTAATGAAATTACTTCTTCTGCAATTAAAAGTGCGGTCGAAAATCCTAGAGAAATAGATCAAAATTTAGTTGATGCTTATTTGACAAGAAGAATCTTAGATCACTTAATAGGATTTAAAGTTTCTCCTTTTCTTTGGCGACATGTTTCAAGGGCAAAATCGGCTGGAAGAGTTCAATCTCCTTCCTTGAGAATTATTTGTGAAAGAGAAGATGAAAGAGATGCACACATAGCAGAGGAATATTGGCCAATAAAAGCTAAATTTAAATTTAATGATTTAGAGCTCGACGCAGATTTAATTGAAGCAAACGGAGCTAATTTAACTAAAGAACCTTTGAACCATGAAAAATTAGTTAACGAAGCCATAGATGAAATAAGAAAAACATCTTTTTTTGTGTCAAAAATTGAGACAAAACCCCAGACTAGTTCTCCGAAAGCTCCTTTTCGAACTTCTACACTTCAAATGTCAGCTGCAAGCTCTTTGGGATTTACAGCAGACAGGACAATGAGAAGTGCTCAAAATCTTTATGAAGGAGGATTAATTACTTACTTAAGAACTGATGGAATTTCTATAAGCACATCCCCAAATACGGGAGAACCTTTTAGTGAAGAAAAACCAGGACCACCTCCATTAGAAGAAATAAGAAATCTAATAAAAAATGAGTTTGATGAAACCTTCCTATCAGAACAAGTTAGAGTCTATAAATCCAAAGTTCAAAATTCTCAAGAAGCTCATGAAGCTATTAGACCAACAAATATTTCTAATAAACCAAAAGATTTGAATCTTAGTCAAGATGAACAGAAACTATACGAGTTGATCTGGAATAGAACGGTAGCTAGCCAAATGGTTAATTCAAAATATGAAAGGAAAAATCTCTCAATTTCTTCAAAAGATGGTAAATATTTATTCAGAGCTGCTTCGAGAAAAAATTTATTTTTAGGATTTGAAGTTTTAACAAAAGAGGATAAGGACAGTGATATTCAATTTCCAGAAGAATTAGTCGAGAACGAGACTTTAGATTTTATTTCAGAAAGCACTGAACAGAAATTTACTCTTCCTCCCAATAGATATTCAGAAGCTTCCTTGATAAAAAGAATGGAAGAAGAGGGTATAGGCAGACCATCGACTTATGCTTCAACTGTAAAAGGTCTTAGAGATAAAAAATATGCTTATGGCGCAAAATCTATTGCTCCATCGGATTTAGGAAGAATTTTAACGTCTTATTTGAAATCAATTTTTAAAGATTTTTTTATTGAAACACGCTTCACAGCAGAAATGGAGAATAATCTTGACGAAATTGCATCGGGTAATTTGAATTGGAAAGAAGTATTAGATAAATTTTGGGAAGATCTTCAGAGCTATCTGAATAGGAAAATTAATGATATTGAAATTAGCAATAAGGATGAATTTAAAACAAGACAGGTTTTGGATTTATTGAATAAAGAATTGTATAACGTAATTTTTCCCAAAACTAAGAATGGAGAAATAAGAAGAGATTGTCCAAAGTGTTCTTCTGAATTGAGTCTAAAATCCGGAGCTTGGGGTTATTTTGTTGGTTGTTCTGAATGTAAATGGACAAAAAAACCTTTTGAATTCAATATTGAATGGGAAACATATCAAGCCCTTCCAAAGGAAATTGGCACACATCCGGAATATCAAGATATGGTCTTTGCAGATATTAGTATAAACGGCCCTTGCGTTTGGACTATGAAAGAAGAAAAAAAAATATTTGGTTCGCCAGACGAAGATGAAAATTTGTTAGACATCGGCTTAAATAGAGCTGTTGAATTAATTGAGCGAGATTCAGGCGAGCATA
Source organism: uncultured SAR86 cluster bacterium (assembly GCA_902635045.1). GTDB lineage: Bacteria > Pseudomonadota > Gammaproteobacteria > Magnimaribacterales > AG-339-G14 > CASICS01. The sequence continues at coordinate 97,217 of CACPMT010000002.1, read as the reverse complement.
TTTTATTTACCGAGACAAATAGTGGCATACCAGTAATGTTAAAAAATGGAAGATTTGGGGAATATACTGAATTTGATGGATTTAACAAGGCAACTAAATTACCTCCTGAGGATAAACCAAAAAATCCTAAAGTTTCATATTACGATCCACATGAAATGGATTACGAAAATAAAGAAACAAGAGCTTTTGTTTTAAAAAGTTTAAGAATTTTAGGATTTCATCCAAAATCCAATAAACCCATAGGTATTAAGATTAGAAAACCTGGTAAAGCTTTCAAGTTCGTAAAGTTTATAAAATGTGGAGACGAAGAAATTGAATGTCCAAATGACTTTTATAAATTAGAGGAAGAGGAACAGCACTCTCTCATAAAAAAAGCTTTAGCAATAGACAACTTTAAAGTTCTTTAGCAAAAATCTCTTAATAGTCCCACGCAAGTGCCTTCGAAAGACAAGTTTTCTTTTTTTGGGTTGACTTCGATATTTGAATAATTTGAGTTTTCTGGTTGAAGTACAACTAAATCTGAAGAAATGCTTTTCAAGGTTTTAACCGTTACCTCATCATTTATTCTTGCAATAACGATTGAGCCTTTCTTTATCTGAGCCTTTTTGTTTACTGCAATCAAGTCATTTTCCAAAATTCCTGCTTCTATCATGCTGTCACCTTTCACTCGCAAGTAAAAGTCTACCCCATGAGATAAAATGTTTTGTGTGGAAGGAATTCTTTTCTCTATATTTTCTTGAGCGAGAATGGGACCACCGGCACTGACTAAGCCAATGACAGGTATACCTAAGTCTTCTTTGACGATAGAAATACCTCTGGAGGCACCTGAAACAATATTAAGGACACCTTTTTTCTTGAGAGCTTTTAGATGATCTTCAGCTGCATTAGGAGATTTAAATCCAAAAACTTTAGCTATCTCTGACCTAGTAGGAGGATATCCATTAAATTCAATTTCTTTCTTAATGAATTCAAAAATTTCAGATTGTCTTGTTGTTAAGTCATTCATAACTGTAATTATATACAGTATTTAATTTTTTTTCCACTTTCATTTATTTTTGTATTGCTATATTGTAAAAAGTGTTTAAAAATAATATTTTATATGCCATTAAGAAATAAGTAATTATGAAGTTTCAACAATTAGTTTATGTAAGAGAGGTAGCTAGAAGCAATTTGAACGTCTCACAAGCCTCTAAGATTTTGTATACTTCTCAACCCGGAATAAGCAAACAAATAAAATTACTTGAAGAAGAGCTAGGAATAGAACTTTTTGAAAGATCAGGGAAACATCTTGTAAGCGTCACTCCTGTTGGAGAGAAAATATTAACTCAAATAGAAGAAATTCTTGCTTTGGTGGACGGAATAAAGCACGCAGCAACAGAATTCTCAGATGAAGATTATGGAACTCTCAGTATTGCAACAACACATACTCAAGCAAAATTTACATTACCCAAAGTAGTAGATAAATTTGTTAAGAAATATCCCAATGTTCACTTTCAAATGCATCAATGCACTCCAGATGAGTCTGTTGAAATGGCTGCTAGAGGAGAAGTTGATATAGCATTGTGGACAGAAACTAATGAAAAGGGTGAAAACCTAATTAAGATGCCGTGTTATAAATGGTCTAGGAGTGTTATTGTCCCAAAAGGTCACCCCCTTACAAAGTTACCCAAAATTAAACTTAAAGATCTTGCAAATTTTCCAATCGTTACTTATGTATTTGGCTTTACGGGAAGTAATGATTTAGATAGAGCTTTTTTTGAAAGAGGGTTAAAGGCAAACGTTGTTTTTACTGCCACGGATGCAGATGTTATTAAAACTTACGTAAAAATGGGAACCGGAGTTGGAATCATTGCAAGCATGGCTTTTAATGAAAAAGAAGATAGTGATTTAGTAGCTATCAATGCTAACCATCTATTTGACTCTGGTACGACTTATATGGGATTCAGAAGAGGCACTTATTTGAGAAGTCACCTTTTTGAATTTATAAATATGTTTGCACCTCACCTGACAAAAGATATTGTGGCAAAGGCTTGTGCAACTAAATCAAAAAAAGAACTAGATAAAGTATTTGATTCTACAAAACTCCTGAGGAGATAAATTTGAAGTTTCTTTGCCTCGATTTCGAAGGTGTTCTCATTCCTGAAATTTGGCAATATGTTGCCAAAGAAACCAATTCAGAAGAATTAATGTTAACTACTCAAGATTTAAAAAATTATGATGAGCTTATGGCATTGAGAATGAAAGTAGTTAACGAAAAAAATATTAAACTAAGTGACATTCAAGAAATCGTCAGAAGTATGAATCCTTTTGAAGGAGCTAAAGATTTCCTTGAATGGGCAAAACAGAACTTTCAAGTATCTATTATTTCAGATACTTTCTACGAACTTGCTTGGCCTCTGGTAGAAAAGTTAAATTACCCAACAATTATATGCCACCATCTAAAAATTAAAGATGACAGAATAATCGACTATTCACTTAGACATAACAAACAAAAAGTTATAGAGGCTTTATTGAGTTTGAATTTTGGAGTATTGGCTGCCGGAGATTCTTACAACGATATTGATATGCTTCAAACTGCAGACACAGGTATTTTTTTTCAAGCACCAGACCATATTAAAGAAGAGTTTCCAGATCTTTTAATTGCTGATAATCATGAAGAATTGAAAGCTCATTTGTTAGAATATATTTAAATGTCAAAAAGTTTTTTTCCTTTATTAAAAAATACTAGTCCTTTAAAAATTGTTGGGGCTGTTAATGCCTATTCCGCGTTACTTGCAGAGAGAGCAGGTCTGAAAGCATTGTATATTTCAGGTGCAGGAGTAGCAAACGCAAGCTATGGAATTCCAGATTTGGCAATGACCTCAAAGGATAATGTTTTAGAGGATCTTAGGAGAATTAGAGGTGCAACAGATCTTCCAGTTTTAGTTGATTGCGATACTGGTTGGGGGTCTGCACTCAGTATTTCTAAAACAGTAAAAGACATGATTCTCGCTGGTGCCAGTGGAATTCATATCGAGGATCAAGTTTCCAACAAAAGATGCGGTCATAGACCAAACAAAGAAATAGTTTCTGATAGTGAAATGATGGATAGAATAAAAGCTGCAAAAGATAGCTCAGTAAATGACTTCATGCTAATGGCTAGAACAGATGCTTTCGCTCAAGAAGGAATTGAAAGAGTAATTGAAAGATCAAATTCTTATATAGAAGCTGGAGCAGATTCAATTTTCCCTGAGGCAATAATAAATTTAGAAGATTACAAAGTTCTTTCTGAAAATTTATCTGTTCCAATCTTAGCAAACATCACTGAATTTGGTATGACGCCTTTATATACAGAAAAAGAATTATTAGAAGCGGGAGTAGATATGATTTTGCACCCACTTAGTGCTTTTAGAGCTATGTCCAAAGCTGCTGAAGAAATATATAACGAAATATCTCATCAAGGGACAGTTGAAAAAAAATTAAAAAAAATGCAATCTCGAGATGAATTATATGACGTACTGAATTATCATAGCTACGAAGAAAAAATAGATAATCTATTTTCCAAGGAATAATCAAATGGCAGGAAAAAAACTTGAGGGCGCAGGCCTTCGTGGACAGGTAGCCGGCAAAACTTCTTTATCCACAGTGGGTAAGGCAGGAAAAGGCCTTACTTATCGCGGATATGAAATAGAAGTATTGGCAGAGAAGGCTTCTTTTGAAGAAGTTGCATATATGCTTTTATATGGAAATTTACCGAATCAAGAAGAGTTTAATACCTATTCTGCAAAATTAAAAAAATTAAGAGTTCTACCAAGTGAACTTAAAGAAGTATTAGAGAACATACCTGCGTCAGCTCATCCTATGGATGTGATGAGAACAGGTTGTTCTATGTTAGGTAATCTTGAGCCAGAGGGAGAATTTACAAATCAAAATTCTTCAGCAGATAGAATTCTTGCTTCAATGGCTTCAATAATTGTTTATTGGTATAAATTTTCTCATGAGGATATCAAAGTTGATCTCGAAACAGACTACGAAACTATTGGGGGACATTTCCTTTCTCTGTTAACAGGCAAAGAACCTTCTGAGGATGAAATTCGCTGTTTAGATACATCTTTAATATTGTATGCAGAACATGGCTTTAATGCTTCAACTTTCACTGCAAGAACTTGTGCATCAACTCTATCAGATATCCATTCCTGTATTACTGGAGCAATTGGAACACTTAGAGGCCCACTTCATGGAGGAGCAAATGAAGCCGCAATGGAAATGATTGAAAAATATTCATCAAGAGAAGAGGCTCGTCAAGCAGTCTTGGAAATGCTAGAGAAAAAAGAAAAAATAATGGGCTTCGGACATGCTGTTTATAGTACAGAAGACCCAAGAAATAAAATCATAAAAAGTTGGGCTGAAAAACTTAGCAAGGTAGGCAGAGACGAAACTCTTTATCAGGTTTCAGAAGAAATTGAAAAAACCATGGATGAAGAAAAAAATATGTTTGCAAATACTGATTTTTTTATGGCTTCTGCTTATCATTATTTAGGCATACCAACAAAACTTTTTACTCCATTATTTGTAATAGGAAGAACTTCTGGTTGGGCTGCTAATATTTTTGAACAGAGAGCCGATAACAGAATCATTAGACCCAGTGAAGAATATATTGGACCTGATCATTCAGATTGGGTAGATATAGAAAACAGATAAAAAGTTAAATGTCATCAACCGTCGAAAGCAATGTTCGTCAAGATCCAGATGAACTTTTAATTAAAATAGCTGACTATGCTCTAGATTATAAAGTTGAAAGTAAAGAAGCATTATCTACAGCTAGATATTGCTTAATGGATACTATAGGGTGCGGCATATTAGCTCTTTCCTTTGAAGACTGTAAAAAATTACTTGGTCCTTATGTCAAAGGTACCGTTGTACCAAACGGCGTAAGAGTCCCTGGGACTGATTATATTTTAGATCCGATAAAAGGGGCTTGGGATATAGGCGCCATTGTAAGATGGCTTGATTTTAATGATACTTGGTTGGCAGCTGAATGGGGGCATCCTTCAGATAATTTGGGCGGGATTTTAGCTGCGGCAGATTATATTTCACAGAAAAAACTTCTTGAAGGCAAAGAACCTTTAACGGTAAAAGATATTTTGGTTGCTATGGTCAAAGCTCATGAAATCCAAGGAGTAATGGCATTAGAGAATAGTTTTAATAGAGTTGGATTAGACCATGTCATTTTAGTCAAATTAGCTTCAACAGCTGTTATTTCTTCGTTATTTGAATTATCAAAAGAAGAAACCATTAATGCTCTCTCTCAGGTTTTTGTGGATGGTCAAAGTTTAAGAACTTATCGTCATAGCCCGAATGCTGGACCAAGAAAATCATGGGCAGCAGGCGATGCAACAAGCAGAGCTCTTCAATTGGTTTTGCTCACTATGAAAGGCCAAATAGGCTATCCAAGTGCTATTTCAGCTCCGTCCTGGGGTTTTAAAGACGTTTTATTTAAAGGTAATGATTTTATAATCAATCAAGATTTTCAGAGCTACGTTATGGAAAATGTTCTATTTAAAATATCATTTCCTGCGGAGTTTCACGCTCAAACTGCTGTAGAAGCAGCTGTGATTCTACATCCAGAAGTTATAGGCAGATTAGAACAGATAGACAAGATAGAAATTACTACACACGAATCAGCAATAAGAATTATCAGCAAAGAAGGAGATTTAAATAATCCTGCTGATCGCGATCATTGTCTTCAATACATGACAGCAATAGGATTATTAAAAGGAGACTTAATAGCTGAAGATTACGAGGATGCAGCCGCTGCTGATCCAAGAATTGATGCATTGAGAGAAAAGATGATCATTAAGGAAGACAAAAGATATTCTGCAGAATATCTTGAGGCAGATAAAAGATCCATCGCAAATTCTGTACAAGTTTATTTTAAAGATGGTTCATTTACAGAAAATATTGAAGTTGAATACCCAATTGGACACAGAAGAAGAAGAGAAGAGGGCATACCAATTTTATTGTCTAAATTTGAAAAAAACTTAAAAACGCATTTTGATGAAAATCAAGCAAATAAAATAATTGAGATATGTTCAAATGAAGAAGCGCTTAAAAATATCAGCGTAGTAGAATTCATGTCTTTAATGGTTTTAAAAATTAAGTAAAAAAACTTTTTATACTTAAGTTTCTTTAAAATAGAATTTTTTATCGTTTATGTGAAATGAAATTTTTTAAAGAAATTTACAGAATATTTAAGCAATTTTTTCGTTTACCTAGTTACTTAGCAAATTTTTTATTTGGTACCTTTTACTATGATAATTTTTTAGCCAAATCGCAAAAACATTATTTTGGAAAACTCTCGCCGAATGACAAGATTGTTATTTTTTTAATTTTTCCTGATTGTGGAGTAAGCAAATCTCATTTAAGAACTTTGAGATATTTTATTAAAAATAATTTTACTCCGCTCATAGTAAGTAATTTACCATTATCAAATAAAGATAAAAATTTAATACTCGAATACTCTTGGGCTTTAATAGAAAGAAAAAACTTTGGATACGATTTCGGAGGTTATAGAGATGGAGTTTTATTTATCTCTGAAAAGATAATTGACTTAGATAAATTAATTCTTGTTAATGATTCAACTTGGTTTCCAATAATAGATAATAATTCTTTTATAGATTTTATAGATAATTCTAATTTAGATTTTATTGGTGCAACCTCTCACTATGGCTTTATCAGACCAAGACTTCCTTCTACAAAAAAAGGTTTATTAAAACCACAGTTTAATTTTAATAATAAGAATTTTCACTACGCTTCTTATTTTTTGAGTTTTTCAAAAAAAATCTTAAAAGATAAAAACTTTTTGAAATTCTGGAAAAATTTGAGATTGTCCGGTAGAAAAAATATAGTTGTTAGAAGAGGTGAAATTGGTCTAACTCAATACGTAATAAAAAATAAAAAATATTCTCACGGATCGTTTATAAATTCTGAAAAATTAGAAGACTCTTTAAAAGACCTATCTAGAGATGCCTTATTAAGAGTATCTCGAGAAACAATTATTGAAAATGCTTCTCTTAGAAAATTCAAAAGTAAATTTATTAAAAATATAGATAGTTTTTCTAAAGACGAACTGATTGCTTTTATTCTTATTCAAGTTTCAAGGCAAATTATAGTTTTTAGTTTAATAAAATTTCTAATAGAAGATTTTAAATTTCCCTTTTTAAAAAAAATGCTTTTTAAATTGGATAAACCTTCTGCCGAAGAAGCATATAAAATCATTAAAAGTTTAGATAAAGATGTCTATGAGGAGATTCTCTTTGAAATTAATACAAATGAAGCTCTTAAAAGGTTTTTATTCACTAATTAAAATAAATTCCAGTTAGATCGCTTAATTCATCTAAAGCTTGCTGTTCAGAAACAACCTTAATGGTTGAGATTTTTAATAATTTTGCAGGTTTTAAATTTATTCCTAAATCATCCAAAAATATGGTCTTCTCTGGAATAGCTTTTGTTTTAGTCAATGCAAGTTCATAAAATTCATCACTTGGTTTTCTAACTCCAACTTCTTTTGATTCGATTATGAAATCAAATAAATCCATAATTTTTAATCTTTCATCATTTTTGTCATCTAATGCTGAAATGTCTCTATCACCTGAATCAAAATTGTTTGTTAAGCAAGCTTGTAAAAATCCTAGTTCCTTAAATTTTTTAATTGCAGCTACAATTCTTGGTCTTATTGTTCCTTGGAGCAATGATAAAACTTCATATCCCAAAATTTCTCTTCCAAGCTGTTTGCTTTCTTTGGCAAAAAGAAGATCAAACTCTTTAAGAGATATTTTAGATTGTTCTAGCTGAGCCCAAGCATTATTGAACGGATTGGTAGAATTTACCTTTCTTATAAAATCTAAAGGAATATTGTTTTCTTTTTCAAATAAATTGAATGCTTCGAATGGACTAGACGTAATTACACCTCCAAAATCCCAAAAAATTGAACTAAATCTATTATTATTCATCTATTTAAGTAATAAGAAGACACATAAAGCGTATAATTATCTTTATTTTAAATAGTTATGTCAGGAAATACTATTGGCAAAAGTTTTACAGTCACAACATTTGGCGAAAGTCATGGTGTGGCTTTAGGCTGTGTAATTGACGGCTGTCCTCCTGGAATAGAGATATCAAAAGATGAAATTCAAGTAGAACTTGATTTAAGGAAGCCCGGTTCAAATAAATATACCACTCAGAGAAAAGAGTCTGATGAAGTAGAAATCCTTTCAGGAATATTTGAAGGCAAAACTACAGGAACTCCTATTGGCCTTTTAATAAAAAATAAAGATCAAAAAAGTTCTGATTATGATGACTTAAAAGACGTATTCAGGCCATCTCATGCAGATTATAGTTACCTTCAAAAATATGGAATAAGAGATCATAGAGGAGGAGGAAGATCTTCTGCCAGAGAAACAACCATGAGAGTTGCTGCAGGAGCAATTGCAAAGAAATTTCTTAAAACTAATTTATCTATAGAAATAGACGGTTATGTCAGCCAGATTGGTAAATTTAAAATAGAGAATTTTGATAAAGATGAAATAAAAAAGAATCCGTTTTTCTGTCCAGATAAAAAATTAATACCAGATTTAGAAAAGTACATTGATGACCTTCGAGAACAAGGAGATTCTATAGGAGCAAAAATAACTGTTTGCGCAACTAATATGCCATTAGGACTGGGTGAGCCTATATTTGATAAATTAGACGCTGATATAGCTCATGCTTTAATGAGTATAAATGCTGTTAAAGGCGTTGAAATTGGCTCCGGATTTGAAGTTATAAGTTTACAGGGCTCAGAAAATAGAGATGAGATGTCGCCTGAAGGATTTAAATCAAATAACTCGGGTGGAATTTCTGGAGGTATATCTACCGGACAGGATTTATTAGCCAGCATTGCATTAAAACCAACTTCAAGCATTATGGTTGTGGGCGATACAGTAAATAAAAAAGGAGAGTCAGTTAAAGTTCAATCAAAAGGAAGGCATGATCCATGTGTTGGCATAAGGGCAGTTCCAATCGCTGAGGCAATGATAGCAATAGTCTTAACTGATCATTTTTTAAGAAATAGAGCGCAAAACGCAGATAAAAAAGACTCTGTAGATAAAATTCCTTCTGGCGATTAAAAATGGCAAAACGAACTCTCTATGACAAGATTTGGGACGATCACTATGTAACTACAAGAGATGATGGAAGTGACTTAATGTATGTAGATAGGCACTTGGTACATGAGGTAACTTCTCCCCAAGCCTTTGAAGGACTTAGACAGAATAATTTAAAACCTAGGAGAGTGTCTTCGATTCTAGCTACACCCGATCACAATGTTCCGACAACTTCGAGAGACATTAATCTTGATGGCATAAAAGATCCAATTAGTAAATTACAAGTCATTACTCTTGATGAAAATTGTAACGAATTCGGAATAACTCAATTTAAACTTGATGATTCAAGACAAGGCATAGTTCACGTAATTGGGCCTGAACAAGGACTTACTTTGCCTGGAATGACAATTGTATGCGGAGATTCTCATACATCTACACATGGTGCTTTTGGTTCTTTGGCTATGGGTATAGGCACTAGCGAAGTAGAACACGTCTTAGCTACTCAATGTTTAGTAACAAAAAAACAAAAAAATATGCTTATAAATATAAATGGAGTAATTGAAGATGGCGTGACAGCAAAAGATATTACGATGTTTATTATTGGAAAAATCGGAACTGCAGGTGGAACTGGACATGTTATCGAATATGGCGGCGAGGTCATTCGTGCTCTGTCAATGGAAGGAAGAATGACATTGTGTAATATGGCAATAGAAGCTGGAGCTAGAGCAGGAATGGTTGCTCCAGATGAAAAAACTTTTGCATATGTAAAAGATAGACCATTGGCACCAAAAGGTGAATTATTTGATGACGCTGTTGAATATTGGAAGTCATTACCCTCAGATGAAGGAGCAAAATTTGATGAAATATTTAATTTTAAATCAGAAGACATTTTACCTCAGGTAACCTGGGGAACTTCACCTGAGATGGTTGGAAGTATAGAAGATACTATTCCACATTCAAGCGATAAAAATATCATTTCAGCATTGAATTATATGGGCTTAAAGCCCGGAACAATGATTAAGGATATAGAGCTAGATCAAATATTCATTGGTTCATGTACTAATTCTAGAATTGAAGATCTTAGAGTTGCCTCTGAAATTTTAAAAAATAATAAAATTTCAAAAAGGATTAAAAGAGCAATTGTTGTTCCTGGATCTGGCTTGGTAAAAAAACAAGCTGAAGCAGAAGGTTTAGATGAAATTTTTATTGAAGCAGGATTTGAATGGAGAGATGCAGGCTGTTCAATGTGTTTGGGTATGAATCCAGACCAGCTTAATGAACTTGAAAGATGTGCTTCTACCTCAAATAGAAATTTTGAAGGAAGACAAGGTTACAAAGGAAGAACACATTTAGTGAGTCCTGCGATGGCTGCTTTGGCATCATTAGAAGGAAGATTTTCCGATATAAGAGATTTATAACGACATGGCTAAAATTTCTAATAAATTTTCAGGAAAAATTGTTTGCTTAGATAAGGCAAATGTTGATACTGATCAAATCATTCCTAAACAATTTTTGAAATCTATAAAAAAAACAGGTCTTGGCCCTTTTTTATTTGATTCATGGAGATACGAAGACGAAGGTTATTTAGGAAAAGACTCATCTAAAAGAACATTAAAAGATGACTTTGTTTTAAATAATAAAGCCTTTTCTGAAGCCAATGTTTTAGTTGCCAAAGAAAATTTTGGATGCGGTTCAAGTAGAGAACATGCTGTGTGGGCTCTTAAAGATTTTGGCATCACTACAATAATTGCAGCATCTTTTGGTGATATATTTTTTAATAATTGTTTTAAAAATGGAATATTAGCTATTCAGATATCAAAGAAAAACTTAGATATTATATTTTCAAATCAATCGGAAATTAAACCTATAGAGATATTAGTTGATCTGGTAAATCAAAAAATATTTGATGAAAAATTATTTGAAGAGAACTTTGAAATAGAATCATATAGAAAAAAATGTCTAATAGAAGGTCTTGATGAAATAGGCTACAGCCTTAAGTATGAGAAAGAAATAAGCAAATATGAACAAAAATTAAGAAAAGAAAGATCCTGGGTTATTAATGACTAAAATAATGAATATTCTTTTATTGCCTGGTGATGGAGTAGGGCCAGAAGTTTGCAATGAAGCTACTAAAATAATTAATGCTGTAGCAAATAGTTTTGATTTAGATATTTTAATCGATGAAGATTTAATTGGCGGAATATCAATCGATAAATATAAAACTCCAATAACAGACGAGGTAATTTCTAAAGCTAAATTTAGTGATGCCATTATATTAGGAGGAGTCGGTGGACCAAAATGGGATAATTTAGCTTCCAAAGATAAACCTGAAAAAGGTTTATTGAGGCTAAGATCAGACTTAGATTTTTTTGCAAACTTAAGGCCGTCAATATGTTTTAGCGAAACTTCAGGCGCCTCAACACTAAAAAAAGAAATCATTGAAGGTTTGGATATATTAATTGTGAGGGAATTAACTGGCGGGATATATTTTGGGGAGCCGAGAGAAAAGTCAACTAAATCTGCATTCAATACGATGATATATACAAGAGAGGAAATAGAAAGGATTTCTGAAATCGCTTTTGAAAGTGCGATGAAAAGAAATAGGAAATTATGTTCGGTTGATAAGGCAAACGTATTGGAAGTTTCAGAACTATGGCGAGAAGTTGTAGAAGAAACTTCTTTAAAGTATCCCGAAGTGATTCTTGAACATATGTTAGTAGATAATGCTGCAATGCAATTAATGAAAGACCCAAAACAATTTGACGTTATAGTTTCTTCAAATCTATTTGGAGATATTTTGTCTGATATAGGATCAATGTTAACTGGATCAATTGGAATGCTGCCATCTGCATCTTTAGATCATAAATCTAAAGGATTATATGAACCAGTTCATGGAACTGCCCCTGATATTGCAGGAAAAGGCGTGGTGAACCCCATAGCTACAATTTTGTCTGTTGCGATGATGTTCAAATATACTTTTAAATTAAATCAAGTTTCTGAGAAAATTGAACTCGCAGTTAAAAAAGCCTTATCGAATGGTTATGCTACTCAAGATATTGCTCTACCAAATTCAAAAATTTTATCAACAGAAGAAATGGGATCTTTAATATCAGAATATGTTTAATAAAAAATTAGCAATTATTGGTGCTTCTGGAGCTGTTGGAAGAGTATTTATTGAGCTTTTAGATGAGATGTATCCTGGAACTAAAGATTTATTTTTGGTCGCTAGTAAACGATCAGCAGGAAAATCAATGATATGTGGCGAAGAGGAATTTATAATACAGGATATTGAGGATTTTGACTTTTCACAAGCAGATATAGCTTTTTTTTCTGCAGGCGCAGAAACTGCAGAAAAATATGCTCCTATTGCTGTCTCTCAAGGGTGCACAGTGATAGATAATTCGTCACAATTTAGAACAGACTTAGACAAACCTTTAATTGTCCCCGAAGTCAATTCTAGAGATCTAAAAGATTTTAAACTTCCTGGAATTATTGCCAATCCAAATTGTTCTACCGCACAATTGGTTGTTGCATTAAAGCCAATTCATGACTTGTTTAAAATTGAACGTGTTGATGTTGCTTCGTATCAATCTGTTTCTGGAACAGGAAAAGAAGGAATAGATGAATTGCTAGAACAAACTGAAAATTTTTTAAATAAAAAGGAAATTAAGCCAAAAGTATACGGTGCTCAGATAGCATTTAATGTGATTCCTGCAGGAGATGTTCTGGAAAATAATTATACAAATGAAGAAATGAAAATGAGTTTTGAAACTAATAAAATATTAGATAAAGATATAAAGCTCTCGGCCACATGCTCTAGGGTTCCGGTCCTATTTGGACATTCTCTTGCTGTTCATGTAGAAACAAAAAAGGAAATAGATTTAACTCTTTTAAAAGAAGAAATAAAAAAACAAAAAGGATTAGATATTTTTGAATCTCAAGATTTTACATCTCCTAACGCTGTTGATCACGCTGAAGGAAAGAATCCTGTTTCGGTTGGAAGATTAAGGTTAGACTTATGGAAAAATAACAGAGTAAATTTTTGGGTTGTTGCTGATAATTTACGAAAAGGCGCTGCTTTGAATAGCCTACAGATATTAAATGAACTTATTTAAAAAATACAAACTCGGTCTTTTATCTCTTTTCTTTTTATATGGAAATTTAACAATTTCGGAAGATTATAGAGAAATAAATACTGACAAATATAATAATCTTTGGTCGATTGGAATAGAACTTAAAGAAATATATATCGATTATTCAGTCTATCAAATAATGATTTCTTTATTGGAACTTAATGAATCTGCTTTTAAAAATGGAAATATAAATTCTTTAAAAAAGGGGTTTGTTTTGAATCTTCCTGAGGAAAGCGATTTAGAAAAACTAGATGCATTAAGTTCTATAAGAGAGGTAGCCAGGCAAAATTTAGCTGCAAATGTAGGACCGATAGATTTTAGCGTTTTGACAGATGTATTAGTTCTATCTGAGCCAACATTTATATTGTCGAAGGACAACGAAGATACCTCCTTAATTCTAGATGAAATTGATATTGATTTAGCAAGTTCTGAAAAATCTTCAAATAAACAAAACAGAAAAACTTTAATTACTTATTCCCTTGAAAGCGACCCAGACTCAGATTCTTCTGAAAAAATAATAGTAGTAAATCTTTCGGGAAGTAATGATAAAAATATGACTAATTTATCAACAGCTGATGACTTCTCTTCAATTTCTGATGAGATTGATTTACCAGATAATGAAGAATCTCTAATTTCTTTTGATGAGCCTGATGAGATAGTAGAGCTAGATCAGGATTTAGAAAGTTTCTCTTCAATTTCTGATGAGATTGATTTACCAGATAATGAAGAATCTCTAATTTCTTTTGATGAGCCTGATGAGATAGTAGAGCTCGATCAGGATTTAGAAAGTTTCTCTTCAATTTCTGATGAGATTGATTTACCAGATAATGAAGAATCTCTAATTTCTTTTGATGAGCCTGATGAGATAGTAGAGCTTGATCAAAATAGTGATCAAATAAAAGTCTTAGATATTCCAAAATTTGAAATTGTTTCTGAAGATTTAACAACAATAGAAAAAAGCTTGGAAAAGACAACTTATAGAGACTTTTTAAGAACAGAATTTTATTTACTTTTTGGCTTTGTTCTTCTTTTAGTTTTTTTATCAATATTCAGAATTAGACCAGCAAAAAAAGAAAAGAAAACTTTAAAAAATAATGAAGAATTAAAAGGTGATTTAGATGAAGAATTTGGTGAGATCGGAGACCCAATAGAAGCCAGAATTAATTTAGCAATTACATATATTGAGATGAACCAAATTGACAAAGCTAATGATCTTTTGTCTCAGGTTTTAGAGTCAGAAGCAACGGAGGATCAAAAAGAAAAGGCTCGGAACTTGATAAAAGATATTTAGTTTTATGAAACGATTTGCTGCCAGTATTGAATACTTTGGAACAAATTATAATGGCTGGCAAAAACAATCACAGACTACTGAAACTATCCAAGAAAAAGTCGAAAATGCCTTTTCGTCGATTGCAAACGAAGAAATCAATATAATTTGTTCGGGAAGAACTGATGCTGGTGTCCATGCACTATCACAAGTTATTCATTTTGATACAAATGCAAAAAGACTTAAAAAATCTTGGGTTGATGGCACTAACTCACTTCTTCCAAAAGATATTTCAATTAATTGGATTAAAAGCGTTGACGATACGTTTAATGCACGATTTTCTGCAGTTAACAGAACTTACAAATATATAGTTTTTAATAAAACTTCTAGTTCAATTGTTCACTCTAATAGAGTAACTCTTGTTAAAGAGAAACTGAATATGGAAACTATGATCAAAGCGTCAAGATTTTTGTTGGGAGAAAAGGATTTTTCTTCTTTTAGAGCATCTGGATGTCAATCGAAATCACCCATGCGCAATGTCACAGAGATAAAAATTATTAAGAAAAAAAATACAATTATTTTTGAGATATCTGCAAATGCTTTTTTATTTAATATGGTGAGAATTATAATGGGCACACTAATTAACTTTGGTGCAAATAATTTAGATCCTAGACTTATGAAGGAAATCTTAAATGCTAAAGACAGAAAAGAGGCTTCAAAAACACTGGATTCAAGCGGTCTATACTTTATAGGCCCTGATTATCCTTCAGCTTTTAAATTGCCCAGTCCACCAATAAAAAGACAGATAGTGCCCTATATTTAAATGAGTATTTTTATAAAAATTTGTGGAATTACTAATCTTGAAGATGCAAAAGTCAGTTTAACTGAAGGTGCAGATGCTATTGGATTTATTCAAAGTAAAAAAAGTGAAAGATTTGTATCTTTAGAAACTCTAGATGATATTAGAAATGTTATCGGTCCGAATTTTTTAACCATTCCGGTTTTTGTAAATCCTTCAACTAAAGATGTGATGGATTTTTTAAAGATTTTTCCTAATAGTATTCTTCAATTCCATGGCGACGAAGAAGAAGATTTTTGCAAATCATTTAACAAACCTTATATAAAAGCTATAAATATTTCTAATCAAGAGAATTTAGTAAATGATTTAAATAGATTTAAGGATGCTTATGCATTTTTACTTGATTCGGGAGATTCTCAGACCAGAGGAGGAACTGGGAAAACTTTTGATTGGAAGCTTATACCTAAAGAACTTTCAAATAAAATAATAGTTGCCGGCGGCTTGGATTCAAATAATATTAATGTATTGTTAGATACTATTATTCCGTTTGGTGTAGATGTTAGTAGTGGCGTTGAATCTAAAAGAGGAGTAAAAGATCATTCTAAAATAGATAATTTCATAAAATTGGTAAAAAAATATGAGTAAAGAAAATTATGATTTTCCTGATAAAGATGGAAGGTTTGGAGAGTTCGGAGGAAAATATGTTTCTGAAACTCTTATTTCCGCATTAGACGAGCTCGAGCACACATATAAAAAGGTAATTGAAGACAAATCCTTCCTTGAAGAAGTCAAAAATGATCTTGAAACTTTCGTAGGCAGGCCTTCGCCACTTTATTTTGCTCAAAGGTGGACAGAAAATTTAGGAGGAGCAAAGATTTATTTAAAAAGAGAAGACTTAAATCATACAGGAGCTCATAAGATTAATAATACTGTTGGACAAGTTCTTCTGGCAAAAAAAATGGGCAAGAAAAGAATTATTGCTGAAACGGGAGCAGGACAACATGGAGTAGCTACTGCTGCGGTTGCTGCTAGGCATGGCCTAGAATGCATAATCTTTATGGGCGAGGAAGATATAGAAAGACAATCTCCTAATGTATATAGGATGAAACTTTTAGGAGCTACTGTTTGTGCAGTTGATTCAGGAACAAAAACTCTTAAAGATGCTATGAACGAAGCGATGAGAGACTGGGTAACGAATGTAGATGATACCCATTATATAATTGGAAGTGTGGCTGGTCCTCATCCATATCCTCAAATAGTTAGAGATTTTAATTCAATAGTTGGAATAGAATTGAAAGATCAGTCTCGAGAACTTTTTGGTCGGTATCCCGATAAAATTATTGCTTGTGTTGGGGGAGGTTCAAATGCAATGGGAATTTTTTATCCATTTTTAAAAGATAATTCCGTTGATTTAATTGGTGTAGAGGCTGGAGGTTCTGGAGTAGAGTCCGGTAAGCACGCTGCACCATTGAGCGACGGAAGTGTTGGAGTATTGCATGGTATGAAAACATATCTCATGCAAGATCAAGAAGGTCAAATTTTGTCTACACATTCTGTTTCAGCAGGATTGGATTATCCGGGAGTAGGACCTGAACACTCTTATTTAAAAGACACTGGAAGAGTTGTTTATGAAGCTGCCACAGATGAAGAAGCGTTAGATAGTTTTCATGATCTAACAAAAACAGAAGGGATTATGCCAGCTCTCGAAACTGCACATGCTTTAGCATTTGCTAAAAAAATTGCACCAGGTTTAGATAATGAAGAAATTATAGTTATAAACCTATCTGGCAGAGGCGATAAGGATATGGCTAATGTTGCAAAAGTTGAAGGTCTTACTTTGTGAGTATTATTGAAAAAGTATTTCAAAACTTAAAAAAAGAAAATAAAAAAGCTTTGATTACTTACTCTATTGCAGGTGACCCAAATCTTGAGTCATCAGAAAAAATAATTAGAAATTTTATTTCAGAAGGGGTAGATATAATTGAAGTGGGTATTCCTTTTTCTGATCCAATGGCCGAAGGTCCATCAATTCAGTTAGGACACGAAAGAGCATTAAAAAATAATATTTCTCTTTTGAGTATCATGCAAATGTGCTTGAAAATAAAAAATGATCATCCTAATACACCCTTGGTTCTTATGGGTTATATGAATAATTTCTTATCTTTGAAAGAAAATCTTTTTGATGAATTAAAAAATAACAAAATTGACGGTTTAATTATTGTTGACTTACCTTATGTTGAGAGTGAAGAATTCTTAAAAAAGTTGAATGATAAAGGTGTAGATCTAATTAGATTAATATCGCCTACTACAACTGAGGAAAGAATAGCTAAAATTCTTGCTTCTTCGTCTGGATATTTATACTACATCTCTTTAAAGGGGGTAACTGGTTCAGAACTAAAAATATCGAATGAATTAGAAAATAGAGTTTCAGAAATAAAAAAACAAACGAAACTTCCCATTGTCGTAGGTTTCGGAATAAAAGACGCTGAAACTGCGAGAAAAATGTCTTTTTGTTCTGATGGCGTAGTAGTTGGCAGTAAATTAGTTGATGAGATTGGAAAATTTGAACCTAAAAAAGAAAATATATTAAATCAAAACTTAACGTCTATAATTAGCGAACTCAAACATGGAATATCATAGATATGGCTAAAGGGTGGTTTAATAAAATCTTACCTTCTTTTGTAAGAAGAGATAGTTCAAATGCAAAGAAAAGTCCTGTGCCACAAGGCTTGTGGCAGAGTTGTCCAAATTGCAAAGAGATAATTTATGGCCCGGATTTAGAATCCAACTTATTTGTTTGTCCAAATTGCGATCACCACATTCGAATAGGTGCGAGACATAGATTAAGTTATTTGTTTGATGAGGATTCATACGAAGAAATTTCTTCAAAACTAGAAGCTAAAGACTGGCTTTCCTTCAAAGATTCAAAAAAATACAAAGATAGACTTCTAGAAGCTCAGTCAAATATTGATGAAAAGGAAGCAATGATTTCAGCATTGGGAAAGATCAACGGAAAAGAAGTTGTAATTTCCGCTTTTGAATTCAGATTTATGGGCGGTTCGATGGGCTCAGTTGTTGGTCAAAAATTTATAGATGCTGCAAATAAAGCTATCGAAAAGAGATGTCCATTTATTTGTTTTTCTACTTCAGGGGGAGCAAGAATGCAAGAATCACTTTTCTCTTTATTTCAGATGGCAAGAACAAGTGCAGTTTTAAACACATTAAAAGAGAATAAACTGCCTTACATATCAGTTTTGACGGATCCAATTTTTGGAGGAGTTGCAGCTAGTTTAGCAATGTTAGGTGATATAAATATTGCTGAACCAAAAGCTCAAGTTGGATTTGCTGGCCCAAGAGTTATAGAAGACACTGTAAGAGTTAAGCTTCCTGAAGGTTTTCAAAGAAGTGAATTTTTATTAAATCACGGCATGATAGATATGATTGTTCATAGATCAGAACTTAAAGACAAGTTATCTGGATTAATTAGTAAACTGCATAAATAGATTATTTTGTCGGTAAATAATTGGCTTGATAAAAAAGTTAAAGATTTAAACCAAGAAAAAATAGATCTTTCTATTCTCAAAGATTTAATCTTGGAACTAGAAATATCAACTCCAAAAAAAATTATTTCAATTGTTGGTACAAACGGAAAAGGCTCAACAGCTCATTTGATAAGTAAAATCTTAAAAGACAATTCTTTCTCCGTTGGATTATATACATCACCTCATTTAATAAATTACAACGAAAGAATAGCTGTGAATGGATACAACATTAAAGATGAAATTTTAAAGAATTATTTTTTAAAAATTGAAAAAAAAATTAATAAAAAAAAATTAAATTTCTATCAAATATTATCTTTAGCAGCATTTAAATACTTTTCAGATAATGAATTAGATTTTTGGGTTTTAGAGGCAGGTCTAGGGGGGAGGCTCGATCCAATCAATTGTTTTGATGCAGATTTATCAATAATTACAAATATTTCTCTCGATCATCAGGATATTTTAGGCAATGACATAGATACAATTGGAAAAGAAAAAGCAGGGATTTTGAGAAGAGATCAAAAGCTTATTTTTGGTGCTGAAAAAATACCTAACTCTATTGCCAAAATCATTGATTCCTTGAATGTCGATCTTCATAGAATTGATGATCAAAATTTAGAAAAAGATTTTTATCTTAATAAAAATTCAATAAAGACTGCTAAAAAAGCTATTGAATTAATTGACTCTAGCATTTCAAAAAAAAATATATTTAATTCAATTCAAAATACCAAAATCTTAGGGAGATGCGATTTAATAAAAAATAAAATTCTAGTGGATGTGGCTCATAATGAAGATGCGATTAAAAATTTAAAAAACTTCATTGAAGCAAGAAACTTAGATAAAGATGGCATTTCAGCAATTTTTCATTGTTCAAAACCAAAAGATCCTTCAACTTTAATTTTACCACTCAATAACTTAATTTCAGAAATAAGAATTCCTAGAATAGATAATTTTAGATTGCTAGATGAAGAATATATTAAAGAAAGTTTAACCAATCACATGGGAATAAAAGTATTCATTGATAAGACAATTGAAAATAGCATTAGTGAGATAAAATTATTAAAACCAAATTCTTTAATTTTAATTTTTGGATCTTTTTATCTTGCTGGAGAGTTTTATAAACTACCTTATTATAAAAATGTATAATTGATTCTTTAAATTATCAATGGACTTTCTTTTTTATTTCAATTCTTTTGATTTTTTAATTTCTCTTTTTCTTGTTACTTTCACAATATTAGGAATCGTTAAAGGCTTTTATCAAGAATTTATTTCAATTGGTATATGGATTGCTTCCATTATTGTTGCTTGGATTTTTAGATATTTCCCTCAGGAATTTATTGAGGGAATAATCTCAGATAAAGAGATGCAAGAAATGTTTTCTTTTCTTCTCATTTTCATAATTGTATTTATATTTTTTAGAATAATAGGTAAAGCCATAATTAAGGGTATTAATTCAATGCAAAAAAGTGCAATGGATCGGATACTTGGAAGCTTTATTGGTTTTTCAAAAGGCTTTTTACTAACAATTACTATTTTTCTTCTTAGCGACGAATATATAATGTCAAAGAGTTGGTGGAAGTCTAGCTACTTAGCGGATAATATCTATGAATCTGCAGAATTGTTAGGTGGTTTGGTTGGTAAAGTTCCCTATAAGGAAATTAAAGAAATTCAAGTTGACGAAAAATTATTGGAGAGAGATTAAATATGTGCGGTGTTGTTGGATTAGTATCTAAGAACGAAGTTTCACCATCGCTTTATGAGGCCTTAACGGTTATTCAACATAGAGGACAAGATGCCGCCGGAATATCGACCATAGAAGAGGGCAGACTTCACACAAGGAAACAAATAGGTTTAGTAAGAGACGTTTTTAGAGAAAAGCACATTGAGGAATTAAAAGGACAAATAGGGATTGGCCATGTCAGATACCCGACAGCTGGGGGAGCAAGCAGAGAATACTCTCAGCCACTGTACGTAAATTCTCCCTATGGAATAAGCATCAGTCACAATGGCAATTTAGTGAATACTGAAGAACTTGCCAAAGAACTTTATAAGGATAATTATAGACATCTAAACACTTCGTCTGATTCAGAAGTGATTTTAAATGTTTTCGCTCATGAACTTCAGAAGGAAGGTTCTTTTAACCCAAGTCCGGAACAAATATTTAAGGCAGTTGAGAAAACTCATCTTAGGTTGAAAGGAGCATATTCAGTTTTATTGATGATAAGTGGAGTTGGTCTAGTTGCTATAAGAGATCCAAAAGGAATAAGGCCATTAATTTTGGGAAAAAAAGATAATGACTTGATAGGGGCTGATTATATGATCGCATCTGAAAGTCCAGCACTTAGCGCTTTAGAATTTGAAATTGAAGGTGATTTGAGGCCTGGGGAGGCAGTTTTTATAACTCCAGAAGGAGAGTTGCATAGAAAGGTTTGTCATAATAAGCCTTCGAAAAATCCTTGCATTTTTGAGTATGTCTATTTAGCAAGGCCAGATGCAGTTATTGATGGAATTTCAGTAATGAGATCTAGACTAAGAATGGGACAAAAACTGGGAAAAAAAATTCTTGAGACTTATCCCAATCATGATATAGATGCAGTCATACCTATTCCAGAAAGTAGTACTTCTTCCGCAATAGAAGTAGCCAAAACTTTAAACGTCAATTACAGAGAAGGTTTTGTAAAGAATAGATACATAGGAAGAACTTTCATAATGCCAAAGCAAGAATTAAGAAAAAAATCTGTAAGAAGGAAATTGAATCCAATACCTTTTGA
This sequence comes from uncultured SAR86 cluster bacterium, assembly GCA_902635045.1. GTDB lineage: Bacteria > Pseudomonadota > Gammaproteobacteria > Magnimaribacterales > AG-339-G14 > CASICS01. The sequence continues at coordinate 75,586 of CACPMT010000002.1, read as the reverse complement.
ATTTAAAGATAAGAATGTTCTGTTGGTTGATGATTCAATAGTCAGAGGAACTACAAGTAGAGAGATAGTTGAAATGGCTAGAAGTGTTGGAGCTAAAAAAGTTTATTTTGCTTCAGCTGCACCACCTATTAGATTTCAAAATGTATATGGAATAGATATGGCAGCCACAGCTGAACTAATAGCTCATCAAAGATCTGAAGAGCAAATTGCAGAATTCATTGGCGCCGATTGGCTGATTTATCAAGATTTAGAAGATTTGATCGAGTCTGCGCAAGCAGGAAATCCTGAAATTAAAAAGTTTGAAACTTCAGTTTTCGATGGAAATTATATTTGTGGTTCAGTTACAAAAGATTATTTAACAAACTTAGAAAGCGATAGAAAAGATAGCAATAAAAAAGCTTAGTTATTTTCTATTGTAACAGTTGGTAAGGAAGCATTATCAGCAGCTTTTTTATAAGAAGATATTTGATCAAAATTCATGTATTTAAAAATATCTTCCGACATAGTGTTTATATCTTTCATAAAAGACTGGTATTCATCAGGAGTTGGTAATTTTCCGAGAATTGATGCAATTGCAGCTAATTCAGCTGATGAGAGATAGACGTTTGCACCATCTCCCAATCTATTTGGAAAATTTCTTGTAGATGTTGAAACTACTGTTGCATTAGGCTCAACCCTTGCTTGGTTTCCCATACAGAGCGAGCAACCTGGAATCTCAGTTCTTACTCCTGCATTTTCATAAATTTTGTAAAATCCTTCTTCTTCTAGTTGAAATTTATCCATTCTCGTTGGAGGCGAAATCCATAATCTAGTCGGAAGCTTGTTTGTATTTTCTAACAATTTTCCAGCCGCCCTAAAGTGGCCGATGTTGGTCATACAAGATCCTATAAACACCTCATCAATTTTTTCTTCCCCAATTTCTCCTAAAGTTTTTATATCATCAGGGTCATTAGGGCAAGCTAATAGAGGCTCAGTAATTTCATCTAAGTTTATTTCAATAACTTCAGCATATTTTGCACTTTTATCAGGCTTTAAAAGAGTAGGATTTTTTATCCAATCTTCCATTTTTTGAGCTCTTCTTTCTAAAGTTCTTGCATCTCCATAACCTTCAGAAATAAGCCATCTAAGTAAAACTATATTTGAATTTAAATACTCAATAATAGGAGCTTCATCTAATAAAACTGTGCAGCCAGATGCAGATCTCTCCGCAGAGGCATCAGATAATTCAAAAGCTTGTTCTATTTTTAGGTCAGGAAGTCCCTCAATCTCTAAACATCTTCCAGAAAAAATATTTTTTTTACCTTCTTTTGCTACCGTCAAAAGATTTCTTTGAATTGCAGCGTAAGGTATAGCATTTACGAGATCTCTAAGCGTGATACCTGGCTGCAACTTTCCAGAAAATTTAACAAGCACTGACTCAGGCATATCAAGAGGAATTACTCCTAAAGCAGCTCCAAAAGCGACGAGTCCAGATCCCGCAGGAAAACTTATTCCAATTGGAAAGCGAGTATGTGAGTCTCCTCCGGTGCCCACAGTATCAGGTAATAACATTCTATTAAGCCAAGAATGGATAATTCCATCACCGGGTTTTAACGCAACTCCTCCTCTAGTTTTAATGAATTCAGGCAAGGTGTGTTGAGTTTCTATGTCTACTGGTTTTGGGTAAGCAGCGGTATGACAAAAAGATTGCATCACAAGATCAGATGAAAATCCTAAACAAGCTAATTCTTTGAGTTCATCTCTAGTCATCGGACCAGTAGTATCTTGGGAACCAACAGTTGTCATAATAGGCTCACAGTAAACACCTGGCCTTATTCCTTCTACTCCACAAGCTTTGCCTACAATTTTTTGAGCTAAAGTGTAACCATCATTTGAGTCGTCATCCATTCCCGGTCGGACAAATACATCTGTAGGCGTAAGACCAAGAAACTCTCTAGATTTATCTGTGAGACTTCTTCCAATTATCAAGGGAATTCTTCCTCCAGCTCTAACTTCATCTAAGAAAGTTTCAGATTTTAGTTTAAAAGAAGTTATGATTTCCGAACTGTCATTTTTTATAACTCCCTCATAAGGATATATACTTATTAAATCACCAGTACTTAACTTATCAACATCCACTTCAAATACTAGAGTTCCAGCATCTTGCATAGTATTGAAAAAAATCGGAGCAATCTTGCTACCAATACAAATACCTCCTGTTTTTTTATTCGGAATAAAAGGAATATCCTCGCCCATATGCCAAAGAACAGAATTAGTAGCAGATTTCCTAGAAGACCCAGTGCCAACAACATCGCCAGCTAAAGTAACTGGGTAACCTAATTTTTTTAACTTTTCAATTTCTTCAAGAGGTTTTTCAGATAATCCTTCTCTTGGCATTTTATACATTGCCAGAGCATGTAAGGGAATATCTGGTCTTGACCAAGCATCCGGAGCAGGAGACAGATCATCTGTGTTGGTTTCACCAGGAACTTTGAATATTATGGTATCAATTTTTTTTGGAACCTCAGGCTTTGATGTAAACCATTCTGCATTAGCCCATGAAGTTAAAATTTTTAGAGCATTTTTTGAGGTTTTTGAAAGTTCAGCAATATCGTTGAACGCATCAAAAACTAAAAGAGTCTTTGACAATGCCTCTATTGCCGTTTCACCACATTCCTTGTCATCTATTAAAGAAATTAAAGGCTCTACATTGTATCCTCCAAGCATTGTTCCTAAGTAGAAAGTTGCCTCCTTAGGAGTTAAGACCTTTGTTTCTATTTTTCTTTTTGCAACATCTGCTAAAAAAGCGGCTTTAATGTAAGCAGCATCATCAACTCCAGCGGGAACTCTTTCAGTAAGAAGATTTAATAACTCTTCATCTCTAGCTTTAACATTTTTTATTAACTCAACTAATTGTGAAGTTTGTTCTGCATCTAAAGGTAGAGGAGGTATACCAATATCAGCCCTTTCTTTAGCTGATTTGTAATAATTATCAAGCATAAATTTTTTTAAAAAAAAAAGTATTATAAACTATGTCAATGTCTAAAAGAACTAGAACGCCATGTGTAGGAATTTGCTCAACCACATATGGAGATGATGTTTGTAGAGGCTGCAAGCGCTTTTCAAAAGAAATTATTAATTGGAATAGCTTCTCTCCTGACGAGAGAGAAGCGGTTTGGCAAAGACTAGAAAAACTTAAGACTCAGATTATGAAGTCTCGAATCAAAGTTTTAGATTCTTCAAAATTAACAGACGGCATCACTGAATATCGATTAAGAATACATGAAGATTTGAATGATTTATGCAAAGCGTTTGAACTGGTTAAGCTTACTAGCAAAAGTTTTAAAGACTTGAGTCAATTTGGAATAAAGATAATTTCACCCATAAAAGATTTAGAAATATTGAAAGAAGACCTTGAAAAGGAACTTTATGAGCTTTCATTGGCACATTACAATAGATATTTCGTTGAACCAACAAACTATAAGGAGATTAAAAAATGAATGATATTTTAGATTCACAAATATCATTACCATGCGGAGTAATTTTAAAAAATAGGATTTGTAAATCCGCTCTAACTGAGAGAATTGCAGAAGGCGATAATTTAGTAAATCAAAAACATTTGAATCTTTATGAAAAATGGGCTGAAGGAAATGTGGGTACAGTTCTAACTGGAAACGTCCAAGTTGATAAAAGGTATTTAGAATCAGCTGGAAACGTTGCTATAGAAAAAAGTAATTACAAAGATCAATTAAATCTATTAAAAAAATGGACTGAAGTTGGAACAAAAAACAATACTAATTTATGGATGCAAATAAGTCATGCTGGAAGACAAACACCAGGAGATTTAAATATGAATCCTGTTGCACCTTCAAATATTGGACTTAAAATCCCTGGAAGAAAATACGGTACGCCTAAACCTTTAAGCAATGAAGAAATAGAAGATGTCATAGAAAGATTTATTTTTACTGCAAAAATAGCTCAAGACACTGGCTTTACGGGAATCCAAATTCATTCTGCTCACGGTTACTTAATGTCTGAATTTTTATCACCTGATATTAATAGAAGGGAAGATCAATGGGGTGGGTCACTTGAGAATAGATCTAGGATTTTGTTAAGAATCATAAATGGATGCAGGAAAGAATTGGGAGAGAATTTTCCTATATCAGTAAAGTTAAATTCAGCTGACTTTCAAAAAGGAGGGTTTAGTGCAGAAGATTCATCTAAGGTAGCTGCTATGTTAAGTGATGCAAAAATTGATTTGTTAGAAATTTCCGGGGGTACTTATGAACAACCGAGGTTACTTGGATTAGATAGTGTTAGCATCAACCCAAAAAGAAGTGAAGCAAGAAAAGAAAGCACAATAGCTAGAGAAGCATATTTTCTTGCTTATACAGAAGAAATTAAAAAAGTCATTGACATACCTTTAATGGTAACTGGAGGCTTTCGTTCTAGAGCAGCAATGGAAAACGCCATAAATGAGGGTGCATGTGAAATTATTGGTATTGGACGTCCATTATGTTCTGATCCATTGTCCATAAAAAAACTACTTGATAGAGAAATTGATGTATTACCTAAGTTTGAAAAAACTTTATCGATTGGACCAGGTTGGCTTTCTTCTAATAGTCCATTTAGATTAATTCAAGCGATTAATGCTTTTGGTATTCAATCATGGTTTTATTCCCAAATTAGAAGAATTTCAGAGGGACTTGATCCTGATTTATCATTGAATCCCTTAAAGGCATTTAGAGAAGATGGTAAAATAGATAAAATAAAAGTCCAATCTTATAAGTTTTATAATAAATCTTAATCATTTACCTTATGACTGCTGATATAAATTCAATCTATTTGATCGCTTTACCAATAGTTTTTGCCCTTATTGGTTTAGAAGTTTTAATTTCAAGTTATTTAAATATGAGTGTTTATAAAACTAATGACACTCTAGGAACTATAGGTTTGCTATCAGGAAATATAATAGTTTCTCTTTTAATAAAAGGATCGACACTGGCATTTCATTTTTTCTTATATCAATTTAAGTTAATAGACTTAATTTCCGTTATCCCAATATGGCTCCACTGGGTTTTAACTTTTATTTTTATTGATTTTATCTATTATTTTTATCATCGAATCTCTCACAGAAGTAGATTTCTATGGGCTGTACATATGAGTCATCACTCAAGCGAAGAAATGAATTTTGCGGTTGCCTTTAGACAAGCTTGGTTAGGGCCTATTTCAAAAATTCCATTTTTTATGATTTTACCTCTAATAGGATTTGATCCAGTAATAGTTGCTGTAGCAGGAGTTTTGAGTACTTTATGGGGAATATTTGGCCATACACAGATAATAAGAAATTTGGGGCCTTTAGAATGGATTTTTGTAACTCCCTCTCATCATAGAGTTCATCATGGTGCCAACGAAATTTATATAGATAAGAATTACGGAAACTTTCTTATAATTTGGGATAGATTCTTTGGGACTTTTGAGGCAGAGAAAGAAATAGTAAAGTTTGGATTAGTAAAAAATGTAAATACCTTCAATCCAATAAAAATTACTTTCATGGGGTGGCAAGATATTTACAAAGATATTAAAAATTCTAAATCCTCTAGAGAGGCATTCGATCACTTTTTTGGCCCACCTAAAACAAATTAAGTTTTAAAAATTTATCCTTCATTTTTCTTTTATAAAAGAAATGAACTTTCGGCAAATAAAAATGTAAAATTCACATGATTACAAATTTAATTAATTTTCTTTTATAAATTATGAAAAAAGTAATACTTGCTTATTCTGGAGGCTTAGATACTTCTGTCATTCTTAAATGGCTTCAAGAAGAAAAAAACCTGAAAGTTATTACATACACAGCAGATATGGGGCAGGGAGACATTCCAGATGATTTAGAAAGAAAAGCTAAAAGTTTTGGAGCCTCTAAAGTAATCATTGATGATTTATCAGAAGAATTTGTTAAAGACTTCGTGTTTCCAATGTTTCGTTGTAATACGTTGTTTGAGGGCGAGTATCTTCTTGGAACCGCTATTGCTAGACCGCTAATAGTAAAAAAATTAGTTGAAATAGGTTTGCAAGAAGGGACAAATATTATTAGTCATGGAGCAACTGGAAAAGGAAATGATCAAATTCGATTTGAAATGGGTGCCCATGCTCTTAATAAAAATATTAAAGTAATAGCTCCTTGGAGAGAATGGGATATGACATCAAGATCAGATTTGATGGATTATTGTAAAAAGTATCAAATTCCTATGCCTGCTTCTAAAGCAGAAGAGCCTCCATTTTCTATGGACGAAAACCTTTTGCATATTTCATACGAAGGAGGAGTTCTTGAAGACCTCTCGTCTCCTCCACCTGAAGATATGTGGCTCAATACAAAATCTCTTGAAGAAGCTTGTGATGAACCTGAAGAAATTGAAATTGAATTTTATAGAGGTGACCCAATTTCTATTAATGGAGAAAATCTTTCTCCAGCAAAAATTCTTAGTAAGTTGAATGAATATGGTTGTAAGCATGGCATCGGAAGAGTAGACATTGTTGAGTCTAGAACAACTGGTATGAAATCTAGAGGCTGTTACGAAACACCAGGCGGAACCATCTTAATTAAGGCAAGAAGGGCAATCGAATCATTATGCTTAATCGGCCAAACAATTAAAACAAAAGATTCATTAATTCCAATTTATGCTTCATTGATATATGAGGGGCTTTGGTGGAGTGATGAACGTTTGAGACTTCAGAGTCTTATTAATGACTGTTCGCGAGCAGTGAATGGAGTTGTAAGAGTTAAGTTATTTAAAGGAAATGTTATTCACTTGTCGAAAAAAAGTGAAAATTCTCTATATGATAAAAATAAGGCCAGTTTTGAAGAAGAAGGAGGCTTTAGTAACGAAGAAATGAAAAAATATATAAAAGAAAATATTTTAAGATATACCAAGAATTTTTAAATCAAGTTGGTATTAAAATAAATCAGACCCAATAATAAGAGAGTGATTAGAACCCATATAGAATTAAAAAACTTTACATTTAAATCTTTGAATAAATAGCGGATCATTAAGGTAAGACCATAAGCGACAAAAATTGTAAATAGGAGAAAAATTATTCTTATCATCAATTAAATTTCTATAAGGCTTATTTTTTCAATATCTTTTAATTTACGAGCCATACTAATTATTGTTTTTTCTGGACCAGAATCATAAATTTCCTTGATATTATTTTTTAATAAATATTCTAAGGTTTCCCTCCATCTTACTGTGCTACAAAGTTGCTTAAGAAGGGCTTCTTTAATTTCATCAGTATCAGTAGTGGGCTGAGCCAAAACATTTGGAATCAAAGGAATTGTTGGTGAATTAAATTCAACTTCATTTAAAAGTTTTCCTAATTCTGTTTGAGCACTTTCTAATAGAGAACAATGAGAAGGTACCGACATTTGAATTAATTGTGTCTTCACGCGCTTGTAATTACCTTCGTCAATATGCTTAATAGTAGCTTTAATCGCCGAATTTGTACCAGCTAGAACAGAGACTCCCTCAGCATTATCTGTTGAAAAATCTATAACTTCTCCTGAAGCATTAACAGAATCTATCATTTCTTTTACTTCAGATAAGGGCATATTCATAACAACCAACATTCCAGCTGTTCCTTCTGGTACGGCATCCTGCATTAGTTTTCCTCTATAATTTACAAGTCTTATAGCATCATTAAAGTTAATGCATTCTGCATAGACTAATGCAGAATATTCACCTAAAGAAAGTCCAGCAGTATAGGAGAAATCTAAGTCTGTGGCTTTTTTTCTCGCAATAGCTACACTAGTAGCAAGTATTGCTGGCTGAGCATATTCGGTAAGATTTAGTTTTTGATCTGGACCTGTTTTGATCAACTCAATTAGATCAAAATCTAAGACATCAGATGTTTGAGCGAACAAATTTCTTGTTTCCACATCCGATTCTAAAAGAAAATTCAACATCCCAACTTTTTGAACACCTTGTCCAGGAAATAAAAGTGCTTTCATATGACTACTTATTAACTTTTAATTTTTCTTGCAAACCCTTATTTGAAGTGGTGTAACCGAAGGGAACTCTTTCGCCTGGATTTATTCTTTTAAATGCTTCTTGAACTGCAAGGGTGGTTTCATGAAAGCCACAAAGAATTAAATCTAGTTTGCCAGGGTAGTGATTAATATCACCCACTGCAAATATACCTGGCTTATCTGTCTCAAAATTTTTTGTATTTACTAAAATTTTATTATTTTCTAGAGCAACTCCCCAATCATGTATTGGACCGAGTTGTTTATTTAAGCCAAAAAAGAAAATGGATTCATCACATTCAATTGTTTCAATTTCCTTTGTTTCAAAATGCAATAGATCAACACCAGAAAAAACTTTATCACCATTTATTTCCTTAATCACATAAGGCACCTTAAGAATAATTTTTTCCTCTTCAACCAATTTTCTCATTTTCTTTTCAGTATGCTGTGCGCCTCTAAATTCATCTCGCCTATGAATAAGATAAATTTTCTTTGCAATTTTTGCTAATTCCACTGACCAATCAAGAGCGCTATCTCCACCCCCAAAAATAGCTATCTCTTTATCTTTATAAATAGATTTGTCTTTTACAGCATAATTAGTTCCTTTGCCTAAAAATCTATCCGGATCCATCACAGGAGGTTTTCTAGGTTCAAAAGAGCCAGCCCCAGCAGCTATAAAAATATTTTTGGTTTTAAACTCTTGACCTTCGCTTGTTTTTAATTTCCAAGAACCTTCAAACTCAGTAATTTCATTAACTCTCTGATTTAGATGGACTTTATAATCAAAGGGCTCTATTTGCTTAAGCAGAGCTTCTATGTGCTCTTTTCCTGTCTGATTGGCTACTCCAGGAATATCATAAATTGGTTTTTCAGGATATAGCTCGATGCATTGACCACCTACTTTATCTAAGTTGTCAATTAGATGACAGTTGAGACCCAACAAGCCAGCTTCAAAAACTGTAAATAAACCAACAGGCCCGGCTCCAATTATTACAATGTCAGTTTCAATTAATTTCATAATTTAGGTAACTCTCATTCCAGGCAAGGACCCTTTGTCGGGAGAGACAATAAACACTCCAGACTCGTCATCACTTGCAGCTAAAATCATTCCCTCAGAGAGGCCAAATCTCATTTTTCGAGGTTTTAAGTTTGCAACGCAAATAACAAGCTTCCCTATTAGGTTAGAGGGATCATAGTATTTTTTTATACCTGCAAAAACTTGTCTTTTTCCCAGCGATCCTAAATCTAAAAATAATTTTACTAGTTTATCTGCATTTTCGACAGGTTCAGCGCTTTCTACTTTAGCTACTCTTAAATTAACTTTTATAAAATCTTCTATTTCTATTTCATCCATTTTTGCTTATTTCCATTAATTTCTCTATTTTTTCGTCTTCTATTCTTAATATTAAAGGATTGAAAGAATCTATTTCATGATTTTTCATATAAGAAGAAATATTATCGATAGAATCTTCACATTTTAAATATTTTTTAATCTTTTCTGAAGTTTCTGGAATAACTGGCTCTAAGTATAGATTTAAAATCTTAAATAAATTAATTGCCGTAGAAGCAATTTTTCGAACTTTTTCTTTATTACTAGATTCTTTATTAAGTATCCAAGGTTTTTCAGAGTCGATGTACTGATTTGCTTTATCTGCAAGACTCATGATCTCTTTCAAGGCTTTCGAGTAATTTCTATTTAAGTAGTGACTAAAAATTTCATCTTTCTTATTTGAAAATTTACCTATAATTCCTTCATCTAAATCATTGGAAAGAACATTATTAAACTCTTTTAAGAAACCTTGACTTCTACTTGCGATGTTTACAAATTTGCCGACTAAATCTGTATTAACTTTTTTTTGAAAATCTAATAGATCTAAATCTAAATCATCAATACCGTTTGATAATTTTGAAGCCAAAAAATATCTCATATAATCTGGATTCAATATATTTAAATAATCGTCTATCAAAAGAAAATTACCTTTTGATTTAGACATTTTTTTACCATTGAGTGTCATAAAACCATGAACAAATACATTTGAAGGCTTTTTAAAATCAGAACCATCCAAAAGGGCGGGCCAAAATAAAGTATGAAAATTCATAATATCTTTTCCTATAAAATGATAAATTTCTGATTCATTCCATAATTCTTCTGCAGAAACAGAAGAAGATTTTTTTGATAAAAAGTTATCTAAAATTGCAATATAACCAATAGGCGCATCAAGCCATACATAAAAATATTTTTTTGGAAAACCAGGAATAGAAAAGCCAAAATATGGTTCGTCTCTGCTAATATCCCATGGCTTCAAACCATCTTCAAACCACTCTTTTAGTTTATTTTTAACTCCATCCTGAAGGTCAGTTTTCTCAATCCATTTAATTAATTTTTTCTCTTGTTTAGACAAATTAAAAAATAGATGCTCACTTTCTTTTATTGACGGAGTTTCACCACTAAATATAGATATTGGATCAATTAAATCTGTAGCTTCATATTTAGCGCCACATTCTTCACAATTATCCCCGTATTGATGTTTTGCTCCACAAGAGGGGCATGCACCTTGAACGTATCTGTCAGCAAGAAACAATCCTTTGGATTCGTCATAAAATTGCTCAATAATTTTATTTATTATTAAATTATTTTTTTGAGATCTTAAGAAGATTAATTCACTATATTTCTTATTTTCATTACTATGAGTGGTGTAATAATTGTCATGATTTATGTGAAACCCTTTAAGAGTTTTTTCATGTTGTTTCGTGAATTGTTTTACTAGATCCTCAGGCTTTATTTTTTCTGATTCCGCCTTCATCATGATCGGTGTGCCATGAGCATCGCTAGCGCAAAGATAAATGCATTTTTCTTTCAAGAGCCTATTTGTTCTTACCCAGATGTCTGTTTGAATATGTTCTAATAAATGTCCAAAGTGAAGGGGACCATTAGCATATGGTAGTGCAGAAGTAATTATTAGTTGTTTAGACATGTTATAAAAGGTTATTGTAATGGAAAAAAAACAAATATTATGTTTCGTTTATCTTTAATAATATTCTTAATCTTCTCTCAATCATCATTCTCATCAGAGAAAGACAACTCTGATCCGTTCGAAAGTTTTAATAGAAAGACGCATGCTTTTAATATGACATTGGATGATTGGGTTATAAGACCAATTGCAGAAACCTATGATTTTATAATTCCAGATTTTGTTCAAATCGGTTTTTCGAATTTATTTGATAATTTAGGGACTCCTGTATCTGCTGCTAATAATTTAATGCAACTAAAACCTTTGGGTTTCGTATCTGAATCTTCTAGGTTTGTTTTAAATTCTACTGTGGGTATTTTTGGACTTTTTGATGTTGCATCGGAATTTGGAATTCCAGAGAGAAATGAAGATTTTGGTCAGTCTTTAGGTAGTTTGGGTATTGAAAGTGGAGCTTATGTTGTCATTCCGTTTTTTGGGCCTTCTTCGATTAGGGATGGTATTTCGCTCGTGCCTAATTATTATTTAAGACCCGATTTAATAAGACTCGAAGACAGTAAATCAGATTTAGCCCTTAACGGTTTTTCTCTTATTAATTTGAGAGCTGGCCTACTTGGAATTTCTGATCTCAGTGGAAATGACCAATATAGTTTTTATAGAGATGCATATCTGCAAAGAAGAGAATATGAAATTAGAGACGGAGAACTGGAAGAATCTCTATTTGACGATGATTTTGATTAATCAATAAACGAACCATATACCATTGTGGCCATCTGAGGTCGAAGAGGAAAAGCATCACTAGGAATAAATTGTGTCATGAATATTGCTAATAAATCTTCTTTAGGGTCAATCCAAAAATAAGTACTCGCCATACCTCCCCAATTATAACTTCCTTTGCTTAAAGGACTTTGGCTTGCAGCAGGATCAGTTGTTACTGCCATGCTAAGACCATATCCCATTCCATGATATCTAACTTCACTAAAACTTCCACTAGAGCCCATATCAGCCATTGTTTGATTATCCGGTAAATGATTTAAAGTCATTAACTCGATTGTTTTTCTTGATAGAATTCTTTCACCTTCTAATTCGCCTCCATTGAGAAGCATTTGAAGAAACCTGTAATATTCTTTTGCATTACTAATCAACCCACTTCCACCGCCATTAAAGTCTCTTGGAGCAGAATATCTACTTTTTGTATCACCAGGATCATGAATTGTAATTTTTTTGTTTTCATCTCTGTGATAGCAGACTGCTAAATCTTTAAGGTCTTTTTCTTGAACATAGAAACTAGTTTTTTCCATTTTTAAAGGTTTAAAAATGTAATCTTCAAAATATTGATCAATTTTTTTTCCAGAAATAACCTCAACCAATCTGGCACAAACGTCTATTGAAACGCTGTAAAGCCATTGTTCGCCTGGACTAAATTCTAATGGAAGAGATGCGATTCGTTTTGTAAATTCTTCCAAATCAACTTTTTCTTTAGAAACTAATGCTTTTGTTGGATCAGATATTTTAAAGATTTTACGATAAGCATCGTCAACATGAGACCTAAAATTTATACTATAACTTAGCCCAGAAGTATGAGTTAATAAATCGCGAATAACCATTGGTCTTTTCACTGGTTCCGTCATAAAGAGAGGGTAAGAACCCGAAACATAAACTTGTTGATTATCAAATTCAGGAAGAAATTTTGATACAGGATCTGATAATTGAAAAAAACCTTTCTCAAAAAGTTGCATCAAAGCCACACCAGTAACAGGTTTAGTCATTGAATAAATTCTAAAGAGAGTATTTTCATCTATAGGCAAATCATTTTCTAGATCTCTCTTTCCTTGAGAATGAAAATGAACAATCGATCCTTTTCTAGCAACTAGAGTCTGTGTTCCAGCTAATTTTTCAGGACCAACGTATTTTTCCATAAGCATTTTGTCAAAATCTTTCAATCTTTTTGATGAAAGACCAACTGATTCAGGTTTTTCTATTTTCATATTCTCTTTTTGCTTTTTGCTTTGATTCAATAAAATCTGGATGAGATATATATATTAAGTCTGAAACTTTTCTAATTACATATTCTTCATATTTATCAATATTTCCATCAGCATAAGCAATTTTCCACATCGATAAAATTAAATTCTTTTTATCATCGAATTCGTATTCGTCATTAATTTTTCTAGTAAATTCGTATAAAGAAGTTGATGAGTTTTGATTTTTTTTTGCATCTGATATCAAATTCTCTAGATCATTTTCTTTAACCTCAAACTCATTTAGTAAGACTTTTTTTAAGGTTTCAAGTTCAGATATATCCATTATTTCATCAGCTAGACTGACCTCTATCATAAGTGAAATTGCAGATAACAAAACTGAGTTAGAAGTTGCAGGTTCTTGACTTACTGTCTTATTAAAAAAGCCTTTAAAGAAATTCTTCATGCTACATTTTTAAAATTATCATTTATAAGATCAATGATCTCATTTTTTGCTGGCTTAAAGTAGCAAGAATTAGAAAGAAGAATTCTTATTTTTTTTGCATTCTTAAGACCATTATAAAGGCCATGCATGTGTATTAATCCTTTCTTTATATCATTCTGATTATCTAAAGTTTCAAAATAATCAAACATATTTTTTGTAATATCAGATAGAGATCTATTAGCGTCTGCAATACCATAAAAATTTGAATCAATATTTTTTAATTTTCTTGGGTAAGAATAGGCTTCTCTTCCTATCATGATTCCATCTAATTCAGAAAACTCTTTTTTTTGATTAAAGTAGTCAATTATTCCTCCATTGATAATTATTTCTAAATTAGGAAAATCCTTTTTTAATTTTTTTACTCTTGCATAATTTAATGGGGGTATTTCTCTGTTATCTTTAGGGCTTAATTTATCTAAAATTGCTTTTCTAGCATGAACATAAAAAACTTTTATACCTGTTTCTGAAAGCTGATAAATAAAATCGTCTAAACTTTCATCAATATCATTGTCATTTATCCCTAATCTTATTTTCACAGAAATAGTTTTAGATGAGTTTTCTTTCATTGCTACTAAACACCTTTTTACTATTTCAGGATGATTCATAAGGGCAGCTCCAAAATTGCCACTTTTGACTTTTGGACTTGGGCAGCCAAGATTTAAATTTATTTCGTCGTAGTTGTAATTTTCGGCCATTTGACAGACTTTTGATAATGACTCTGGATCATTTCCACCTAATTGTAAGACTATTGGATTTTCTATTTGAAAGTAATCATCTAACTTATTTCTATTTCCAAATAAAATAGAGTTGGTATGAATCATTTCAGTAAAAAGAACAGCTTTCTTAGTAAGTTGTCTCACTAAATATCTAAAATGTTTATCTGTTCTAGCCATCATAGGGGCTATACAAAAAGATCTATCCATAAATTATAAAAAATAAATTACCGAGAATAATCCAATTACTGTCAAAACAATCGTATAAGGTAAAGCCAGAAGAACCATTCTAAAATAAGAAAGACCAATCAGAGGGGCAATTGATGAAGTTAACAAAAATAAGAATGCAGCTTGACCATTTGGCGTTGCAACACTTGGAAGGTTAGTTCCAGTATTTATAGCAATAGCCAATAAATCAAATTGTTCTCTATTTATCAAACCAGTATCTAATGCTTCTTTTACTTCACTAATATAAATCGTTGCAACAAATACATTATCACTGATCATTGAAAGTACCCCGTTAGCAAGAAAAAACATTGGAACTTGTAAGTCAAAATTTAAAGTAAGAACATAACCTATTACAGGAGAAAATAAATGTTGATCATGAATTACAGCAACTATCACAAAAAAAACTACCAATAAAGCTGTAAAAGGCAAAGCTTCTTCAAAAGCCTTCCCAAGGTCATGTTCTTTAATGATGCCATTGAAGGCAGTTAAGAGAACAATAACCATCAATCCTATTAAGCCTACTGCAGCTAAATTGAAAGCCAGCGATAAAATTAAAATAATCACAACTGCAAGTTGAACAAATAATTTAGCTTTATCATTAGAGGTTCTTTTTTTATCTTCTTCATGTCCAAAATTTTCAATAACTAATCTCAATTCATCTGAGAGTTCAGCGCCGTATCCAAATAATTTAAATTTTTCTATAAAATAACAAGTTAAGAGTCCGAAAATGAAAACTGGTAGTGAAATCGGAAGCATTTGAATAAAAAACTCTAGAAAATCCCATCCAGCAATAGATCCTATTAGTAAATTTTGGGGTTCCCCTACAATAGTGCTTACTCCTCCCAATGCAGTACCAACTGCTCCATGCATAAGCAAATTTCTCAGAAATGCTTTGAACTGATCTAGATCAGATTCAGATTTTTTAGCTTCTTGAAAAACATAATAAAATCCAACTGCTACTGCTATTAAAACAGCAGTTACTGTGAGAGCATCTAAAAAAGCTGATAACACTGCTGCACTTATCACAAATAAAACAGATAAAGTCCTTTTGTTTCTGACGTTAACTAAAAGTTTTGTAAAAATATATAGAAGGAAATCCTTCATGAAATATATTCCTGCAACCATAAACACAAGCAGCAAGATAACTTTTAAATTTAATTCTACTTCATGATATATATTTTTTGTGTTGGTAAGACCCATCAAAACCGATTGGATTGCAATTAACCCTCCTGGTTGAAGAGGGTAACAATTCAGAGCCATTGCAAGAGTTAGAATGAATTGAGCTAAAATAATCCACCCCATAATGAAGCCGGCTTCAGAACCAATGTTAATCAAAAAGATGTATATTAGAGGATTAGAGACTAAAAAAAGAATTATTAAATTCTTATACCATTTGGGAGATTCTCCAAGGAAGTTGTTATAAAAGTTTAAAAGCATGGAAAAATATATTGATAAATTTTAGACCCAGTAATTTTATTGAAAAAGATAACAAAGAGTCAAAGTTCTTTGTGATCGATAATGATTCTTTGTTAATTTTTTCAAACGAGCAATTCATAAGACCTATTTCAAACGATGAGCTTAAATGGTCAGGATTAGATGTCAACGAAAAACATTTTCTTGGTTATTTAGACGAGAACCCTTGCTATGTAATTTCTGTAAAAAAAACTGAATGTATATTAGAAAATCATGAATTTTTAAATCTTAGAGCTTTATTCGGAAGGGTTCCTGATGAGTTATTTGGTGCAATATCAAGAGCTTTACAAATAATTAATTGGTCAAAATCAAATAAATTTTGTGGACAATGTGGCTCTCCGCTCAAAGAGGAACAAAAAGAAAGAGCAATGATATGCACAAAATGTGATGCTGATCCTGTATATCCTCGAATAGCTCCATGTGTCATAACATTGATTCACAAAGAAAACGAAGTACTATTAGCTCATAACATCAATTTTCCAGAAAACTTCTACAGTACTCTTGCCGGTTTTATAGAGCCCGGAGAATCAGTTGAAGAGGCTCTGAAAAGAGAAGTAATTGAAGAGGTTGGGGTGGAGGTAGGCAATATAAATTATTTTGGAAGTCAAACTTGGCCTTTTCCTAGTCAACTAATGCTTGGATATTTTGCAGAATATAAATCAGGAAAAATCATTCCCGACAAAGTTGAGATTGATCAAGCAAACTGGTTTAACGTAAATAATTTGCCTAATGTTCCCCCTTCAAATGTTTCAATCTCCGGAAAATTGATTGAAGCATATAAGAATAGATTTAAGTAGAATTATTTCTAGGATCATTTGAAGCTCTTTCATTCGAATTAGATTTTTTATTTTCGAATGATTGCTTCTTTTCTTCGGTGCTGAGGGGTTTCTCAGTTTTTGGCCTACTAAGTTTTTTTGGTTTTATATCCTCTTTATTGCTGATATTTTTTGTTTCTTCAGTCTTATCATTTTTATTTAACTCTTTTTCTTTTAAATTTTTAATCTTATTAATTTGTTTCTCTTTGAGATCTTTTCTGTTTTCTGAAAAGCTCTTTTCATCTTTTTTAGGCCTACTTAATTTTTTTGGTCTTTGAGTTTGTTTAATTTCAGTATTTTTAGCCTTAACCTCTTTTTTATTTTGTTTACTCCCAAAATCTCTTTTTTTTATGCTCTGGTTTTTGCTTACCTTTTTTGGATAAGTTTTTCTGTTATTTTTTCTCTTAAAGTTTTTTGGAGGGGTTTTAACCTTAATTTTTTTTGGCTGTTTTGAAGAGAACATACCTACAATTTTTGAAATAATCCCTTTTTTAGGTCTTGCAGAAGGTTTTATGTTGACTGCAGCTTCTTCTTTTTTGAATATTTTCTTCTTTTTCTTTTCAAATTGTTCTGCAGCAGATAATGATGACTTACTTTTATCAGGATCAACCACCTTCCCATCTTTTATTCTTAGTACTTCAAATCTTGAGTCAGGCCTTGTAGCATCTGAAATTACAACAACTTTTATATTTGATCTAGCCTCAATATCATTAAGTCGAATCCTTCTCTCGTTAAGAAGCAAGGAGGACATATCTGGGGATACAATTGCTCTTACTTCACTTGTGTTTTGTTTACTAGTTTCCTCTTCTATCAGCCTTAAAACTGAAGTAGATAAAGTATTTACGTCTTGAGTCCATCTTTCAGATAGAGATGATCTTAGTCTTTGTCTGGATAACTCAAGTAAACCAAATTTAGAAATTCTTCCTATTTGAACTCTAGCTCTATCATTAGATAAAGCTTTTCTCATCTCGTCTTCTACAGCTCTCTTATTTTCTAATTTCATCATGTCTATAAAGTCTATAACTACTAATCCACCTATGTCCCTCAATTTAAACTGTCTAGCAATTTCTCTACATGCTTCAAGATTTGTGTTAGTTGCTGTTTCTTCAATATCTTTTCCTGACGTGGCTTGAGATGAATTAATATCAATAGCAACTAGAGCTTCTGTATCGTCTATGACAATTGATCCGCCAGACTCTAATTTAACTTCTCTTTGATATGCTGTTTCTATTTGTGATTCAATTTGATATCTAGTGAAGAGGGGTAAAGTATTTTCATACCTATTTAACATTTTTAATTGATCAGGCATGACTCTTTCTACAAACTCTTCTGCCTGTTCAAATGCCTCTTTAGTGTCTATCCATATTTCTTCGATATCTTCTCTTAGATAATCTCTTAAAGTTCTGATGATAATGTCATCTTCTTTATAAATTAAAAATGGAGATTTTTTTAATACATTAGCTTCAGTAATAGCATCCCAAACTTTCAATAAATATTGCAAATCCCATTTAAGTTCTTCAGGGTCTTTCCCTTCGCCAGCAGTTCTAACAATTACTCCCATTTCTTTTGGAGCATTCAATGCTTCAACTTTTGCTTTTAATTTCTCTCTTTCGGTAGGGTCAAGCCTTCTTGAAATTCCTGAGGCTCTAGAATTATTTGGCATTAAAACTAAAAATCTTCCAGCTAAACTTATAATTGTTGTTAATGCAGCTCCTTTGCTGCCTCTCTCATCTTTCTCAACTTGAACAATTATCTCTTGATCTTTTGTTAAGCAATCTTTTATAGAAAAACGCTCGTTGTTTTTTTTATTCTTGGGTAAAAACTGAGGAGCAATTTCTTTAAAAGGTAGAAAACCATGTCTTTCAGCACCAAAATCAACAAATGCTGCTCCTAAACTAGGTTCTACTCTACTAACTCTTCCTTTATAAATATTCCCTTTTCTTCGTATCTCAGCAATATTTTCTATATCTAAGTCAAACAGGGTGTTACCTTCAGTAACAGCAATTCTTAGTTCTTCTGGCTGAGTAGCATTAATTAGCATCCTTTTCATTGGACATCTCCATAACGCAATAAATATGATTGACAGAGTTAATCTCTGCAAGAAATGTTTCTATAAAGTAGGTTTTACGCCTTTGCTACCTATGGTTTAGAAACTAAAAATTATATTTAAAGCTTATTAATTTAAAATATCTAAGATGAACTTTTTCACGTCTTACTTAATATTGCGATTCAAATTAGAAAAACTTATTTTATATGTCTTTAAGGTATAGAATCAAATCTTTTTATGAAAACAGAATCTAATAAAGTTCAAAAGATAATTGTTGACAATGATCATACTGGACAAAGATTGGATAACTTTCTTTTGAATTTTCTTAAAGGCATTCCAAAATCAAAGATTTATTCAATAATTAGAAAAGGAGAAGTCAGGGTAAATAGCCTAAGGAAGAAGGTATCCTACAAAATTTCTAAAGATGATTTGATAAGAATTCCACCTTTAAATTTGCCAATTAGGTCTGATAAAGTTCCCTCAATATCCCTTATTAAAATATTACAAAATAACATTATCTTCGAAGACAATAACTGCCTTGTTATTGATAAACCCTTTGGGATTGCTTCTCATGGTGGAAGCGGAATATCCATTGGTCTTATAGAAGCTGTAAGAAACTTTGGAAAAGAATACAGAAATTGCAAGTTAGTTCATAGGTTAGATAAAAATACATCTGGATGTCAGTTAATATCAAAAAAACAAAAATTTTTAAGAACTTGTAATTCGTTAATAAGAGAAAGAAAAATTAAAAAAAAATATATTGCATTAGTTCATGGACAATGGCCTAAAGATCGAATATTTATAGAAAATAAGTTAGAAAAAAACATAACTATTTCAGGTGAAAAAATGGTTAAGGTTTCTGAAAATGGAAAGAATTCAATTACAGAATTTCAAATTATTGAAAAAAGTAAATTTTTTACAAAATTATCATGTAATTTAATAACAGGAAGAACGCATCAAATTAGAGTGCATACCTCTTCAAACGACTTCCCAATCGTTGGAGATATAAAATATGGCAACAAAGAAAAAGATAAAAAATTTTTAAGGCATGGCCTTAATAGAATGTATTTGCATTCTAGTCTTATAGAAATTAAAGATTTAAATTTAAAAGTATCCTCCAAAGATCCAAAAGAATTTAAAAAAATGATAAAAAATAGTGAATCAAATTCATTTTTAACCTAGAATCCATTTCTAATTATTATGGCTGTTCAAAAAAGTAAAGTTTCAAGATCGAGAAGAGGGGCAAGAAGATCTCATAATGCCCTTAAATCTCCTACACTTTCAACCGATCAAACTACTGGAGAAAGACACTTACGACACCACATGACTGAAGATGGTTTTTACAAAGGCAAAAAGGTTATGGAAGTAAAAGTGAAAGAAAGAGATACTGAGGCGTCTCCCGAGTAAAGTGTCCAAAAAAAAAGTATTAGTTACTGGTTCTTCGAGGGGTATAGGCAATTCTATACTTGAGTTTTTTCTAAATGACGAATTTATTCCGATTGGCACTGCGACATCATCAAATGGAATAGAAATGATTAAAAAAAAGTTCAGCGACAATAATATCTCTGGCCACGCATTAGAATTAGATTTAAATAACACTAATTCTATTGAAAACTTCTTTAAAAATATGAAAGAAGAGGGCTTAAGCCCAGATATTTTAGTGAATAATGCAGGCATAGCTAGAGATAATCTTATGTTAAGGATGTCTGAGCAAGATTGGGCAGAAGTTTTGAACGTTCATTTAACAGGTCAGTTTAAACTGATGAAAAACTTTTTAAGAGGTATGTTAAAGAACAAATGGGGCAGGATTATCAATATTTCATCTGCTGCTGCTGCACTTGGTAATAAAGGACAATCAAACTATGTAGCTGCCAAAGCTGGTATAGAGGCGATGTCAAAAACTTTAGCTAGAGAGGTTGGAAGTAAGAATATAACCGTTAATTGCGTTGCACCAGGTTTTATTGAAACAGATATGTTGAAAGATTTAGATCAAGAATACCTTAGCGTTGTTAAAAGCGAGATCCCTTTACAAAGACTAGGAAAACCTGAAGAAATTGCTAGTCTTGTTAAGTTTTTAGCCTCAGATGAGGCAAATTATATTACTGGACAAACTGTACACATAAATGGTGGCTTATTTATGTAAAAAAATTTCTAGAAAGATTTTTTTCTAGATTGGTATATAATTGCATAGTTTTAATGGAGAGTTTGATATGAGCAGTACTGAAGATAGAGTAAAAAGAATTGTTTGCGAACAACTTGGAGTTGGTGAGGAAGAAGTAACCACCGGCGCATCATTTATTGATGATCTAGGAGCTGACTCTTTGGATACAGTGGAACTTGTCATGGCTTTTGAAGAAGAATTCGAAATAGAAATCCCTGATGAAGAGGCTGAAAAAATTTCTACTGTTCAAGATGCAGTAGATTATATTGATTCTGCATCTTAAAACTTAAATGGATCAAAAAAGGCGAGTCGTTGTCACTGGCCTAGGACTTATTAGTCCTTTAGGAAATTCTGCGAAAACATCATGGCAAAATGCGATTGAGGGTAAGAGCGGAGCTGTATTAATTTCAAATTTTGATACTGAAAATTTTCTTACTAAATTTGCGGCTACCGTAAAGGGTTTTGAAGATTTAGATTGTATTGATCCAAAAGAAGCGAGAAGAACTGATTTATTTATTCAATATGGCACAGCCGCTGCAATCGAGGCCATCAATGATTCTGGTTTTTTAGATTCTTATGAATTAGAAAATATTGGAGTATCAGTTAGTTCTGGTATTGGTGGACTTTCTACCATAGAAGAAAATGCCATTATTCTGAAAGAAAAGGGACCTAGAAGAATTTCTCCATTTTTTGTACCTGGTTCTATTATAAATATGGCATCAGGAAACATAGCTATCAAATATGGCTTTAAAGGACCAAATTTATCTATGGTATCTGCTTGCTCTTCTGCAGGACACAGCATCGGCTATTCAGCTCGGAGTATCTCTTATGGAGATGCAGACGTTATGGTTGCTGGTGGAGCTGAGGCTGCTATCTCACCTCTTGGGATGGCTGGATTTAATGCTGCTAAAGCATTGTCAACGAGGAATGATTCTCCTGAAGAAGCCAGTCGTCCTTGGGATAAAGGAAGAGATGGATTTGTTCTTGGAGAAGGCGCAGGTGTTCTTATTCTTGAAGAATTAGAAGCTGCCAGGAAGAGATCAGCAAAAATCTACGCTGAGGTTACTGGATTCGGTCAAAGTGACGATGCTTACCATATTACTGCGCCTGCTGAAGACGGAATAGGAGCCAAGCTTGCAATGACAAATGCTTTAAAAGATAGCCAGCTTGACATATCAGATATCGAGCACATCAATGCCCATGGAACATCTACACCCCTCGGAGATGTTGTTGAATCAATGGCAATTAAAGAAGTTTTCAAAAATAGTGCTGACTCTATTTTAGTTAGTTCTACAAAATCTATGACTGGTCATTTGTTAGGAGCCGCTGGTGCAATTGAATCTATATTTAGCATTTGCTCTATCAATAATAATATCGTCCCACCAACAATAAATTTAAATTCTCCAGATAATGAGGCAAATCTACATTTAGTTGCTAATCAATCTGAAGAAAGGAATATAAAATCAGTAATGAATAATACTTTTGGTTTTGGCGGCACAAATGTATCGTTAATTTTTAGTGAATACTGTTAAGTGCGTTCATTAATATTTTTTTTCTTTATCTATTTTTTTTCAGCTTTTCTTTTTTTAACAAACAAAAACTTTAATGTTGCTCAAAATCACATTTTTTTAATTAAAGATGGTGAATCCTTCAGCATAATAAAAAATAGGTTAGATGATCTGAAGATTACCATTCCATTTCTTATTGATTTTTATTTTTATACTTCAGGAGCAGATAAATCTTTAAGAAAAGGGGAGTATTTAATAGATAAAGGTTCTGATTTGTTTTCTTTTTCTATGAATTTAGCAAAAGGAAAAATTTATTATAGATCTTTCTATATTCCGGAGGGCTCAATATTGTCACAATTTTTATCTGATAAAGAACAAAATTCTTTTTGTATTTATAAGGGCCTTGAAGAATGTGAACTAGAAGGAATGTTTCATCCAAATACTTATTATTTTGAATTGGGTGAAAATATAAATGAATTATTAAACGAAGCTTTTAATACTCAATTGTTAATAGCTACAGAACAATTTGAAAAAATTAAAGAAAATAACATAGTCAAAGATGTTTACGATTTAATTACGATTGCGTCTATCCTAGAAAAAGAATCGTGCCCCAATGAGAGAAGCTTAATATCAGGGATTATTTATAATAGACTAGAGAAAGGAATGAAATTACAAATAGACTCAACAGTTATTTATGGTATTGAAAATTTTAATGGTAATTTGACTAAAAATGATCTTAGAAAAAGTACGCCTTTCAACAGTTACACTAACTATGGATTGCCCCCTAAACCTATTTCAACACCATCTAAATCGTCTCTGATTGCTGCAGCAAATCCCACGCATAGTGAATATCTATATTTTGTGAGCAAGGGTAAATGCGCTCACCAATTTTCAAAAAGTTATTCTGAACATGTCGAAGCAATAAAAAAATATCAACTTAACTAATAATGTTTATTACTTTTGAAGGTATAGAAGGCTCAGGCAAATCATCTTTGATAGCGCAATTAAAAAAATATTTTAAAAGCAGCAAGCTAGAAGCCTTTTTTTCAAAAGAGCCAGGTGGAACCGATTTAGGAAAAGAGATTAGAAAAATTTTATTAAATCCCAAATATTCTTTTGACCCAACATCAGAATTATTGCTTCTTTTGGCAGATAGAGCAGAACATGTTCAAAAAATAATACGACCAAACCTTCAAAAAAATAAATTAATTTTTTGTGATAGATATTTAGATTCAACCCTCGCTTATCAAGGAAGCGGCAGGAATCTTGATAAAAAAATCATCAAAAAAATGTTTAAGGCGTTAGACTTTCCAATTCCAGATTTAACAATTTTGTTAGATGTGCCTGTTCAAATTGGATTGAGCAGAGCTAGAAAAAGAAATAAATTAGATAGATTTGAAAAAGAAGATTTAAATTTCCATGAAAATGTTCGAAGATCTTATTTAGATTTAGCAAAAAATGATAGCGCAAGAATAGTTTTATTTGATTCTTCAATTTCAGAAGAAGAATTATTTAAAAAGGCTGTCAATTTAATAAAGAGCAGAATAAGTGGTTAATATTAAGTATCCCTGGTTAAAAAAATATTTAGATTATTTTTATACTGATAAGTTAGCGCACTCTCAATTATTTTCTGGTAAATCAGGTATTGGAAAATCTTATTTTTCTTTAGAGTTATCTAAATCTCTTTTATGTCTCAACTCCTCTGAACTTTTTAATCATTGTGGAAAATGTGTGTCGTGTAACTCTTTTCAGTCAAGAACACATCCTGATTTTAAATTTATTCAACCAGAGGATGAGAATAAAGTTATAAAAATCTCTCAACTAAGAGGAAATGGAAAAGATAGAGAAAATAAAGGTATTCTCAATTTCCTGCATGAAACGCCACTAATAAGTAAATCAAAGATAATACATATTAGTTCTGCTGAAAATATGAATGCAGAGTCTCAAAATTTTTTACTAAAAACTTTAGAAGAGCCTTCAAAAAATACATATATTTTTTTGACTTCTTCAAAGCCTTATCTTCTTCAACCAACTCTTCTTAGCAGACTTAATCATGTATCAATTCATTCTCCAGCAAAGAAAGAAATATTAAATTGGTTGAAATCTATTAATATCAAAGTAGATGCTCAAGAATTAAATTTTTTAGAAGATATTAATCTTACTGATTTAAGTTCAGACTTAATTAAACAAGCAAGACAAGAAATAGAAGATTTTTCGTCTGATTTAGTAAAATGTAATTCATCAAAAGATATAGAAAAAATAGCTTCCAAATGGGATGATTCAAATTTACTAAAAAAGTTAAATTGGTTTTCAAAAATTATAAGAAATTCAATTTTTTTAAAAACTAATCAAATCGAATTAAAAAACCTTTTGTTTGAAGAAAATATTACTTACCTTGCTAATTCAAAAAGCCTCTTAGAATTATTTGAAATGTCAAATGAACTTAATACTTTAATTGATGGACTCGTAAAGGGTGTAAATTTAAATAACAAAATTCAAATTAAAGCTTTTTTGTCTTCTTTCTAAACCAAAAAATTTATATTTTTATAAATTTTTAATTAAAATGATTGTATGAATTTTTTTAAAATATTTTTTATTCCAATTTTTACTCTGTCTATTAACATTTTAGGTGAGAAAAATTATGACTTAGAAGTTCTTGTAGACGGTTTGGATCATCCTTGGAGTTTGGTAGAGCTGTCGAGTGGAGAATTTCTTCTTACGGAACTGCCTGGTAATTTAAAATTGATCTCAAAAAATGGCTCTAAAATAACTGAAATTTCAAACGTACCAGAAGTTTTATTTAGAGGGCAAGGGGGCCTTTCAGATATTGTTTTGCACCCAGATTATGAAAATAATGGTTGGATTTATTTTTCATACTCTGCATATATCGATGAAAAAAAGAAACTAAATACATTGTTTGTGGATAGAGCTAAAATTGAAAATTTTAAATTAACTGAAAAAGAAAATATCTTTCAAGCAAAAGCCAATAGAAACGCTCCTGCTCATTTCGGAGCAAAACTTTTTTTTATTAATGATGGAACTCTGATGATAACCAGTGGCGATGGATTTGATTTTAGAGAATCTGCACAGTTTTTAGATAATCACTTTGGAAAAGTATTGAGGATAAATGATGATGGATCCATTCCTGAAGATAATCCTTTCTTAAATGTACCGGGCGCACTACCTGAAATTTGGAGCTATGGAATCAGAAATCCTCAAGGTATTTTTCAAGATAAAGATGGCATAGTTTATGAAAATGAACATGGTCCAAGAGGAGGAGATGAATTAAATATTCTTAAACCGGGCTTAAATTATGGATGGCCTGCAATAACTCATGGCATTGATTATTCTGGCGCTTTGATTTCACCGTTTAAGGAAAAAGAAGGAATGGAACAACCTATTTACTATTGGACACCCTCAATCGCGCCATCTGGCATGACAATTTATGAAAAAGATCTTTTTCCAGAGTGGAAGGATAAAATTTTTATATCCAATTTGGTTTATCAAGATGTGAGATTATTAGAGTTGAATGAAAAAAATGAAGTTATAAGCGAAGAAATTTTATTTGAAGAAATTGGCAAGAGGATTAGAAACATCATAACTTTAGCTAATGGAGAATTAATGATAATAACTGATAAAAAAAACGGTCAGTTAATTAAAGTAAAAAAAATATAGCATGAGATTTATAAGAATTACGTCCTTATTATTATTTGCTGCAATTATCACTTCTTTTTTGAGTGTGCCAATAACAACCGCAAGTTATACAATTTGGTTGACTAGTATTGACATGCCTACGACCTTAAATTTATTCATAGCTAGTCTAATTCATGATTGGTTCAATTTAGGAGTGACGCTATTCTTATTATTTTTGGTGGGATTTTTTATTGCGTTTTTAATAACTTTTGTAATTCGAAAATATTTTAATGTTAAATTAATCTCAGAACCTTTTTCGTATGCAATTGCTGGATCTACGTGTATTGCTTTGATTTTAGTTTTAACTGTTGCTCTTTTATTTGAAACACAAATAATTGCTGGAAATAGAACTTCAATAGGAACTTTACTGCACATCATGGCAGGATTTGCGGGAGGGTATTTTTTTGGTTATTTTTTAAAAAAAGTATAATAAAATAAAGATATGACTAAAGTAGCAAAGTTTAGAGAAATGACCAATGGAACAGCAGAGGATTATATTCCTATTGCTGAGGCTGCAATGGAACATGCTGTAAATCTTCCAGAAAGAATTATTCAGCATTTAGATATGCTTAAAGGTGATAATGGCGGATTTGCGGTAGATAGATATACTCATTGCTTGCAAACCGCTACAAGAGCTTATAGAGATGGTCGAGACGAGGAATACGTTGTGTGTGCTCTTCTTCATGATATTGGAGATATTTTAGCCCCAGCAAATCACGCTGACTTTGCAGCTACTTTATTGGAACCTTATATTTCTGAAAAGAATTTTTGGATATTAAAACATCACGGAATTTTTCAAGGATATTATTTTTTTCATTTTTTAGGTCTTGATAGACACATGAGAGATAAATACAAAGACAGTGAGCATTGGAAAGACTGCGTCGAGTTTTGTGCACGTTACGATCAAAATTCTTTTGATCCAGATTACGATACTTTACCAATTGAAACTTTCATGCCAATGTTAAAGAACGTTCTGTCGCAAACTAAAAAGTCTATTTATAAATCAGAAGCCTAACTAGGCTCACCTTTTTTTTCTACTTCTTCGTCATGCATTTTCTTTGCATCCACTAAATCTGGAATTATCATACTGAGTTTATCTAGATCCCAAATGTCATCACTTTTGAAAGACTTAATGACAGCTGGCTGTTGCATAATACCTACATTCCCTTGTGATACGTGAAAAATTTGGTTGGTGATTTCATTAGCTTCATCTGAGCTAAGCCAGGCAATCACTGGAGCAATTTGTTGTGGACCCTGCTTCCAGTCATTTTCATCTACCTCTCTACCAGCTGCTTTCATTAAATCTATAGTTAGTCTAGTTGCAGCTCCAGGAGAAATTGTATTAACAGAACATTTATATTTAGCCATTTCCATTGAAAGTGATCTTGAAAACCCAGCAATTCCTGCTTTTGCTGCACCATAATTAGTTTGACCAAAATTTCCTATCAGCCCAGATACTGATGACATATTTATTATCTTACAGTTCAGTCTATTTGTTTCTCTGATATAACGAACGAAAGGTTGCGTGCAATTGAAATGACCTTTTAGATGAACAGCCATTATTGCGTCCCAATCAGATTCCTCCATATTGAATAATGTTTTATCTCTTAGGATTCCAGCATTGTTAACAAGTATATCTACTGCTCCAAATTCGCTTAAAGCTGAGTCAAAGATATTTTTGCCACCTTCATAAGAATCTACACTTTCATAATTAGCTAAAGCTTCACCTCCTGAAGAGACTATTTCTTTAACAACTTCATCAGCTATTTTTTCTTCGCCGCTTCCATCTGGGTTTGCACCCAAATCGTTTACTAAGACTTTTACACCTTTTTTTGCTAAATAAAGGGCAGTTTCTTTTCCAATTCCTCTTCCAGCACCAGTGATTATTGCAATTTTATCCTTTAAACTAGACATATTAGCTCTCCCATAAAATATTAAATTTATATTAGCTTAGTGAAAGATTCAATTGAAAAAGGTGTAAGTAATTTGAACTTAATACTGTATGCCTTTGGCTCAGGGACAGTAGGTATTAATTCTGTTATTTTTGGTGGATGGATCTTGTTTTACTATAACCAAGTTCTAGGTCTCAGCGCTGTTCTTGCATCTACAGCTTTAGGAATTTCTTTGGTTTTCGATGCTATATCTGATCCTTTGGTTGGTGCTTGGTCTGATAGATTTAAATCTAAATGGGGAAGAAGACATCCTTTTGTGTATTTGAGTTTAATTCCCTTAGCATTAGGATTTTATTTTTTATTCTCTATTCCTTCGTCAACGGATCAAAACTTTCTTTTTTGGAAGTTATTATTTTTAGTTATTTTAATAAGAATTTCTTTAACTTTTTATGAAACTCCCAGAGCAGCATTAGGACCAGAATTAACAAAAGGATATGACAGGAGAACATTCGTAACAGGCTGGTCGTATGTTATGGGGGTTATGGGAGCAATAATTCTTAGTTACTTGATGTATGAATTTTTTCTAACTGAAACCGAAAAATATAAAAAAGATATGGCTTTCTTGAATCCAGTTTCTTATACGTATTTGGGCCTCTCGTCAGCAATAATGATTCTTATTTTTGGTCTTACTTCATGCATTAGTACTCACAAATACATTCCAGAGTTACACAAGCCAGAATCTTTAAAAAGCTTTTCATTAAATAAACTTTTTCAAGAACTGCTTGAATGTTTTTCGAATAAATCTTGGCTCGCAACGCTTATTTCTGGAAGTTTTTTAGGGCTACAAATTGGAATAAGTACAGGTGTTGGTGTCTATATAAACAAATTTTTTTGGGAATGGACACCAGAGGTTTTGGCTCTTTTTCCTGTTGTTTCAGGAGTAGGTGCAATCTTAGGAGCTATTTTGGCTGCGACTATCGCAAATGGACAGGAAAAAAGGAATGTATGTATAACAGTTTTTGTAATAACAATTCTAACTGCTCCCATTCCCTTGGCGCTTAGGTTATTAGATCCTTACACTTCAATGACTCTTTTTCCTGAAAACAATACAGATTTAATTTGGTGGATATTGATTCTTCACACAGGAATTGAAGACTTACTCAGAGCTATGGGATTTACGTTAGTTATTTCAATGATTTACGATATTGTTGAAAATAGTCAAATAAATACTGGTAGAAGAGATGAAGGAATCTTTATGACAGGACCAGGATTAATACAGAAAATTCTCTCTGGTTTAGGAATCTTCATATTAGGACTTGTTTTACAATACCTGAACTTTGATCCAAACATTGCAACCAATTCAGAATCAAAACCTCCTATCAACGAACTTGTACTTTTCCAAATTACTGTGGGACCTTTATTAACTTTAATTGGAACATCATTTTTATTTCTCTATAACATTTCCAGAGACTCACATCATGAAGCTATTGGATCATTAGGATATGCAGAAAAATAATGTTTTTTCCTATTTCTGATGATAATCCCAGTAACAGTTCTCCGATTGTTACTTACTTTCTAATTGGATTTTGTTTATTTGTCTTTTTTTTACAGATTCTTTCAGAAATGAATCCATCTATTTATTACAATTTTGGATTTATACCTTCAAATTTTTTTAATTCAGCTTCATTTTTAGAGGCATTTTTTCCAGTGATAACTTCTATGTTTGTTCATGGAGGCTTCGCTCACATTATTGGAAACTTGCTTTATTTATGGATATTTGGCGATAACGTTGAAGATTCAATGGGTAAATTAAAATTTTTTATTTTTTATATCCTCTGTGGCACCTCTGGAGCTCTTCTTCAAGGAATTGTTGATCCAAATTCAGATATACCCATGGTGGGTGCTAGTGGAGCTATTGCAGGAGTATTAGGAGCTTATTTATTGTTATTTCCTAGGGCAAATGTTAGGTGTTTAATTTTTATAATTATTTTTATTCAAATGATTAGAGTGCCAGCATTTATTGTTCTTGGAATTTGGATTTTAGGACAATTTTTTAGCCTCCCTGGTTCGCTTGATTCATCTGGTGGCACTGCCTACTTAGCTCATATTGGAGGATTTATAACAGGAATGATTTTGATCCCATTTTTTAAAAAAACCAATGTAAGATTACTTCAAGAAAAAAATAGTGTTGCATGGGTTACAGAATCTGGTTTTAATTTTAGACAAGATCAGAACAAGATTAAAAATGATGATTTATTAAATAAATTTATTGAAGAATCAGAAGAAGAGGTAAGAAGACGGAAATGAAGATATTTTTAAAATCTATTTTTTGGCTAGCAAGCTCTTTCATTACGCTTTTAATTTTAGTTTCTGCATACTATTTTGCTTTTTTCTTTAATTTTTTTGGAACTCTTGAAACAGCCGGAAAAAATTTAAATAAACCTTATCCTGATTACCTTCTCCAATCAAAAATCCAATCTCAGTTAAAACATACTAATACAGAAAAACAGATTGTATTTGGCGATACTCATGTCCACTCTACTTATTCAACAGATGCATTTTTGTGGAGTCTTAAAAATTTTAATGGAGAGGGGCCTCATTTAATGGCTGAAGCTTGCGATTATGCAAGATTTTGTTCCGCAATAGATTTTTGGGTAAATACCGATCATGCCGAAGCAAGCACACCAAGAAAGTGGGCTGAAACTATAAAAGCAGTTCAGAACTGTGAAGCGGTTCATAAAGGTGACAGAGTTAAAGATTTAATAAGTTTTGTCGGATACGAATGGACCCAGATAAATCCAGATAACAAAGACGATCATTACGGTCACAAAAATGTACTTTTTTTAGAAACAGATGAAAAGCTCCTTCCTGAAGTTCCTTTTGGAGCTGCAGGTTATACCTCAGGAGGATTTAGAGATCGCGATGGATTGGTCAACGCAAAGATCAATATGCTTTCTGCATCTGTAGTTGATTTTTCAAATAGAAATAGATACGCAGATTTTATAGCTTTTTATGAAGAAGTATTAGCTAATCCAGATTGCGATCCAAACGATATGAATTATTCTGATTGTTATAAATCTGTATTTACACCTAAAGATTTATTTTCAATTTTAAAAACTGTTGATTCTGATTCGATAGTAATTCCGCATGGAAATACTTGGGGTTACTACACCCCTACAGAATCAAGCTGGGATAAACAACTGTTAAATGAAATGCATGATCCCTCGATGCAAATTTCAATTGAAGTTTTTTCAGGACATGGGAATTCCGAAGAATTTAGAAATTGGACAGGCACTATATCTAAAAACGGATTAAAAACTTGTCCTTCACCAACAGAAGATTATTTACCTTCTTGTTGGAGGGCAGGGGAGATCATCCAAGAGAGATGTTTAAACAATGGATCCAGTGAAGAAATTTGTTTAGCAAGGGCTGAATTGGCTCGACAAACTTATATTGAAGGAGGTCAATATGGTCATTGGTCGGTCATGGGAGCGGAACCAGCTGATTGGCTCGATTCTGGCCAATGCAAAGATTGTTTTGTACCTGCTTTTAATATGAGGCCTAATGCTTCAGTGCAATATGCTTTAGCATTAAGAAAATTTGAAGGAGATAAAATTAATTCTTTTGATTTCGGTTTTATTGCATCAAGTGATAATCATAGAGCCAGACCAGGAACTGGCTATAAAGCTATTGATAGACTTGTAACAACTGAAGCAAATGGTCCATCAAATGAATTTTTTTATAATAATATTTATCCTGAAGAAGAAAAATCAGACATTCCTTGGGAAGTTATCCCTAGCGAAATTAATACTGCCTCCGAATTAACAATGTTTGAAGCTGAAAGGCAGTCTTCATTTTTTACTACTGGAGGACTAGCAGCAGTTCATGTATCAAAAAGAGATAGAAAGGGAATTTGGGAAGGATTTAAAAATAAAGAAACTTATGCAACAAGCGGGCCAAGAATATTATTATGGTTTGACGTCATCAATTCAAAATACGGAAGAAAGCCTATGGGATCAAAAATAGAAATGTCTGAAAATCCAGTTTTCGAAGTTAAAGCAGTTGGTTCATTTAAACAAAAACCTGGCTGTCCTGATTTAGGTTTATC
Source organism: uncultured SAR86 cluster bacterium (assembly GCA_902635045.1). Taxonomy (GTDB): domain Bacteria; phylum Pseudomonadota; class Gammaproteobacteria; order Magnimaribacterales; family AG-339-G14; genus CASICS01. The sequence goes on along the minus strand of CACPMT010000002.1, from coordinate 43,514 downwards.
CAAGACTGAAAATGAAAAAATCATGAAGCTTTGTAAAAATGAATGTTTTAATCCATCTGATGAAAGAAGAGAAATAACAAGAATAGAGGTAATAAAAATTACTCCTCAAAATTATAATGATGAGCCAGTAGAAAACTTAATACAAGACGTTTGGAAAGTTCACAAATGTAAGCCTAATTCGCAAGGGGAATGCAGATTTAGATTTTCAGATCCAGATTATTCAAAAAATGGTAGAGATAGTCTTTATTATGTTAGAGCAATTGAGGAACCTTCTTTAAGAATTAACGGTGGTAATTTAAGATGTGATTATGATGAAAATGGAAATTGTAAAAAAGTAAATATTTGTTATGGTGGATATCAGACTGATAGGAATGATAACTGTACAATGTTATCAGAGGAAAGAGCTTGGTCATCGCCAATTTATATAAACCAACTTTAGTAAAATGACTGCAAAAAAATTACCCTTCCTTACCAAATTTTTATATGGATTTGGGTCAATGTCTTATGGAATTAAAGATAATGCATTTGCATATTTTTTATTGTTTGTATATGTGCAAATTTTTGGATTGGCACCTGATTTAGCTGGGTTAGCAATTTTATTGATGTTAGTATTTGATGCTTTCTCCGATCCCCTCGTTGGGTATTTTTCAGACAGACACCGATCTTCTTGGGGAAGAAGACATCCGTTTATGTATTTTTCAGCAGTACCAGTTAGTTTATCCTTCTTTCTTTTATGGGATCCACCTGAAGCATTGACCCAAACACAACTTTTCTTTTACTTATTAGGAGTAGGTGTTTTTATTAGAACGGCAATTACTTTTTATGAAATTCCTAGTACAGCCTTGGGTCCTGAATTGTCTAAAGACTATGTAGAAAGGAGTTCTTTGCTTTCCTATAGATATTGGTTTGGTTGGTGGGGCGGACTTTTAGTTTGGAATTCTCTTTGGATATTCGTTGTTTATAGTAGTTACACAGGAACTACTGATGCTAGATATTTACCTGAAACATGGAAAATTTATGGATTGGTTTGTAGTCTAGTTATGTTTGTTGCAATTATGGTTACTGCTTTAGGTACTCATAAACATATAAAAGATTTACATTCTCCTGAGATAAGAAAAATTTCTTTAAAACGAACTTTGATGGAGCTTTGGGAAACAATCACAATTAGTAGAGATTATTTAGTTTTGTTTTTAGCTATGATTATAACTAGTATTGCGTCAGGAATAGCAACAAACTTAACTTTGTTTTTTTATAGTTATTTTTGGGAGTTTACTCCTTTTAATATACTTACTATTGGTTTAACGCTATTTTTTACTCCGTTAGTAGGATTGAAAGTTTCACCATATCTTGCAGCAAAATTTGGAAAGAGGACTACTATTCTTTATCTATTCATGTTTGCTTTTGTTGCAGAGAACTTGATTATTCTATTAAGAATTTTGGATTTTCTTCCAAGTAATGATTCAAATTTAATTTTACCTTTGGTTTTAATTTTTCATTGGATAGCAGTTAGTGCTCAAATAATTTCCTATACAACTCTTGCTTCTATGGTCTTTGATACCGTCGAAGAGGTAGAAAAGAAAACAGGAAGAAGAATGGAAGGAACTTTATTAGCCGCAAGATCTTTTGCAGCTAAATGCATGAGCGGCGCTGGAGCTTTTTTTGCTGGCCTTATTCTGTCTTATTCATACTGGCCGCAAGGAGCTATTGCAGGAGAAGTAGAATCAAGCATACTAAATAACGTAGGCCTGTTGGCAATTTCAATCTCCGCCGTTCTCTGGATATCCGCAATTTTTGTCTTTTCTAGAGTAAGAATGACAAGATCGACTCATGAAGAAAATTTAGGAGAACTAAATTACTCAAATGATTAAAGACGAAATTGAAAATAAATTAAATGAAGATTTGAATCCTTGGTTTTTAGATGTCATCAATGAATCACCAAATCATAATGTGCCTGACGGAGCTGAATCACATTTTAAAATAATTGTTGTTTCTGAAAAGTTTCACGATTTCAAAGCTGTAAAAAGGCACCAATTAGTATATTCAATTCTAAATGAAGAAATGCAGAAGATTCATGCAATAGCCATACATCCTTTCACTCCTGAAGAATGGAAAGAAAAAACAGGAGAAAGTTTAGATTCTCCAAAGTGTCTTGGCGGAGGAAATGATTGATCAAAAAAGAGCTCAGGGATTTCATACATATACTTTCTATAGCTGTATTAAGATAAAAAATCCATCTTCGTTAAAGCAAAGGATAAGAAAGCAAGCTAACAATTTAAAAATCATTGGCACGATAATTCTTACGCAAGAAGGAATAAATTCTACTATTTCATCAAGTTCAAAAAATAATCTAAATAAAATGATTTCTTTATTAGAAAATAAATTTGGACCAATCAGATTTCGTGACTCTTTTTCTCAAAAACAACCCTTCAAAAGACTAAAAGTTAAAGTGAGAAAAGAAGTTGTTCCGTCTGGAACAAATATTATGATTAATAAAGATTCAAACAAATATATTGAGCCAGAAAATTGGAATGAATTCATAAAAGATGATTCTGTATTAGTTATAGATGTAAGAAATGATTATGAGGTTGAAGTTGGTTCATTTTTAAATTCTATTTCTCCTGAGACAAAAACTTTTAAAGAATTTGGCAATTTTGTTGAAAGTTCAAAAGAAAATTTTAAAAATAAAAAAATAGGTATTTTTTGTACCGGGGGAATTAGATGTGAAAAAGCATCTGCACTTTTTAAAGATAAAGGAATTGACGATGTATATCAACTTGAAGGCGGTATATTGAACTATTTTAAAAAGTCTGAAGACAAAAACAGTTTTGAAGGAGAATGTTTCGTTTTTGATGACAGGGTAACAGTAGATAAAGATTTAAATCCTGGTGGATTTTTTCAGTGTTTTGCTTGCAGAAGACCACTGTCCAAGGATGATTTATCGAAGCCTGAATACATGGAAGGTATTTCTTGCCATAATTGTATAAATGAAAAAACAGATGAAGATAGAAAAAGGTTCGCTGTTCGCCAAAAACAAAAATTAATAAAAAATCAAATATGACTTTGGTAAGTTTAATATCTTCAAATCCTAAAAAAAATTTATTTTTATTGTTTTGTTTTGCTCTCTTTTTACTTTTGGGAGTTTCTAACTTTAAACTTGATGCATCATCAGACACTCTTCTTTTAGAAAATGATCCTGATTTGAAACTCTTTCGAGAAAATACAGAAAAGTATGGATCTAATGATTTCTTAATTGTTACTTTTTCTCCAAAAGATGAACTTTTGTCTGAGTCTTCTATTCAGCTTATAAAAAAAATTGTTAATGAGATTTCTTCTTTTAACAGAGTAGAAAGTGTTTTGTCTTTGTTGGATGTTCCATTATTAGAGAGTAATCCAAATATATCGCTAAGCGACGTTGCAGAAAATGTAGAGACGCTTAACTCAGAAAACCCCAACTTGGAGCTAGCTAAGAGAGTATTCTCATCAAATGATGTTTATCGGAACCTTTTGATAAGTGAAGACTTAAACACAACAGCTTTTCAGGTAACACTCAAAAGGAACATAAATTATGAAAACTTAATAAAACAAAGATATAAAATTTATGACTTAACGACTCCAGATAAAGAGCAAAGACTGGAAGAGATTAACAAAAATATTGAATCAGAAAGAAACATTGCTTCGAAAGAAGATGAAAAGTTAGTGACTTCAATGAGAAGCCTTTTGGATTCTTATCAAGATTTCGGTGAGTTTTTTTTGGGCGGCGGGGCAATGATTACTGTTGATACGATAAAATTTATTTCACAAGATTTGACTGTTTTTGGATTATCAGTATTTCTAATTTTTATATTTGTTTTATCTCTTATATTTAGAAATTTCATATGGGTGTTTATGCCGCTTTTTACCGCATTAGTTACGTCAGCCATTTGTATGGGTGTAGTGGGGTGGTTTGATTGGAAAGTTACTGTTGTTTCAGCAAACTTTATATCTATTCTAATGATTATAAGTATTTCACTGATGGTCCATTTAATTGTTAGATATCAAGAATTAGGAGTTTTAGATAAAGAAAATGATCAAAAAAACTTAATTAATATTACTTTAAGTCAAATGTTTTTACCTTGTCTTTATACGGCTTTGACTACAATTGTGGCTTTTGCATCTTTAATTGTTAGTGATATTAAACCAATAATAGATTTTGGATTAATAATGGTTATAGGAATTTCAATTACTTTTGTATTTGCATTTATATTATTTGGCTCATTCATGCCTTTAATTAGAAGAGAGTCTTTAAAGTTGAGTATTGATAAGTCAAAAGGAATAACTCTTTACATACATGGTTTTGTAGAAAAATATCCGACTTCAATAGTATTTTTATCTTTTATGGTTTTTTGTCTTTCTATTTTTGGTATTTCTAAATTAACTGTTGAAAATAAGTTTATTGATTATTTCAAGTCAACTACAGAAATTTACAGAGGCCTTTCTTTGATTGATCAAAAACTGGGCGGTACTGCCACTCTTGACGTTATTATCGATGCGCCAGAAGAAAATAATGAAAATTTAACCGATATATTTGATGATGAATTCGACGACGATTTTGGAGAAATTTTAAATGATGAAATTGAGAAACAAGGTTATTGGTTCAATTCAGATAATTTAGCTTATTTAGAAACCATACACGATTATTTAGAAAATAGACCGGAAATAGGAAAAGTTTTATCCGTTTCAAGCGGAATAAAATTAGCTGAAATTGCAAACAATGGTAATAGGTTAACTGATTTTGAATTAGCATTACTAAGAAAACTTCTTCCCGAAGATATTGAATCTCAACTGTTATCTTCCTACATAACAAATGGAGATAATCAAGTTAGACTTTCAGCTCGAGTAATTGAGTCCTATGAAGGCCTTAATAGAAAAGATCTCATTAATTCAGTTAAAAATGATTTAGAGACTAAATTTAATATATCAAGTGATAAGTATAAATTGACAGGAATTTCAGTTATTTATAACAACTTATTACAAAGTTTATTTGGTTCGCTCATTGGCAGTATCAGTATTGTCTTTATATCAATTTTTATAATGTTTCTTTTTCTATTTAAATCTATAAAGTTAGCTTGTATAGGCATGTTGCCAAATTTTCTAGCTGCTGGTGCAGTAATCGGATCTATCGGCTTAACTGGAATTCCTTTAGACGTAATGACAGTAACTGTAGCAGCAGTAAGTATAGGAATGGGCGTAGATAATACAATTCATTATATTTTTAGATTCAAAAAAGAATTTTTAAAGAATGGAGATTATTTGTTGAGTACCAAAAAAACACATTCAACTATAGGTCGAGCTCTTTTTTTTACTTCAATTACAATTATCTTGGGTTTTTTAGTCTTGGCGACTTCAAACTTTAGTCCCACAATTTTCTTTGGAATCTTTACTTCTTTGTCTATGATAATGGCAATTGTTGGATCTCTTCTTTTGTTGCCGGTCCTACTTACAAAACTAAAAGCTATGAATTGATATGGGTCCACTAAAAGGAATTAAAGTTATAGAATTTTCAGCATTAGGTCCAGGCCCCTTTTGTGGAATGATCTTGGCAGATTTAGGAGCCGAAGTTATTGTTATTGATAGAATAGAATCTGCTGGACAAAAATCTAAAACTGACATTGCAAGTAGAGGGAAAAAATCTATTGCCATTGATCTCAAAAAGAAAGAATCCATAAACCTTATAAAGGATATAGTGAAAAGTGCTGACGTTGTTATAGAAGGGCTTAGACCTGGAAAAATGGAAAAACTTGAAATGGGGCCTTCAGATTTTTTTGAAGTTAATTCAAAGCTTATTTATGGAAGAATGACAGGGTGGGGCCAATATGGCTCCCTTGCATCTGATCCTGGACACGATATCAATTACATAGCATTAACAGGAGCACTTTCTTCAATAGGCAAAAAAAATAGCCCTCCCATCCCTCCTTTAAATTTAGTTGGAGATTTTGGTGGAGGAGGAATGCTCTTAGCTATGGGAATTTGTGCTGCTTTAGTAGAAGTTGCAAAATCAGGAAAGGGTCAAGTAATTGATTCAGCAATGACAGACGGTTCTGCGCTGCTTATGTCTATGATGTATGGATTTTATTCGGCTGGCGTATGGACAGATCATAGGGAATCAAATTTATTAGATGGTGCAGCTCATTTTTATGGATGTTATGAATGCAAAGATGGAAAGTATGTATCTGTAGGCTCCATAGAGCCACAATTTTACGAAGAGCTTATAAATAGATTAGAGCTCGATAAAGAAAAATTTAAAAATCAAATGGATAGATCTAGATGGCCTGAGTTTAAAGAAATAATGGAAAAAAAATTTATGGAGAAAACGCGCGACGAATGGTGCGAAGTTATGGAAGGAGGAGACATTTGTTTTGCTCCCGTTCTTTCATTGGAGGAATCAATTAATTACCAACATAATAAAGAAAGAGAAACTTTTATTGACATTGACGGCGTAATTCAACCTGCTCCAGCACCTAGATTTTCAAATACTCCTGGAAAAATTAAATTTTCACCAGTTGAAAAAGGAAAAAACACAAGAGAAATTATAAAAAGCATTGGAAAGGAAAACTTAATTGACGAACTTATAAAGTCAAAAATTATTGCTGAATGTTAAAAAAACAAAAACTATTTTTTGAAAGCATTTCTATAATCTCATTTTCTGATTCGCTTCTCTCTTTGATAATTTTTTTTAAGATTTCAGTTAGAAAGCAAGGTTCATTTCTTCTTCCCTTAACTTTAAGATTTTTTGGCAAAAGATAAGGGCTATCTGTTTCAATAAGGAGTCTGTTTAATGGAATTAAAGGAATTAATTCCTTTAAATGAGCCCCTCTTTTTGGGTCACATACCCATCCTGTTAAACCAATATAAAAATCTTTGTCTAAATATTCAAAAAGTTCTTTTTTGTTTCCTGTAAAACAATGAACTACACAGTTTATTTTTGGAGTTTCTGTATTGAGACAATTCATAAATTCTTTATGAGCGTCTCTTTGATGTAAAAACATCGGTAAATTTAGAGAATTAGCCAATTTAATATGCGCAAGAAAAGACTTAATTTGATTTTTTTTATCTGAATAATTTCTATTAAAATCTAGCCCAGTCTCACCAATAGCTTTAACTAAAGAATTTTTACAAATTTCTTGAATCTCTTTTTCAGAGTTTTCATTAAAAGAGTCTGCATAATGCGGGTGAATACCGCAAGTTGATATAAGGTTGTCAGGAAACTTTTTAGCTAAATCTAATGCTTTTTGACTATCTGGTAAATCACACCCAGTTATGCATATATTTCTAACTCCTTTTGATAAAGATCTTTTCACGACTTCATCAAAATCATTTTTAAATGATTTATGGGTTAAATTTGCTCCGATATCAAATAATTTAAATGGCATAATGAACAATATAAACTAGCTTTTATAATTAATGAAAACATCATTTGAAAACTTTAAAGATGATATTTTATCAGTCCAGAAGGATACAAATTTCTGGACAGGAAATTTATCTGATAGGTGGAGTATCGGAAATACACCCAATGGTGGATACTCTATGGCTTTTGCTGCAAAAGCAATTTCGAACTCATTGACTCACAAAGATCCTTTATCGATTTCTGCTAATTATTTGGAACGACTTGATTTTGGAGAGTCTTTAGTAAAAGTTTACCCAGTAAGTGAAAGTAAAAGTATGAGCACTGCCAGAGCAGAATTGATTCAAGATAATAAAGTTAAAGTAATTTTTACAGGCACATTTACAAATTTTTCCAAATCAAATGGATTAGATTTATCCATGCGAAATGAGCCAAACTTTGATTCATATGATGATTGTATTCTTCAACCATTCAAAGAAGGATTTAATCCCAAATTAGAAAAAAATTTAGAAAAAAAATATTGCAAAGACTCTGTTTGGTGGGAAAACAGCAAACAAGAAAATGATGCTGTTTTAAAACTTTATATGTCATGGCCAGAAAAAGAGACAGTAGATTTATTTACTTTAATATTATTTCTAGACGCAACAACTCCACCAATTTTTAATAAACTTGGTTCTGTAGGGTGGGTTCCAACTATAACTCTTACATCTCATATAAGAGGTTTTCCTTCACCAGGGCCTTTAAAAGTATCTGCAAAAACAGAGTTTGTTACAAAAGGTTTTATGGAAGAAGATAGGGAAATTTGGGATTCTGATGGAAAATTAGTAGGTCAATCCAAACAAATGGCAAAATTAAGAATGAAGAAATAAATGTTGTCTTTTGATAATATATGCTTCAGATTAATTAATTGAGGATCAATATGAAATTTAAAGGAACTAAATCATATATTTCTACAGAAGACTTAAGTCTTTCTGTAAACGCAGCAGTAGAACTAGAAAAACCACTTTTAATAAAAGGAGAACCAGGAACAGGTAAGACAATGTTAGCCCAAGAAATAGCTGATTCATATAAAGTCCCTCTTATTGAATGGAATATCAAATCTACAACTAAAGCTCAACAGGGACTTTACGAGTATGATGCAGTAACCAGACTGCGAGACTCTCAATTAGGAGACGAAAGAGTTAAAGAAATTTCAAATTACATACAAAAAGGTAAATTATGGGAAGCTTTTGAGTCAGAAGAAAGAGTAGTTCTTCTGATTGACGAAATAGACAAGGCTGATATTGAATTTCCAAACGATTTATTACAAGAAATAGACAGGATGGAGTTTTATGTCTATGAAACTAAACAAACTATAAAGGCAAAAAAAAGACCTATCGTAATTATTACAAGTAATAACGAAAAAGAGCTTCCAGATGCTTTTCTTCGAAGATGCTTTTTTCACTATATTGCTTTCCCTGACAGAGAAACTATGAAAAAAATTATAAAAGTTCATCATCCAAAAGTTAAGGAAAAGTTAGTTAAAGAAGCTTTAGAAATATTTTTTGATGTTAGGAAAGTACCTGGTTTAAAGAAAAAGCCATCTACTTCAGAGCTAGTAGATTGGCTTAAACTTTTGATGGCTGATGATCTTCCAGATGAAATATTGAAAAATAGAGATCCTTCCAAGGCAATTCCACCTCTTTATGGCGCCCTTGTTAAAAACGAACAAGACGTTCAACTTCTTGAAAGACTTGCCTTTATGACCAGAAGAGAAGGAAATTCCTAAATGCTTATTAATCTGTTCAAGACTTTAAAAGAAACTGGAGTTCCTTGTACTTTGAGAGAATTGCTTGATTTGATTCAAGGTTTGGAACATCAAATTGCATTTGCAAACATTAATGATTTTTACTATTTATCAAGATCGATCTTGGTAAAAGATGAGAAACATTATGACAAGTTTGATAGAGCATTTGATATTTATTTTAAGGGTCTAGAAACTCTCGACGATGTCATTCAAGCTATGATTCCAGACGAATGGTTAAGAAAAGAATTCGAAAAGTTTTTAACTGAAGAGGAATTAAAAAACATTAAGTCCATGGGTGGTCTAGAGAAACTTCTAGATGAATTCAAAAAAAGACTTGAAGAACAAAAGGGCAAACATGAAGGTGGCAATAAATGGGTTGGTACAGCTGGAACATCCCCTTATGGTAACGATGGCGTCAATCCAGAAGGAATCAGAGTTGGAGGTGAGGGAAAGCAAAATAAAGCAGTAAAAGTTTGGCAACAAAGGGATTATCGTAATTTAGATGATTCAATCGAATTAGGAACTAGAAACATAAAAATAGCTTTAAGAAGATTAAGGAAGTTTGTAAGAGAATCTCGAGAAGATGAGTTTGATTTAGACGGAACAATTAAGTCTACAGCAAAAAATGCTGGGCTTTTAGATATTAAAATGATTCCTGAAAAAACTAATGCAGTAAAAGTGTTAGTTCTGTTTGATGTAGGAGGCTCGATGGATCCACACGTAAAAATTTGTGAAGAGCTTTTTTCGGCTTGTAAAACAGAATTTAAAAATCTTGAATACTTTTATTTTCATAATTTCATTTATGAAACTGTCTGGAAAGATAATAGAAGAAGACATAATGAAAGGATTGAGACCACAGAAATACTTCACAAATACTCATCAGATTACAAAATAATTTTTGTCGGCGACGCTACCATGGCTCCTTATGAAATTACTAATGCTGGTGGTAGCATAGAACACTGGAATGAGGAACCAGGCTCATTATGGATGAAAAAATTTTTTAATAATTATGAACGTCTAATTTGGCTTAATCCTGTTCCAGAAGACCATTGGGATTACTCAGCATCTATAGATTTATCAAGGTCTTTAATTGAAGACCAAATGTTTCCACTTACCCTGAAAGGGCTTGAAGATGGAATGTCATTTCTAACAAAATAATTTGTCAAATATAGCTTTAAATATAGAAGAGCTTTCTAAGACTTATCCTGGTGGGATAGAAGCTCTAAAAAACATATCACTAAAAGTTGAGTCTGGTGATTTTTATGCATTATTGGGTCCAAATGGAGCAGGAAAATCTACAGCGATTGGAATCATTAGTTCCCTTGTGACTAAAACTTCTGGGTTAGTTGAAATTTTAGGAATAGATATTGATAAAAATCATTCCCTTGCTAAAAAAAAGTTAGGTGTTGTAGGACAAGAAGTCAACTTCAATCAGTTTGAAACGGTATATCAGGTTCTATCCCATCAAGCTGGATATTATGGACTTTCTTCAAAAGAGGTTACAAAAAACACTAATTATTATTTGAAAGCTCTCGGCCTTTGGGACAAAAGATACGATCAAGGAAGAAATTTATCTGGGGGAATGAAAAGAAGACTAATGGTTGCTAAGGCCCTGGTCAATAATCCTGATCTTTTAATTTTAGATGAACCTTCCGCTGGAGTAGATATTGAACTAAGAAGATCGCTTTGGGATTTTTTGAAAGAAATTAATGGAAAGGGAACCACCATCATATTAACAACTCACTACCTAGAAGAGGCCGAAAAGCTTTGTAAAAATATTTCAATTATTGATGAAGGTTCAATCATTAAAACTTCATCAATGAACTCTTTGCTAAATGAACTAGAATCTCAAAATTATTTATTTGAATTAAGGCACCCTATACCTTCTAACTTAGATCATTCAAAAATGAATTTCAATTTCATCTGTGAAAACCAGTTTTCAGTTAATGTTAACGAAAATACTTCTTTGAATCAGATTATTAAATTTCTTTCAGACAATAACATTGAAGTTGTTAATATGACAAATGAAACAAATAGGCTAGAAGAATTGTTTTTAAACTTAACAAATAAAAGATGAATCCTGTTGAACAATTTAGGTCACTCAAAACACTTACATACAAAGAAATAAGACGTTTTTTTAGAATATGGCAACAAGCTCTAATACCGTCTGTTATTACTACAATTTTATACTTTGTAATTTTTGGAACTTTTATAGGAAATAGAATTGGTTTAATGGGTGGTTTTGAATATATGCAATTTATGGCACCAGGTTTAATAATGCTTGCTGTAATTACAAATTCTTATTCAAATGTTGTTTCTTCTTTTTATGGAAATAAATTTTCAAGAAGTTTAGAAGAGTTATTAATTTCTCCAATGCCAACGTATTTAATTTTAATTGGTTTTGTTGCTGGCGGCGTTGCAAGAGGAATTATAGTAGGGATGCTTGTTTTGATTACTTCTCTATTTTTTACCGAAATCGTTATTCAAAATATTTTTTTAACTTTAATGGTAATAATTCTTACAGCTATATTATTTTCTCTAGCAGGCTTATTAAATGCAGTTTTTGCAGATAGTTTCGATGATATCAATATTGTGCCAACATTTATATTAACTCCATTAATTTATTTGGGAGGAGTTTTTTATTCAATAAGCCTCTTATCTGAAACATGGCAATTTATATCCAAATTAAACCCAGTTTTATATATGGTTAATGCATTTAGATACGGTATGTTGGGTGTTTCAGATATTAATGTTAACTTTGCCATATTAATGATTTCCTTTTTTATTATAATTTTCTACTCAGTTAGTTTGTATATCTTAAAAAAAGGTATAGGTATAAGAGATTAAATGTTTGTCATAATAGGAGAGATGGCAGAGTGGTCGAATGCGCTCGCTTGGAAAGCGGGTAAGGGGGAAACTCCTTCAAGGGTTCGAATCCCTTTCTCTCCGCCAGAAAAAAAATGGACTATATAGATTCGAAATATTTCAGTTACGCTGACCCTGAAGATCCAATTTTAAAAAAAATATTAATAAGATCTATCGAATACATTACTGGTCAACCTAAACTATTTAAACTTTATCGGAGATACCAAAAAAACCCTGATCACTGGAAAAGTTTTTGGGATGGCTGCATCGATTTACTTAAATTAAAAATCAATATAAGTGACATAGACTTAGATAAGATCCCCACAACCGGGCCTGCAATAGTTGTAGCCAATCATCCATTTGGAGTTTTAGACGGATTGATTTTGAGTTGGCTAGTTAGTCAAAAGCGTAAAGATTTTAAGTTATTGGTTCATTCCTTACTATTAAGAGCTCCAGAAACTAAAGGAAATTTATTACCAATCGACTTCACAGGAGATAAAAAAGCATTGTTAACTAACTTAGAAACCAGAAAGAAAGCTAGAAAACATATTTCAGAAGGCGGTTGCATAATTATATTTCCTTCAGGAACGGTATCAACAACACTCAAATTTTACGAAAAAAAATCTAAAGCCTTTGATTGTGAATGGAAGAAATTTACATCTAGGCTTATAAAACAAACCGATCCAATGATAATACCAATTAATTTTCCAGGTTCAAATTCATTAGCTTTTCAATTAGTTAGTCATTTTAGTGCTGTATTAAGGTCGTCCTTATTATTTTTTGAAATCAGAAGAAGGATAAATAGTGAAGTGCCAGTTTATGTTGGAAATAGTTTCAAGTATTCTGAAATAGGAGAAGATTTGTCAAATGAAGAGCTTGCAGATATGCTCAGAACAAAAACTTATTTATTAAATAGCAATTATTTTTCTGCACCTCCATATGGCTTAGATCCAGATTAATAAATCTTACTTAAAAAATTAACAATCTCCTTGGCATTTTATTGTACATCTTGTCGTATAATTGATAAGTTGTTTAAGGGGGAGATGAAAATTGCTAGTTTTGAGTAGAAAACAACATCAATCACTTGTCATTGGAGATAATATCAAAATAACTGTTCTTGAATTGAAGGGCAATCAAGTAAGGTTAGGTATTGATGCACCAGATTCTATAGTAGTTCATAGGGAAGAAATTCATAAAAAAATTTCTTAGATTCTGTAGAATATTCCGAAAGCGCCCGTAGCTCAGCTGGATAGAGCACGTGGCTACGAACTACGGTGTCGGAGGTTCGAATCCTTCCGGGCGCGCCACTTTTAAAACTTATACTTACCTTCCATTAAAATTTCATTATCGTCATTTACTACTAAAACTTCGTTTTCGTTAGCACAAATAATTAAATTTTGATTTACAAATGCTGGAGAAACATTTCTAAAATTAAATTCTTTTAAATGATGAGCCAAATTATTTGATTGAATAAGATTCATTACAATTGTGGCAATTAGTGGGCCTTGGACTACTAAATCAGGATAGTTTTCTTTTTTCATAGCATAGTCTTTGTCGTAGTGAATTCTGTGGGAGTTAAAAGTAATAGCCGAAAATCTAAATAGCATTGTATTGTCAGGCATAACTTTTTTAAGGATTTTTTTATTATCAAGATCAATTAAAGGCTTCTTTATTTTTTTAGAAGAAAACTTTTTATAAACTAATGATTGAGTTTCTTTAATTAATAAAGTTTTTTCTGAGTAATAATTATGTTCAATTTCAACAAAATATAATTCCCCAGAATTTTTACTAATTTTTCTTTCTATTTTTTTTATTTCTGAGAGTCTTTCTATTTCATTAACAGATGAAAGATCTTCAAAAAAACTAATAGAACTTGCCGCCCACATTCTTTGCTCTAAAGGAATTGGCGGCATAAAGTTTCCTTTTTTAATATGGCCGTCAATATTCAGATTTAGTCTTGTTTCTTTAGGTTGTGTTAAACACCAATGAAGGCCTAATAGATTTTTAACGTCTACATCTGCTGATAAACAGGCTTTATATTTTTGAATTAATGAATCCGTTATAATCTCTTTAGAAGACTCTTTTTTATTTAACCACTTTTTAAGATCATTGGTCATATTTTTCCTAAATTACATTCTGTAATGAAATCGTATACCGCTGAAGCACAACCTTTAGGATTTTCAATTACATTGAAATGTGCAGAATCAGGTATTAAGGCAAAAAAACTCATTCTTGCAGATGGCAAAAGACTAATTTTTTTATATTCATTTTTACAATCTATATATTTACTTTGCAATTTGCTATGAACCTGATGAGAACATTCAGGATATATGTCTTCAATCTCATTTCTAAATAAATTATATTTTCCAAAATAAGGTTGGTCGGATATAAGCTTATTTTTAGAATTTAATTTAAATTCATCTTCTCCTTGGAATTGCATAATCTTAATATCTTTAGGTAAATTTTTCCTGTTCTCTATTTCCAATGAAGAGTCAGTCTGAAGCATAGTTTGTTTAACCTTATTCAAAAAATTTTTATTTGCCATATTTGTTTTGTATGTCAAATGAGTAAATCGATTGAAAAGCTCAGTGTTTTTATTCGCAACTCTGCATTTCTTCAAAAATCCCTCAGATCTTATTGCTAATGGGAATCCAAAAAAAGTAACCAAGGTAAAAAGAAACTTTAATTGCCATGGCTTTGTCATGAATCTATGGGGAGGACCTACACAGATGAAAGGTGCCAATTTTGACCATTCTTCTTCGTAATAGTCCCATACTTGAGCCCCTCTTGAGAAACTTAGAAAAAAATCATTTTTCCTAGTCATTAAATATTCAAACACAATTACTCCCCTGTCATGAGCTATGAAGTGAGCTTTAGAGATTTCTAACTTATTGAGAATTTTTTCAACTATTTTGGATTGATTATAGTGACTAAATTTTGGATCAACTTTTACATTTGCATTTGAACTCTCTCTATTGAAAGGAAGATTTAAAGTATTAAATTTTGCAGTATCATCCGTAAGTTCTATTTTTGAATAATTCTCATAGAAAGGCAGATGTATAATTAAAATTTTTAACGAAGGGTTCTTTTTAATTAACTCTGATGCCATCCAATACAATGACTCACTAGGATCAGATGGTATACCTCCCATCATAATCAAAGTCTGATTGCTTTGAGCATTAAAGTTTCCACAAGTAGTGTATAGATGTTTGTAACCATCTATGAGAATGGTTTTTTTTTCAAACTGAATACCTTCAATATTGATTAATTTAAAATTTTTTAAGTACTGTTCTTTTTCTCTTATGAATACAATAGAAGTGATTACAAGGTCAGCAATAAACGAATAAAAAAGTACAATAACCTTAAAAATATTTTCAATGATTAATTTTAAAAGTATCATTTATATAAAATTTTGTTAGGCTAATTGTAAATTAAATTCCTATCTAAAGAGGACAACTATGAAAAAATTTTTTTTAATCTTTCTTTTTATTTCACCTATTGTATATAGCGATTTTGAGATTTGGAATTCTAAAGGCGACCAATCAATAAAGTTTTACCTGGATTTAAAAGTCATCACCGATGAACCTCAAAAAATAGAAAACTTGGTAAAGGAGATGGTGGTTTTTATAAAAAGAACCGAACCGGGGACTAAATTTTATGAATATTATATTTCCAGCGATAAGAAAAGTATTTCCTTAACTGAATATTATAAGGACAGCAAGGCGGCTGAAAAACATGTTGTGGATTTTCTGCAAGGACCATATCAAGAAACCTTTTTTCAGTTAATGGAAATAAGATCTTTCCAGGTCATGGGGCCAGCATCGAAGGAACTAATCAGGTCACTAGAGGGAATAACAGATGATTTTAGAATTGAGGTTGATGGTTTTAAAAGAAACTTTTAATTAACTGAAATCTTTTAACATTTTCCTCAGCTCAAGTTGATGCTGTTCTTCTTCACCAATCAAAGTCCTTGTATATTCTTCCAAATATATAGAAGCATCGGCAACAACCTTCAACAGTTTTTTATACAAACTCAGAGCGAGTAGCTCGTGTTCTAAACTTTCTTCTAAAATATCTTTTATTGTATGATTGTTTGTCTCAACTATTTTTGCTATTTTTTGGGTAGGGTGACCGTCTAAACCTGTCAAAAAATCTCCAGCTTTTTGTGCATGAAGGAGCGATTCATTTGCTTGTTCTTGTAGAAATTCAACTATGGGAATCCTATGCGGGCCTGTCACCATTAACGATGAATGAGTGTATCTAACTACACCCGCTAATTCACATTCCATGATTTCATTCAAAATATCACAAACTTTCTTTTCATCTAATTTTTTTAATTCCATGTGAAAATTATATGCTAATTTTTTTAAAAAACGTCTGATGAGAATTAAGATAACAATGAGAATCGTTTTCAAAAATACCGACAGAAAAAAAACTTTTGTGTAAAATAAATTCCATTATTGGAGAGATTTATGAGCACTGATATTTTTATACCTATCTTTTACATGTTGGGTTTATCTTCATTGGTTTTTTTGTTTTATACGATAATTCGCATAATGGATGTTGCAATTTATAAAAAACACAAAGCAGAAGATTTAATGAAAATTCCTACACCCGGATCTGCTAGTGCTTTGATAAGACAATCAGAAAGAAATTTGGCTAATTTATTTGAATTTCCAGTTTTCTTTTATATTGCTTGCTTGGTTATTTATATAACTGGAAAAGTAGATGATTATTTTATTTTGTTAGCTTATTGGTTTGTTGGTTTTAGAGTTGTGCATTCTATTTATCACATTTTTTTAAATAATTTTATTTCTGTACTTCCTTTAAGAGCTATATTTTTTGTCCCAAGCTGGATTATTTTGGTTTGGATTTGGGTTAGACTCATATCATCTTTTTAATAGAGGAGAAATTATGAACACTGATATTTTGCTTCCTATTTTTTATTTGGCTATATTTACTTTTTCAGTCTTGATCGTCCAATCAGTAGTAAGAAGCCGTGCTGTAAGCAACAACGAACATACACCTGAAGAAATGTTTGGTATTCCTTTGCCAAGTAATTCGAGTGATTTTATTAAACGATTAGATAGAAACCATACTAATTTGTTTGAGTACACAGTACTTTTTTATGCTGCTTGTATCTCTATTTACATAACAGGGAAAGTTGATGGGTATTTCATATTGTTAGCCAATTCCTATGTGGTTTTAAGAATAATTCACTCTCTTTATCATATTTTATCTAATTCAAATTTCGGCATTAGAGCTCTTGTTTGGCTAGCCAGTAACGTTGTTATGCTATGGATGTGGACAAGATTGGTTATGATGTTTTAGAACTTTTATATACAAAGAGCAAAGGATAGCTGATTAATACTAATTGGACATAAGATAAAAAGGCATTTGCAAAGCTGTTAGTAAAAAATAAATTCGCATCAGGCTCAGAGCTTATTGCAAAAGCAGAAATGATAGATAGTGTGAAAAAAGTTACAAAAATTAATGCCGCCCAATAATAAATTAAATATAAGAGATAATTTCTTTGATTAGTTTTAGTAGATTGCCAAGATAAGTCTAAAGATTCCAAAACGCCTTTTCCCTCTAATATTAAAAAATAAGGACTTAAAAGGAGGCGAGATGCCAAATAAACTCCGGGAAGAATAAATAGCAATAATCCCCCAATAACAACCAAACCATTAATTAGAGTCAATAATAGAACCCTCAATACAAGCTGGAAAGAAACAATGTAATAACCAATTGATTCTTTCAAGCGGTTTTCTCTGAGATCATTTACCATCAAAATACAAAATGAAGTCACAAAAGGCGTTAAAAAAAGATTGGTAAAGATAAACAGTAAAATTCCCCAAGTAAAGAAAGTTTCGCTGTTTAAATATATGTCTCCAGAAGAGGCTAGTAATCCTAGCAATATAAACAAAGGTAAAGTTGAAATCGTGAATTTACTAAAAGTAGCAAAGTAAGACTTGAAACCTTCTAAAAGTGGAGCTATGGTCATATCTAATATTATATTTAATTACAGGAGCAAACAATGATAGAAATTTGGTCAAAACCTAATTGTCCGTTTTGTGATAAAGCTGAAAATTTATGTATACAAAAAAATTTGGATTTTAAGAAATATATGTTAGATGTAGATTTTACCAGGGAAGAATTATTTCAAAAATTTCCTTCAGCAAGAACATTTCCACAAATAACTATAGATGGAACTTTGGTAGGCGGTTATACAGAATTTTCTGCAAAGATTCTTGAAGAAAGTTAAAAAGTGGATCAACTTAATAAATATATTTTATTAATAGATAGTTATTTTGGAAGCGCGCCGTGGTTTCCACTCACTTTGTTAGCTACGGGTGTTTTCTTTACAATTTATTTAGGATTTCCTCAGATAAGAAATTTTAAAAATGGATGGAGAATAATTTCAAGAGGAGGATTTTCAGGCTCTGATGGTTATACAAGTCCGTTTCAAGCTCTAAGCACAGCTCTTTCCGGCACAGTGGGTACGGGAAATATAGGAGGTGTTGCAATGGCAATCTTTATTGGTGGACCAGCAGCATTGTTTTGGATGTGGGTCACAGCATTTTTGGGAATGACTACCAAGTTTGTAGAAGTTACCTTGTCGCATAAATACAGAAAACTTGATAAGTCTGGTTCAGTATCAGGAGGTCCAATGATCTATATGGAAAACGGGCTTAATATGAAATGGCTTGGCATAGTTTTTTCTTTTTGTCTTTTGGTATCTACTTTTGGTTCTGGCAATATGCCTCAAATAGATAATATATCGAGCACACTAAATTCAAGCTTTGGCTTTAACCCAATAATATCCTCGCTACTTATTACAATTTTAGTAGGGTTAGTCAT
Source organism: uncultured SAR86 cluster bacterium (assembly GCA_902635045.1). Classification (GTDB taxonomy): domain Bacteria; phylum Pseudomonadota; class Gammaproteobacteria; order Magnimaribacterales; family AG-339-G14; genus CASICS01. Next base: position 24,621 of record CACPMT010000002.1, on the reverse strand, counting down.
TATTGGAGGCATAAATAGAATTGCTAGCTTTGCTGGATCTATTGTCCCAACGATGGCACTTATATATGTTATAGGATCTTTAAGTGTACTTATTTTTAATTACTCAAACATATTGCCTTCGTTTTACATAATAATCCATGATGTTTTTAATGGCAGTGCAATTGCAGGAGGATTTTTAGGGGCTTCATTTTCAACTGCATTTACATATGGAGTTGCAAGAGGATTATATTCCAATGAAGCTGGCCAAGGCTCTTCGCCAATTGCGCATGCAACGTCTAATACAAAACATTCGATAGAAGAGGGCTTTGTATCAATTTTAGAGCCATTCATTGACACTTTAATAATATGTACACTTACTGGTCTTGTAATTCTTGCTTCTGGGGTATGGACTGAAAAGTATGAAAATGATTTTGAGAAAACTTCTCTTTATTTTTTAGGACAGGCTGAATCACAACAAGATATATCGAGCCAAATTAATTCTTATATAGAGTGCAGAGACACTGGAGGAGATTGTTTTTCAGGGGAAATTTTCATTGAAAATGGTATTGCAAAAGATACAAATACAGTTTTTCACAATAGATCTATTGCAGAAAATGTCACTTTCTTTAAAGATGAAATGTTGTTTTCAGGAATTATTAAAATTGAGAATGGACTATTGGTCTCACAAGGAATAAATGTGAAAGGGGAGTCTTTGGTTAAATCCGCAGTTTTAACAAGCAAAGCTTTCAATAAAGGTTTTTTTGGTAACTATGGCGAATTCATTGTTTCAATTGGTTTATTGTTGTTTGCTTTCTCTACAATGATTACCTGGTCCTATTACGGAGACAGATGTACTTTGTATTTATTTGGCGAACACGCACTAATTTACTATAGGATTTTTTATTTACTTGCAATGTTCATTGCTGGAAGTGGCTTAATTGATACCGAGGTTATTTGGAATTTTGCATTGATTACGGTTGCAGCATCTACCTTACCGAATTTATTTGGCATGTTTCTTCTAAGAAAAGAGATGAAAACTCTTCTAAAAGATTATTCAAGATAATTTTTCAAAATCATTCATCTAATAAATTCAGCAAGAAAGCATCATCTAAAGAGCTTTCTTCCAGAGAATTTAATCTACCGCTTTTACCTGAATGGCCCCCAACTAAATTCATTTTCAAGAGAATCGGATTGTTAGAGATGCTATTTTCTCTTAATTTGGGAACATATTTAGCTGGTTCAAAATATTGAACCTGAGAATCATGCAGGCTCGAAGTAACCAGGACAGAAGGATACTTAGAAGGTTTTAAATTATCATAAGGCGAATATTGTTTGATGTAATCATATTCTTTCTTTTTATTTGGATTGCCCCATTCTTTATATTCAAATGTTGTCAAAGGAATTGATTCATCTAACATAGTCGTAAGAACATCAACAAAAGGAACCGCTGAAATTACACCTTTATATAATTCTGGTTCTAAATTAATGATTGCACCCATTAAAAGTCCTCCTGCACTTCCTCCTTTTGCAAATATTTTCTGATTATGCCCAAATCCTAAATCTAAAAGCCCTTTAGTAACATCAATAAAGTCATAGAAAGTATTCATTTTTTTAAGCATTTTGCCATCTTCATACCATTGACGACCCATTTCTGAGCCTCCTCTAATATGAGCTATTGCAAAAATAAACCCTCTATCTAATAAAGGAAGTATGGAGGATTTAAAAGATGCGTCTATGATTGCTCCATAGGAGCCGTATCCATACATTAAAAGAGGGGAATCTTTTAGCTTGATATCTTTTTTATATACTAGTGAGACAGGCACCTTTTTACCATCCCTGACTTTTATTTTGAGTCTTTCAGATTTATATAAAGAAGAGTCAAAATTACTTAAATTTTGTGTCCAAACTTTTTCGCGTTTTCCATTTTTATGATTTTCTTTAAAAACAGTACTTTGACAATTTGGACTCGAATAGCCATAAAAAACCTCTTCAGAAGAATACTCTCCAATATTTGCTAGATAAGAACTATAAGCAGGATCATCAAATTTAATGTATTCAACAGAAAGATCATCTTTCTTTATTTTTTTTATCTTAGGTAAGCCATCTTCTCTTGTTTCTAAATAAAAATAATCTTTAAATGTGTCTAATCCTTCAATATAAGATTCTTCTGAATGATCTATTATTGTTTTCCAATTAGATAAATCATTAGAAAGATTTAAGTTAGTTTTAACGAGTTTAAAATTTTTACAATTATCTATATTGGTAATTACATAAAAACAATCATCATTTTCTGTAACACCATATAAATGATTTTCTTGTCTTTTTAAAAAACATATTGGTTTTGCATTATCTTTTGCTAAATCCAAAATCCAGGTCTCAGATGATTCGGTTTTACTAATGTTTATAAAGAGATATTTCTTCAATCTAGATTTAGAAATGCCAAGATTAAACTCAGGATCATTTTCTTGATAAATCAATAAATCATTTTCTTGTTTGTCTCCTAATTTATGTTTGAAGACTTTATTTGTTATCAAAGTTTTTGGATCTTTTTTAGTATAAAAGATGAATTCATTCGAGTTATCCCAAACTACGTTGCCTGAACTATTAAATATGCTTTCATCAATTATTTTGTTTGTAGATAGATCCTTAATTTTTAGATTAAATTCTCTTCTTCCGGATAAATCCTCTCCATATGCAATCAAAGAATGATCAGGGGAGGGCGAAATTCCAGATATAGAAAAATATTCTTTATTTTTTGACAGAGTATTGAGATCTAATAAAAGTTCTTTTTTTTTGTTTTTGTGCTCTCTGTAATATCGACTATATTGTTCATTAGAAAATATTTCAGAAAAATAATAAAAATCATCTCTTTTAACTTTTAATGAAGTTTCTTTATTAGGAATTTTGTTAACCATCTCTTCATAAATTTCAGTCTTGTAATCTTTTCTTTTGGAAAACCAATCTTCTGTATATTTATTTTCTTTTTCAAGATAAGAAATAACTTCTTTATTAGCTCGCGAATCATCTCTTAACCAATAATAGTTATCGATTCTTATATCGTCATGGGTAACTAATTTTTTTGGTATTTTTTTTGGAACTGGAGCTTTACTCATGATTTAAATAAATATAAAAAAAAGGCCGATGTTGAAAGTGAAAATGCAGAAGTTAAAATCAAAGCCATAAATCCAAATGCCATATACAAGTTTTCATCTTTGATTGAATTTAAGTATCTATTTTTAAGAACAATGAAAAATTTATAACTAAATACGAAAGATAAAAAAAATATGACTGCCGAGAGAATATAAACCATAATTAGATAATATCTTAATTGAATAAAATTTATTAAGCGTCTATCTTTAAAGAATAATCATATTATTAATACAATTAATTATTATAAGAAACTATAATCAAAATGCTTAAAGATTACGCGCTTACAATTGCAATTTCATTTATTCTTGCCTTTTTTCTACTTTATTTTCTATTTGCCTACTCAGGCATCATGCTTTCCGTTGAGGAGGGCTACAAAATAGGTGAAAGTTCTAGATGGTGTGAAAGAATAAGTTCTGGATATTTTAGGGAACCATCAAACGCTTTAAGTAACATTGGTTTTATTCTATGTGGAATTTTTATGGTTTGGATCCTCTCTAGAGAAGAAGTTACTGGCCAAAACTTTTTTATTGGGCTTACTTCTATTTCTACACTATATGCCTCTGCATCTATCTTTTTAGGCCCTGGTTCCTTGATGATGCATGGAACTCATACGGTTTGGGGAGCTTGGATTGATAATGTAAGTATGGTCGCTTACATTATTATTCCTTGGCTTTTAAATTTCAAAATTTTAAATGGGTGGACAGAGAATCAATTTTTAAAAGCGTATTTTGTAATTTTATTTTTGTTTTCTTTTTTTAGTTGGTTTTATGGTTCAGAACTGGGTATTGGTTTTAGTTTATTTGGTGTTTCAATCGGTTTATGGGTAATTTCTGAGTTTTTATATAATTTCTATTCAAATTCAATGAGATTTTATTCTGGATTTGTAGGCTATCTCGTTTTATGGATATTTGGTACTTCACCTTACGATGTAGCCTTAAATATTGAAGAATTTTGGTGGACTCTTTTATTTTGGCTTCCAGGATTGATAGCAACTCAGAGACCCGAGAGCAAAAGAAAATATAATCCTTGGTTCTTTGCGGGTTGTTTTTTTTATATTTTGGCATTTACTATATGGCTGCAAGGAAATTTAATGATAAATCCCGATTCTGAATGGTGTTATCCAGATTCAATTATTCAACCCCATGCTCTTTGGCATATAATCTGCGCTTTGGCGACATTGTCTTTTTTCTTTTTCTACAGAACTGAAAAAAGATTGAAAGCCATTGAATAATATGAAGAGCATTATTTTTTTCTATTTAATATTTTTTTCTTTATTTTGTAATTCTTCTGAAGAAAAAAAAATTATTATTACCTTTAAGGAATTATCAGATTTTCAAGCATGTTATGCATTCATGATTGGATCTTATAGTGAAGAAGAGAAGTCCATGTTAAAAGATTGGATAACTATAAAAGATTTCAATTGCGATCAATATGCAGAGGTTATATATAGAGCTAAAATTTTAGGATCCATTCAATAATTAAATCTTTATTATGGTTAGATTGATTAGTTTCTATTATTTCTTAATTGTATTTTTCTTTAACTCCTTCATCTTTTCTATAACTATTGACGGAAAACTATCAGAACAAGAATGGCAAGATGCTGAAACGTTAAATAATTTTTTAACAGTTTTCCCAAATGATAAGTCAGATCCAATATATAAAACAAAAATCCAATATTTTTCTAATCAAAACGGCTTGTATTTTGGCATAACTAATGAGCAACCCTTGGACACTCAAGTTTCTCAAAAACATTCTAGAGATGCTTCTAATGTAGATTCGGATCGTATTTTTTTAATTATTGATTTTGATGCAAATGCAAATATTGGTTATGAATTTACTGTTAGCTTAGGAGATTCTTTAAGAGATGCAATATGGGTTAATGAAAATGATATTTCTGAAAATTGGGATGCTATTTGGGAAGCGAAAACATCTCAAGCACAAAATAACTGGTATGCAGAATATTTTATTCCCTGGGGCGTTGCACCAATGTCAGAAGTGAAAGAGAATTATCGAAAAATTAAAATATCCGTTGGCAGGCAACTTCAATCAGAATCAAAATATTTTAATATGCCAGGCTTATGGGCTGAGCTTTCGCCTTTTTTATCAAGAATGCAAGAAATATCGATTGCAAATTATAAATACGACAATCAATCTAAAGAAAATATAGATTTTTTTCCATATATAAGTGGTACTAATAATTTCATTCAAAATAATAGAAATTTTAATGTTGGGGGTGAAATATTCTGGGACATCGATTCAGAATCTAAATTAGATATTTCTTTAAATCCTGACTTTGGTCAAGTTGAGAGCGATGACGTAATTATAAATTTTTCTGCAAATGAAACTTTTTATCCGGATAAAAGACCATTTTTTACCGAAAATCAAAGTCTTTTTGATATTACAGGTTGGGATTTAAGATTCATAAACACGAGAAGAATTGGGGGCGCGCCAGATAAATGTTCTGAATCCAACGAAGCTCATTTAGGAGAGTGTGATAGTTCAATTAGCGATACATCGGATATAAATTATGCTCTTAGATATACAAAAGAAGGGCAAATAAATAAATATGGTTTCTTTATGGCTAATGAAGACGATTCACTGTTTTCAGAAGGAAGAGATTATTTTGCTTTTAGATATAAAGCAAATTTATCTAAAAATAGTGGAAAAGTAGGATATTTAACTACTTCTGTAAACAGACCGTCTATCGATAGAAAAGCAATGGCTAATGTCATAGATTTTGATTTTAAACCTTCTTTTGCTTCAAGACTTTATGGTTGGGCAGGTGAGATAGATATCAAGGAAAAAGGGGTTCAGAAAAAGGGCTATGGTTTTAAAACAAATTATACAGTTCGAGTAACGCCAGAACTTTTCGTTCTGTATTTTCTCAATTATAGCGATGAAAATTTTGACATCAATGATATGGGATATGTTAAACAGTTTGATAATCTTTCAGTAGGAACGTACCTTCAATATTTAAAACCAAACAAAAATTTAGATTCTTCAATATCTCAAACAGAATTTAGTTTTAGGTTATTGCATCAACAATCAGTTGATGGCAATTATGGAAATGGAATAGGTATGTATTTTGATTATAAATTTCAATATAGAGATAGCTCATCTCTTGGTTTCAAATGTTACTGTAATTTCATTCGAGGAAAAGACTACGAAGAAACTAGAAAATATCAAGATGCTCCCTTTATAGAAGAATTATCTGGGGCTAAATTGATGGTTGAGTATTCAAGCCCTAGAACTAAGAAAATTCAATCAATATATAAGGCATCGTATGGAAGCTTTGGTTATCAAACACAAGAACAAAATTTAGATTTGAGGAATGAGAGTCATTCTTTTGGGTATTCTAATGTTTTTAAACCTTCTGGATTATTTCAGCTAAATATAGATTGGTTTGAATATCAAAAAAAATCAAACTGGAGTATTTGGAGAAAAGAAAACCTATTTGGCTATTATGATAAAGAACAGATATCTTCGAGCTTAAGCATTGATTATTTTATTGGCTCAAATCAAGAATTTAGAATCAAAGGAAAGATATATGGAATCAAAGCAAAAGATCCCCGTTCATATAGAGTAACTTCAAGTGGATATATGAATGCTGCTTCAGATGACATGAACGCATTTCAATTATCTGAGACAGCATTTCAAATAAGATATAAGTATGAATTCTCTCCTTTGTCTAATTTATACGTAGTTTATTCAAGAGGAGGAAAGCTTACAAAAGCTTTTAATCAGCAAGATGATTTTCAAGATATATATTCAGATGCCTGGACAAATGAAACACTTGATAAATTCATAATTAAATTAAGATTAAAATTTTAATAATTTTCATTAAATACTTATCTTTTTTGATATATTAATTATTACTACTAAGGAGAGTAGAAATGAATAAAACTTTATTTTTTTTAACAGTACTAATTTTATTATCTTGTTCAGATAATCAATCTCAAATAAATGTAGATGAAATAGTAAAAAAAGCTAATGCACCTCTGCTGAAAGGACTAGGTAATCATTCATTTAAAATTTCTTCAGATATTGAAGGGGTTCAAGAGTATTTCGATCAAGGCCTGATTATGGCATTTGCTTTTAATCATGCAGAATCAGTAAGAAGTTTTAAAGCTGCACAAAGATTAGATCCAAATTGTGCAATTTGTTTTTGGGGCGAAGCTTTAGCTAGAGGTCCTAATATCAACGTCACAAGCGATGGAAAAGCTGTAATGTCTCCTGAAAATAGAATAGAGGCACTTAAGGCTTTTAAAATTGCCGAAAGTCTTAAAGAAAGCGCTTCTTTAAAGGAAAGAGATTTTATAGAAGCTTTGAAAACTAGATATAACGGTAACCCAGAGACCTCAAGAATAGATTTAGATTTAAATTACGCAAAATCAATGGAGGGTTTGTATAAGAAATATCCTAATGACAATGATGCTGCTTCTTTATACGCCGAAGCTCTTATGATCACGATGCCTTGGAATTATTGGGCAGAAGATGGAAATCCAAAACCTGATACCGTGAAAGTAATTTCAACTCTAGAAAGAGTTCTTGAACTAGATGAAAATCATCCTTTGGCAATTCATCTATATATTCACGCAGTAGAAGCCTCTAGTGATCCTGGGAGAGCTGAAGCTGCAGCAGATAGACTAGGTAAATTGGTTCCTGGAGCAGGGCATTTAGTTCATATGCCTTCTCATATATATTGGAGAGTTGGTAGATATAAAGATGCATCGCAAGCTAATATTGATGCTGCTTTAGTTGATGAAGATTATATTGCTCAATGCAATGCTCAGGGTTTTTATCCTGCACTATATTATCCTCATAACATTCATTTTTTATGGGCTGCCTCAACTATGGAGGGCAAGAGTCAATTATCAATAGAATCAGCTTTAAAAGTTTCAAACTATGTCTCTGAAGAACAGATTAGATCAGTTCCTTTTTTAGAATTTTTTCATACGCCACCTCTTCTTTCTTATGTTAGATTTGGTAAATGGCAAGAAATTCTTGATTATGAAGAACCTATTAAAGATTTTAAGTATTCTCGAAGTATTTTTAATTATGCTAAATCCGTAGCTTATGCTGCGATTGGGGATATAGAAAATGCAAAAAAACACCAAAAATTAATTACTTCATTTGTGGATTCTTTGGAGGTAGAAGCGATGGTAAAAGCAGGGCATCCAACAAAACAATTGATAGAAATTGCAAATAATTTAGCTATGGGTTCAATAAGCATGTATCAAAAAGATTATTTATCTGCGATAAATAACTTTGAAAAAGCAGTTTTGCTTCAGGACAATCTGCCGTATACAGAACCCCCTTTTTGGTACTACCCAACAAGACAAACATTAGGACATGTTTTATTACAATCAGAAAAACCTTATGAAGCTATAAAGATATTTAAAGAAGATTTGAAAGATTATCCAAAGAATGGCTGGTCATATTATGGACTGCATAAAGCTTATGAGGAAATTGGTGATAGCTTAAATTCTGAAAAATCTTTTAATATGTTTGAAAACTTATGGAAAGAATCAGATATAAAAGTTTCTTCGTCTATAATTTATTAATGGGAATCTATATGAGTAAATATATAAAAATATCTTTCTTTTTTTATATTATTTTTTCTCTTAATCTTTATTCAGAATATGAAGATCAAAGAGGGATGACTAAGCTTTTAGGAAATGAAACTTATCTAAGATGCGCTAAAGAGATGAGCAAATCAGATGCAAAAGTTTATGAACTTTCTTATAACAGAACATCATCTATGCCATTGTCTCCATTTGCAGGTGAATATAAACCTAAGTTTTTACCAGAAATACCTTGGGCCGGTTCCAGGCAAGTCTTTACTATGGATGTTCTTAATGAAAATGTTAACGATGGAAATCAGGGGACTCAAATGGATGCTTTGGGACATTTTGGACATACTGAAGAGGTGTGGGAGGGAGAGGGCGAGGCTGATCTTTCAACTCTAAAATATTTTAATAATTTTAGTGGCAAAGAAGTTAAGCCAACACCAGAATCACCGTTAAAAAAATTAGGAATTGAGACTGTTCCACCAATCGTAACTACAGCAGTTTTTCTAGACGTCAGAAAACACATATTTAATGGCAAAGCTATGAAAGCTGGAGAATACGTAACGATAAAGCACATTGAACGAACATTAAAAAAAACAAATCTCAAGGACAGAGGAATCCTTCCTGGTGATGTCGTTTTAATCAATACTGGGTGGAGTGATAATTATCAAGACCCAGATATTCTTAAAATTTATTACCAAAAGGCTCCAGGAGTTTCTTATAACTTAGTTAAATATTTATCTGAAAAGAAAGTAGTTGGTGTTGGTTTAGATACATGGGGAGTAGATACATTTGCAGATGAAGGTGAATATGGACCAGAGAGGGCACAGAATCCGCCCGGAATAGCAAATCCAGCCCATCATTATTTTTTAACTGAATCTGGAGTTCACACTTTAGAAAACTTTAATTTAAAAGGTTTAGCTAAAGATAATGTTAATCTCTCTTGTGTAATGATATTACCTTTAAAAACCGAAGGGAGTGCAGCTTCACCCATTAGGCCAGTAGCAATTGGTGTTCCAAATTGATTTGTTTAATTTAACATAATATATATTATACGAATATATATTTAGTTCAATTTCCCATTGGAATAGGACCTGGAGTATATCCTCCGTTTAAAATCCATCTACCTTCTTCAACAGTTAGCATATAAAAAATTCTACTTTTTAAGTAAGGATTACCTTCTTTGTTGTGTCTTGCAAAGTCAAAGGAAATCAAGGCAGCATGACCATTGTTAAATAGTGTCTTAGTATCAATCACTGATGAATAAGACCAACCATTACTCTTTAAGCCATCAAAATTAAAAGCATCTGTATATTTATTGTATTTTTGATCATTAAAGTAAAAAGGAGAACTCGTAATTTTTTCAATATTCAATTTATCTTGAGCATTAAAGTAAATAAGAAATTCTTCTACAAATTCCTTTGGATCTCCAATCTTATTAGGATCAGTAGAAACTAGTTTGTTTTTATAAAGTCTCGTGGCTACTAATAAATCACTGTTGTATTCAACCAAGGAAATAATCTTGTCATCTTTGAACTTAAATACAAATACGTAATCATTATCATATTCTCCGTTGATGCCTTCTGCGTCTCCTTTAAGAAGCACAGCTGTTCCCTCTTCATCTGAAATTACATCTTCAATAAATAGTTCTATTCCATTCGGCAGTAAAGCCGGAATGATTTCTCCGTTCCATTGGTCAATCCAATCTTTAGTATTGTAGGCTTTTTTTGAAATAATAGTGTTGCCCATAAAAGTAAAGTTAAAATTTTCATGCAATAAAGGTTTAACCTTCTCTATATCAAGAATATTTTCCATAAAGAAAATTGCTGTTTTTTTATTCGTGAATGCTTTTGTTTCAATATTTGTAGTATCTGTATTACCACATGAAAACAAAAAAATTAAACTAAAAAAAATTAAAAATTTTTTCACTATTTAGAATAATTAGAATAGAGAGACTTTCCTGAGTATTTAAAATTATTCCAATCTAATTGAAATGGAGCAATGTTATTATCGACAGCATCGTCTATACCATCTTGGTCGGCGTCTAAACTTTTAAGAGCATCTTCCGGAAAAGCATCCAAATAATTTAAGACGCCATCGCCATCATCGTCACCATTTTTTGAAAAAGATTTACCCTGCAAATATTCATCTGCCAGTGGATCAGATGAAAATTCATTAATAATAACAGCTCCTGATTTTGGCAAATTCATAACTGGATAATTAAAAAAGTTATGGTCCGGTGTATCTAAAGTATTTTGCAAAGTTAATGTAGCGCAATCTGAGTCTCCTACAGGTTTCATTGGATAAACCTTTTTTTCACCTAACTGCCTTATATAGTATTCGTTACCTTGAGCATCAGTTACTACGGTACCTTCCGGAACGTCGAAAAAAGGAAAGTTTGAATAATATTCTCCATTAATAAGAACTATAGTGCTTACGTCTCCTGTTGTAGTTCCAGGACAAAGAGTATTTCCATAAGAGCTTCCATCTGCAATTTTTTTGCATTGGAGACCAGTTCCAACCCAGCTACCACTAAAAATTTTTATAGTTCCATCGAAGGTGGCATTATTTGCAGTGATATTATTTATGGCTTGTAAGTTATAATTGACTGATAAAGCTGTGTTGGGATTTCCATCCCCGTCAGGATTGTTATTTATTCTATCTCCAGAAGTATTATAGACGCCATAATTTGTTGGCCCTACATAAGTCCAACTTCCGGTTCTATTGACACACAATTCTGAATTTTGAGAAGATCGCTGAAATGTTCCACCACCATTAGGTCCTGCGTTTAACCAAACACCATTTTTGACGCCAGAATACCCATCGGTAACTTCAAATTTAATAACTTTATCATTGTAAGCAAAATTTACTGTCTGTATTGAAATTGGATTCCCGTCAGGATAATTTCCTGTATAACCTGTAGGAAAATATTGAGGATACTGTGCAGCAAAGTAAGTAAGGTATTTAACTCCTCCTGTATTTGGAATTTCTATAGTTGGATTAAAATTGAGCGAAGTTGCAGTCCCATACCCTCCTGAGTTAGATGTATGGATAATTTTTGATGAATAAAAATATTTATCGAATTCAAAGGGAATTAAATTATTTATAACAACACCATCCATATAATAAGCTGCTTCAAATTTAACTTGATTTTCTGAAAGTTTTCTTGATTCATAAGATGCATTGTATAAAGGAGACGAATTAGATTTAAATACGGAACTATAATCTATAGTTAATACTCCAAAAGGATTAGAATCAGAAACTTCTTCTTCTATGTTTATCTTTAACTTATAGTCAACAGCTTGATCTGACTTGAACAGTTCTATGTCGAGATCTGCATTCTTTGATTCTTGTTTTGAAACCACCGTCCAAGGTATAGAAGCTTCTGCATGTTCACAATCAGAATTGTTCAAGATTACTTTATAACCAATTCCGTCTCCCAAATTTGAATTATTTTGGTAATCCGTCTTATTAATTAGGCATAAGTAACTGTTTATTCTGCCAAAAGCAACGTCCAACATATATTGATGTACGTATATAATTTTTGCATTTCTCCAGATGGGTTTGGATTTATCAAATGTATTTAAATCTGGAAAAGAAAATATGCCGCTGGAAAAAATTAAAGTTAAAAAAAGAATTTTCTTCATCTAATCTAAGATCGTTAAATCGTCTGGAACATTTTTGAATTGGAATGTGTCTTCAGTACTTGAATTAGATCCACTACCGCAGGAAAAAATAAGAAAAGAAATGATTACTAAAAAAAATATCTTCATTTTTTAATCTATTTAAATTCCTTTTAAATTTAATATAATTTAAAAAAAATTTAAAGAACTAATTAGGTTTTTTGGGGAAAATATTAAATTTAATAACTTCAGTTTCTATCTATAAAATCTCCTTCAGATTTACGTCTTTACTTTCTACTTCGAAGCCTTGAGGATTTCCATTAATAAAATCAATTATAAGTTGTGCATACTCTGGGCCAGCTTCTTCTTGTATGAAATGTCCTGGACCTTTTATAACTATTTCTTGCGCGGAAGGAATTCTTTTTAAGCCTTCTACAATTCCAGGATTGTTTCCTGTCACCGGATCATTATCGCTATTTGCGATTAAAAATGGTTTGTTCCATTTTTCTAATACGTTTCTGAAAGCCATTTCATTTTTTCTTAATTCGCTAGGAATTAAATATGGAAAAATTTGAGCACCGGCCTTATAGGACGCATTTGGATAAGGTGCTTCATATCCCAATCTCTCTTCGGAATTTACAGAGCCCAAGGTTTGCATGACACCACCTACGTCAATGTTATCAGTGTATCTTGAATATCTAATCCAGTTACTAAAACCACTTCCGCCGATAAATTCTTCCCATGTCGCTGGACCCTGCAACCAAATAGTTAATTTAAATATAGGACCTAAGAAAAAACCTCTTATATCGTTAATCAAGCCCCTGCCCGGAGCAATTAAACCTGTATTAGAAGCAATTACTCTTGAAAATCTATCTGGTTCTTCAGCAACAACTCTCAAACCAACTAACCCTCCCCAGTCATGCACATGAGCGGTTATATCCGTTAAATCTAGTTCTTTTATCAGATTAGTTATTATGTCGACATGCATTTGATGCGAGTAATCATCAATATTGATGTACTTATCGGATTTTCCAAAACCTACCATATCTGGAGCAATTACTCTGTAGCCTTCACCGACGAGAGTAGGAATCATCTTTCTAAACAAATAACTCCAAGCTGGTTGTCCGTGCAGAAGAAATATCACCTCGCCGTCTTTAGGGCCTTCATCTAAATAATGAATTCTCAAACCGTTGATTTGAAGATAGTTTGGTTCAAAATCATAGTCCTTTAAATTCTTAAATCTTTCTTCAGGAGTTCTTAGAATGCCAGGAGAAACCAAATTAAATCTCTCATAATTTACTTCTACATCAAGATTTCTAGTGTATTGAAATATCCCCGTTAAAATAAGACCTAAAAAAAACAATATTGAAAATATTTTATTCACTATGACCTCCAAATTATAAATAAAGAGTTTTTTTAATTTATAATTTCTAGATTATAAAGGAGTTACTATGAGCGCAGAAAAAAAATATATTGAAATTTTAGGAAAAAAAATGGCTTACATAGATCATGGTGAAGGAGACTCAATTGTCTTTCTTCACGGCAATCCTGCTTCTTCTTTTTTGTGGAGAAACATTACACCTCATCTTGAAGGCATGGGAAGAATAATAGTTCCAGACTTAATTGGCATGGGCGATTCAGAAAAATTAGAAGGCATAGACAACCCCGACTATAAATATCATGGCCAATATAAATATTTATCAACTTTATTGAATTCTTTGGATTTAGGAAATCAAATTAATTTGGTTATTCATGATTGGGGCTCAGCAATGGGCTTTCAGTATGCAAGAGAAAACTCAGATCTAATTAAATCCATAAGTTTCATGGAAGCAATAGTGATGCCTTTAACATGGGAACAATGGCCTGAAAATGCCAGAAATATATTTCAACTAATGAGGTCTGAAGCTGGTGAAAAAATTGTTTTGGAAAAAAATATTTTTGTCGAAAGAATTTTGCTCAATGATTCAGCCAATGGTTTTTCAGAGGAAGAAAAAGCTGAATACATAAGACCGTTTAAAAACCCTGGCGAAGACAGACGCCCTACCCTTACATGGCCAAGACAAATACCTATCGAGGGTGAACCCAGTGAAGTTGTCGAAGAAGTAAGTAAAAATTCTGAATTTCACAAAGATTCAGATATCCCTAAACTGTTTATCAATGCAGAACCAGGATCTATCTTAATTGGCGACCAAAGAGAATTTGTGAGAACCTGGAAAAACTTAAAAGAAGTGTCCGTGAAGGGTAATCATTTTATTCAGGAGCACTCTCCAGATGACATAGGATTGCATATAAAAGAATTTATAAGCTCTATTTGATCCCAAACTTTTGAATATTATTAAAAGCTTTCAAAGTAAATTTGTTAAATTTTTTTAGAGCCTTATTCAAGTTTGCATAATCGTAAAACTCATTTACTGCATAACCATCCCAATAAGTAACTCTATATTGGTTCTGAATTAATTGAATTGATATTTCAATTGGGTCAGGATTATTTGAGTTTATCTTGATTGAGACTTCATCAGAATTTTTAGAAATAGACGTATCAGGAAGTTTGCTGCTTAAAGATTCATAAATTAAATCAATTCTATCTTCTTTTGCTAACAAGTTTTCCCTGTCTGTCACATTTATGCCTATCGATCTGATTGTTTCTTTTTGCGATATGTTTTGTTTTTCTGCCCGAGACTCTTTTGCGCCAAAGTTTAAAGCTGCTGGGCTTTAAATTATTTCTCATCAAGCGTTCTAATTCTTTTTGTGAGATGTCAAATTCTTGATAAATGACGTCGAAAGGAGTTCGATCCTCCCAAGCCATTTCAATGATTCTATTTAAGCTGTCTTGATCCATAGTGCGTAATTTAAGACCTTCTTAAAAAGAAGGTCAATAAATTATGGACTTGGAGCTGCTACAGTTTCACCGTGAATAACAGACGCTTTTCCTCCATTGAGGATTCCAGTTGTTGGTTTAGTGCCAATAATAGAAGAAACCGTAACTAAATCACTAGCAGTAGGTAAAACCAAATCATCTGCATAAGTTCTATTACCGGGAAGATTATTGGTTGCAAACTGTTTTAAAAACTCATCACCCCTTAATGCTCTGACTCGGATGTCTTCATTACCTGTTTTGTCTGTAAGGATGGCTGCATCAGGCAAAGTAAATTCTGGTATGTATCGATAACACTCATCCCAAGAATCTACATACCTTCCAACAACATCTCCTGTGCATGTATTGAAAACTTTTCCTGGAAAATTATGAAGATTACCAAAGCCTTCAAATTTAAGAGTAAATTTCTTACCGGCTAAATTAGTACCAGGAAAATTATAAGTTATGCCACTTGCTGGAACAGCATATTCATAACTTTTAGGAGGAGAAATTGTTACCGCTTGACCATCTTTTAAGATTTTGTAATCTGGTCTTTTGAGCAACTCAAAAACATAACTATCGACAACACCTTCTCTAATTTTCCGACCACAATAGTAGACGTCGCCAGTCACAAGAAGAGAATCGTCCGTACTAAAGCCTCCAGCTGTTGTCTGAGCACGATATTTATTGGTATAGCCTCTTGCGTTACCACCAACTGTACTACACTTAATGCTAGCTTTGTCGGTCTGATCAATAGCAGTCATTCGAAAAGAATGGCCGAATTGTCTTGTCCAATTATCAACGGTGAAAGTAGGATACTTAGTTTTATATTGATATCTTCTGATGCCGTCCCTATATTTTCTTTGATCTAACTTACTTGCATTTGCTGGTGTCCATTCGATATTTCCTCCGTCATTAACCGACCCAACAAGAACTCCGTTACTCACGGTATAACTTGATAATTCAGCATTTACAACACCGCCAATATTGTTGTACCTGCCAGCACCCTCAGTTGGTTCGTTTCCGTCTTGATCTTCGTTAACCGTTCCACCATCGTAATAACTTGCCACTTTAAAAAAGGGGCCTGTGAAATTATAAGGTGTATGACCTAAAACCGCAGGATTTGCCCCCGCATCAACTTTAGTAAAAGCATCGGCTATGGCATTGTTTAAGTTGTCCTTTGCTAAACATCTTTCAACACAGATAAAAGTTTTACCATTTAATGACGCAATATCGACTTTATTTTCTGCAGTTATTTTAACATTTGCCGCAGTCGTGTTATTAAAAGCAGCATAGGGAAGTCGGTACTGTTCTCTGGAATCTGGATTGTGAAAATACATACTTTCATTCCAGCCACTGCCGTCGGTCATTGCTGCGACCCATTGCGTCGATGTAAAAGTCAAAGGCGTGTTTAACTCAAATGGTTTTATTGGTGGCGAAGTATTCCAATTCATGCCGTGAGTGGCTGTAAAAGTAACAACGTTATTCGCACCGTTAACAGTTATATATCCAGAATATTCAGGACAGTTTCCCTGCGCAGCGTTGCAATTTCCGGTGAGAGGCCAACTAAAACCACTCGCTCCGATTTTTGAACTCCAGGTTGGATGAGTTTTAAGACCACCTACATACCATTGAAAACCTATACCGTCTAACTGGTTGAGTGCTTTGGTTGCAGAAGTTTTTTTCCAAACCTGATAATAATTTTTGGTTAAAGAATAAACCGCAGTATCCGATGAATCTCGTTGATTTTTAAAAATTAAGTTGCTATTAATTTTAGCTTGATCTGAATCTCTTACGTGCGTGCCATGATAACTTGCATGAGCATAAATGTTTTGAGTTAAATTGGCACCAGGATTATCAGTAGGATTTGCTTCTAACGACAATGAAGTACTAGGAAGGTCATATCTAGCTCCAGTTGTATCCAAATAAGTTCCGTATTCATAGACTACTCTAGTCGCTTCGGCAATATCAGTACTCCAACAATTCTCGTTACGAACGGTTGCTTTGGTTCCTCCTTCCAAAGAAAGAGAGGCAGTTGGTGGATTAGTAAAAGCTGCAGCAATTTCGTTATTAAAAGCTGTAGCGTCTTCATAAGTAGTCGTAGAGGGTTGTAACCCTTGAGCTGTTACATTGTACTTTATGGCTCTATCAAATTTTTGACAATAAACTTTGGCGGTAAGATCTTGGAATAATTTATATCTTGCTTGATACCAATCAACAGTTATATTCGGAGGATTGCCAGAAAATTTTTGAATGTTTGTAAGTAAATAACCATTACGTTTGTTTGTTCCTAGAACACCAACAATTCCTCTTGGCGTAAAATTTGGTCCATCTTCGTAGTATTTTAAAGTAGTGCCTTCAACATCTAGATAACCTTTTAAAATTGCGGTTCCTAGTGGAATCTGCTGTCCTGATACAGTGACAGCTTCATTCGTTTTAATTTCATAAAGTAAAGTGAAGTTACCATATGGACGTCCTGCTCCAACGTCTTGCCTTAATACAGTTTGAACGTAAGCAGTTGAGTCAACCGTAACGTTGTCATCCATATCAATTATAATATCAAACCAACCTACGCCATTTAACTTACCATCAGCATCTGAAGTTATATTCATTATTCCTGGGCTATATACAACCTCTTCCACAGCTGCAACTGCTGAGTCTGTAGCAACTTCCGAACTTCCCCCAGTAGCAGCCTGTAATTCTGCTGCTGCATCTGCTCCATCGGCTGTTTGACATGCTGCTTCATCTATTAAAACTTTATATGGACCAGCATTAGCAAACGTTCCAAAATTGGTATTTGCTTGAAAACAAAGTAAAAAATTCACTTGAGACAAAGCATCGTTTGCCAAAATTCCAGGCACATAAAAATCAACTTTTGCTGCATCGTCATCGTAGTCCGTTGCATTTAAATTAATATTTAAAATTAATACGAAGGTAAGAAAAATTTTTTTAATCATGTTTAATCCTCAAATAAATTATTGGGTTTCAGTAAATTCAACTTGGCCTGACTGGTTTCCTAGGACAATATTGATTTGACCTCCCATGCCAGCGTGGCTGCTGCAATAATAATAAAGTGTTGTGGGAGTCTGAGCATTGATTACTATGGTAGTTTTGCCATCTGTCCCAGGAGTGCCAGTGACAGTTACGCCAGTTGTATACTCTGAACCGCCACCATGAGTACCATCGGCAGTTGTAGATATTCTCAAAGGATGGGTTGCATTAGTGGATTCAGTTTGATCAAACACATAAGTGCCAGCATTTAGTGTTAATGCTTTGTTTGCAACTCCAGCAGACGAACTATTCTGCACAGCGTAATCACGACTTACATTACCACCGTATGCGCCGCCCCCGGTTTCACGAACTGTAATACACAAGTTAGTTGTACTAGGCGAACAACCAGTAGCTGCAGAATTAGAAGCAGCAGGAGTTTCACTACTGCCACCGCCACCGCCACATCCAGCAATAATAAATAACGATAAAACAAGTAAACTTAAGTTTCTAAATGCCATTGATCTCTCCAAAAGAATTTATTAAAAATTACCACTTAGAAGTCTCCTTGTCTTCTAATTTATCGTTATAAAAATCCTTTTACTTAGGCTGCATTCTTATAGCACCGTCAAGTCTAATTGTTTCTCCGTTGAGAAATGGATTTTCAATTATTTGTACAACTAATTTAGCAAATTCATCAGGATAACCCAATCTTTTTGGAAATTGAGTCATTTCTATTAAAGGCTTTCGAACTTCATCAGATGCCATAGCCATTAGCGGTGTATCAAATATACCTGGAGCAATGGTATTATTTCTAATGCCCATGCGAGCTAAATCTCTTGCAATGGGCAAAGTCATACCGACAACTCCCCCTTTGCTTGCGCTATAGGCAGCTTGACCAATTTGACCATCAAAAGCTGCTACTGAAGCAGTATTAATTATTACGCCACATTCGTTGTCATCTCCCGGTTCATTTTTACCCATTGCATCAGCAGCTAATCTAATTGCATTGAAAGTTCCTGTGAGGTTGATATCAAGCACCAATTTAAAATAATCCAATGGATGAGGACCGTCTCTTCCCACAGTCTTACTAGCACTGCCAATACCAGCACAATTGACCAAGATATTTACAGCGCCAAATTTTTCAACGGTTTTATCAATAGCAGCTTTGACGCTTTCTTCTTCAATTACGTTTGTGATTGAATAGTCAGCTACATCACCAAGCTCGTCTACAGCAGCTTTTGCGTTATCTTCATTTAAATCTAGAAGCATCAATTTTGCTCCTTTTTCTTTAAGCAATTTAGCAGAAGCTAACCCAAGACCTGAGGCTCCACCAGTTATTACTGCTACTTTATTATTTATATCCATTTCTTCTCCTAAAATTCGTCCTTAAGCATTATTACAGTTCTGAAAAAAAAATAAAGTCATGAGTTCTCTCTAGACTAGGTCGGTAACCTTTATTAATATAAACATCCAATTTTTAAGGGAGAAAATATGAAAACTGATTTTGAATTTTTAACAACTGAAATAGATGGACACATTTTAACTGTCACAATAAATCGTCCTGAAGTAATGAATGCTTTGCATCCACCAGCGCATGCTGAATTCGATGAAGTGTGGAACGAATTTGATAAAGACGAAGATTTGTGGGTTGGCATAGTTACTGGCGCAGGAGACAGAGCATTTTCTGCAGGAAACGATCTTAAATTTCAAGCTCAAGCAGGCGGAAAAATGGAAATGTCGACACAAACCGGATTTGCCGGACTAACTTCTAGATTTAACCTTACTAAACCTTTGATAGCTGCTGTTAATGGCGTCTCGATGGGTGGAGGATTTGAAATAGCCTTGGCGTGCGATTTAATTGTAGCTTCAACCAATGCAAAATTTGCCTTACCCGAACCTAAGGTAGGTTTGGCTGCCTTAGCAGGAGGAATGCAAAGACTGCCAAGACAAATAGGTATGAAAAATGCTTTAGGTATGATGCTCACTGGAAGGCACGTTTCAGCAGAAGAAGGCATGAAACTGGGTTTTGTTAATGAAGTTGTTGAGCCTGATAAATTGATTGAAGCAGCTAAAAATTGGGCCAAGCAAATTGAACAATGCTCACCTATGTCGATAAGAGCAACAAAACAAGTTGCCTACGAGAACTTTAATGAACCAGACTTAGAAAAATCAATGAAAGCTCACTATTCAGCAGTTGGAGAACTATTTAGCAGCGAAGATTTTATAGAAGGTCCAGTTGCATTTGCTGAAAAAAGACTTCCAAACTGGAAAGGAAAATAAGGAGTATTGAAATGTTTGATTTAACAGGCAAAAACGCAATTATTACCGGTTCATCCAAAGGTATTGGTAAATCAATTGCAATGGCTATGGCAAAACAAGGTGCAAATGTTGTGATTTCAAGTCGAAAGGTAGATGTTTGTGAGGCAACAGCAGAAGAGATCAATAACTTAAAAGACGAAGGTGCTGGAAAGGCCATTGTCATCCCATGCAACATTTCTGACAAAACCGCTCTTGAAATGCTTGTTGAAGAGACAAGATCTCAATTGGGGCAAATAGATATTTTAGTCTGTAACGCTGCTACCAATCCTTACTTTGGTTCCATCAAAGACATTACTGATGATGCATTTGAAAAAATAATGAACAACAATATCAAAAGTAACCACAATCTTTGTCAGATGGTGATCCCTGAAATGATGGAGCGAAAAGATGGAAGCATTATTATTGTCTCCTCTATTGGAGGGCTTAATGCCAGTCCGGTTATAGGTGCTTATAATATTTCTAAAGCTGCTGACATCATGTTAGTTAAAAACTATGCGTTGGAATTTGGACAATACAACATAAGAACCAATGCCATTGCTCCTGGTTTATTCAAAACAGATTTTGCTAAAGCGCTTTGGGAAAATCCAGAAATACTCAAACAATCGACTGCTACTTGTCCTATGAAAAGAATTGGAGAACCTGATGAAATTGGTGGAGCTGCCGTTTTTTTAGCTTCTCAAGCAGGTAGTTTTGTAAATGGCCATACCTTGGTTATTGACGGTGGAACTGTAGTTTAATAATGTCAACAAGCAAATTATTCAACACTCAAGGTCGGTTAGAGATACTTGATCAAGTTACCAAGGAGGGCTTACTTAGCTTAGAAAAGGCAAACATTAGAGGAAATGAATACTTTGTTTTCAAGGAAGCACCGAATAATTTAAGAGAATATTATCAGTTAGGCCTTTTGCATGGCGATTGGACTCATATTGTTTATCAGGAAGAAAGATTTCAATTCAATGATACTTTAAAAATAACAGCTCAATTAGCTAATACTCTTCAAGCAAAATTTAATATTCAAAAAGGAGATAGAGTAGCGTTTTCTATGAGGAATTATCCAGAATGGATGTTTTGTTACATGGCAATAACTTCTATTGGCGGTGTCGTTGTGCCATTAAACTCTTGGTGGAAAGGTGATGAAATAGAATATGGATTGACTAATAGTGAAGCAAAATTATTTATTGGTGACGAAGAAAGATTAGATAGATTGGAAGGGAGACTCAGTGATTTGCCAAAAATTTCTGTTCGTTCATCAAAGTCTGAACACCAAGATATAGATTTTTATAAACTTATTAAAGATCAATCGGAGACATTAGATAACAATGTTGAAATAGATCCTGAGGACGATGCATCAATTATGTATACCTCAGGAAGTACTGGATATCCGAAAGGCGTTGTTCTAACTCATCGAGGAATTATATTTGCACCTTTTTATTGGATTCTTCTTACCACTATGGTGAAAGAAGCCTCTGATGAGGAAACATTAGCTTTAGAGCAAGCAAATGAAGAGGAGCAGGCAGCATCATTAGTCGGTGTACCATTATTTCATGTCACCGGTTCTCACGCCCTCTTCTTGCTTTCAATCCCAGTTGGCAGAAAAACCGTTCTCATGTACAAATGGGATCCAGATATTGCATTAGATTTAGTTGAACAAGAAAAAATTACCGCCTTTACTGGTGTGCCTACCATGTCAGCTGAAATGGTTGAGGCGCAAATTAAAAATCCTAGAGACATTTCAACATTAAAAGATCTTTATGGCGGAGGTGCTCCAAGGCCTCCTGAACAAGTAAAGAAACAAAAGGAGCACATGCCAGAAACTAATCCTGGGATCGGTTATGGTTTAACAGAGACGAATGCTTTAGGTGCAAATAATACCGGGGACACTTATTTAGCTAAACCAATGAGTACTGGGTTTCCCGTTCCTAAAATAATAGAACTTAAAATTGTTGATGATGATGGAAATACTTTAGAAACTAATGAAAATGGAGAAGTCTGTATAAAATCAGCAGCTACGTTTAGATGTTATTGGAAAAATCCTGAAGCAACACAAGATTGTTTGGATTCTCAAGGTTGGTTCAAAACAGGAGATATTGGTTATTTGGATGAAGATGGTTTTCTTTTTATAAATGATAGAAAAAAAGATATGGTCATAAGGGGTGGTGAGAACATAGCTTGTCCTGAAGTGGAAGCGGCTATTGCGGAACATCCTGATGTCTTGGAGGCTTCGGTATTCGGAGTGCCTGATGAAAGACTGGGAGAAATATTAGCTACTAATGTTTGTGTAAGGGATGAAAGTAAATTAAATGAGATTGATCTCAATAGTTTTTTAGCTACTAAATTAGCTAATTTTAAAATTCCAGCTCATATCTGGATTCAAAAAGATAAGTTGCCTAGGATCGCATCAGGCAAAATTGCCAAAAAAGATCTTAGAGCATCTGCAATAAAATTATTAGGTAAATAAATGGATATATTGGATTCAAGAGTAGTCGTAACCGGCGGAGCTAGTGGTATTGGAAAGGCTTTGGCCAAAGCTTTCATAAAAGAGAAATCCTCATTCGTCTTAATAGTTGACGTTGATGCAGAAAAATTAGAAGAAACAAAGAAAGAACTTAACTGCGATGCTTTAAAAATTGATGTCAGCAAGGAAGAAGAAATTAAATCTTTGGTTAATTACATGAACGATAAAGCAGGCGGGATAGATATTTTTTGTTCTAATGCTGGAATCGGAGGTGTTCCAGGGTTTTTCGATGTCACAACTGAAGATTGGCAAAATATTTGGGATATTAATGTAATTGGGCACATACATGCTGCAAAGTACGTCTTGCCACAGATGTTAGAGAGAGGTAATGGATATTTAATGAATACAGCATCTGCCGCAGGTTTGTTAACACAAATAGGATCAGCGCCCTATTCAGTTACTAAAGCGGCTGCTTTAAGCCTAGCTGAATGGTTGAAAATTACTTATGGTGAAAAAGGCATTGGAGTATCGTGCTTATGTCCTCAAGCAGTTGAAACTGCAATGACAGCTCAAGGCGCGGGCACAGCTGGAGTTGACGGTATGATATCAGCAGATGAATGTGCCATGGATGTAATAGACGCAATTAAAAAAGAACGGTTTTTAGTTACCCCTCATAAAGAGGTGCTTGAATATATTAAAAGAAAATCTTCGGACTATGACCGCTGGATATCAGGAATGCAAAGACTTCAAAAAAAGTTTGAAGATTTCTACAATAAGTTTAATCTGAGCTAGAACAATTTCTAGCCAATAAATAAGTAGCTTTATTTAATTTTCCACTTAAGCCCCAAATTCTACATAAAGGATAGCCATCAGTTCTAGAGATCAGATCGAAACCGTTTACAGTAATCCTGTCTATGTAAGAGTTATCTTGAAGACTATATATTTCTAGCACGCCTCCGATGTATGCAGATTTTCCTCCTACATCTACAAAATAAAAAGCATTTTCACCATTGAAATAATCCAATTCATCCTGCCATTTAATTTTGTTTTTATAATCTTCATTAGTGCACGAAGTTAGAATCATAAAAATTAATAAGAAGAGAAAACTGAGATTTTTCATATAAAATTGATTATATGTTTGAAGCAGAAGAATTTAAAATTTTTGGATTTGAACATTTGCTTACCATTTCTTTGATAATCGCGTTTTCAATTTTATTACCCATCATTTTAAAATTTTCTAGAAATTCAACTAAAAGCAACCTATCAATAGTAATTGCTGCAATAATTTTAATTAATGAACTAACAAAGCCATTCTATTATCCTGCTCTTTATCCAGAGAGATTTACCTTTATCTCAACCCTTCCATTGCATTTATGCAATCTTGCTTCAATATTCATTGCGATTTTCTTGATTTTTAAAATAAGGTTTTTCTTTAGTATTTCTTTTTTTTGGGGAATTTCAGGAGTGCTTATGGCTTTAACTCAACCGGATTTTCCTTTTGACTTTCCCCATTTGCATTTTATTTTATTTAATTTTAGTCACGGTCTTTTGCTATTTACCATTTGTTTCGCGTCTATTTCGTTAGGCAATAAACCCGATTTTAAATCTTTTCAAGACACAATCTTTTATAGCGTTCCGATTGTTTTAGTCGTTTATTTTATAAATATACTAATCAATTAC
>CACPMT010000001.1 GCA_902635045.1 uncultured SAR86 cluster bacterium | reverse complement strand
ATATCATCTAATGTTATTAGAGATATTCCTTTTTTCTTCAAGTATGATTCCCATCTTTTTGGGATTCCATAATGATCAATAAAAATAATAGAGCAATCTAAATTTTTCAATTCTTTATATGTTTTTGATGCATCTTCTTGCCAATTACAACACAGCCAATTTTTTTCGTTTTTTAAATTAATATCCTTTCTAATTTCAGAATCAATATTTATTTTTTCGAAGCCTGCTTTAATAATGTCCGCATAATTATTTTGTTTAAAGTTTTTTGTTAAAAAGAAAGGTTCAAATCCTGCTTCTTGAAACGACAACGCAATATTTATACATCTCTTGACATGGCCAATGCCGATGAAATTTGAACTGTCAACTCTAAAACAGATTTTGATCTTTTTCCTCTGGTTCATTTTAAAAATTCGAGGCTGAGGTCGGAATCGAACCGGCGTAGACGGATTTGCAGTCCGCTGCATGACCACTCTGCCACTCAGCCAAAAAAAAGAAATTGTAGCCTTTTAGATTGCTCAATACTAATCAAGATTTATAAAGTTTAGTTATTTTTCTTTTAAAGAACTCCAAATTTTTAAATAATTGAAAAAAGATATTACGGAGAAAAGAGTTGAAATTAGCAAGAAAATTAAAGCACTTATAAAGTAAGTATTCTCAAAGAGTGGATATATAAGTAAAAGTGAAAGTGAAAACATTTGTAAAAAGGTTTTAAATTTTCCGTATTTATCAGCAGTTATATTTGAAGTTTCTACTCCATTAGAAACTAAAAAAAGCCTTAAAGAACTAATCGAAATTTCACGAAGAACTATTATTATAGTCAAAATTAACAAATAGATATTTCCAGTATAAAAAACAAAGAAAATCAGAATAGACGAGACTAAGATCTTGTCAGCAAGCAAATCTAGAAGAGATCCTAAATTTGAAGTAATGTTATACCTTCTTGCCAAAAAACCATCTAAAAAATCTGACCAAGCTGCAACAGTAAATAAAAAAAAAGAAATTAAATAGTACTCAAAAGAAAATAAAATAATAACAGGTAAAAAAGCGATCATTCTGAAGGCTGAAAGAAGGTTAGGCATCATATAATTATTATAAACCCAGGACTAATTTAAGTGTTTGTATATTAAAAATGCTTTTTTAGTTCCTACTCCTTCTACCTTTTTAAGATCATTTATTTCCGCATCTTTCAAACGCTTTATTCCACCAAAATGTCTTATCAATTCTTTTTTTAAGCTTTCTCCAATGAGAGGAATTTCATCTAAATCTGTACTAATTAGTGTCTTAGCTCTTCTAGCCTTGTGTTTCGTGAGAGCAAATCTATGTGACTCATTTCTTACAAATTGAATTAGTCTGGAAATATCCTTCCATTCTTCAAGTTCAATCTCTTTCGTAGGAGAATCGAAATGTAACTTGTCATATTTTTCTTTTCTGTTTTCGCCTTTCGATACAGAAATTAATTTGATTGTTTTTATATTTTTATTTTCCAATTCTTTTCTAATTTTGTTTAATTGTCCTTTTCCACCATCAATTAAAAAAAGATCAGGAAATGGTATAGATCTTTTTTTTAAACTGCCAATTCTTCTCGAAATAGCTTCGGCTAAGGAGAGGTAATCATCATTTTTATCAGTTTTTATATTCATGCTTCTATATTCTTTTTTTTCTGGACCTTTATCGGAAAAGACAACACAAGAGGCGGTCACGTTATTGCCAGAAATATGACTTATATCGAAAGCTTCAATTTTATCTAAAGATTTTAAACCAAGTCGTTTTTTTAAATTTTCAAATGCCGGTGCTATCCAATCGTAAAAATCTTTCCTTTTTAACCGATCGGAACTTTGAGACTTAGCAATTTCAAGCAAAAATTTATTTTTATTATTTATTTTAATAAAGTTTATGTTTTTATCTATTTGCTTAAAATTTTTAATAGTCTCTGAAGAAATCTTATAATTGGTTAGAAGATTAATTTCTTTCTCTGAAGATTCAAAATAATAGGATGTAATAAACTTCTCCAATAGATCTTCATTGGTAAACATATTTTTTGTTTCAGGAAAAAAGTTTTTAGTTGCACTGATCCAGCCGTCCCTAATTTGAACCAGACTTAGGCAAGTACTAAAAGAATCGGAACTTATCGCAATGACATCAATATCTTCATATAGAGTTAGGATGCTTTGATTTTTTTGAGTATCTCTAATCGCATTGATCTTGTCTCTATATAATTTTGCTCGCTCATAGTCCTGTCGATTAGAGTAATCATCCATTTTCGTATAAAAACCTTTCAAAATTGATTTGTTTTTACCATCCAGAAAATTTTTAGCCTCTTCCACATTTTCTTTATATTCTGTTTCTGAAATCAAACCCACGCAAGGAGCAGAACATTTTCCAATTTGGTACTCTATGCAAGGTCTTGATCTATTTCTAAAATTTACATCTTTGCAATTTCTTATTTGAAAAACTTTTTGAATTATTTCAATATTTTTTCTCATTGCATTTACATTTGCATAAGGTCCAAATGAAACGCCTTCTTTCTGTTTTTTTCTAGAAACATAGATTTCAGGAAATTCTTTATTGGATGATATGTGAATCATTGGGTAAGATTTATCGTCTCTGAACTGAACATTAAAAGGAGGTTTTCTTTTTCTTATTAAGCTTTGTTCCAAAATCAAAGCATCTGATTCTGTTTTAGTTATTATTAGTTCAAGATATCTAATTTGATTTCTTAATAATGAGGCTTTTTTATTTGCTCCCTTATTTAAATAACTAGAAACTCTATTTTTCAAATTTTTGGCTTTACCGACGTATAAAAGTTTTTCGTATTCGTCATAAAACTGATAAATTCCAGAATCTTCTGGTAATTCAATTTTTTTATTAAATATTTCTTTTTTATTAGTGAATTTCAATTGACTTGCCATCTGGTCGTCTTAAATCAGAATATCCTCTATAACCCTCTGAAGTTTTCAAAATTGATTGAATTTCTCCAAGTTTTCTTTTTCTTAAAATGAAATCATATTCTAACTCTTTAAGAACTTCTGGTTTGAGATCTTCGTAAAAAATAATATCTGGTTGCCACTGATAATGAATTCTATTTTTATTTGATGACTCCTCAAGACTCATTTCAAAATCTAAAATATTAATTATTTCTTGAAAAACTGAATTTATTATTGTCGAGCCCCCTGGGGAGCCAGTAATTAGATAAGGCATGTTATCTTTGCTAACTATTACAGGAGACATAGACGATAAAGGGCTTTTTTTAGGTTCAATTTTATTCGCTTCTGAACCTATAAGCCCGTATAAATTTGGGTATCCAGGTTTTTGAGAAAAATCATCCATTTCATTATTCATTAAAATTCCTGTGCCCTTGGCCACTATCCCTGAGCCATATGCGCCATTTAAAGTATAAGTGTTGCTAACAGCATTTCCCCATTTATCGATAATAGAAAAATGCGTTGTCTCTTCGCTTTCTTTTATCAACATTCCTGGTTGTATCTTAGTGGTTTCTTTATTTTTAATTTTCTCTGCTATTTTTCTGGCATAATTCTTAGAAATTAATTTATCCACAGGAACATTAAAATAGTCTGGATCTCCTAGGAAAACTGACCTATCGGCGTAAGCAAAACTCATGATATTTTTTAGTAGAAAAATATATTCTAAAGAACTGTGCGAAAAATTTTTAACATCAAAATTTTCAAGAATATTTAACATCTGAATGATTGCAACTCCTCCAGAGCTAGGAGGCGGCATAGAACATATTTCGTAAGATTTATAAGTACCACAAAGGGGCTCTAATTTCCTGATCTCATAGCTTGAAAAATCTTCTTTAATAAATATCCCGCCATTATCTTTAAAATCATTTAGAATTTTTTTTGTTATATCCCCATCGTAAAAGGCTTTACTTCCTTTTTTGGCAATTAAAGACAAGGACTTACCTAAATCTCTTTGAATCAAAAGATCATCTTTTCTCCATCCTCCTTCTTTGACAAAAATTTTTTCTGCTTCTTTATTTTTCTTAAATTTTTTAGCATATTTATTTAAATATTGAGCTTGAAATTCTGAAAGTTTAAATCCTTCTGTTGCTAAAATTACTGCGGGAGCAATTAACTTTTCCAAGGGCATTGATGCTTCGTCTTTATGAAGTTGAATTAATCCAGCCACTGTTCCTGGTGTTCCTGATGCTAAATAAGATTCCAGACTTAACCCCTTTACAACATCACCCTCTGGATTAAGGAACATATCTCTTGAAGACCTTATTGGCGCTTTTTCTCTGTAATCTATAGTAAAGAGTTTATTATTTTTAAAATAAATAACAAATCCACCGCCACCTAAATTACCTGCAGAAGGATTTACTACTGCAAGTGCGAACGCTACCGCAATTGCACTATCGAATGCATTGCCGCCCTCTTTTAAGATTTTAGCTCCAACATCAGATGCTAAATGGTGTCTCGTAACCACTACGCCATTATCTTTAAAATTATTTGATTCAGAACAAGCTACAAAAAAAATAGTGAAAAAAACCATCTTTATTTTTAAAAATTTCATTTTTAAACTATTAAAGATTCTATTTTTTTTAAAACTCCTTCTGGATTTTCAGCTTGAGTGATTTCTCTTCCTATTACAACAAAATCTGTGCCAAACTGAATTGCGTCATATATAGATCCTGATCTTTTTTGATCATCATTTTCTTGAAGCATTCTTACACCAGGTGTGACTGATAAAAAGTCGCTTCCCATAGAAGCTTTGATTCCACTAATATCATCTATAGAGCACACTACTCCATCGATACCATTTTCTTTCCCTAGTTTTGCTAAATTTAATGCAATTTCTTCTGAACTAGCCTTAAAACCTAATTCTATTAAATTAATTTCATTCAAGCTGGTAAGAATAGTCACTCCAACCAAAATCATATCGTTGTTTATTTTTTTTACTGTAGATGATGCTTCTTCAATCATCTCTCTTCCCCCTAACAGATGAATGTTTGACATCCATACTCCTAAATTACAAATATTTGCTAAAGACTTAGAAACAGTATTAGGAATATCATGAAGTTTTAAATCTAAAAATATATCAAAACCTAAAGATCTTAATTTTTCAATTGCCTTCGGCCCCTGAGAAGTAAAAAGCTGTTTTCCAACCTTCAATCTAAATAAATCTTTATCTATAATCGAAAGCAAATTTTTAATTTCTTCCAAAGAACTTACATCAAGGGCAATTATTGCTTGTTTTGGTTTTAGTCTAACTGTCATTATTTTTTGATTTTATTTTTCTCTTTCTTAATAATACTGGAAGTTGTAAAAAATAACTCAAGAGCATTCCTAAAAAAAAAGCAACTATAATGATAAATCCTAAAGTTGTTCCGTTTAATTTATAAAAATAAAAATCTAAATCTACGAAAGAGCTATTTAAATTAAAAAATAAAATTAAATATCCTAAAACCAACAAAAAAAAGATTAGATATAAGTATCTCACAAAAAAAATTATATCAGCAGATAGTAAAAATTAATTTAGTTTAACTTTCGATTTAATTCCTTAGATGCTCTGAAGTACGGGACTTTTCTTTCTGACAATTCTATTGCTTCGCCAGACTTAGGGTTTCTGCCTCTAATAGGTTTTCTAATTCTAGTGGATAAAGAACCAAAACCCCTTACTTCCATTCTTTCTCCCTTTTCGAGAGTTTCATTAATAGCTTTTAAAATTAATTCAAAAGAAGTTGTTGAATCTGTATGTGATAAATAACTAAGACTTTTTTTAAAATTTTCTAGAAGATCAGACTTCTTCATCTTTTTTAGTTGAGCTTTCTTCTATTTCATCCTTGATTAAATCGCCTATAGAAGTTTTGCTAGAAGCTTCAATTTGTTTATTCTTTTCTGAGTTTTCTTTAAGAATTGATTTTTCTTCTGCTTTTTCCATTGCTCGAATTGACAAGTTTATCAATCTGTCTTTCCTGCCTATAGAAGTAACTAAGGCTTCTATTTCTGTTCCGACTTCGGGAATATTATCCTTAACTTCTTTGAGCTTCAAAACAGCAGGTATATTAGAACCAACGGTTAAATTAATTGAGTCTTCTTCAATGCTTGCTACCTTGGCAACTAATTTGGTGCCTTTAGGATTATCTTTAGCAAAAGTTTCAAAGTGATCTTCAGTAAGTTGCTTGATTCCTAAAGATATTCTTTCTTTATGAGCGTCCATGGCCAGAATAACTGCTTCAACCTTTTGGCCTTTTTTATAATTTTTTGCAGCTTCATCTTCTTTTTCAGTCCAAGATAAATCAGAAAGGTGGATGAGCCCATCTATACCTCCATCGAGACCAACGAACATTCCAAAATCAGTTAATGAGCTCACTTCACCTTCAACCTTATCCCCCAAGCTATGATTATCAGCAAAAATTAACCAAGGATTTTCAAAACATTGTTTCATGCCAAGCGAAATTCTTCTTTTTTCAACATCAACCTCTAAAACCATCACATCAACTTCATCGCCTATAGAAACAACTTTTGAAGGATGAATATTTTTATTTGTCCAATCAATTTCAGAAACGTGAACTAACCCTTCTGTATTTGAATCAAGCTCAGCAAAAAAACCGTAATCAGTTAAGCTTGAAACTTTAGCTTTATTAATTGAATTTATGGGATAAGTATCTTTAATATTCTCCCAAGGATCTTCGAATAATTGTTTTAACCCTAAAGAAATACGAGACTTTTCTTTATCGAATTTTGTAACTTTAAGCTCTAATTCCTCTCCAACCGTCAAGATCTCAGAAGGATGATTTATTCTTTTCCAAGTTATGTCAGTTATGTGAAGCAAGCCGTCGATTCCGCCTAAATCAACGAATGCTCCGTAATCAGTTAAATTTTTAATAACTCCAGAAATTTGAGAACCTTCTTGAATAGTTGCAAAAATTTTCTCTCTCTCTTCAGAGTTAATATCTTCCTGAACAGCTTTTCGTGATAAAACAACATTGCTTTTTTCTTTATCTAATTTTATTACTTTAAATTCTTGAAAGGATTTTTCTAAATGATCAAAGTTTTCCAAGGGTCTTGTATCAACTAAAGAACCAGGAAGGAAAGCTCTAACTCCCCCTACTTCAACTGTCATGCCCCCTCTTACTTTTCCTGTTATATAGCCCTTGATAATAGTGCCAGAATTAAGAGACTCTTCTAGTTTTGACCAACTCTCATCGTGCATAGCCCTCAGTCTTGATACTCTCGTTGATCCATGACCATCTTCGATAGCTTCTAAAGTTACTTTTACTTCATCGCCAATTTCAAGTTTTTTATCTGCTTCATCAGCTAAAAATTCGTTTCTGGCAATTATTGGTTCAGACTTTAAACCAACATGAACAACAACCCAGTCATCTGTTAAATCTACAATGACTCCAGAAATAAGTGAACCTACCTCAAAATTTAAGGTGTCTAGATTTTCATCTAACATCTTGGAAAAATTAGTTTGTTCCATTTAACTCCTTATCAATTTTAAAACCATTTCTTTTAGCTCATTAATTCCAATATTTGAGGAATCTATGACTATTGCATCTTCAGCTGGAACCAAGGGGGAAATAACTCTAGAAGAATCTTTTTTATCTCTCTCTTCAATTCTTTCCTGAAGGATGCGAATATTAACGCTCAATCCCGATTCTTTCAACTGGTTCTCTCTTCTTCTTGCTCTTTCTTCTGCAGATGCAGTTAAGAAAAATTTATATTTTGCTTCGGGAAAAAGAACTGTTCCCATGTCTCTCCCATCTGCGACAAGACCTTTGCCTTTCTCTATAAAAGATCTTTGAATTTTAAAAAGAAAATCTCTCACTTTTGGCATAACTGCAAATTCAGATGCTAGTTTAGCTACCTCTTCGTTTCTAATAAACTCTGTCAGATTATCTTGTCCTAAAAATAAAGAAATATTTGAATTATTTTTTAAAAACTTAAAAGAAATTTCCTCTTTATCAATTTTTTGACTTATTTTAGAAAAATCTTTTGTATCATTCTTCAAGGAAAGATACCCAATCATTCTATACAAAGAACCACTATCTAATACAATCCAATCTAGCTCATCTGAAAGATTCTTAGCCAGAGTCCCTTTTCCAACTCCGCTTGGACCATCAATCGTTATAATATTTGGATTCTTAGTCAAAATGATTCAGCCCTAATTCCTAGGGAACCGCAAGTTTCAATAAAATTTGGAAAAGAAGTTTGAATATTTTCAACATTTTTTATTATATTTTCACCATCCAGCATAGAACAAGCTATGGAGGAAGCCATAGCTATTCTATGGTCTCCAAATGAATCAATGATTACCGAACTTTTTAAGCTGCTCTTTCCAGTAATATCAATACCATCTGAATAACTTTTTGATTCTACTCCTAAAACTCTCAAAGAATTACTCATGGCCTCTAATCTATCAGACTCTTTTGTTCTCAACTCTTCTACTCCTCTAATTATTGTCTTGCCTCTCGCAAAAGAAGCTGCAATGAAAAGAATTGGTAATTCATCTATAAGATTAGGAATAAGTTCTTCATCTAGAACTATTGCCTTAAGGTTTGAAGTTTTAATTTCAATATCAGCAGTTTTTTCATAGTCATCTTTAATATTCTTTATTTTTATATTGGCTCCCATTTGAGTTAAAACTTTTATAAGAGCTGTTCTTGAAGAGTTAATTCCTACATTTTTAAGGGTAATTTCAGAATTTGGAATAATCAAGCCAGCAACTATGAAAAAGGATGCTGATGAAAAGTCGCCAGGAATATTCAAAGTTGAAGGATTTAATTTTCGAGGTGGAGAAATTTTAATTATTTTTTTTGAATCCTTATAGTTCTCGTCTATTTCTATACCAAATTTTTTAAACATTTTCTCAGTATGGTCTCTAGTCAAATAGCTTTCTATAACTTGGGTATTGGAATCTGCATACAGGCCCGCTAATAAAATACAAGATTTAACTTGAGCACTTGCAATTGGCAACTCATAAGAGATTCCATTTAATTTATTTGAAGGTTTTATAGAAAGTGGAGCAGTGTTGGTACTTGCTGTTATAGAAGCTCCCATTTCTTTCAGAGGTTCTAAGATTCTTTTCATAGGTCTTGAACTTAAAGAGGAATCTCCAGTTAAGATAGTAGAAAATTTTTGACCTGATAACAATCCCGCTAAAAGTCTCATGGAAGTTCCTGAATTCCCTAAATACAAATTCTCAGTTGGTTTTTTTAAACCATGCAGTCCCACACCATGCACAGATATTTTTTCATCTTCCTCCTCTATTTTTACCCCCATTTTTTTAAATGAATTTAGGGTAGCTAGGCAATCTTCGCCTTTCAGGAATCCTGATATTTCTGAAGTTCCTTCAGCTAATGAAGAGAGGATAATTGATCTATGCGAAATAGATTTATCTCCTGGAATAGTCACTTGACCTTTCAAATTTTTACTTTTTGATAATTTTAAATGCATCCTAAACTAGAGAATCTCTATACTTTTTTGCAATTGTTATAAATTTATTTAGTTCCTCAGAGTCACTTTCTTCTATTAGCTTTTCTAATTGATCTAATTCTGACTTAAAACTTTTTATAACTTCAAGCATATTATTTTGATTTGATATGAAGATGTCTTCCCACATTTTAGGGTCGCTAGAGGCAATTCTAGTAAAGTCTTTAAGCCCTCCACCTGTAAAAATTTCTTTTTTTGTTTCTTTAGATTTTGAGATCATGGACATTAATGCAAAAGCTATAAGATGGGGCAAATGGCTAGTTTTTGCAAAGTATTTATCATGATGTTCTGAGTTTATTTGTATCGTTTTAGCGCCCAAGAGAGCCCAAAAATCGTTACAAATATTTTTAGTAGATTGGGAAGTGTCAGATAATTCTGTAATAACTACTATTTTATCCTTAAATAAATTTTCTTTAGAGTTTAAATAGCCACTTTTTTCTGATCCAGCTATAGGATGAGAAAGAATAAAATTTTCGGTATTTATTTTTTTATCCTCTATCTCAATTTTTAAAGGGTCTTTTACACTAAGGCCATCAGTAACACACAAGGCTTTTGATAATAACTGTTTATTTTTTATGAGCTCATTATCAATAGACAAAACAGGAATTGTAAAAATCAAAATAAACGGATTATTTTGATCTAAGTCTTCTAATAGGCCATCTATCTTTTTTTCAATTAAAGCATTTGTTAACGATTTCTCGTCTAAATCGTTTGCGTAAACCTTGTACCCTTTTTTACTTAGAGTTTTCGCAATTGATCCGCCTATAAGGCCTAACCCTACTATTCCTATTTGAATACTTTTATCAAGCATTAAAAAGCCTTTTTATATTGTTTCAAGGCTTTGATGAATGCATCCATTTCATCATCTAAACCTATTGAAACTCTGAGATGCTGAGGCATCTCATAAACTTTTAACGAACGAAGGATAATCCCTTTTCGTAAAAAAAAATCAAAACTCGAATCAGAATCCATTTGAGAATCGAAACTTATAAAATTACCAAAAGATTCGATGTATTTAAAATCAAGTTCATCGAAAGCTTTTTTTATTTTTTCCATTCCAGATTTATTGATTTCTACTGACTTAGCTATGTGCTCTTTGTCCGTAACTGCCTCAACTCCAGCAGCAAGGGCCAAAGAATTAGTATTAAAAGGCTGTCTAACCCGATTTAAAAATTCAGCAATTTCCTCTGAACTAACAGCATAACCAAGTCTTAAAGCAGCTAAGCCATGAGCTTTTGAAAAACTTCTTGAAATTATTAAGTTTTTATATTTTTTAACTAAATCAAAAGAAATTTTATATTTATCTTCTTCTATGTATTCGAAATAAGCCTGATCGACAAAAACTGCTATATTAGATGGAATAGCTTCCAAAAACTCTTCGATATCACTAGACTCTAAAACCGTTCCTGTAGGATTATTTGGAGTTGCTAAAAAAATCACTTTAGTTTTTTCATCAACAAGATCTTTCATTAAGTTTAGATCATGTCCCCAATCTCTAGCTTTCGCTTTTATCGCTTTTGCACCAGTGGATTTAATCGCTAAAGGGTAAATGGCAAAACCATGTTGAGAGTAAATTGCATTATCTCCTTCTGAGAGAAAACACTTTGAAACAAATTCTATTAAATCATTAGAACCATTTCCAACCGTGATCATTGAAGTTTTGATTTTTTCTATTTGAGAGACTACCTCTTTAAACGATGTTGCATTCCCGTCAGGATATCTATTAAGGTCCTTCTTTTCAGAAATTACTTTGAAAGCCTTTGGGCTAATTCCTAGCGGGTTTTCATTGCTAGCTAACTTTATAATATTCTTGATCCCAAGTTCTTTTTGAGTTTCATTTATAGGCTTGCCAGGTTCATAAGGTTTTAAACCTAAAATACCTTTATTCACCCTATCTAATAGAGAATCAGACATTAATATGATTTAGGGTAAGAGCCTAAAAATTTAAGGCTTTGCGTAACTGAAGATAATTTTTTCATTAGTTTTTTTACTTTGATATCTTCTGCGTGACCTTCGAAGTCAAGAAAAAAAGAATATTGCCATTTATCAGATTTATTTGGTCTCGATTGAATGTGAGATAAATTAATCTTATTTGATTCGAAAACTTTTAAAACCTTAGACAGAGATCCCGGCTTATTATCCAAAGAGATCAAAATAGATGTTTTGTCTTTGCCACTTTTTTTTACATTTATTTTACCAATAACAAGAAACCTGGTCGTATTATTTTTTAGATCTTCTACATTTCTTCTTAAAATATTTAATTTAAACTCGTTTGCATTTGATGCGTGAGCAATCGCGGCAACATTATTTGAACTTTTGGCTTTTTCTAAAGCAATTCCACTACTTTCAACAGAAATTAATTTAGCATTCGGAATTTTTTTGCTTAGCCAAAGTCTGCACTGAGAAAGGGCTTGTTCATGTCCATATATCGAGTGTACATTCTCAAGTTTCTTTGATTTGCTTAAAAAAGCATGTTTGACAGATAATTCTAATTCTCCACATATAACTAATTCTTCACTTTGCAGGCAATCTAGAGTTTGATTGACAGAGCCCTCCGACGAATTTTCTACCGGAACAATTCCAAAAGAGTTTTCTTCATCAATTTTTAAAAAAATTTGTTTTATATCTGAGCAAGAAGTTCTTTTCGCAGATTTTCCAAAATGCTTTATTGCCGCCAGCTCAGAATAAGTACCCTTAGGCCCCAAAAAAAAGATTTCTATTTTTTTTTCTAACGAAAAACATGCTGAAATGATCTCTTTATAAATATTTTTTATGTGATTTTTATCTAGTTTACTTTTATTTTGAGAAATTAATGCATTAATTATTCGAGCTTCTCTTTCTGGTTTATAAAATGACTTGTCTCCTACTTCTTTTTTATTTTCTCCTGCTGCAATCACTAAATCTGCTCTTTTAGAAAGAGATCTCAAAATAGATTGATCAACTGCATCTATTTGATTTCTTATAGAATTTAAATTTACTTTCTTAGTTTTCTTATTAACCATTTTTTTTAGAAAAAAGTTTCATAAAATCAATTAAAGCATCGACAGCTTCTTCACTAACGCCATTATAAATACTGGCCCTCATGCCACCAACAGACCTATGGCCTGCTAGATTCAAAAGCCCGGCTTCTTCTGATTCCGATAAAAACTTTGAATTTAGCGAATCGTCTTTTAATAAAAAAGGAACGTTCATGATTGATCTAGAGTTTTTGTCGACATCATTAAAATAAAATTCATTCTCATCGATGAATGAATAAAGTTTAGTTGATTTTGACTCGTTCACTTTTTTTTGGTTCGTTAGTCCACCATTTTTCTTTAACCATTTAAAAACCTTTCCTGATAGATACCATGCGAATGTTGGTGGTGTGTTATACATAGAATCCGAGTCTGCATAAGTTTTGTAGTTCATCATAGCTGGCAAATGAGCATGATCCTTTAACAATTCTTTTTTGATAATAATAATTGCAAGTCCTGCTGGCCCAATATTTTTTTGAGCCCCGGCATAAATTAAGCCAAACTTCGAAATATCCAAAGGTTCAGAAAGAATACAAGACGAGCAATCAGCAACTATATTTGAATCAGGCAAGTTATTAAGATCTCTTAAACAAACTCCATCAATAGTCTCATTCATAACTAAGTGTAAATAATCAGATTTCTCGTTTAAATTCCAACTTTCGGGGGCTGGGTATTTTTTATATGAAACGTCAGCTGACGAAGCTGCAATATTTACATTTCCATATTTTTTTGCTTCTTTTATAGCTTTAATAGACCATTGCCCTACATCTAAATAATCACAAGACGAATTAGAATCAGCCAGTAAATTCATTGGCACCATTGAAAATTGCAATGATGCTCCTCCTTGAACAAACAAAACCTCATAATCATCATTGACATCTAAAAGATCTATTAGATCTTGTTTAGCTGTCTCGGCAATTTCCACAAATTCTTTGCTTCTATGACTCATCTCCATTGTTGAAAGACCATACCCCTGAAAATCCAGTATTTCCTCTTTTAAATCATTTAGCACATCGGTAGGAAGGGCTGAAGGACCTGCACAAAAATTATATTTTCTAGACATTATTTGTATTTTTCCTAGTCATTTTCTAATGCTAAAGCCATACCATTCAATTTTTCATTGGCTTTTAGTTTTATAACTCTAACTCCTTGAGTATTTCTTCCTATAACACTTATTTCAGCAACTTTTGTTCTTACCAAAGTGCCTTTATCTGAAATCAAAATTACTTGATCTTCTTCTGAAACCTGATTGGCAGAAATCAACTTTCCGTTTCTTTCAGATAGTTGCATAGCAATAACTCCTTTGGCGCCTCTTTTTGTTTTTCTAAAATCATCAACTTTGGAGCGTTTTCCATAGCCATTTTCTGAAACAGTTAAAATTTCGTTGTCTTTATTAGGCATGATCAGGGCAATAACTGATTGCTTTTCTTCTAAAGTAATCCCTTTCACTCCTCTAGTATCTCTTCCCATTGGCCTAGCATCTTTTTCATTGAAGTAGACAGCTTTTCCCGCGTCACTTATCAACATCAAATTATTTGAACCATCGGTAATAGCTGTTCCAACTAACTCATCCGAGTTATCTAATTTAATCGCCCTTTTTCCAGATTTTCTAGGTAATTTAAAATCGGCTATTGGAGTTTTTTTGACTACTCCATTTTTAGTTGCCATAAAGACATAACCTTCAGAATCAAAGGTTTCTACATTAAGAAGACTTGTTATTCTTTCAGTTTCTTCAAGTTGAATTAAATTTACTAAAGGCCTGCCTTTTGCAACACGTGATGCCTGAGGTATTTCATAAACTTTCAACCAATAAACTTTTCCTAAATTTGAGAAACACAGCAAAGTTCTGTGAGTGTTTGCAACAATTAATTGCTCAACAAAATCGTCTTCCTTAACTGATGCTGCTGCTTTTCCGACTCCTCCTCTTCTCTGAGATTGATAAACTTCCAAAGGTTGTGTCTTAGCATATCCTGCGTGAGAAATGGTTACGACCATATCTTCCGGTTTGATCAAGTCTTCAGTTGATAAATCAAGTCTTTCCTCAATGGGAGTTTTTCTTTCATCGCCATACAAATCTTTGATTTCAATTAATTCTTCTTTGATTACTCGCTTCAATTCAGAAGGATCATCCAAGATCTTCTGCAGAAGTTTTATTTCTCTCAAAATTTCTTCGTATTCCTTTACTAGATTGTCCTGCTCCAAACCGGTCAATTTTTGGAGTCTTAAATCTAAGATAGCCTGAGCTTGAACTGGTGATAATTTGTATAAAGATCCAGAAAGGCCAAAATCTTGACTTAAATACTCTGGTCTCGTAGTAATTTTTCCAGCATTTTTTATTAATTTTGAGACAACTCCAGCTTTCCATTTTTTTGATAGAAGTTTTTCTTTAGCAACCTGAGGATCTTTTGACTTTTTTATTAACTCTATCACTTTATCGATATTAGCCAACGAAACGGCCAGACCTTCAAGAATGTGGCCCCTATCTTTTGCTTTATTCAGTTCAAATTCTGTCCTTCTAGAAACAACCGTTCTTCTGTGAGAAATAAAAATTTCTAAAATTTCTTTTAAGTTAAGAAGTCTTGGGGTTTTATTAACGAGAGCGACGTTGTTAACTCCAAAGGCACTTTCTAATGGTGTTAAAGAATATAAATTGTTAAGGATTACCTCTGGATTCTGTCCAGATCTTAATTCTATTACAATTCTTACTCCTTCTTTATCCGATTCATCCCTAATCTCAGACATACCTTCAACTTTTTTATCTCTAGCTAGTTCTGCAATTTTTTCAACTAATCTAGCTTTATTTTGTTGATATGGTATTTCAGAAATTATTATTTTTGATTTTTCTTTGGAATCATTTTCAATTTCAGCTTTTGCTCTCAAGACTACTCTTCCTTTACCAGTTTTAGCTGCATCAATTAACCCTGAAGAACCATTTATTATTCCTCCTGTGGGAAAATCTGGTCCTGGAATTATTTTTATTAACTCATCGATTTCAATATTGGGGTTTTCTAACAAAGCCAAACTTGCATTTATTGATTCTGTTAAATTGTGAGGCAACATGTTAGTAGCCATGCCAACCGCAATTCCTGCGGATCCATTTACTAGTAAATTAGGTATTTTGGTAGGTAGTACGTCTGGAATAAATTCCGTACCATCATAATTTTCAACAAAATCTACGGTATTTTTATTTAAATCAGCTAAAAGTTCTTGAGTGATTTTAGCCATTCTGACTTCTGTGTATCTCATTGCAGCTGCGCCATCTCCGTCCATAGAACCAAAATTACCTTGGCCATCTACAAGTGGATATCTCAATGCAAAATCTTGGGCCATTCTGACTATTGTTTCGTAAACTGCTCCATCGCCATGAGGGTGATATTTACCAATTACATCTCCTACAATCCTTGCAGATTTCTTGTGAGCTAAATTCCAATTATTGTTTAAAACATCCATTGCAAATAAAGTCCTTCTGTGAACGGGCTTTAATCCATCTCTTGCATCAGGTAAAGCTCTTCCCACAATTACGCTCATAGCGTATTCCATGTAAGAATTTTTAAGCTCTTCTTCTATATTTATAGGAATTATTTCTTTAGCTATGTCGTCCATAAAACAAGGAATTTTTAATAAAAAAGATTAAAGTTTTTTTAAAAAATAAAAGCAATTTCAAAGGTTAAATTATACCATCTAGAGCATAATAAAGGCTTTAAATTAGCTAGTTTAAGACTTAAATTCAGAGACTAAAGTAGAAATTGATTCTTTAGCATCTCCAAATAACATCCTTGAATTTTCTTTTAAAAAAAGAGGATTGTCTATTCCAGCAAACCCGGAAGCCATAGATCTTTTGAGAATAAAAACTGTTTTAGCTCTATCGACTTCTATGACAGGCATACCATAAATTGGGCTGCCCTCGTTTTCCCTGGCATCTGGATTAACAACGTCATTTGCCCCAATAACAACACAAACATCTACAGTATCCATAATTGGATTCACATCGTCTGGCTCAACTAATTGATCATAAGATACATTTGCTTCGGCTAATAAAACATTCATGTGTCCAGGCATTCGTCCCGCAACAGGGTGAATACCATAGTTCACTTCGCATCCATTTTCTTCTAAAAGCTCTCCTAATTCTCTTACACTGTGTTGTGCTTGAGACACTGCCATTCCATATCCAGGAACAAATAAAACAGAATTCGCTGCTTCTAGAATTAAATAAGCATCTGAAGTATTAATTGGCTTAACTTCTCCTTGTATTTCTCCTGACTCTTTTCCTTGTGATGAAGAAACAGCTCCAAAACCTCCGAAAAGAACATTCATTAATGACCTATTCATGGCTTTGCACATAATGTTTGTAAGTATCAAACCACTAGCACCAACTAAAGAACCAGCCACAATCAAAACATTATTATTAATTACAAAACCAGCAGCAGCAGCGGCAACACCTGAATAGCTATTTAATAAAGCTATAATTACAGGCATATCAGCACCGCCAATGGGAGCAGTTAATAGGACTCCCAATATCAGAGCAATAAAGATTATGGAAACTAAAAGATAGAATCTTGAAATTCCAAGTAGCCCGCTATCGACAATAATTTCGGCACCTAAAACAAAGGATAAGACAATAAAAATAATTAGAACTATTCTCTGACCAAAATATAGAAAGGGTTTTCCGTTAATAATTTCAGATAACTTTCCAAAAGCTAGCAAACTACCACTAAAAGTTACTCCACCAATTAAAACAGTCAGAAAAACGGCAGTAAGAGCAATTGCATTTAGTGCAGAAGTTACATTTAAATATTCTGCAGAGCCCACAAGCAGACTAGCTATTCCGCCAAAACCATTAAATAATGCTACAAGTTCAGGCATAGTAGTCATTTTTACAAAAGATGCTGCTGAAGCTCCTACAATTGCGCCAGCAATGAGCGCTATAGATAACCACTGGTATGAAATTATATTATTACCCATCAGAGTTACAATAATTGCTAAAAGCATTCCTAAAGCAGATATTAAGTTACCTCTCTGCGCCGTCTCAGGAGAACTGAGCATTTTTAATCCAAAAATAAATAAGATTGAAGCCAATATATAAGAAAGATTTACGAAAAGTTCCGATTGAAAAAACATATTCATTTCTTTTTAAACATCCCTAGCATTCTATTTGTAACTAAGTAGCCGCCAACAACATTTATAGTTGCAAAAAAAACCGCTCCTGTGCCGAGAATCGTAGTTAAAAGAACACTATCAGAACCTGATGAAAGAATTGCGCCTACGATAGTTATTCCTGATATTGCATTTGCCCCAGACATCAAAGGCGTATGAAGAGTAGATGGAACTTTATTTATTAATTCAAAACCTAAGAATATTGCTAGGATTAAAACAAACAATAACATTATAAAAAGACTATCCATCATCCATACCTCTCTTTTACTATCGAGTTTACAAATTCTCCTTTATGCGTAACAAGACACCCAGATAATATCTCGTCGTTTACTGTAATTTCTAATATAGAATTCTTTTGGTCCCAAAATTCATCAATAAGATTAAATATATTTGCAGAATAAACTTGACTGGCATGAACAGCAACTTCTCCAGGAAGATTTGTATTGCCCACGATTGTTATACCATTTAAATCTATATTTTCATTTGGTTTTGAACCCTCAACATTCCCACCTGTTCCTACAGCCATATCTACAATTACACTCCCAGGATTCATGTCTTCTATCATCTCTGAGGTGATTATGATAGGAGCTTTTCTCCCAAAAACTTGAGCAGTAGTAATTATCACATCCGAGTTTGAGCATACTTTTTTCATCCCAGCTCTTTGAAGGTCTATCTGTTCGGCTGTTAATTCTTTCGCGTAACCTTGAGATGTTTCCTCAGTTTCTCCAATATCAATTTTGACAAATCTTGCGCCTAAAGACTTTACTTGTTCTTCAACAACCGGCCGAGTGTCAAAAGCTTCTACTTTGGCGCCTAGTCTTTTAGCTGTGGCAATTGCTTGAAGCCCAGCCACGCCTACCCCAACAACGAAAACTTTAGAAGGTGAAATTGTTCCAGCTGCCGTCATCATCATAGGGAAAGACTTAGAAAGAATATTAGAAGCAATTAAAACCGCTGCATACCCACCTAAATTTGCTTGAGAGCTTAGAGCGTCCATTTTTTGAGCTCTAGTGGTTCTTGGGATTAACTCCATGCTGATTGAAGAAATTTTCTTTACTTTTATGTCTTCAACTAAATTTTTGTTATTGAAAGGATCCAAAAAACTAACAATAAGAGAGTTTTCTTGTATATCTTCTAAATCTTCACCAGACAATTTGTTTACAGAACAAATAATGTTTCCTTCCGTGAGGCCTTTGTTTCGATCAACTATTTCCGCACCAAGTCCTTTGTAGATTTCATCTTTAAATCCAAGATGCAAGCCCATGCCTGTTTCTATAGAGACCTTTAAACCGCTGTCTAGATATTTTTTTAAAAAATCGGGAGTGATAGAAACTCTTGTTTCTGAATCTAGCTCTTTAGGAAAAAAAATTTTCATATGAATATAAATTTACATAATTTTAATGACAAAAAACTATTAAATCTAACATAATGCTTCTCTAATGAATATCGATCCCGCAGAAAAAGAAAAATTTAATCAAATCGCCGAGGAATGGTGGGATCCAAATGGAAAATTTGCACCACTTCATGTTATAAATCCTCTGCGATCTAATTATGTTTCAGATAAGGTCGATTTAAAAAACAAAAATGTAATTGATGTCGCCTGTGGTGGGGGATTGCTTGTAGAGGCTTTGCATAATTTTGGGGCTAATGTTACTGGCATCGACATATCTGAAGTTGCAATCAATACAGCACAAATTCATGCAAAAAAAACCAATTGCGACGTAACTTATATCAATGGAGAAGCTGAAGAGCTTTTGCCAGAAAAAAAAGAAGCTTTTGATGTAGTTACTTGTTTAGAAGCAATTGAGCATGTTCCAGACCCACAAAAATTGGTTCAGACTTGTTCAGATTTATGTAAACCGGGTGGGACAATAGTTTTTTCAACAATCAATAGAAACCCAAAGTCTTTTCTTTTTGCAATCATTGGTGCGGAATATATTTTGAATCTTTTGCCTAAGGGCACTCATGAATTCAAGAAATTTATCAAACCTTCCGAACTATCGAATATGATGAGAAATTCTGATCTAGAGGTGAAAGAAATTATAGGGATGAGTTATAACCCTTTGACTAAGAAATATTGGCTTGGAAAAGACGTAGACGTAAACTACTTAATCCATGCAGAAAAACTTAAATAAAAAATATAAATTATTTCTATTTGATTTAGACGGTACGCTTTTAGATACAGC
Organism: uncultured SAR86 cluster bacterium; assembly: GCA_902635045.1. Taxonomy (GTDB): domain Bacteria; phylum Pseudomonadota; class Gammaproteobacteria; order Magnimaribacterales; family AG-339-G14; genus CASICS01. The sequence goes on along the minus strand of CACPMT010000001.1, from coordinate 369,732 downwards.
TAGAGAATTTCATCTAGCGTTGAATGAAGTTTTAAAAAGAGAAAACAAACCAAGCCAAAATTTTGAAAAAGTAAGGGAAAGAGTTTCCGATGGAGCTGGAGCTTTGGTTTCTTTGGGATTTAACATAGATGAGCAAAGTATTTATTTTGAAGAAAAAAGGAATTCTCTTTTAGAAGCATATAAAAAAGTCTTTTTGGAATCTAAGCCTTTCGAAGGAGTAGAAGAATTAATTTCTTTGTTTGAAAAAAAAAGAATACTTTGGGGAATAGTAACTAATAAACCAAAAATATTTTCAGCTCAAATATTCAAATCTTTAGGATGGGATAAAAAAGCAAAAATATTAGTTTGCCCGGATGATGTTAAGAATTTAAGAAAACCTGATCCAGCTTCACTAAAATACGCTTTAAGAGAATTGAAGCAACTTCCTAAAGATACAATTTATGTGGGGGATAATTGGCGAGACCTTGAGGCTGCAAGAAATGCAAATATAACTCCTGTTTTTGCTGAATATGGATATATAAAAAATAAGAAATTTCCATTAAATAAAAATGGCTTCAACATAAAGAATATTAAAGAAATTCTTGCATTTACTTAAAAGAAGTCTTTGATTTCTTTATCCTCTAGATCTCTATATTTGCCAGGTGAAAGATCGGCGGGTAAAAAAATGTGCCCTAATCTTGTTCTCTTTAGTCTAGAAACTTCAAAGCCTAAACTATTCCATAATTTTCTAACTGCTCTATTTTTGCCTTCCATAATCACCATTGCAAACCAAGTATGAGATTTAGTAGTCCTGCCTCTAACAACATCAGTGAATTTTAAAAACTCTCCCTCAATTTTTATACCTTTTAAGAGCTTTTTTAAATCTTCTTCCTTAGGTTTGCCTCTTATCCTAGCTAAATACTCTCTTTCTACTTGTTTCTTTGGGTGTATTATTTTGTTTGCTAAAACTCCATCATTTGAAAACAAAAGCAGTCCGCTTGTGTTGATGTCTAATCTTCCTAATGCTACCCATCTAGAATTTTTTAAAATTGGAAGATTGTCAAAAACTGTTGGCTTGCCCTGTCCTGATTTCGAACAGATTTCGCCTACTGGCTTGTGGTAAATAATGAGTCTCTTTTTTGTACGTATTAATTTAATCTCTTTGCCATCAATAAATATTTTATCTAAATCTTGTACTTTATCGCCTAATTTAGCTTTTTTATTATTTAAAAAGACTCTTCCGGATTGAATTAGTAATTCAGCTTTTCTTCTTGAGCATATGCCAGAATCTGCGATAGCCTTTTGAAGGCGAACTGACATTTTTATTCCTGAATCGAGGCTTTTTCCTCTTTTTGCTCTTCAATAAGCAATGGCATCTGAATTTCATCTGGCATGTTTCCAATATCAGGCAACTCAGGTAAATCTGATAATTTTCTTAAATTCAAGTCGTCTAAAAAATCTTTCGTTGTTGAAAGCAGAGAAGGCCTTCCTGGAACGTCTCTATGTCCAACTACCTTAATCCATCCTCGATCCATTAAATTTCTAATTATTTGGCTGCTCACTGAGACTCCTCTCACCTCTTCAATCTCAGCTCTAGTGATTGGCTGTTTGTATGCGATTAAAGCAAGAGTTTCCATCATTGCTCGCGAAAACTTTTGAGGTTTTGTTTCCCAAAGTTTTGATATCCAAGTAGAGTAATCTTGCTTCACTTTTAATCTATATCCATTTGCTACCTTAACCAATTCTATACTCCGATCAGAATAAAAATTCTTAAGCTTATTCAGTGCATCTTTAACATCAGCTAAATGAACATCATCTGAATCATTAAAAGCTTTCAAAATTTCGGCTTCAGTAAGAGGTCTTGAAGAAGAAAGTAATAAAGATTCGACTATTTTTTCTATATTTTCAGTCATATCAATGAATTTCCTCTTTAGCTGATAGATGAATTTGACCGAAATCTTCAGACTGGATTAAAGTGATTAAAGAATCTTTGACAAGTTCTAACAAAGCTAAAAAATTTACAATGATGCCAATTTTTCCTTCTTCGACTATACAAATTTTAAAAAAATCTAAATATTTGTCATTTACTAAAAGATCTAAAATGTAGGACATTTTTTCTCTAGTAGAAAGTTTTTCAAACTCTATTACATGGTTAACATTTAGCTTTTGTCTTTCGACCAACTCAGCAAAAACTTGAGCTATTTGACTTAAATCAACGGAAGCAAAATTTTCTTTTGATTCAAATTCAGGTAGCGCTGAAGAAGCAATATAAAAATCTCTATTTACTCTTGGTAATTTTTCAATCTTGTTTGAAGCTTCTTTATAACGCTCATACTCTTGAAGTCTTCTAATTAGCTCAGCTCTTGGATCATCTTCCTCATTTTCATCATCAAATTCTTTGGGCAACATCATTCTTGATTTTATTTCTGTTAAATAAGCAGCCATCACAAGATACTCTCCAACTAAATCAAATTGAATCTTTTCCATCAATTCAATGTACTGAACGTATTGATCCGTAATCCTAGAAACATCTATTTCTAGAATATTTAAATTTTGTTTTTTTATAAAATACAGAAGTAAATCAAGAGGGCCTTCAAAAGATTCCAGAAAAATCTTTAATGCATTTGGGGGAATATATAGGTCGTCTGAAGGTAGAGATACTTCCTCGCCATTAACAATTGCAAGATTAAATTCAGCTTGTTTAGGCTGAAAAACAGACCTTTTAACCATAAATATAGGGCAATTATAAGGCAAAAACCTTTTTTACACACTATGTAGTGGTTTTTTTAAAAAATAATCCTAGATTTAGGGTCTCCATCCATTAGTAATTGGATATCTTCTGTCTTTTCCAAAATTTCTATCAGAAATTTTAATTCCTATTGGCACCTGTCTTCTTTTATACTCATTTAAATCTATTAATCTTAAAATTCGCCTGACTTCATCCCCATCAAAGCCCTCGGATATTATCTCCTCAGGACTCATATCTTTCTCAACATACATTTCAATAATAGGATCCAAAATACTATAATCTGGCAATGAATCGGTGTCTTTTTGATTAGGCGCTAATTCTGCCGACGGAGGCCTCTCAATTATTCTTTTAGGAATCACTAGGTTTTTTGAGTTTCTGAAATTAGATAATTTATAAACTAAGGTTTTGCTTACATCTTTTAAAACAGAAAAACCGCCAGCTGTGTCGCCGTAGAGAGTTGAATAACCTACCGCGGCTTCACTTTTATTTCCTGTAGTGAGAACCAGAAAACCTAACTTATTTGAAAGAGCCATTAAAGTAACTCCTCTACAACGGGATTGCAGGTTTTCCTCAGTTTTATCTATTTCCTTATTTTTGAAGGAGGTTTTTAAGGCATCTGAAAAGGATTCATAAATTTCTTTGATAGATATAACTGAATGATTAATGGAAAGGTTTTCCGCTAACTCTTTTGCGTCTTCAATACTCATGTCAGCTGTATAATCAAAAGGCATCATCACAGTATTCACTCTTGAAGAGCCTAAAGCATCAAAAGCAATTGTTGCAGTCAAAGCTGAATCAATGCCCCCGGAGGATCCTATAATAATACCTTTGAAACCATTCTTATCTACATAATCCTTAGTGCCCATAACTAAGGCATCATAGATATCCGCTAACTCATTAGATTCATATTTTTCTCCTTCATCAATATGAAGTTTTATTTCTTCGCTCCTAGTAATCTCTACTTCCTTTGAGTCAATTTCAAAACTTTTAAGCTTAAAAATTTCTTTCTCACTTAAAAAAACCATGGATGACCCATCAAAAACTAATTCATCCTGTCCACCAACTTGATTTAAATAAATTATTGGCACTTCGTATTTACTTAAATAAGAAGAAAGCATCTTTTCTCTCGTAATTTTTTTTGTAACTGTAAAAGGAGAAGCGCTTAAATTAATAATAATTTCAGCTCCGTCGTTAACTAAGTTCGAAACATACTTTTCTGACCATATATCTTCGCAAATAGATAGTCCGTATTTGATTCCATCAAATTCAATAATTTTATTTTCTTTGCCGCTAGTAAAATATCTTCTTTCATCAAATTCTTTATAATTGGGCAAGATTTGTTTTGAATAAATTTCTTTTATTTCTTTTTTATCTAAGAAATAAGCAGAATTAAAAATTTCTTCATTTTTTTTTGAAGGAGCTCCAATGATAATAGAAATATTTGAGGTTAAATTTGATAATTCATCAATTGAGGCTTCTATTTTTTCCATAAAATCAGACCTCAAAACTAAATCTTCTGGCGGATATCCAGTTAAAAACATTTCGCTAAAAATAATCAATTCAAGACCATCTTTTTTTGCCTTTTCAACTTCTTTTTTTGCTATTAAAAGATTTCCTGATATGTCTCCCACAATAGGATTTTCTTGAATCAATTTAATTTTTGCCATATTTTTAAATTTTGATTTTCAATTTAGAATAGAATAGATACAATCAACAACTTTGTTATGCAATATTTGACCGATAATACCAGAATAACAGGCCTTTTGGAGGTCTCTCCTCCTAATGACGTTATATCAGAATTTCCCATTACACCGCCTGTTTCAGAGCTTGTATTCAAATCAAGACAAAATATATCCGATATCATTCATGGTAAAGATGACAGGCTCGTTGTAGTTGTGGGTCCTTGCTCAATACACGATCCACATGCTGCTATTGAATACGCGGAAAAGCTCAAAAATCTTGAATCATCTTTATCTTCAGAATTAAAAATTATTATGAGAGTTTATTTCGAAAAACCTAGAACAACTATTGGTTGGAAAGGTTTAATAAATGATCCAAATTTAGATGATAGCTACGATGTTAACAAAGGACTTAGAGAGGCAAGAAAAATTCTATTAAATATCAACCAAATAGGTCTCCCAGCTGCTACGGAATACCTTGATATCATTACACCTCAATATATTTCTGACCTAATATCATGGGGTGCAATTGGCGCTAGAACAACTGAAAGTCAGGTTCATAGAGAGCTTGCATCAGGACTTTCTTGTCCTGTCGGTTTTAAAAATTCTACAAACGGTTCTATTCAAGTAGCTATCGATGCTATTGGCTCAGCTTCTCAGCCTCATATTTTTCTATCAATAACTAAGGAAGGGAAGTCTGCTATATTTAACTCATCAGGCAACAAAGACTGTCATGTAATCTTGCGTGGTGGGAAAATACCTAATTTTGAAAGTAAGTTCATAAAAGAGACATCAAATCTTTTGTCTAATTCAGGAAACCCTTCTTCTTTAATGGTAGATATGAGTCATGGAAATAGTCAGAAACAGTTTAAAAAGCAGTTATTGGTTAACAAAGACATTGCAGACCAAATAGCTTCTGGTGAAAGATCTATCTTTGGGGTAATGATAGAAAGTAACTTAGTAGAAGGAAATCAATCTATAGGGCCTAAAGAATCTTTAACTTATGGACAGAGCATTACAGATGCTTGTGTTAATTGGGAAGACACAGAAATAATGCTCAATCTTTTATCTTCAGCAGTGAAATCTAGAAGAAAAAATCTAGAGGAAACTGCTTAGAATGCTAAAAGATTCTAAGAATCTTTTTTTTTCTACTGAAGTTGCAGCGTCTCTTGGATTAGAAGAAGCTATCATCTTTAGCTTAATCAGTGATTCTTCAATTGGAGTTACCGAAAAAAAATTGGGAATCGAATTAAGTTTTATTCAAGAAAAAAGATTGAATGATGCGATATCAAAATTGTTATCTCTAGAATTAATTGAAAAAACAGATTCAAAGTTTATTTTAAAAAATAATCCTTCCTTGAAGCCTGAGATAAAAAATAAATTAGACAAGGAAAATACAAAAATTTCAAAGCAAGTTTTCAATCAAGCTAAGAGTCTCGGAATACCCGAAGAATTTATTCTTTTTAAATATGAAATATTTTTTGACTCAAGCAAGACTCCCCTAGAGTCAAATTTTAAAAACGAATTTAAATTTCTTAAATATTTAATAAAGGAATGGCGACTTGAAGAAAAAAATAAAAAAAAGGAAGCAGAAAAGGTTTTGATACAGAAGGATTGGTTTCCATCGGAGGACGTAATTTCTATTCTAGAGACAACTGAAATGGATTCTAATTTTATTAAAAAATGCATTCCTGAATTTATAGTTTATTGGCAAGAAAAACAGTTTAGATCTAATAATTGGAACTCCATTTTTATAAATCATGTCAGAAGACAGTGGGTGAGATACAAAAATATTATTGAAGATGATATTTCCCCAAAAAAAATGACTAACGATTGGGAACCTAATCAAAATTGTTTAGATGTTTTGAAATTAGCAAGAATTGATGAAAATTTTGCTAGAAATCAGATTCCAGAGTTTAAATTGTATTGGATTGATTCTAATCAGGTTATGACTTCATGGAATTCTAAATTTATACAACATGTGAAATTTAAGTGGTATAAAAATAATTCAGAATCCTCGGGTATAATTTCAAGATTAACTGATAAAGATTGGGCAATTGAATACTAAAATTAAAATACCTGACAATCCTATAGATCTTATCAATGTTCTATTCACTCAGTTGGAGATTACTTATCATAACCAATTCCATAAAGCATTTCCTGATTCTGATAGTCTCAAATTAGCTAAACAACTTTGGCTTAAAAAACTTACATTATTCGAAAATGAAATTATTTTTAAAAGTATTGACAGCATTATGAGTAATTCGGAATATCTACCTTCTTTAAGTTCTGTGCTTCAAAAATGTAAAACTATTACGTTAAACGCGAATAATATACCTAGCCTTGAAAAAGCCTTTAAGGAAGCTTCGTCATATTGCGATGCTCCGTCAGAACACAATTGGACTCATCCTATTGTCTATCATGCTGGTTTAAAGACTGGATGGTTTTTTTTACAAAACGAATCTGAGCAATCTGCTTTGAAAGAATTTAAAAATAAGTTTGATTCTTTAATCGATGAATGGCTTGAAGGTAAAAAATTTGAAAGTCCAGACATTCCAAAATTGGAAAAAATAAACCCAACACTTGATAAATCAAAGCAATTAAATTTTATAAAAAATCTAAAGAAGAATTTTTAAATTTAAGACACTTTCTAAAGTTATACAAAAATCTTAATTCCCCTTGATATAATTAGATTTGTTCCCATTATTTACTAGATGAAAAATAAATATTTCTTGATTATTAAGGAAGTTTTGCTTACTCGATCAAATATCGAGTGGTCAGCTATGTTTCTTGGTTTTGCCCTCATATGGATGATTTCGGGTTCTTTAGTAACTGATGAAGAAATCATTGAAACTTATGTAGAAAAAGAATCGACTGTTAGAGTCATTGACCAAACTTCACAAAATTTCACTCGAGAAATTTTAATCAAGGGATTTGCAGAAGCTGACAAAAAAGTTGAATTAAAAGCAGAAACTTCAGGAAGAGTAATAGCTTTACCAATCAGTCAGGGTTCGAGGGTAAAAGAAGGAGATCCTATTTGTTCAATTTTTATGGCTGAAAAGGAATCTTTTTTTAAAAAAGCTGAACTCGAATTTAAATCTGCACAAAAGCTTTTTGATGAAGGACTGTATTCTTCAAATCAATTTCAAAACATCAAATCAAATTTTGAAAGAGCTAAACTTGAACTCGATAACGCGACAATTAAAGCTCCCTTTTCTGGAATTGTTGACAGAATCCCTCTTGATGAAGGAGATTTTTTAACCAGAGGTTCAACCTGTGCTGTTTTGCTTGATCTTGACCCAATGATTGTGAGTGGAGAAATTTCTGAATCAGATATTGGATTCATTAATATAGGCTCTACTGCAAAAGTTGAAACTTTAGATGGTAAATCTCATAGAGGAAAAGTTAGCTTTATTTCTTCGTCTGCAAATAGCAGAACACATACATTTAGAGTAGAAGTTACTATAGAAAATAAAGATGGACTCATTAAAGATGGTTCCTCTGCAAGAATTTTTCTACCAGGTGAAAATCAACTTGCCAATTTAGTTCCTCTATCAATTTTAAGATTAGATGATAAAGGTGATTTGGGTGTAAGAATCGTTGGTGATTCTGGAACTGTTCAATTTGTAAATGTAAATTTAATTCAAGACACTGAGGATGGAGCATGGATCTCAGGCTTACCGAATAAATCAAGAATCATTACTGTTGGTCAAGATTACGTAAGTGATGGAGAAAAAGTTGAAGTTGCCATAGATGATCGCCTAATGTCAGATGAACGCATTAATTGACTTCTTTATAGACAGATATAAAGCAACACTGACATTTCTTGCTTTAATAATTGTATGGGGACTTTCATCAGTCGCGTTAATTCCTGCATCCGCATATTCTGACATTAACATTCCTTATGTTTTTGTTTCTACAGGATATGAAGGCGCCTCTCCTGAAGACGTTGAAAGGCTCATTACAAGACCACTGGAAGATCGTTTTAGGTCTTTAAGCGAGGTGAAAAGCATGCAATCTTGGAGTCGAGATGGTATGGGATACCTTATTTTAGAATTTCCTGATAGATATCCCAAAGAAGACGCTTTAGTTGATGTAAAAGATGCAATAGATGAAATACTTCCAGATTTGCCTGAGGAGTCTGAAAAGCCCTTTGTAAAAGAATTCTCCTTTGATGCATTTCCCGTAATGAATCTTAACTTTATATCTGCCGCTTCGTCTGAAAGAGAATTAATTCGTTTTGCAAAAGAAATGGCTACAGAGATCGAATCTTTGCCTGGAGTTTTGGAAGCTAGATTATCAGGGGCTCCTGATGAGGTTTTAGAGGCTATTGTAGATAAAACTAAGTTAGATAGTTATCAAGCCTCAGCTTTAGATATTTACAATGCCATACAACAAAATAATAGAGCAATTCCAGCGGGAAATATCATTTCTGGAACGGGCAAATTCTCTGTTATTGTTCCTTCGGTTTTTGAAACTGCTGAAGATGTAAAAAGAATTCCTATTTTAGAAAGTGATAATGCTGTTGTTTCTTTAGATGATTTGGTTGATGTAAAAAGAACTTTCAGAGATAAAGATACTTTCTCCAGGGTTAATGGACAACCATCTGCAACTATATCTATTTATAAAAAAACCGACGCTCGAGAAGTTGTTGTTGCAAATCAAATTTATAAGATTATTTCCAAATCAGATGAAATTCTTCCCCCTGATATAGACATTGTAATTACAGAAGACAGAACGCAGTATTCAGTAGAACTTATTAGCGAAATAGTCGGAAATACTTTAGCAGCCTTAATCTTGGTTGTTACCATCGTCGTTGCAGCAATGGGCTTAAGATCGTCATCTATGGTTGCCTTAGCTATTCCTGCTTGCTTCCTTTTTGCATGCATCTTTCTAAATATCATTGAATATACCTTCAACTTTATGGTTTGCTTTGGTTTTTTAATTTCCTTAGGAATGTTGATAGACGGAAGCGTAGTAGTAGTTGAATATGCTGATCGCAAGATGAGTGAAGGTTTAGACAGAGTTGAAGCTTATAAAAGATCTGCAAAAAGAATGTTTTGGCCTGTGATCATTTCTATAGGAACTACTTTGGCAATCTTTTTTCCGCTTTTATTTTGGGAAGGAATTTCAGGGCAGTTCATGAGACCAATGATAACAACACTGTTTTTAGTTTTAAGTGCTTCAATTCTTTATGCCTTGGCTTTTACCCCTGCTATTGGTTCTATCTTTGGAAGCTTAGGTAGAAGAAATTTTAAAACACTTCAAAATTCTGCTCTTTTAGAAAATGGCGATCCAAGAACCTTGGATGGTTTTACTGGAAGATACGCTAGGTTTTTAGATAAGTTACTGGATAAACCTGGTTTTGTGATTTCTTTTTTGCTTCTCACTGTAGTCACTATCTACAGTATTTATGGTCAACATGGTCCCGGTGGTTCTTTTTTTATTGAAGAGGACCCTGATACGATCATCGTTGAAGTTCAAGCAAGAGGTAATTTAAACGCTAACGAAACACTTGAGTATCTAAAAGAGGTAGAAAAAATTGTTCTAACAGTAGAAGGTCCAGAAAGCGTTTTTTTAGAACAAGCTGGTTCGAATGATCCAAGAGACAGAGGAAATGCTGATTCCATAGGCAAAATTTATGTAGGCATGCCTTTCGATAGAGATTCATTAATTAAAACTGGTAGCGAGGTTTTAGATGAACTGCAAAGTAAGTTAAAAGATATTCCTGGCATCAAGATTGCTATAAGAGAAAGAGATAGTGGCCCACCGTCAGATAATCCTATTGAAATAGATGTTTTTGGACCTGACAGCCAGATGGTTTATGAAGCGACTGTTGCCTTAACTGAATATATAGACGAACAAGTTCCCGGAGCTAAAAATGTTTACAACACAATTCCAAGAGAAGAACTTAAATGGAAGTTAAATATTGATAAGGAAAAAGCCTCCCAATTTGGAGTAACGACCAGCGAGATAGGTACTGCGATTCAATTTCTGACAGCTGGAGTAAAGGTTGGCGAGTATCGTCCTGCCGATTTAGATGAAGCAATAGATATAAGAGTAAGATTCCCTGAATCTCAAAGACGATTAGATTTATTTGATCAATTAACTATTTCAACTAGGTATGGTTCTGTTCCACTTAGTAGTTTTGTTTCGGTTAACCCCTCATATGAGGCCCCTGCGATTAGAAGAGTTGAAGGAGAAAGGGCCTTTACTATTGCAGCGGATTATGCCCCAGGTGCCTTAATTGAAGATGTCTTACCAAAAATAAATCAATGGATTTCAGATAATAATGAATATCAAAAACTTCAATTTGATTTTGGTGGGCAAGCAGAACAAGCAGCTGATGATGCCGAATTTTTTCTCTTTGCAGCTATTATTGGTCTTTTCTTAATGGCAATTTTATTAATGATACAACTAAATAGTTTTTATCAAGTTTGGATTGTCATTTCTGCTGTATTTCTATCAACTGCTGGAGTTTATTTAGGTCACTTGATCACACAATACCCCATCAGTTTCCTTTTCACGAATCTTGGAATAATTGCTTTAGCTGGTATCGTCGTTAATAACAACATTGTTCTTGTTGATACATACAATGTATTAAGACGCGAAAACATTAATGCCTCTCCAAAAGATTTGATTGTAAGAACTGCTGCACAAAGAATAAGACCAATTATTCTAACTACTGCTACAACGGTGGTAGGTTTAATGCCTCTAGCTATGGGTTTGGGTGTTGATCTGATTGCTAGAGATATTGGGATCGGTGGTCGAGTCGTGGAATGGTGGTCTCCTCTTTCTTTTGCTGTCGTTTGGGGTTTAACTTTTGCTTCATTAATGACATTGATTTTAACTCCTTGCTGGCTGATGTTGCCAACGAAAATTAAAGAATTGTATGCGGGACTTAATTCTGTAAAATCAGAACCTAAATTAAATAATTAAGCATGACTGAAAAAACTAAAGATTTTGAATCATCTCTGAAAAAACTAGAAAAAATAGTTTCTGAACTTGAAGAAGGAGATCTTCCACTTGAAAAGTCAATTAAAGCTTTTGAAGAAGGAATTAAATTAACTAGGCACTGTCAAAAAATGCTAAGTGAAGCAGAACTAAAAATTAAAAAATTAGTAGATTCTGACGATGGTTCTTTTGATTTAGAATCTTTTGATGAAAATTGAAAATGTTAATTTTCTAGATGAAAACTTAACTAGAATAAATAAAGCATTATTTAAAACCCTTCCAGACAAAGAAATTTCTAGAGTAACTGAAGCAATTCACTATTCTGTGATGAATGGAGGAAAGCGTATAAGACCACAAATAATTCTCTTGCTTTGCGAAATGCTGGAAGTCGAAATTACCAGCAATAATGTTGATCTAATCGCCGCTGCAGGTGAACTGATTCATTGTTATTCCTTAATTCATGACGATTTACCCGCAATGGACGATGATGACTACCGAAGAGGGCAATTGAGCTGTCATAAACAATTTGATGAAGCTACTGCCATTCTTGCAGGAGACGCAATACAACCTTTATCTTTAGAAGTATTAACATCTATAGAGGATCCAAATCTGGAAGCAAAAACTAAATTAGAAATTATTAATCTTTTTGCTCGAGCTTGCGGACCGAGTGGCATGGTTGAGGGGCAAAACAGAGATATTCTTGCAGAAAATAGGATTTTGACAGAAGAAGAATTAGACGAATTACATTACTTAAAAACAGGAAAATTAATTGAGGCTTGTGTTTTATGCGTCTGTCTGATGAAAAAAAATATTGATAAAGATTTGATAAAAAAATTAAAAACGTTTTCAAATAAATTTGGTCTAGCTTTTCAAATAAGAGACGATATTCTTGATGAAATCGGTGACGAGGAAACTATTGGAAAGCCTGTGAAGTCAGATTTAAAAAATAACAAATCTACTTATCCTTCAATTTTGGGTATTAAAAAATCTCAAAAAAAAGCTGAGCTTTTGATTGAAGAAGCGCTTTTAATTTTAAAAGAACTTCCTTTCAATACAGAAAAATTAGAAATACTTTGTGAATTAGTCGTTAATAGAAAAAATTAAAATGAAAACATTCAAAAAGTTTCCTGAAAATGAGCCTTCTACTCCTTTATTAGATTCTTTAAAAACACTTGATGCTTTGAGAAATTTTTCTTCGTCTGACTTATTGTCACTTGCAGATGAAATAAGAGAATTTCTTTTATACTCAACTAAGCATTCAGGGGGGCATTTTGGTGCCGGTCTAGGAGTTGTTGAACTTACAGTAGCCTTGCACCATGTTTTTAACACTCCTAACGATAAAATAGTCTGGGATGTTGGTCACCAAGCTTATCCACACAAAATTCTGACAGGACGAAAAGAAAAAATGCTCTCCATGAGACAAAAGGATGGTCTTCATCCTTTTCCTTCCAGAGAAGAAAGTAATTTTGATGCTTTTGGGGTTGGCCACTCTAGCACCTCAATTGGAGCGGCTTTAGGAATGAGCATTGCTAACCCAACGAATAAATACATTTCAGTAATTGGTGATGGAGCCATTACAGCTGGCATGGCATATGAAGCCATGGCTCATGCTGGATCTATAGACGAAGATCTCTTAGTTATTCTTAATGATAACAATATGTCAATTTCAAATAATACCGGAGGAATGTCTAATTATCTTGCAAAGATTTGGTCAAGCAAATGGTATATACAAATTAGAGAGGGAGGTAAATCTGTGTTAAGAATGATTCCGTCTGCCAAGAGATTTGCTAAAAAAACTGAGACTCACATTAAGGGTTTTTTGTCTCCTGGTGCTTTATTTGAAGAATTAGGATTCCAATATATTGGCCCAATGGACGGACATAACTTAAAAGATTTGGTAAGAACTTTAAAAAATATCAACGATCTTTCAGGTCCTGTTTTTTTACATTTAGTTACACAAAAAGGAAGAGGATTTCTTCCTGCGGAAAAAGATCCAATCAAGTTTCATGCCTTATCAAAGATCGAATCGTCTTCAGGAAAAAATAAAGGGCCAAAATATCAAGAGGTATTTGGAGAATGGTTGTGCGAAAAAGCGGAATCTGGCGATAAGAATTTAGTTGCAATAACTCCTGCTATGTCTGAAGGTTCTGGGATGACAGAATTTGCTCAAAGGTTTCCCAATCAGTTTTTCGATGTTGCTATTGCAGAACAGCATAGCATGACTTTTGCTGCCGGTTTGGCTTGTGAAGGTAAAAAGCCAGTTTTAGCTATTTACTCAACTTTTTTACAACGAGCATACGATCAGTTAATACATGATATAGCAATTCAAAACCTAGATATTCTTTTGGCGATTGATAGAGCTGGGTTTGTAGGAGAGGATGGCGCAACTCATGCTGGAATTTTTGATTTAACTTATCTTAGATGTATTCCTAATCTAACTGTTATGGTGCCGGCAAATGAAAATGAATGTTGGCAAATGTTAGAGTTTGGCTATTCTTTAAACAATCCAGTGGCAGTGAGATACCCTAGGGGAAATGCGCCTGGAGAAAATATTGAGAAAAAAATTAATACGATTGAACTTGGAAAAGCAAATATTCTCCAGTTAAAGAAGTCTTCAAAAGTCGCTATTCTATCATTTGGAAGTCTGTTAGATATTTCTAAAAAAGTTGCAAACCAGATTGATGCGACTTTAGTAGATATGAGATTTGTTAAGCCATTAGATGAAAGACTTCTTGAGGAACTGAGTATTTCTCATGATTTATTTGTTACTGTAGAAGAAAACGTTATAGCAGGGGGAGCAGGTTCAGCTGTAAATGAATTCGTTAATGCAAATTCTCTATCGGTAAAATTGTTGAATTTTGGTATTCCCGATGAGTTTCCTATTGTTGGGTCTCCTGAAGATCAAAAGGAAGCTGCTCAATTAACCAAAGAAAACTTGCTGACTAAAATAGAATCAAAATTAGCCAAACTATAAGTGCTGCATAAAGTCCAGCAACTAAGTCGTCTAAAACTATACCCATATAATTTTTAATTTTTTTGTCTACATAGCTTATGGGATAAGGTTTCCAAATATCAAAAACTCTAAATACTAAGAAAGCCAAAATAGAATAAGTTAAAAAGTCTTGCATCATAACTATTCCACTCACTGGAATAAAAGCTATCCAAACGCCCGCCAATTCGTCTATGACAATAGATTTTTGATCTTTTTCCTCATCAACAAGATCCTTAGTTGCAAAATAACAAACCAAAATGGCAAATAAAATTATCGCAAGCAATAAAATATAAAATAATTGCGCATTGATTGATAAGTAAATATTTGTGTAAAAAAAGAAAATTAAGCCGAAAAGAGAGCCCCAAGTGCCTGGCGCAAAAGGCAAAAGTCCAACACCAAATAAAGTAGCAAATATGTGACTGGGTTTTAATAAATTTGGAAACTTATCCATTGAAATGATTGTAACCAGTTTTTTTTAAGTTCATTTTTTTTCCTTTTGAAAAAACGGAAATGCCTTTGCCTTCTTTCAGAATACCTATGTTTGTGATTTTTACTTTATGTTTCTTTGAGATTGCAACTAATTTCTTTAATTTTGTTGAGCCGACGGTAAAACAGAGCTGATAGTCATCTCCCCAGGTTAAGGCTTTTATTGGATTTCCAATCAGCGGCACATTATCTAGATTAATTTCTGCTTTTAAATTGCTTTGCTCACAAATGTGATTCAAATCCGCCATCAGGCCGTCAGAGATATCTATGCAACTGTTTGCTATTTTGGATAAATCTTGGCTAAATAAAAAATCAATTTCAGGCTTTAAAAATCTTTTTAAGCAAATTTTTTCATTGGTCTTCAGGTTTTGTTTTTTTTGTTTTAATAGATTTAGTCCAATTAAAGCCTCCCCTAAATTACCTGTAACAAAAATTAAATCCTTTTCTTTACCCCCGTCTCTTCTCATGAAATCTTCTTTTTTAATTTCTCCACAAACTCCAATTGATAGAGAAATTTCTTTTCCCAAGGTTAAATCACCGCCAATGATTGGTACTTTATAATTATCAGAAAATTCCTTTATACCTTTTGAAAATTCTTCTATCCATTTTTTCTTTTTGTTATTCGCAGTTAATGCAATCGAAAGCCATTTCAATTTTCCACCACATGCAGCAATATCGCTCGCCGCGACAGCGCACGCTCTATAGGCTATAGATTTAGGTTCTAAGTCTTTTGGAAAATGAACATTTGCTACCGAGGTATCGGTCGAAAAAATTAATTCTTTTTTTGTTTTAAAGAGACCCGCATCATCGCCTGGTCCTATAAATAAATTTGAGGAATCAAAATATTGATTCCCCAAATTTTTAAATACTCTTTTAAGTATTGAAAACTCATCCGAATCTTTCATAAAAGATGCGGAATAAGTTTAATTAAGCTTTGTATGCTTCAAAAAGACCCGTTGCACCCATACCACCACCAACACACATGGTAACGATGCCATATTTCCCGTCTCTTCGATTTAATTCTCTAGCTAAGTGTCCTACTTGTCTAGAACCAGTCATGCCAAATGGATGACCAATAGAGATTGAGCCACCGTTCACATTTAGTTTGTCGCTAGGCAAATTGAGTTTATCTCTAATATA
Source organism: uncultured SAR86 cluster bacterium (assembly GCA_902635045.1). GTDB lineage: Bacteria > Pseudomonadota > Gammaproteobacteria > Magnimaribacterales > AG-339-G14 > CASICS01. The sequence goes on along the minus strand of CACPMT010000001.1, from coordinate 353,753 downwards.
GACAACCTGAGAAGCGAAAGCTTCATTTAATTCCCATAAATCAATATCATCTATTGATAAGCCAGCTGATTTTAATAGCTTAGGAATAGAATAAACTGGACCAATGCCCATTTCGTCTGGCTGACAGCCTACGACAGTAAAGCCTCTAAAATAGAGTTTTGGCGTAAGTCCTAGCTCTTTGGCTTTGTCTTCACTCATGACTAAAGTAACGGATGCTCCATCCGAAAGTTGAGATGAGTTTCCGGCAGTCACGGAACCATTTTCAGGATCAAAAACTGGTTTCAAAGACTGAAGGCCTTCTATGGTAGTTTCAGGACGATTGCAGTCATCTCTGTCTACTGTCACGTCCACATCTTTCTCTTCGCCAGATTCTTTATTGACTAATTTCATTACTGTGTCCATCGGAATGATCTCATCAGCATATAGTCCAGCTTCTTGTGCCGCAGCAGTTCTCTCTTGGCTTGAAAGAGCATACTCATCTTGAGCTTCTCTTGTAACATTGTAACGCTTAGCTACACATTCGGCCGTCTGACCCATGGCATGATAAATTCCAGGCACATCTGCTGCCAATTTATCATTTACATACATGTGCATGTTAGTATTACCTTGCGTAGTGCTTATTGATTCCACACCGCCGGCAATGATGCAATCAGAAAAGCCACTTTGCACTTGGGTAGCTGCCATGGCGACAGTTTGAAGCCCCGAAGAACAATATCGATTAACTGTTGTACCTCCGACCTCAATTGGTAATTGGGATAGTACGGCCACATTTCTTGCAATATTGTGACCTTGTGCTCCTTCTGGTGCGCCACAACCTAAAATCATATCTTCAACCATTGCTGGATCTAAGCCTGGGTTTCTTTCAAGCAGAGCATTTACTAAGTGTGCGGTCATGTCGTCGGCACGCGTTTGATTGAATCCTCCCCTAAAAGATTTAGCTAATCCAGTTCGGACGCTATCTACTATAACTGCTGTTTTCATTCTTTCTCCTTATAAAATATTTAAACTATTCAAACGAAAATTGATTATAAAGAATTTATATTCCATTTTCTAATCAATATTAAAAAAAAGCCCTGACTGAGCAGGGCTTTTTTTAGCAATTCAAAATTTAGAACTGCATAGTGAACTCAACTCCCGCGGTTCTAGGATCACGGTACTGCCAAGTTTGGAAGTTACCAGTCACATCCGTAGAGTTGTATTTCATTGTAACGTTATCTTCATCTGTAACGTTTCTAGCATATACTTTCAGAGTCCAATCTCCATTAGCTGGAATTACTAATAATCCAAGATTAACTTCGTCCCATGATTCAATAAGATCTGAAATAGTCGCATTGAATTCAGTTGAGTACATTTCATCTTGATAGTAGTAAGTAGCAGATGGAATTAGGGTATATCCATTACTCATGTTGTAAGTATAGCTTGCACTTAGGTTGATTGAAGTCTCAGGCGCCTGTGGCAAAGAATTGCCCTTAATACTACTTGTCACACCATTGGTTGTTGCAATGTTCATAAGTTGAGTAGTACCCGCAACATCATAAACATTTCGATCACCGTAAGCTGGGAAAGTAGTTGCAGTCGCACCTAACACACCTTGAATGGTTCCTAAGTCAGACAACCAAGCTGCTTGAGAATTGGTTAAACCTGTGTTGCTAAACATAGCTGCAAAGTTAGTAGTTCCGCCAACTGCAGAAGCACCGGTTTCACCTGATTGCCACTCAGTAGCATTAGAGTAGGTATTGTTTCCAAGAGCAGTTAAAAGATCTGATTTCTTGACAACAAAGTTATTACCTACACAAGCTGAAGTTGCTTGATAAAGCAATGCCGTACATTTGATTTCTACATGCGTTGCAGAGATATCATCTGGTGTACCTGTACCTAACTTGTTGAATGCATTCAATCTAAAGTCTTCAGAAGTTATTTCCGTATCCAAGAATGACAACATTGCATCAATTCTTAGATTAGGATTCGCATCTGGAACATAAATCAACTCAACATCGGCACCGAAGATATCAGCATCTGAGTTGAAGTTGAAAGTTGTCGCTTCCACAACCGAAGCAATTTGAAGATCATCGTACTTCATTGCATAAGCACTGGCGTTAAGCCTCAATTGCCCGTCCAATAAATCAGTTTTCACACCAACTTCTATGGTATCAACTACCTCTTTGTTAGTTGTTGCAGGAATATCCACACAACCATCTGCTTTTGAAGTAGCAGTCCAAGATACGCCACCTGAAGATCCGGCATAACAAGGAGGATAGATTCTAGGGTTAGCTCCTGGGTTTATACCCGCCGGCTTGGTTCCCCTTGCTAATGAAACAAACATCATAGAGTTGTCATCGTATTGCCAGTCGAAAACAACACGACCAGCAGTTGTTTCATAATCCAATACATTCGCCCCGTAAGAAGGCCAACCTGGCTTTTTATAGTTAGTGTTAGTCACATACATAGATGGCACTTTAGCGACCGCATCTACCAAGGCAACATATTGATCTTTGGCAGTTACCATAGCTTGAGCTGTAGTTTGTCCACCTATCAAAGCAGCTCCTGCCGCTTGCAAGAAAGCAGCATTTTTAGCCGTAATGTCAGCATTGTAATCTACGCCAGTATCGACTTTTGACAAAGCGATAACTTCATCGGCCGAAGTACCACAAGCATTGTCAGTGTAAGCGTTAGCATTTTGAAGTTTGGCTAAGATTCCTGTTGGACTAATACATGAGTCCAGTGAACCATGCACGAAGACACCGTTACCGTTGGTAGGCCAATCGTGATTTGCTTGACCTAAAGAAGCTATCTTAAAGCCATAGCCTTGCCCAACTTGATTAGTCAAGCTGTCATAAGCAGCACTGTTTACATTGGTAGCAGTTTTATAAGAGCTTAAAAAACTTGTCTCAGTTTTTGTTTCATCCGAGAATCGAGCTCCAATGGTTAACTTCATATCGTCGTTGATTTGGTAGTAATATTCACCAAAAATTCCTTGAGCTTCTAAATCGAAATTAGTAGCCGTACCGAAAATACTTGGGTAATACCCAACACCAGCCGCCAACGTAGCCAAAGGTGAACTTGCTGTTAAATATCTACTATCGACGTTTACTTCGTAAGAATTGATACCTATTAAGAAATTGTGAGGTCCATCAAAACTAGAAGCAAATTTCAATTCTGCATATTTATCGGCACCTTCAAAATTAGTACCATCAATAAACTCACCTCTATCAGAGTTAACTAATTGGTACTTAGGTTGATAAAGTACGGCAAGGTTACCTGCCATTTCTTCTGCAATTGTTGGAGCTGTAACTCCTCTTTGACTTCTAACTCCACTATTAATCATTGGATATTTAGTAGGGTTTAAAACATAGCTTCCACTACCATCTGGCATTAAATTTTTAGGGTTAACAGCCATATCTGAATCACCACGGTCTAGTCCATGATAAGTGTAGCCGGTGTAAGTAAAGCCAATGCTTCCCATGTCAAGCTCGTGATCAATGTTAAGAGTAATGACATCTGAATCTCTTTGCCAAATTGGAGTGAAATTAGCGTGGGCTTGTCTAGCAGTCATATTAGCAGGACGAATCTCGTTTCCTGATAATGCACCAAGCGCTATGAATTGATCAACATTAGCTGCTGGAGGAGCTGATTTCAACATAACTGCAGCAATGATTCCATCGTAAACACCTGCTGGGTTTGCAAGATCTGAATCAGATTCTTTACCACCTAATACACAACCTCTGTTAGGTTTGGGGCTGTTTTTACAAACGTATCGACCTTTTAAAGCTCGAGTACTGTTTTCATTGTAGTTTTCAAACATCAAATTCACTTGAGTAGGTCCACCATCCCAAGCAAATGAAAAACGTCCAGCTGTTTGATCTCGTCCGTTGTAATCTTCATTTGGTAAAAATAAATTATCAATGTAACCGTCCCTTTGAAGATCGTATCCAGAGAAACGAATCGCCATGTTATCCGAGATTGGGTAGTTAAACATTGCTTCGATTTTTTGAGTGTTGTAATTACCAGCAGTAACTTTTACTCGACCTTCAACGCCATCAAAAGATGGTTTGTTAGTAACAACGTTAATTGCTCCTGCGGTAGCACCACGACCATATAGTGTTCCTTGAGGTCCCCTAAGCACCTCAACACGTTCAACATCGAACTGTTCAATACCAACCCCAGCGGTGGCAATTGGACTTTCATTTACGTGATAACTTACCGATTGGTCAAAAGATGCGCCAGTAGACAATCTTCCGATACCTCTAATGTTGATGGAAGCTCCACCAAAGTTAGTTTGACCGAAATTTAATCCAGGAACATTCAACTGTAAATCTGAAAAAGTTATGATTTGTTTTTCATCTAAATCGTCAGACGACAAAGCGGTAACAGCAATAGGTACATCTTGAAGACTCTCTTCAGTACGTTGAGCCGTTACAATAACTTCTTCAAAAGCTCCTTGCGCAAATGCCGGTACTTGGAAGCCCATGACTAATGCAACAGTAGCAAGAAATTTTATAAGTTTGTTCATATACTCCTCCCTATTTGAGTACAAATGTTATCGAAGAAACAGGCTTTCTTTTTCTCAATAACATGAGCACAGAAAGGACGAAGTAAAAACTTCGAGTGCATTGTCTCCCCTTAATTTTGATAATACCCTAGCTTTTTTTATATGACAAGCATTCGAATATAAAAAATTCCCTAAAAAACTTATAAAAATAGATCTACAAAATCAACTCTAAAACGACTTTAAATTTCAAAAATTACCTTTTTTTAATGTGTATAATCATCAAGTTAAACTTCTTAATTAAAAGGCTTTAATGAATAAAAAAGAAAGAGCTTTTTTTATAAAAAAAGAACTTGAAAAATTATATAAGAATCCTAAACCGCCTCTTAACTTTTCGAATCCTTTTACACTTTTGATAGCAGTCCTTTTGAGTGCTCAATGCACGGATGAAAGAGTAAATATTGTCACCAAAGAACTATTCAAAGTGGCTAATACACCTAAAAAGATGTACGCCCTTGGTATTAAAAAAATACACGAATATATTAAAACTTGTGGTTTGGCTCCAAAAAAATCACGTGCAATTTACGAAACCTCCAAAATACTCATTGAAAGATTTAATTCGAGAGTGCCAAAGACGATTGAAGAGCTAATCACTCTTCCAGGTGTTGGCCATAAAACTGCTTCAGTTGTAGTCAATCAAGCTTTTGGCCATCCGGCATTCGCAGTCGACACCCATATTCATCGATTAGCGCAACGTTGGAAACTTAGTAACGGGAAAAGTGTCGAGCAAACTGAAAAAGACTTAAAAAAACTTTTTCCTGAAGAAAGTTGGGGCGATTTGCATCTACAAATCATATTTTATGGCCGTGAATTTTGTTTGGCGAGGAAATGTTATGGACTTGAGTGTCACATTTGTACGAGTCTTTTCCCTAAAAGAAGAAGTAAGGTTATAACCAAGAAGCCATAGAAAAGATGAATAGCCAAGGTATAATTAAGCAATTCGAGATCGAAAATGTACGGAAATAATTTATCCATAGAAACTTTTGATAAAGACCTTTGGGAAGCCTTGGAATCTGAGCGCAAAAGGCAAGAACAGCATATCGAGCTTATTGCTTCGGAAAACTATGCTTCGCCCAGAGTGATGGAAGCTCAAGGGGGTATTCTTACCAATAAATACGCTGAAGGCTATCCTGGAAAAAGATACTATGGAGGTTGTGAATTTGTTGACGTGGCTGAGCAATTGGCGATTGATCGAGCTAAAAAACTTTTCAAAGCAGATTTTGCCAACGTGCAGCCTCATTCTGGCGCAAGTGCAAATGCAGCAATATTTTTAGCTCTTTTGAATGCTGGTGATAAAATTTTAGGAATGAGTCTTGACCATGGTGGACATTTAACTCATGGCTCCAAAGTTAATTTTTCCGGTAAAATTTACGAATCTTATAGTTATGGAATTGATCCAGAGACTGGTGACATCAATTATGACGAAGTAAAGTCACTAGCTGAAGAACATCAGCCAAAATTAATAATTTGTGGATTTTCAGCTTTCTCCGGCATTTTAAATTTTAAAAAATTTAGAGAAATAGCCGATTCTGTCGGAGCTTATCTATTAGCTGATATTTCTCATGTTTCGGGATTGGTTGCAGCTGGTTTATATCCAAATCCCTTTCCCCATGCCCATGTTGTTTCTACTACCACACACAAAACCCTTGTAGGACCAAGGGGCGGTTTGATTCTTGCTGGTAAAGATGAAGAACTGCACAAAAAATTAAATTCTGCCCTTTTCCCCGGTTCTCAAGGTGGTCCTTTGATGCACGTTATTGCTGCCAAAGCTGTGTGCTTTAAAGAAGCGATGGAACCTGAATTTGTTGAATATCAGCAACAGATTCTAAACAATGCCAAACGAATGAGTGCTTCTTTGATTGAAAATGATATTGATGTGGTTTCAAACGGCACCTCAAATCATATGTTTTTGGTCAATCTTGTGAAAAATAAAATTACCGGAAAAGTTTTAGACGCTGCTTTGGGTCAAGCCAATATCACGGTGAATAAAAACTCAGTACCAAACGATCCGCAATCTCCATTTGTTACTTCTGGAATAAGAATCGGAACACCTGCTGTCACTCGAAGAGGTTTCAAAGAAAATGAGATGGATTTAATTGCTTCTTGGATTAAAAATATCATTGAAGACGTAGACAATGAAAAATTAATCAATCAAACTAAGAAAGAAGTAACCGACCTCTGTGGTCAATTTCCAGTTTATTCAGAATAAAACATGCATTGTCCTTTTTGTACCTTTGAAGAAAGCAAAGTTATAGACTCACGTCTAATTGCTGACGGTAATGAAATTCGAAGACGAAGAGAGTGTTTGAGATGCCAAGAACGTTGGACAACTTATGAACTAGCGGAGCTGGTTATGCCTAAAATAATAAAGCAAGACAACTCCAGAGTTCCATTTGATGAAATAAAGTTGAAAGAAGGCATTGCTCGCTCTCTCGAAAAAAGACCCGTGAGTGAAGAAGCTTTTCAAACTTTAATAGAAACAATAAAAAAAGAATTGAGATCGATGGGAGAAAGAGAAGTTGCCTCAAAAACTGTTGGCGAGACGGTGATGAAGAATCTCAGAAAAATCGATGAAGTAGCTTTCGTAAGATTTGCCTCTGTTTATCGAAGCTTCCAAGATCCTTTAGAGTTTAGCGAAGAAGTAAAACGTCTTAGTGATGACTGATTCTTCTTTTATGCTGGAAGCTTTAGAGCTAGCAAAAAAAGGACAATTCACTGTGCAAAATGGTGTATGTGTCGGCTGCATAATTTCAAAAGACAAAGAGATCTTGGGTCAGGGATGGTATGAATATTATGGCGCTCCGCATGCGGAAATTAGAGCTATTGAATCAATCAAAGAAAAATACAAAGAAAATTTTAAGGAAGTCTTATCGGGTAGCACACTTACTGTTACTTTAGAGCCTTGTAGCACCTTCGGAAAAACTCCTCCGTGTTTGGATGAAATACTTAAATATAATTTCAAAAAGGTCATCATTGGAGCCTTGGATCCATCTCAATCAAGTGTCGAAAAGTTAAAATCTGCAGGAATTGAAGTCTTGCTTGAAGAAGTACCAAATGATCTAAATAAAGGTTTTTTTAACAGTCTGTTGCATAAAAGACCCTATGTAAGAGCTAAAATTGCAATGTCAGAAGATCAAAAAACTTCTTTTATCAAAAACGATCAGCAATGGATAACCTGCAAAGAATCAAGAGAAGATGGCCAAAAATATAGAGCTCTATCTGACCTTATTTTAACTGGTTCGGGCACTATTGAGAGAGACGATCCATTCTTGAATGTAAGAGACGAAGAAATCCTTAAACTCAAGGGCTTTCAACAACCGGCCAGAGGAATAATTACTTCATCAAAACTTGAAACGTCACTCAACTTTTTTTCTGGCCAAGGAAAGAAATATATTTTTTGCAAAGATCAAAATATTTTTAAAAACTTCCAAAAAGAAGAAGAAGTCTCGATTTTAGAAATAAAAAATAATGATGATAATAAAATTGATTTGAAGGAACTTCTAAAAAAAATTCACTCCCTTAAAGTCAATGATATTTTACTTGAATCGGGACCAACTTTAACTACTTCTTTTATAAATCAGGATTTAATAGATGAGTTCATTATTTACATTGCTCCTAAGATGCTATCAAATACAGCTTTGTCTTTTTTTGATGGAGACCAAAGTAAATCTCCCTTCAATTCAAAGCAATTTCAGTTAATTGAAGAATCAAAAATAAAAGATGATAAAAAGTTAATTTTTAAAAGAATTTAAAAGATGGATTTAAATAGCACGAAAGAACTTATATCTGAAATAAAAAGGGGCAATATGGTGCTCCTAATGGATGATGAGGATCGTGAAAATGAGGGCGATGTTATTCTTGCTGGAGAAAAGGTAACTGCAGAAAAAATAAACTTTATGGCTAAACATGCTCGAGGGCTGATTTGTTTGGCAATGAGTGAAAAGAAATGTGCTGCTTTAGATTTAAACCAGATGGTTAGTGATAATAAAAGTGGGCACGGAACTGGTTTTACAGTTTCCATTGAAGCAGCCTCGGGAATTACAACTGGCATTTCTGCTGCTGACCGAGCTAGAACTGTAGCAGTAGCCTCCAAAGCAAAAGCTAAAGCTAAAGATATAGTTTCGCCGGGTCATATTTTCCCAGTGAAGGCGCTTCCTGGCGGAGTTTTATCTCGCGCAGGTCATACTGAAGGTAGCACGGATCTTTGTAGATTGGCGGGACTAACTGAATCTGCTGTTATTTGTGAAGTTATGAATGAAGATGGAACTATGGCCAGAAAAGAAGGGTTATTAGAATTTAGCAAAAAACACAGTCTTAAAATCGGAACCATTGCGGATCTGATAAATTACAGAATTATCAACGAACAAACAGTAGAAAAGATTGAGCAAAAAATTGTCAATACTGAATTTGGAAAATTTTCTTTAATTTTATATAAAGATTCAATTACGGGTGAGACTCATGTCGTTTTTAAGAAAGGTAAAATAACAAAATCAAAACCTGTTTTAGTAAGAGTTCAACAAACAAACGTCATGCATGATCTTTTAAAGATTGACGAATTTGGCTCGAGGTGGTCGCTTGGCGATGCAATGAAAAAAATAAACAAAGCCGGTTCTGGTTTGATAATTCTAATAGATGGCGGTCATAGCAAAGACAACATTCCTGAAGAAATTAAACTTTTAAAAAAGCCGTATAAACAATCTTCACAAGTAGGTATTGACGTAAGAAGAATAGGAGCTGGTTCTCAAATTTTAAGGGATCTTGGAGTAAAGAAACTAATTCTCATGGGCTCAGAGACTAGATATCCATCTATTTCAGGTTTTGGTTTAGAAGTAATAAAATATATACAAAAATGAAAACCGAAAATTTAGATATCAAACTTTATAGAGATGATTATTCTAAGAAAAAAATAGTCATCATCGATACTCATTGGAACTCAGAAATAATTAAACCAATGGTGAGAGATTGTCAGGACCTACTCGAGGAGTACAAAGCTAATGTACATGTTTTATCTGTACCTGGAGCATACGAAATTCCATACATTGTAGGCAAATATCTCAATTATGAACGTCCCTACTTTGATGCAATCATCACTATGGGAGCAATTATTAGAGGTGAAACGCCTCATTTTGAAATTATTTCCCAGTCTATAAGTGATTCAATCCTGCAAGCAAATATGCGCGGCAAAATACCAATTATTTTTGGAGTTTTAACAACAAACAGTGCTGATCAGGCAAAAGAAAGAGCATCTTATAAAGGAAAAGAGCTTGCGTTAAGTACGCTAAGTGTTCTTGATATTGTTTTTGATGGCTAAAAAAACCCCCTCTCCGGCGAAGCTTCGGGAATTAGTTATGCAAGCCTTGTACCAGAAAGAAATATCTGGTTCCTCAAACACCGACCTGATAAAACAATTTAAACAAACCAATCGTGGTTTCAATTTAGAAAAATTTGAAGACAGTCTAAAAGAAATTAAAAAAGGTATTTTGGAAATAAACTCAACCATAGAAAAACACACTGATGTTGATATAGAACAAATTAGTAAAATCGAATTAGCTATTTTGAGGCAGGCAATCTATGAATTAAATCTAAACAAATTAGATAGTCCAATTATTATTAGTGAAGCGATACGATTATCAAAAAGATTTGGGCAAGATGCTAGTCATAAATTTATAAATGCCCTTTTAGATAAAGCAGCTAAATAACTTTAAATTTCTTGATTAATTAAAATTGTACTAGCGTCATCCGGTCCGGTAGAGACAATATCGACAGGCACTTCGCAAACCTCCGAAATTTTATCGATAAACTTTTTTGCTTTCTCTGGAAAATCTTCGTAATTGTTAATACCCGCAGTAGGGTCAGACCACCCTTCCATTTCGATATAAGAAGGTTTTACATCCTCAAGTTCCATACACTCTGCAAAGGCTTTTTTTGAAGCGTCTTCGTCATAATCAGTGCAAATTTTTATATTTTCTAAACCATCAAGAACATCTATTTTTGTTAAGCACAAAGCAGAGACACTATTTGATTGGATTATTCTCTTTACGCTTACAGCATCAAACCATCCACATCTTCTTGGCCTACCTGTAGTAGCACCAACTTCGCCTCCTTTTTTGGCAATCTCTTGTCCTAAGTTACCGTCTATTTCTGTCGGCATTGGGCCTTCGCCAACTCTTGTAACATAAGCTTTTACCACTCCAAGAATATACCCAACATCTAAAGGACCGCAACCTGCTCCTGAAGCTATACCCGCAGGAGAGCAGTTGCTTGAGGTAACATAAGGATAGGTTCCCTGATCCACATCTAACAAGGCGCCTTGAGCTCCTTCAAATAAAACTCTTTTGTTATTTTGATTCATTGTAAATATTTCATTGGAAACATCTGCAAGCAAAGGCGATAGTTTGCTCCCATATTCGAGATTCTTATCTTTGACCTCATTAAAATCTAATTCTTTTTTTCCAAAATATTCTTTGAATAGAAAGTTATAAAACGCCAAAGTTTCTTCTAGCTTTGAATTTAATTTTTCTTCAGAAAGCGTATCTATAATTCTTACCGCTTTTCTGCTTACTTTGTCTTCATAAGCCGGTCCTATACCCCTCAAGGTAGTTCCAATGGTGGTAAAACTATTGGACTTTTCTTTCAACTGATCCAACAAAATATGATATGGCTGGATTAAAGTGCAAGCCGGACTTATTTTTAATCTGTCCATTATCCCGCCAGCAATTGGTTCTATCTCTTCAATTTCTGCAAAAAGAGCTTCGCAAGAAACAACGACTCCTCTTCCAATTAATGAACTTGCATTTTGGTGGCAGATCGAAGAAGGCAATAAATGTAATACAATTTTTTTTCCATTGACTATAAGGGTGTGGCCTGCATTATGACCTCCTTGATATCTACAAGCAGCATCTGCTCGATCTGAAAGAAAATTAACTATTTTACCTTTGCCTTCATCTCCCCATTGCAATCCTAAAACGGCAAGGTTTTTAGCTTTCATTTGCCATTCTCTTTAATATTCAACAAAGAAATTAAGTCAATATCGAAACCGATAGCAGATCTTTTTTCTGATGAAGCTTGTTGATAAGAATATTGTCCGCCATTTGCAATCGCAAATCCAAAGTTATCTGCATGAACTGAAAAAACTAAACCCTCATGATAATTAAATCCGGGAAAATCAGTCATATCAATATGAATATTTTCGTGACTTATTTTTTCAACTATAACTTTAAGGCTTTCTACCGAATTTTTAGCCAGCTTACTAAAACTGCTTATTTTTTCTAAACAGCGGATATCTCCATAAGCATGCATAAGAATAATTATTTTTTCTAAAGAACTTTTTTTTATCTTGTTTAAATCGCTCCACTCAATTAAATTGGATTCAGATCTATTGGAAATAATTTCTCTAAGTTTTTTTTCTTTGGGTTTTGATAAATTCTCATCTTTAATTATTTCATCAAGAACTTCTGTTCTTCCCAGTGATAAGCAAGATGAAGTCAAACCTACCGAATCAAGACTTTCAAGAAGTAAATCTAAAATTTCTATTTCTGAATTATTTGAACCAAATATTTCTACGCCTGATTTTATAGCTAGTATAGATTTAGCGAATGAATCTTTTCTTTTTTTTATTACTTCTCCAGTGTAACAATATTTTTTTATTTCTTTTGAATTGTTTGCTTGATCAATTCGAGCTATTTGCTGGGAGATATCAGGTCTAATTGCAATGTCGTTTGAAATGGAATTGTCTGAAAAAGTAAATGCTCTTTTTTTTAATTCTGAATTAACATCTCCTCCAATAGCATCGGCATATTCGATAATTGAAGGGTAAACTAAACTGAATCCTTTTTTCGAGTAAAGATCAATCAAAGTTCTTCTAAGGCTTTCTAATTCTAATGCTCGCTCAGAAAGTATATCTTCCACCCCGTCGGGAAGATTGAAGTAATCTGTTGTCATAATTATTCGCTTTTGGAAGTGCCGAAAGAGCTATCAAGATATTTAAAAAAGTCACTTTCAGGATCAATTAGCAAAACATCTGATTTGTTCTCAAAGGTAGACTGATAGGCAGATAAGCTTCTTGTAAATTCATAAAATTCAGGATTTTTATTGAATGCTTTTGCATAGGTACTGGTAGCTGCCGCATCACCTTCACCTTTGATAATTTCAGCAGTCTTATAGGCATCAGCTAAAATAACAGTTCTTTCTTTATCAGCATTAGCTCTAATTTCTTCTGCAATTTCATTTCCTTCAGCTCTAAGTTCTTGGGCCAACCTTTCTCTTTCTGTTCGCATTCGATTATAGACAGAATCATTTACCTCTGTAGGTAGCTCAATTTTTTTAACCCTAACGTCAATTACTTCAACACCAAGTTCTGCATTTGCTACTTTGTTTAGATCTGCGGTTAAAACTCTCATTAATTCATCACGTTCGCCTGAGATAACATCTTGGACAGTTCGTTTACCAAATTGGTTCCTGAGACCCTCATCGACACGTTGTGTGAGAAGTGTTCTAAGCGCGCTCAATTGTCCCCCTGAGGAAGTAATATAGAATTGCTCGTTGTCGCTTATTCTCCATTTCACAAAAGCGTCAACAATGAGTCTTTTCTTTTCCTCTGTAAAGTAAGGCTGAGGAATAGCATCAAGAGTTAAAACTCTTGAATCGAATTTTCTTACGGTATTTAAAATAGGCACTTTGAAATGAAGACCGGATTCAATTTTAGGATCAATAATTTCTCCAAATCTTAAAAGTATTGCGGTTTGTTTGTCAGTGACAATATAAAGACTATTAGCTAGAAGAATAATTAAAGCCAATATGCCAATGACAAATCCAATTCCAAAAGATCTCATAAATTATCTCCTTTCCTGTCTTTTTCTGATTTCTTCGATAACCTGATCGGTCAAGTTTTGAATTGCTGTTCCAGTTAATGTTCCTGAATCAGATTGTGCTTCTGTATCTTGGTTGCTTCTTGCAATTGAAGCTGCTGCAACTTGATCAAGCGGAAGCATCATAATATTGTTTCCATCTTTCACATCAATCATGACTTTCGTACTGTTTGACATAACTGACTGAACAGCATCTATGTAGAGACGTTTTCTTGTTACATCCGGGGCCTTAGAATATTCTTTAAGCAATTGATCAAATCTTGTTGCTTCACCCTCTGCTTCAGCTATTACTTTTGCTTTGTAACCTTCGGCATCTTGAATGGCTCTTTTTGCGGCACCTCGGGCAATTGGCACAACCTCGTTTGCATAAGTCTCAGCTTCGTTTCTTAGCGTAACCTCATCTTCCCTTGCTTTTACCACATCATCAAATGCCTCTCTCACTGCTTCAGGTGGTCTTGACTCTCTTATGCTTACAGTAACAACCTCAATTCCAGTGAAATAAGCATTCAATCTTTCCTGCAATCTTTTTCTAACATCAATGGCTATCTGTTCCCTACCAGTCGTTAAAACACTATCCATTGAATTACTTCCGACTACATGCCTTAAAGCGGATTCAGAAGCTTGTGCAATGCTATCCTCAGGAGAAGCAGCCTCTAAAAGATAAAAAACTGGATTAGACCTCTTATATTGAACTGCGGTTTCAACATTAACGATGTTCTCGTCTTTTGTAAGAATCGAAGAATTAGTAGTGTGAGTGAATAATTTTTCTGTATTAACTATAAATCTGTTATCAATAAATGGGGGATTCCAATGTATTCCAGGTCCTTTAGTAGTTGAATATTTTCCAAATCTTAAAATTACTGCTTCTTCTTGTGCATCAACTGTGTAGATACCTAACGCAGAGTACAACACAATTAAAATCACTAGAGCCGAAGGAAGTATTTTTTTAAAAGAAGGCGAGCTGCCTGAGGAATCTCCTCCGCCACTACCGCCTACAAAAGAACCAACTAAAGATTTAAATTTTTTTATGGCTTCATCTATATCAGGGGCATCGTTTCTGTTACCCCATGGATCTCTTGAGCCATTTTTACCATTATCATTCCAAGACATGAGGCTATTCTAAGGCTTTCAAGATAAGAATGGAACTTAACTATTCTAAATAATTTAGAATTTTTATAACCATATTCGATTGATTTGCAAAAAAGGTCTCTTTCAATTCAAATTTTTTTAACCAGGTAATTTGTCTCTTGGAAAGTTGGTAGTTAGCATTGGTTGCTTTTTCAATCATTTCTTCTTCAGAAATTTTATTTTCTAAATACTCTAAAACTTGTTTGTATCCCACTGAACTGAGAATTTTTATATTTTTTGAAAACTTATCAATTAAAAATTTTGTTTCTTCAATAAGTCCATCATCTAACATTTTGATAAACCTTTCTCTTAAATCTTTTTTAAATATTTTTTTATTCTCTGGAACAATTGCAAAATTCATAAAGTTTCTGTTTAAAAAAGGATTCAGCATATTTTTTTTTAATTCAGTATGAGTTTTGCCAGTCAATAAATAAATTTCTAAAGATCTTTTTATTCTTTGTTGATCATTTTCATGAATATTTTTTACAGATTCTTTATCTAACTTCTTAAGCTTATTAAAGAGATGTTTGAGTCCAAGCTTTTTTTGCTCTTCATCAAGTTTTTTTCTAATTTCTGGATCACTTTTAGGCAAAACTGAAATCCCATTAAATAGTGCATGGAAGTACATCATTGTTCCTCCAACAAGAATTGCTGATTTATTTTTTTTATCAAGAGAGTCAATAATTTTTAAAAAATCACTCCTAAAATTTCCTACAGAATATGAATCAGTAGGTTCTAAAATATTTATTAAATGGTGTGGATAATCTCTCAAACTGTCAGGTTTTAATTTATTGCTACCTACATTTGCATATTTGTATATTTGAACTGAATCTACCGAAATAATTTCTGCGTTTAGCCTCTGAGATAGTTGAATCGCAAGAGACGTTTTGCCAGTATTTGTAGGGCCCATTATAGAAATGATTGGATTTGAAATTTCCATTAATAAATTATCTTGAGTTCCAATTAAGTTAAATGATAACTTAGAATAAAAAATAACATTAAAAAAGCTATTGGGAGAAAAAAATGGAGATGCATTTTGCAAGTGTTTGGGAAAATATTTCAGATCACATACCTGATGAGCCTGCTCTGATTTGCGATGACAATATTAAAACTTGGAAAGAATATGAAGAAAGAGCCGCTAGGTTAGCTTACTTTCTAAATGAGAAACACATCTCCAATAATTCTAAAGCAGGGCTTTATCTCCATAATTCTAATGAGTATCTTGAAGCTCAATTCGCAATCTTTAAGGTAGAAGGAGTTCCAATAAATGTAAACTACAGATATGTCGAAGAAGAGCTAATTTATTTACTAGATAATTCAGATTCTGAAGTCGTTTTTTTTCAGAACTCATATTCGGAAAGAATAAAAAAAATAGCCAATCAACTTCCTAATATAAAAGCTTTCATTCAAGTAGGAGGAAAAGAACCATTAGATCTTAATAATTGTTACATGTACGAAGAGATAATTTCCCAAAATCCGCCCTTAGAAAGAAAATTAAGAAGTGAAGATGATATTTACATGTTGTATACAGGCGGAACTACCGGAATGCCGAAAGGAGTTATGTATAAACAAGGCGCTTTCATGAGCTCCCTTTTAAAAACTGCTTTTGCTATGGGCTTTGATGTTCCTGAAAGTCATCTAGATATATCTAAAACTGTTTCAGACTTATCATCTAAGGGGATGCTCTCTAAAACAATTGTTGCTTGCCCGCTTATGCATGGAACGGGAATGTGGCTCGGCGCCTTAGTTCCTTTTTTCTCGGGTGGAAGTTGTGTAACTATTCCTCAACTTGGCTTTGATCCTGATCTTTTACTGAAAAAAGTCCAAGATCTTAAAATAAATAATATTGTAATTGTTGGAGATGCTTTTGCCCGACCTATTCTAGATTCTCTTAACAAAGCCAAAGATCAAGGCAATCCATATGATTTATCTTCACTAAGAAGTATGATTTCGAGCGGTGTAATGTGGAGTGCGGAAGTAAAAGAAGGCTTGTTAGAGCATGCAGATATAACCTTAATAGATGCAATGGGTTCTTCAGAAGGTGGAATGGGCTCTGCTGTTTCAAATAGAGAAAATCCAGTCAAAACAGCAAAATTTTCTATTAACCCCGGTGTAATTGTAGTAGCTGATGATGGAGAAGAAGTTGAACCCGGATCAGACAAAATGGGGAAAATAGGTACATCTGGATTAGTGCCTGAAGGATATTATAAGGATCAAAAAAAATCTGATGAAACTTTTAAAGAGTACAAAGGAGTTAGGTACAGTTTTCCTGGTGACTATGCAACCGTAGAAGCTGACGGAACAATAAAGCTGTTAGGAAGAGGAAGTAATTGTATCAATACTGCAGGAGAAAAAGTGTATCCAGAAGAAGTTGAAGAGGCCCTTAAGAAACACGCTAATGTATTTGATTCTTTAGTAGTTGGTGTGGAAGACGAAAAATTTGGGCAAAAAGTCGTGGCAGTGGTTTCATCTGATTTGCCGAGTCTTGATGCTGATGAGTTAGTAAATTTTGCCAGATCTCACTTATCGGGATATAAGTTGCCCAAGAAAATAATTTTCGTTGATGAAGTTAAAAGAGCTCCTAATGGCAAGGCAAACTATAAATGGGCAAAAGAAACCGCAGAGGAATACTTTCAAAGCCTATAAAGCTTCTTCTCCTTGCTCTCCAGTTCTTATTCTTACAGCATCTTCTAAAGAAAAAACGAAAATTTTGCCATCTCCAACTTTACCCGTATTAGCCACCCCACGAATTGCCTCTATAACACTATCTACTTGGGAATCAGATACAGCAAGTTCTATTTTCAGCTTGGGCAGAAAATCAACTTTGTACTCGGTTCCTCGATAAAGTTCAGTTTGTCCTTTTTGTCGTCCAAAACCTTTAACTTCAGAAACAGTCATTCCCGAGGCTTGCGCATCACCCAAAGCTGCACGCACGTCTTCTAATTTTATGGGTTTGATAATGGCAACAATAAACTTCAAATCTCTTATTTCCTTCAAAGATAAATATTTAAGGGGGATAAGCTCATATTACTCTTAAACTAACGAGTATTCAAAATATTTAGGATCAAATATATTTCTTTATCTTCTCAATTGATCTATCTACCGATCCCGATTTTGAGATAATGTAATCAGCACTTTTTTGTTTTATTAATTCAGGGTTATCTTCTTTCAATGCCATCTTCCATATCGAACTTATTTCTTCAACATTGCTTCCACATTTGAGAATATTTAATTCAATTAATTGATCGGCTATCTCTTGAAAATTATATTTACTATTTCCGGATGATAATGGAATTCCATATTTCACAGGCTCTAAAAAATTTTGCCCTCCATGCTCTATTAATGTTCCTCCTATAAAAGCCGTATGTGAAATAGAATAAAGAAAATTCAAATGTCCTATTTCATTAACAACAGTTACTTTGTTTTTAAGATTTAAATGATTGAACCCATCATTATTCAAAAAAGCAAAAGAAATATTTGACCTAATCAAAAACTCAGAGATTTCATTAGATCTTTCTGGATGCCTAGGAGCCAGAACCAAATGCGCAGAATCATCATTTAAAACTTGAAAACTTTCAAAAAGAATCTCCTCTTCTTTTGGGTGTGTGCTTGCACAAGTAATTATTTTCTTTTTTTTAATCAAGTTTTCGTCATAAGAAAAAGTAGCGGCTAAAGAACCATAATCTAAAGCATCGAACTTAAGTGAAGAATCAACATGAATAATATTTGAATTTGCTCCAATAGTAATAAAATTTTTCCTATCACGATCAGATTGAGAAATAATCATATCTATTTTAGAAAAAGTAACTGCAGAAAGATTTTTTAATCTCTGATAATTTTTAAGAGACTTGTTTGAAAGTCTGCCATTTAGTAACAAAATTGGGATTTTCCTGGAAAAACATTGATTAATTATATTCGGCCATATTTCTGTCTCAATTAAAATCAGGCAATGTGGCTTCCAATAACGCAAAAAACTTTTTACAAAATAAATAACATCGAAAGGTAAATACTGATGAAAAACTTCTTCATCAAAAACTTGTTTCAATCTTTTTGAGCCAGTCTGAGTTGTAGTAGTTACTAAAATATCAGAATTTGGAAAAACCTTCTTTAATTTTCTAATTAGATTAACTGAGGCATTAACTTCTCCAACAGACACTGCATGCACCCAAATAATATTTTTGTTTTTATTAAATTTAAAGGTTTTAGAAGACCCAAGTCTTTCCCTTATTCTTTTGAATTCTTCGAAAGAAAAATTCTTTTTATAGAATAATTTTATAAAAGCAATTGGCAAATAAAATAAGGTTAGTAAATTGTAGAAAAAGATCATATGAGTGATTCTAGACTAAATAAGATCATGTTATAAATATACAGATTTATAAGTAGCAGTAATGAAATTCAAAGAATACTTAATTTACTTTTTACTAAAAATTCTGAACTCACTTCCTCGGAAACTTCAACTTCTCCTGGGAAAATTTTTTGGTTTCGTTTTATTTTTACTTTCAAAAAAAAGAAAAGAAATTGCTAGATGGAATTTAGAAAAATGTTTTCCTGAAAAAGACTTAATTGAAATTAATTTAATTTTAAAAGCTAGTTTTTTCAGACTGGGTGAGGCTTTATTTGAATTTTTAAATGCGTTTTGGATGTCTGACAAGGAGCTAAAAAAATTAATAGTAAATTTCGATTACGTTGAGAAAGCATGTTTTGATATGGATAACTCAAAAGGAAAACTTTTATTATTTATGCACAATCCAAACCTTGACTTGGTAGTAAGGGCGACATCTTTATTCATGCCTGTTTCAGGTATGGCTAAAAAACAGAAAAATAAAATTATTGATAACTTATTTAAAGCAAGTCGAGAAAAATTTACAGAAAGAATTTTCAATCCAAGAGAAATTTTAGAACTCATGGATTTTTTAAAAAAAGGTAAAGCCTGTTTGTATGCGCCTGATCAAGATTATGGCTTTAAAAACTCTACCTTTGTAGACTTCTTTGGAAATAAGGCATTAACTGTAAAATTTCCTTACATTGCTGCGAGAAGAACTAACTGCGATGTCTACCTGTTTTCATTGGAAAGAAATAATCAAAAATATTTTGCCAATTTTAAAAAATTAAACGTTTTCGGAAAAAATTTAGAAGAGGATTTAAGAACAATAAACTTTGAAATAGAAGAGGTTATTAGAAAAAATCCGGATAATTATCTTTGGTCACATAGACGGTTTAAAAATAGACCCGATGGGGAAGCCTCTTTTTATCCTGAGAACTTGCTAAGGAAGAGATAAATCACAAAGTAAATTATCTATCAATCTTACACCTCTATAGTGTACTGCAATGGCAATCAGCAAATCTGTCTCATCTTTTCTAATTTTTTCTAAGTTTTTAGAATTAACAATTGCTAAGTAATCAACATCGAAACCTTTTTCTTTAAACTTATTTTTATATTCTTTGCAAATTATTGAAGTGCTCTTGGAAATATCATTAAAAGTGTCTTGATGGATTTTTTTTAGTTGGTCGGCTATTTCATTTAGGTACTTATAAATTATAGATGCATCTTTTTTTTCAGTTTGAGTTAGGTAATTATTTCGAGAAGATAATGCCAGTCCATTTTCATCTCTAACTGTCTCACCAACAATTAATTTTGTAGATAATTTATTTGCTTTTAAATGATTTTGAATAATAAGTTGTTGTTGAAAATCCTTTTGTCCAAAAAAACAATATTCTGGTTTTATTAATTCAAGAAAGCGATTCACTATTGTTATTACGCCATCGAAATGTCCGGGTCTTTTTTTTGCGCATAAAAATTTTGAATATGGTGCTTTCAATTTTTTTATTCCCTCTAATAGTTCCATTTTTTCAGGGAGATAGAGATAAGCACATTTATATTTTTCAAGATTTTTTTTGTCTTGGTTAATAGTTCTTGGATATTTTTCAAAATCTTCATTAGGGCCAAATTGAAGAGGATTGACGTAAATGGTTACTAGAGGATTTAATTGAAGTTCTATAGATTGTTTAACTAAACTTAAATGGCCTTCGTGCAGGTTTCCCATAGTAGGAATCATAGCTATAGGTCTTTTTTGATCAATAATTTTTAAATCATTAATCCTTTCAATAACTTTCACTATTCAAACCAATTTTCTTTTGCTGGAAATGTCGAAGATTTTACCGAATTAACGTAATCCTCAAAAGCTTCAAAAATAGAGTTATTTCTTTCAAGGAAATTTTTTATAAACTTTGGCGGTTTTTCTAAGCAAGAGACTCCTAGCAAGTCATGTACTACCATTATTTGTCCGTCCGTTTCCAATCCTGCCCCAATTCCAATTGTTGGAATTTTTATGGCCTTAGAGATTTTTTTTGTCAATTCGTCAGGAATGCACTCTAATAATAAAAGCTCAGCTCCTGCCCTTTCTAAACTCAAAGCTTCTTCTATTATTTTTGAATGGGATGAAGGATCCCTGCCCTGTACAAAAAATCCACCTATTCTATTAACTGATTGAGGAGTAAGTCCCATATGAGCGCAAACTGGAATTCCCCTTTCAGATAAAAGTTCTGTTATTTTAAGTATTACTTCTCCACCTTCGACTTTTACTGAATTTGCCCCAGCTTGCATAAGCCTAGTGGCATTCTCATAAGCAAGTTTTTCAGTTGCATAACTCATAAAAGGCATATCTGCCATTAAATGGGCGCCTTTGTTTCCCGATTTTACGCATCTTAAATGATACAAAATATCTTCCATCGAAACTGGAACTGTAGAATCGTGTCCTTGAATTACCATACCTAAACTATCGCCCACAAGGATAAGTTCTATGCCAGCATCACACATCATGGAAGATAAGGTAGCTTCATAAGATGTCAAAGCAGCAAATTTTTCTCCTTTTTGCTTAAGGTCTCTGAATGTCTGTAAGGATACTGTTTTATTAGATTGCGATTTAGCCATTTGAAATAAAAAATAACTTTAACATTAATCTTTGCTTAAAAAATCAACTACTCTAGAGGAAACTAATTCAACATTTTCTATAGGAAGAAAATGAGTTCCATTGTATTCTTCAATCAATATATTATTCTTTTTCGATAAGGCCTTTTTTGCTTCATCAGTAAAAGTTGAAGTCTCTTTATCTCCTCTTATTATTAAAACTGGACAAGTTGCTTTTTTTAGAAATCTGTAAGTATCAAAAGTTACTGTTTCAAAAGTTTTTGCTTCCCAAGCTGGATCACAAGAAAGGAAAAAGCTTCCTTCTCTTTTTACCAGCCCCCCTTTCAAATAACTCTTAATAGATTCTTCAGGCCAACTGACAAACATCGCTCTCCCAGTAAAATGCTCAACGGCTTCGTCAAAACTAGCAAAATTATTTCGTCTTTGCCTTGCGCCTGAAGATTTATTTGAAGCACTTAAGTCACTAAATTGTAAAAACTTTTTTATTTTTAATTTTATTACTTCTTTTGGCTCATAATATAGAACTGGCTCGAGCATAATTAAGTTATTAACTTTAAGTTTTAATTGACTAGCTATTTCTGAAGCTACAATTCCACCCATTGAATGTCCCATTAATTCAACACTCTCGTGGCCTAAAGCATTTAAAAAAGTAATAGCCTCTTTTGAAAACTGTCTCCAAGATTTTAATTTTTTATGATCGGCTTCAGCTTCACTTAACCCATGGCCTCTTTGATCAAAAGCATAAATAGATCTTTCTCCATCAAAATTATCATAGATCTTTGTCAATAAATTCAAATAAGTTGCAGCATTAAGTCCAGTTGCGTGAAAAAAAATAATTGGATTATTTTTAGAGCGACCCTTAAAAAAAAGATAAGAAAAGCTTTCCTCATGCAATGAGATTTTTTCTCTAGACACTTTGGCTTTATCAGTCATTATTTTTTAAACTATATTTAATATGAAATATTTGGATAAGGTTAAAGGTTTTCTTGATGATACTGAAGCAAAAAAACTTTCAAGTTTAATTGGTAAAACTTCTTCCTTAGGTCCTGCTCTAGAAATTGGAACTTATTGTGGAAAGTCAGCTATGATATTTTCTGAAGTATGCCATAAAAACAATAGCTATATCTTTACTTTAGATCATCATATTGGCTCAGAAGAGCATCAAGTTGGTGAAGAGTATCATGATGAAGAACTATTTGATGTCAGATTAAACAAATTTAACTCTTTACCTGAATTTCTAAAAAATATTGAAAAATCTCCTTTTTCTGAAAATATAATTCCAATTATTGGTGATTCAGTGGAAGTTTCCAAAAACTGGAAAATTCCTTTGGGTCTTTTATTTATCGATGGGGGCCACAGTATGAAAGCTGCTAAAAACGATTTTGACTATTGGAGCAAGCATATAGTTTCCGGCGGTATACTTGCTATTCATGACGTTTTCCCAAATCCCAAGGATGGTGGCAGACCTCCTTATGAAATATTTTGCATTGCAAAGGAGTCCAACAAATTTAAAGAAATTGAACTTATAAAATCCTTGGCTGTTCTAGAAAAAGTCTGAAGCTTTTGTATATTTATAAAGTGAATTAGCAGCCAAAATAACTGCTGCCGCTGTCCAACTTGGTTTTTCTATAGGCCAGTACTTTTTATCTTTGTAAACATAGCCCGTCCAAAAAAGATTGCTTTTTGGGTCAGCTAAATTTAGTACATTATTAAATAAAATCTCTGCCTTTTCTTTTTCACGAATTTTGTTCAACGCAAGAACAAGTTCGCATGATTCGGCTGCGGTAACCCAAGGTTCCTCTTCAACACATTTACAACCTAGATCTTTGACAACAAATTTATTCCAGCCATCATTGATTCTTATTTGGGCTTCCTTGCCAACGATAACTCCACATAAAATTGGATAATACCAATCCATACTATATCTACTTTTGCTCTCCCAGGTTCTATCAAATCTTTCGGGTTTATTCTTTATTGCATCTGAAATTTTTGAAATTTCTTCTTTATAAGCATCTTTTTTATGACCTAGTTCACGAGAAATATTTTGAGCACAAACTAAGCTCTTATAAATTGAAGAACAACCAGTAAGAAGTGAATCATCCATCCATTCATTAGATTTATCTTTTGCCCATAAAATATCACCATCCATGGTTTGTCCCTCAAGAACAAAATTTATCGATTTTTGAATTGTAGGCCACAAATCCTTCAGAAACTTTTTATTTTCAAAATTAATATAATGATGCCAAGCGCCAGCAGCTATGTAAGCAGAAAAATTAGTTTCTTTCCTGAATTTAGTAACTTTTTCTTTTTTATATTCGCTAAACCAAGATCCATCACTTTCTTGCGAATCAGCAAGCCATTTGTAAGCTTTTTTTGAATTATCTTCGAAACCCAAAACGTCTAATCCCATGGCTGATTCGATGTGATCCCATGGGTCAATTTTAGAGCTTGGTTCCCAAGCTATGGCGCCGTTTTCTTCCTGACATGAGACTATATATTCCCCTAAATAACCGAATGTATTTATGGACTTATTTATCATATTTTATCTTTATCAAAATACAAAACTACACTTTTCCCTATTAATGGCTGAAGAATAAATTCTAGAATTTTAGTCAATACCGGTTTTTTCATCATATCCCAAACAAGAAACTCATGATAAAGATTTACTATTTTTGAATTTTCTTTTGAGTTCCAAAATAAACATTGGAGCCACCAGTAAGGTGAGTGTAAAGCATGAGCCCAATGCCTTTTAGTAAAAGTCAGACCATAGTTTGCTATATCTTTCTTTAGTTTTTTAAACTTAAATATTCTGACATGTCCTCCTGGAGTATTTCGGTAATCTAAACTAAGTTTCCAGCAGATCCATTCAGGAAAAAATTTTGGAACACTTACAGCTAACTTGCCCTGAGGTTTTAAGATTCTATTAATTTCAGACAGAGCGCTTTGGTAATCTATTATGTGTTCTAAAACTTCGGAACATACTATGTAATCAAAAGTATTGTCTTTGAATGGCAACTTTTTAGCGTCTGCAACACCAAAATTACAACTTTTTGAGAATTTATTTTCATTAAATTGATCAAAATTTGTTTTTGCTTTTGACACATCGGATAAGCTCATATCAAACCCAAATACATCGATATTTTCAGACATATAGGCCCCAAAACAATGTCTACCCTCACCGCATCCTAAATCTAAAAACTTAGAATTTGGCTCTAGCTTAAGTTTTTTTAAATCAATAGTTTGCATTTATTCAGTCATCCTTTTAATTTCTGCTTCGTAAGATTCTGTCACAAGTTTTGCTGCTTCTTTCCACTGCAAATGCTCAATAATTCTATTGAATCCTTTTTCAGCCAAAGAATTCTTTAAATTCGCGTCCGGAAGTAGTTTAAGCATAGCTTCTTCCAACTCTTTAGAGTTACCGGGTGCAACTGTAATGCCGCAATTTCCAATGACTTCTGGAATGGCTCCACCTGAAGTTGTTATTACTGGAACTCGACATGCCATTGCTTCTCCAATGGCAAATCCAAAACCTTCATAAAGAGAAGGTATTACAACAATATCTGAGGAACAATACAAATCTCTTACTTCTTTGAAAGAAAGATCTTTATTGAAATGAACTTTGTCTTTAATGCTTAAATCTTCGATCTTCCTTGTAGTATGTCCTCCTTTTTTTGAACTGCCTATAACTTCAAGTGTTAATTCTGGAAAAATTTGAACAACTTTAGAGAAAGCTTCAAGCAAATAATCTAATCCTTTCAACGGCACATCTGCGCTAGCAGTAGTTACGATTCTAAAAGGGATTTTTTTTATATTTTTATCTGGAAAAAAAGCTTCCGTATCTATTCCATTGAGAATAACCTTCATAACTTCTTTTTTTAAACCAAAATCTTCATGAATATCTTGTTTTGAAGACTTTGAAACTACAATTACAGATTTTAATTTTTTAGCCACTCTTATTTGCATTCTTAAAAAAGAGTGCCATCTAATCATCAGTAATTTTAAAAAAATTGATTTAGTGCTTTTAAGTTGAAATTTTAAATCTTTAGAAATTGGA
The DNA here is from genome assembly GCA_902635045.1 of uncultured SAR86 cluster bacterium. GTDB lineage: Bacteria > Pseudomonadota > Gammaproteobacteria > Magnimaribacterales > AG-339-G14 > CASICS01. The sequence continues at coordinate 328,230 of CACPMT010000001.1, read as the reverse complement.
TGATGGATGGTTGTCACTAAAGGAATTTTCTTTTGAAAAAACAACAACTCATAGCAAAGACTTTGGTTATCATGAATAACGTCAAATTCATTCAATCTATTTTTTAAAATTTTTTTTATTCTTTTTCCAAAGGTATAAGGCTCTGCAAAACCACCCGAATTGATACTGAACCATTCAAAAAAATTTATAGGAATTAAAAGATCTTTAAGGTTTACGTCTTTAAATTTACTAGCTTTCGAATAAAGATCAAGACTTGGCACAACTTCAAGTTTCACTCGTGAATCTAAGTCTGGGTATGGTGGTCCTGAAAAAACGGTAACTTCATGCCCCAAATCAGCCAGAGCCTTAGTCACATACTTTACGTAAATTCCTTGTCCGCCCGAGAAAGGATTGCTTCTGTAACTAAGGAAAGCGATCCTGAGTTTTTTCATTCTTATTAAAATTTAGTCTATTGAGTAGAGCCATTCAGAAAAAGAATTTCTTTTTCCTCTAACTTGATCAAAGTAATTTTTTTGAAGAATAGTTGTTATCTCTCCTCTTTCACCATCTGAGATAAGTTTTTTATCTACACTTCTAATCGGAACGACCTCAGCAGCTGTTCCAGTAAAGAAAAGTTCGTCTGCCTCTAAAACATCTTGCAACTTAATTTTTTTTATTTCGACCTTTATATTTAATTCTTCTGCCAAACTAATAATGCTTTTTCTTGTTATTCCATCTAAAGATGCATCAAGATCTGGAGTAAAAAGAATTTTGTTCTTTACAATAAAAAAGTTTTCTCCAGAGCCCTCTGAGATATTTTCTTCATCGTCCAAAAGTAGGGCCTCATCATAGCCTTCCTTCATAGCTTCTTGAAGAGCCATTATTGAAGTTACGTAATTACCGTTAACCTTTGATCTTGAAACAATATTTCCCGTTTCTCTTTTATAAGATGAAATCTTAATGTTTATTCCTTTTTCAAATGCTTCAGGAGACATATAGCTTGGCCACTCCCAAGCTGCAACCATGCAGTGAACTTTTAAGTTATCAGCTCTTAAACCCATGCCTTCAGACCCATAAAAGCACATTGGTCTTATATAACCCTCATCCAATTCGTTTACTCTGAAAACCTCCTTTTGCGCCTCATTTATTTCATGCTCAGAAAAAGGAATTTTCATATTTACTGCTTTTGCAGATTCAAAAAGCCTCTTAGTATGGTCATTTAATCGGAAAATCTTTGTGCCTTCTGGAGTTGAATATGCTCTGACTCCCTCAAAAACACCAAGACCATAATGCAAGGTATGAGTCAGAACATGGACTTTTGCTTCGGCCCAGTCAATTAATTGGCCGTCCATCCATATAAATCCTTCCCTATTTGCTAAAGTATCCATGTTTGTTTATAAGATGGAACATTATAAGCAGGAGAGATTTATATGAAAGTCAATTCTCAAGTTTTTAGAGCCTATGATATTAGGGGAATCGTTGGAACAGAGCTTTCAGATGAATTAATTGAAAAATTAGGAAAAGCTATTGGCACCAAACTTCAGAGAAATAATTTAAATTCTTTAAATATTTGTCGAGACGGCAGACTCTCAGGACCGCATATATCAAAATTATTTATTAAAGGAGTTCTTTCAACTGGATGCGATATCTATAATTTAAATTTAGGACCCACTCCTTTGCTTTATTATTCGACATTCAAATCATCTATTAGAAACGGAGTGATGATCACCGGCAGTCACAACCCTAAGGAATATAATGGATTCAAAATAGTTTTTGATCAAAAACCTCTCTCAGGAGAGTCGATTATTGAATTAAAAGATCTTGTTGAAAACGAGGATTTCATTTCTGGAAAAGGTAAAGAAATAAAGACTCCTATACTAGAAGACTATAAAAAAGAGATCAAAGCTAAAATTAAACTTAAAAAAAATCTCAAAGTTGTGCTTGATTGTGGCAATGGAGCTGGAGGATCAGTTGCACCAACTCTTTTTAAAGATTTAGGTATAGAATTAATTGAACTTTATAGCGATATTGATGGAAATTTTCCTAATCATCATCCTGATCCAGGAAACCCAATAAACCTAAAAGATTTAATTAGTAAAGTTTGTGAAATTAATGCTGATCTAGGAATTGCTCTGGATGGAGATGCTGATAGATTAGGAGTAGTAGATAATCTAGGTAAAATAATCTATCCGGATCAGTATATGTCTTTATTGGCTGATCACGTTTTAAAAGGAAATCCGGGACGAAAAGTTATCTACGATGTAAAGTGCTCTTCAAAACTCAAAGAATCAATTATTGAAAGTAAAGGTATTCCAGTCATGACAAGAACTGGGCATTCTTTTATTAAAAATGAAATCTTTAATCAAAGCGCTATTTTAGGTGGAGAAATGAGTGGCCATATTTTTTTTAACGATGATTGGTATGGTTTTGACGATGGCATTTATTCAGCACTTAGATTGATTGAAATTATTTCTGAATCTAAAAATTCTTCTTCTGAATTTTTTAATAAATTCCCTCAATTGTTCAACACTCCTGAAATTAATCTCAGCACAACAGATGATAAAAAATTTGAAATCATTGAAAGATTAAAAAAAGAGTTTGAATTTAATGGTTTCAAAAAGGTCTTAATTGATGGGATAAGGTTAGAAAATGATACTTCATGGGGCTTAGCAAGAGCATCTAATACAACTCCATCATTAGTTTTTAGATTTGAAGGAGAATCCAAGGAAGCATTACAAAAAATAATTGAAGTATTTCAAAATGCCTTATTCGCTATAGATGATAAGCTTGAAATTAAAATTAATTGAGTTATGGCAGTTTCAAAAAAAAGTGCAGAAAATATTTCTAAGGTTTTAAGCGAGGCTTTACCTTACATACAAAAGTTTTCAGGGAAAACTATAGTCATTAAGTATGGTGGCAGCGCAATGAGAAATACTTATTTGAGAAAAAGTTTTGCTCGCGATATTGTTTTAATGAAAACAGTTGGTATAAATCCTATCATCGTCCATGGAGGTGGCCCTCAAATTCAAAAAGAATTAGACAAAAAAAATATCAAATCTGATTTTTTAAATGGAGTAAGGATTACTTCACCCGAAATTATAAATACTGTTCAAAAAGTATTAGATAACCAAGTAAATAAGGAAATCGTGAATTTAATTAATTCCTGGGGGGGGAAGGCTCAAGCTCTAGCTGGTAAAAGAATTAACTTTATCAAAGCCAAAAAAATATCTAATAAACGTCTGGGTGAAGTAGGAGAGATAATCAATATTCAAAAAAAAATAATTTTTAATGCATCAAGAAATAAAATTCCAGTAATTTCGCCAATTGGTTGGGACAAAGAATTAAAGCCTTTAAATATTAATGGAGATAATGTTGCATGTTTTATTGCCTCAGCTCTTAAAGCTGAAAAAATAATTTTAATGACAGATGTTTCAGGAATAAAAGACAAAAGAGGGAAAAAAATATCTGAAATGAATTTTATGGAAGCAAAAAAAGTCCTGAAAGATAAAAATTCTATTAAAGGAGGCATGCTTCCTAAATTAAGTTCTATAATAAATTGTTTAAATGAGGGAGTTTCTAACGCTCATGTTGTTGATGGAAGAGTCCCTCATGCAGTTTTATTAGAAATTTTAACTACAAAAGGTGTAGGTACGTTAATATCCAATTAAATGCCAAAAGAGAAAGTTTCAAGAAAAATTCAAATAATGCAAACTCTTGCTTCGATGCTTGAAGATAGAGAACCTGTAAAAATTACAACCGCAGAATTAGCTAAAAGAACAAACATTACCGAAGCAGCAATTTATCGGCATTTTCCAAGTAAAAGGAGAATTTATCAGGAATTAGTTGAGTTTTTTGAGGATAGTATATTTCCAAGAATTGCATCTATTAAAAAAGAGTCTGCTCCAGATGAAGTCGCTGGAAATATTGTAATGTTAATTTTAACTTTCTGTGATAAGAATAAAGGTATTTCTAAAATATTAAACAGAGAAGCTCTGTCGGTTGATGAATCAAAAATAGAAGATAAGGTTAATCTTTTATTTGATCGTTTGGCTCTAGAAATAAAACAATCATTTCAAAACTACGAAAAGGAAACTAAAAATAAACTATCCTTAAATGCAAGCTCAGCTGCTGATTTAGTCGTTTCTTGCTTAGAAGGACAAATTCAAATTTTTATCAGAAGCAAGTTCAAAAGAGATATCACAAATAGCTGGAATGAACATTGGCAAATAATAAAAAAAGCAATTTTTATTTAATTTTTTAATCTAAGAAAAGTTCAAACATAGTCTTACTATCTTCAGGATTTGCCGGCATACCATCATTTAAATTAATTTTTTTAGCAATTAGGCCTGATGGTCTCGGCTGAATGCCATATTCAATATCATCAATTATCTCTTCCATATAATTGAGCCATATGGGAAGTGCAGTTGAACTTCCAAATTCATTATTACCTAAAGAAGCTGGCTGATCATAGCCAAACCAAACAGTAGTTAAAATGTTTTTGTTGAATCCAGTAAACCAAGTACTTTCAGCATCATTGGTGGTTCCAGTTTTTCCAGCAAAATCATCTCTATTCAAAGATTGAATTTTTTTTCCAGTGCCACGTCTAGTAGCTTCTAAAAGAATATCATTGATTATGTAAGAAACTCTTGGATCAATAGTAAAAGATTCTTTTTTTGAAAATTTTTTCCCAACCCATGACTCAATTAAATTTTCAGAAATTTCTTTTTTGTCTAAGAATTCAATTTCTTCTTCACTTTTCAATATCTTGTCAATAAAAAATGGTTGAATTGATCTGCCTCCATTTGCAAACACTGCAAAATATGATGCATTTTCCAAAGGACTTAAACCGTAAGATCCCAATGCCAAAGATAAATCGTTTGGTAACTCATCTTTTTCAAAGCCAAATCTTGTTAAGTAGTTTTTTGTCCTATTAAGTCCTAAGTCTTGTAATAATCTAATTGATACAACATTTCTTGACTGCAACAGAGCCTCCCTCAATCTCGTAGGGCCATAAAACCTTCCGCTAGAATTTTTTGGTCTCCAATAATCTTCTAAATTTGCATCTTCAAATACGATTGGAGCGTCATTAATTAAGCTTGCCGGAGTAAAGTCATTTTCAAACGCAGCGGCATAAAGAAAAGGTTTAAAATTTGATCCTAGTTGAGGTTTAGCTTGAGTAACTCGATTGAATTTACTTGCTTGAAAGTTATATCCTCCTACCATAGACAAAATTTTTCCTGTATCAGGATCAAGACTAACTAAAGCTGCTTGAACATCTGGATGAATTCCAAATTCATAAGACGAATCACCTTTATCTTTTACCCAAATTAGGTCGCCTGGTTCAAAAAAAGAGCTAAATTCTCTTAAAAATTTTCCCTTTTTATTAGCATCAATTCTGGGTCGAATTTTATTGTTTAATTGTAAAAAATTAATAGTTTCTATGGTTCCACTCTTACTAAGCAAGCTTATTTTTTTTAGTCCTGAAGATAAAACTATATGAGGAGAAAAATCATTATAATTTGGGCTGTCAGCTAAAAAATCCAGCGCTTCATCAAAAGGATTTTTTAAATCTATTGCAATCCCGAAGTCATCTTTAAAATTTTCCGGGTCATAGGAAATAATATAAAAAAGATCGCTTCTTTGAATAAAGTTTTCAGGCAACAAATCAACAAAATTATTTGGTTTTTTAAATCCATGTCTTACCTCATAATTTTCTATTCCTTCTTTTAGAGCTTTATTAGCTGCCAATTGGTTCTTTGAGTTGATCGTTGAATAAACTTCATAACCTTCTTTATAAGCAGCCAAACCAAATCTAGATATCATATATTTTCTAATTTCTTCAGCTAAATAATCAGCCTCTATTTCTGAGGAAACTCCTTTAAAAGTTGCTGTGATAGGCTCTTTAATTGAATTTTCAAAACTAATGGAATCAATATAATTTAAGTCTTCCATTCGGGTTAAGACCCAATTTCTTCTAATAAGAGCTCTCCTTGGGTTTGCGATAGGATTTATTCTGGACGGTGCTTTAGGCAAACTGGCAATCATTGCTTTTTGGGCTAACGATAGTTCAGATAATTTTTTTCCATAATAAATTTCTGAAGCCGCAGCGATACCATAAGCTCTATTACCTAAAAAAATTTGGTTTACGTAAAGTTCAAATATTTCTTCTTTAGAAAAAGATAAATTAAGTTTTAAAGCCATAAAAATTTCTTTAATTTTTCTTTCAAAAGTTTGCTCTTTAGAAAGTACATAATTTCTGGCTACTTGCATGGTAATTGTTCCACCGCCACTCACAATTCTTCCTTCTCTTACATATTCGTAGGTCGCTCTGATTAAACTAAAAAAGTCCACTCCAGTATTAGAAAAAAATCCGCTGTCTTCTGCAGCTAAAAAAGCGTTCACTAAATCTTCGGGAATTTCTTCAAAAGTGAGCTTAGTTCTATGAATTTCTCCATATTCACCAATTAACTTTCCATCACTAGTAAAAATTTTCAAAGGAACTTGAAGTTCAACTTTCCTGACATCGTCCGTTGAAGGCAATTGAGGAGAAAAATAAATATAAATCCCCATTGCAAATTGAATCGGCAGAAGAAGTAAAAATAATGTTAAGAAAAATATTTTTTTATTTAAAAATCTATTCACGTTCTCTTTAAAGTAAAATAACTATTTAATTCTAAAGGAAGAAATATTTTCATGAAAATTTTCTTAGTTGGTCCCATGGGCTCAGGTAAATCCAAAATTGGCAAACTCCTCTCATCTAAATTAAATTTTAATCTCATTGATATAGACCGAGAAATTGAGGCAAAGTTTAAAAAAACTATTGTAGATATTTTTGCTATGGAAGGAGAGGAAAGTTTTCGAAAAAAAGAAATCAGTTTTTTAACTGAAATAAATCAAATTGATGAAGCTGTTGTCTCTACCGGTGGAGGAATAATAGAAGCTTCTGTAAATAGAGATTTATTAAAGAAAGAAAAATATGTAGTTTTTCTCAATGCTTCTGTTGAAAGTCAATTCCAAGCTACTAAAGATAAAACTAAAAGACCTCTTCTTAATAACGATAACCCAAGACAAGTTTTAGAGTCCTTGTATGAGCGCAGGCTAGAACTATATAAATCAGTTTCAAATTTGGAACTTAGTCCTGATTTATTGTCTAATGAGGATATTGTTAAAAAAATAATTAACTTTTTAAATGTCTAAATCGATTAACGTCAGAACTCCTTCCGGCGACTATGAAGTCCTAATAGGAAGTAAATTACTTGGTAATTACAATTTTAAGTGGTTGGTACAAAATCGTCAGATTTTAATAGTAAAAGATTCAATGGTGCCAAATGAAATTTTAGAAACCTTGCGTAACGCTCTTTCAAACTCGCAGCCCATGGAAATTAAAATTTTAGAAATTGAAACTAATGAAAAAACTAAAAGCTTTGAAGGTTTATTACCAATATTTGAAGTTTTGAATACAAATAAATTTAATAGAGATTGTCTTCTTATTGGTCTTGGGGGAGGAATTACAACAGATATGGTTGGTTTTGTTGCTGCCTCTTATTTACGAGGAGTTGACTTGATTCAAATTCCCACAACTCTTCTGTCGCAAGTCGATGCAGCGATCGGAGGTAAAACCGGAATAAATTTTGCTGGTTCAAAAAATAATATTGGAGCTTTCTATCAGCCAAAACTTGTTTTAATGGACATAGATTGTTTGAAATCACTTTCAAAGTCTAATTTTACTGACGGTATTGCTGAAATTATCAAACATTCTTTGATTGCGGATAAAAATTTATTTACTAAATTGGAAAATATTTTTTCCAACAACAATGAATTATCAGACGAAGATCTTATACAAATTGTTTATGAAAGCTCTTTAATCAAAGCATTCGTTGTTTCAAATGATGAAAAGGAAAAAGGCGATAGAGCTTTGCTAAATTTTGGACATACATACGGCCATGCATTTGAAGCGATTCAGTCACTTGAAGGTTTTTCACATGGTCAAGCTGTGGGGTTGGGAATGATTTGTGCATCCCATTTATCGTTTTTATTAAAAAAAATATCTTCTGAGGAGTTTGAAAGAGTAAAAAATTTAGTCAAATCAGCAGGTTTGCCCCATAAACTTCCTGAAAATTTTGATGTGAATGATTTTATTGAAGCGATGAGTAGAGATAAAAAGATATTGGATAAGAAATTAAGATTCATAACCCTTAGAGGCCTTGGAAGTGCTGAAATTACTGAAGATCCGCCTGAAGACTTAGTCCTTAAAAGCATAAATTTATAAAAATTTAAAAATTTTGAATTTTTAGCATAATTTGCACTCAATTAGTGCATTTTAACAGCTAACGGATTCGACACTTTTCTAGTTAAAAGATAATATTTATCTGTTAATGCATATCACATGCTTTAAAAGTGATGCATATCACATGCATTAAAAGTGACGCTTGCCAGGCGTAAAAAGGGCATTTTACAACATCTCTACAGTTAGTCTGTAATGTGTGCCAAATATGAGTAGATTTTTAAAACAACGCCCAGTTAAATCTGGTCTTTATGATCCGGAATTCGAAAAGGATTCTTGCGGAGTTGGTTTAGTTGCTAATATCAAAGGCGTTCCCTCTAGAGAGATTATGGAAAACGCTTATTTGATTAACTCCCGAATGGATCATAGAGGCGGGTGTGGTTTTGAGGAAAATACTGGGGATGGAGCAGGTATCTTGATGGCTTTACCAGATTCTTTTTTTCAAGAAGAATCTAAGAAATTAAAAATATCTTTACCAAATTCGGGGAAATATGCTGTCGGAAATATTTTCCTTCCGCAAAAGGCTAATGAAAGAGAAAAATGTAAAAAAGTTATTGAAGAAGTAGTCTCTAAAGAAGGACAACAATTTTTGGGCTGGCGAAAAGTGCCAACAGACTCTAAAAAGGCCAATGTGGGTCCAGCAGCTAAGGAGTGCCAACCCTTTATGGAACAGATTTTTATTGGTAGTTCAAAAAACTTAGATCAAGATGCCTTTGAAAGAAAACTATATTTAATCAGAAAAATATTTAGTGACCGTCTAAGGTATAACGAAAACCTGTCTCAAGGACTAATGCTTTATGCTTGTAGTTTGTCGTCTCGACTCATTGTTTACAAAGGAATGCTTACACCCGGTCAATTGTTCCCTTTTTTCCCAGATTTAGAAAACTCTAATTTTGAAACTCATCTTGCTATGGTTCATTCAAGATTCAGTACCAATACTTTCCCATCTTGGGATAGAGCTCAGCCTTGCAGATACATGTGTCACAACGGAGAGATAAATACACTCAAAGGAAATGTAAATCTGATGCGTGCCCGTCAAGGCAAGGCAGCGAGCAAACTTTTTGGAAACAAAATTAAGAAACTTTTCCCGATTGCAGAAGCTGATTGTTCAGATTCGGGGAGTTTCGATAATGTCCTGGAACTTCTAATAATGTCAGGAAGAAAACTTCCTGAAGCAGCGATGATGATGATTCCAGAAGCCTGGCAAAACGATAAAGAAATGTCGAAGAAAAAAAGAGAATTTTATGAATACTCTTCTTCATTGATGGAACCTTGGGATGGTCCAGCTTCAATAGTTTTCACCGATGGTACTCAAGTTGGGGCTGTTTTAGATCGAAATGGCTTAAGACCTAGCAGATTCTACGTTACCAACGATGACAAAGTTATCATGGCTTCGGAGGTTGGTGTTTTGCCTGTCGATTCCAAGTCAGTTTTAAAGAAAGGAAGACTTCAGCCAGGAAAAATGTTTTTGATTGACTTTGAAAAAGGTAGATTAATTCCAGATGAAGAAATTAAAAATCAAGTGGCTAGTCAGCACCCTTATAAAGAATGGAATAAAAGTCAAATAGTAGATTTGAAAGATCTAAAAACTAATAAAAATCCACCATTAACTAAAGATTTAATTTCCAAAATGAAAGCCTTTGGTTACACCACGGAAACTCTTGAATTTATGTTACTTCCATTAGTAACAGAACTTAGAGACCCTTTAGGCTCCATGGGAAATGATGCTGCTCTAGCTTGTCTGTCAGATAAACCAAGGATGATTTATGACTACTTTAAACAGTTGTTTGCTCAAATAACAAACCCTCCGATCGATTCAATCAGAGAAGAAGTCATTATGTCATTAGAATGCCTAATCGGTCCTGAAGGCAATCTTTTATCAACTGAAAAAGAAAATGCTCACCGTCTGAGATTGCAGCATCCTATCTTGTCAAATGAAGAATTTTTGAAGATTAAAAATCTTCAAACCCAAGGTTGGCGAACGAAAACTATAGACATAACTTATGAAAAAGAAAACGGGAGCAAAGGACTAATAAAAGCCCTCAACAGAATTTGTAAAGAATCTGAAGAAGCAATCAAGAATGGTTTTTCCTTTATTGTTTTATCCGATAGGGAAATAAATGCAAATAGAATTGCTCTCAGTTCTCTTATAGCTTGTTCAACAGTTCACCATCATTTGGTAACTAAAGAAAAAAGAACTCAAATAGGTATTATTTTAGAATCAGGAGAAGCTAGAGAAGTTCACCACCATTGTTTATTAATTGGCTACGGTGCTGATGCAATTAACCCTTATTTGGCTTTTGACGTTCTAAGTAAGTCATTAAAAGATGGCGCACTAAAAGATAAGGCGTTAAGAAATTCAAAAGATTTGGTTAAGGCTTACAAAAAAGGTGTCGCAAAAGGGATGCTAAAAGTTATGGCAAAAATGGGTATTTCAACGCTTCAATCCTACAAAGGCGGTCAAATATTTGAAGCTGTTGGACTTGCCGATGAAATTATTGAGAAATCTTTCCCTGGTACACCAAGCAGAGTTCAAGGAGTTAATTTTGACGTACTTTCAGAGGAAGTTGAAAGAAGACACTCTATTGGTTTTCCAAAAATTAAACCTGATTCAGTCACAACTCTCCCTAATCCTGGAGATTATCATTGGCGCAATGGCGGTGATTCACATATGTGGGATCCTAAATCAATTTCTGCACTGCAGCTGGCTTCAAGAAATAACGATGAATCTGCTTATTGGAATTTTTCAAATCATGCCAATGAACAAACAACCAAGAATAGCACCTTAAGAGGCTTGATGAGTTTCAAGTATGCAAAAGATCCTATCCCTTTAGAAGAAGTTGAAAGCGAAAAAGAAATTGTTAAAAGATTTGCTACCGGTGCCATGTCTCTAGGTTCAATTTCAACTGAAGCTCATGAGTCATTGGCTCTGGCTATGAACAAATTAGGTGGGAAATCTAATACAGGTGAAGGCGGTGAAGACCCAATTAGATTTAAACCACTTGAAAACGGTGAATCAAAAAGATCTGCCATTAAACAAGTTGCATCTGGAAGATTTGGTGTGACGATGTGGTATTTAACTAACTCCGATGAACTACAAATTAAAATTGCTCAAGGCGCAAAACCAGGTGAAGGTGGAGAATTGCCTGGAACCAAAGTCGACGATTACATTGCAAAAATAAGACACTCAACTCCTGGTGTAGGCTTAATTAGCCCGCCTCCTCATCACGACATTTATTCCATTGAAGATATAGCTCAATTAATCCATGATTTAAAAAACGCCAATCGTGCATCTAGAATAAGTGTCAAATTGGTATCTGAGATAGGTGTCGGAACCATTGCATCGGGAGTGGTCAAAGCAAAAACGGATCATCTAGTTATTGCTGGTCATGATGGGGGCACAGGCGCCTCTCCTCTAACTTCTATTAAGCATGCTGGTCTCCCTTGGGAACTTGGCATAGCTGAAACTCACCAAACTTTGGTCATGAACAATCTCCGATCTAGGGTTGTCCTACAAACCGACGGACAATTGAAAACTGGAAGAGATGTTGCCATTGCTGCCATCTTGGGTGCCGAAGAATTCGGTTTTTCTACTGCTCCTCTAGTCACTTTAGGTTGCATTATGATGAGAAAGTGTCATTTGAATACATGCCCTGTGGGAATTGCGACACAAGATGAAGAACTGAGAAAAAAATTCCATGGCAAGCCAGAAAATGTTGTGAACTACCTCTTTATGGTTGCGAAAGAATTGAGAATGATCATGGCTAAGTTAGGAATTAAAAAAGTGAATGATCTGATTGGTAGAGTAGATCTTTTAGAGATGGAAAAAGCTTTAAATCATTGGAAACGAGACGGGTTAGATCTTTCTAAAATTCTCACGCCAGCAGAGATAGTTTACAAAGATACCGAGGTCTTCAATACCAAAGAACAAAATCATAATTTGGAAAATTCTTTAGACATGGCTTTGTTTAAGACCATTAAAAGCAACATCGTTAATAGACAGAGAATTAATATAAATATGAAAATCGGCAACATAAATAGGGTTTTCGGAACCATTATTTCAAACGAAATCTCTAAATTATGGGGCGCAAAAGGTCTTCCAAATGATACTGTAAAAATTAATTTAGAAGGTTCTGCAGGTCAAAGTTTTGGCGCCTGGATTACCAAAGGCATGACTCTTAACCTTGAAGGCGACGCTAATGACTTTGTTGGAAAAGGCTTGTCTGGAGGAAAAATTATCATCTATCCGCCAAGAGATAGTCATTTTGTTCCTGAAGAAAATATATTGCTCGGCAATGTTGCTTTATATGGAGCGACCGATGGTGAAGCTTATTTTAGAGGCATAGCTGCTGAAAGGTTTTGTGTCAGAAACAGCGGTGCCCGTGTAGTTGTAGAGGGCATTGGTGATCATGGTTGTGAATACATGACTGGAGGTAGAGCAGTGATCTTAGGAGAAACTGGTCGAAACTTTGGTGCTGGAATGAGCGGCGGTATTGCTTATGTTTATAATCCAAAAGGAAATTTCATTAAGAAATGCAATACGAGCACATTTGAATTAGAAGATTTGGTTATAAAAGAAGACATAAATGAATTGAAAGAACTAATTAGTAATCATTACAAATATACTAAATCTACAGTAGCTGAAAAAATTCTTTTGAATTGGAAAAAAGAAATCAAACATTTTTCTAAAGTAATGCCAACCGATTACAAAAGAGTTCTTCAAGAAATGGATCAAAAAAAATTAAAAGCTAGTTAAAATATGGGAAAAGTAACAGGATTTAAAGAATTTGATAGAGCGGTAGAACCTTATCGACCTGCAAAAAAGAGAATTCTAGATTTCAAAGAAATCTATACTGACCACGATGAACCTCTTTTAGGAACTCAAGCTTCAAGATGCATGAATTGCGGTGTACCCTTCTGTCAATCTGGTGAAGGCTGCCCAGTTTACAACTTAATACCTGAGTGGAACGATTTAGTTTACAACGAAAAGTGGGAAGAGGCTTTTCATCGTTTAATGAAGACCAACAACTTTCCAGAAGTTACTGGAAGAGTTTGTCCCGCCGTCTGTGAAGGTGCATGTGTACTTGGTATAACTGAAACACCAGTTGCAATAAAGAATCTGGAATTTGCTATCGCTGATAAAGGCATCGAATCTGGTTGGATAAAAGCCAATCCGCCAAAGAAAAGAACAAATAAAAAAATAGCCATCGTGGGTTCGGGACCAGCGGGTCTTTCAGCAGCCCAGCAACTAAATAGCGTTGGTCATAACGTTGAAGTTTATGAAAGAGCTGATCGTATCGGTGGCCTAATGATGTATGGCATACCGAATATGAAATTAGATAAATCAATTATTGATATGCGTACCGAAATAATGGAAGAAGAGGGAATAAAATTTCACGTTAATACTGACGTCGGCGGAACCGGAGAAAATTCAATTTCTATGGAAGCTTTAGTGAATGATAACGACATAGTGTTATTGTCAACTGGCGCAACCAAACCTAGAGATCTGCCTATTAAAAATAGAGAAGGAGCTGGTGTATATTTTGCGATGGAGTTTTTGGGTCAAAATACTAAAAGTTTGCTTGATCACGAACTTAAAGAAAATGATTACATTGATGCCAAAGGAAAAGATGTTATCGTCATCGGTGGCGGTGATACAGGAAACGACTGTTTAGGAACATCTTTGAGGCACGGCTGTAAGACTTTGACTAATTTCGAAATCCTTCCTGAATTACCTTCGGAAAGAATGGATAATAATCCTTGGCCACTTTTTCCAAGGATTTACAAAGTTGATTATGGTCATGAAGAATCTAGAGAAGTTTTCGGTAAAGATCCAAGAGAATACTCTGTATCGGGTAAAGAATTCCTTAGAGATAAAAATGGTAAATTAACTGGTATCAAAACTGTCAAGGTCGACAAAGACTTCAAAGAAATACCTGATACTGAAAAGATTTGGAAAGCTGATTTAATTCTCTTGGCAATGGGCTTTTTAGGTCCAGAGCATTATCTGAACGAACACTTAAATCTAGAGCTTGATGAAAGATCTAACTTCAAAGCAGAGCACAATGTTCATAAAACTTCTCATCCGAAAATCTTTGCTGCAGGTGATTGTCGCAGAGGTCAGTCTTTGGTCGTTTGGGCTATCAATGAAGGTCGAGCTGCAGCTAGAGAAGTAGATCTTCATTTAATGGGCGCAACAACTTTAGAATAAAATTTAAATTTGTTCCCAGACAGGAAAAGGATCTTTTAAAGTTTCCCAATATTCTCTTCCCTTTAAAACCTCTTCTTCAGTCAAAAGACATTCGTCAAGTTTTTGAGTCATTTTTTCTTGATCTAAGCCCTGTCCTATAAAGACTAGTTCCTGACGCATATCGCCAAAAGGTTCAACCCATTGATTTTTGATTGAAGCTAAATATTCTTCATCTTCTGGCCAATCTTTTTCAGGAACAGCTTTCCAGAACAAACCTGCAAATCCATATCGAGCAATTCCTCCGGCTTGACTCCACTGTCCAGCATATTCTGGTCGAGTGGCTAGCCAAAAAAATCCCTTAGAGCGGATCAACTTTCCATACTGTTTTGTATTGTGAAGAAACTCATGAAATTTATCTGGATGAAAAGGTCTTCGTGCTTCATAACAGAAACTGCCAATGCCGTATTCTTCGGTTTCTGGAATATGTTCACCTCGCATTTCTTTCAGCCATCCAGGTGCTTGGCGAGCGCGTTCAAAATCAAAAAGTCCGGTATTGAGTACTTTGTCTATGTCAACATTACCATGCTCAATTGGAAGCACTTTTGCATCAGTATTGAGTGTTTTAAGAATTGCTTTCAAACGCTCTAAATCTTCTGTATTAACTAGATCAGTTTTACTAATCAAAATTAAATCAGCAAATTCTACTTGATCTACCAACAAGTCAGCGACACTGCGTTCATCGTCCTCACCCAAAGATTCACCTTTATCTTTTAAATATTTTGCTTCTTGATAATCCTTTAAAAAATTAACCGCATCGACAACAGTTACCATGGTATCTAACTTTGCAACATCAGAAAGCGAAGCACCCTGCTCATCAGCAAAGGTAAAAGTTTCGGCAACTGGTAAAGGTTCTGATATGCCAGTTGACTCTATGACCAAATGATCAAAACGCCCCTCTTTGGCAAGCTTATTAACCTCTTCCAAAAGATCTTCTCGGAGCGTGCAACAGATACAACCATTACTCATTTCAATAAGTTTTTCTTCGCTTCGATTGAGTGAAACTTCACTTTTTACAGTTGCAGCATCGATATTAATTTCACTCATATCGTTGACTATCACAGCAACTTTTTTATTTTCTCTATTATTCAGAATATGACTGAGTACAGTCGTTTTACCGGCGCCCAAAAAACCAGACAGCACAGTCACAGGCAATTTGCCCAAAGTAGAGGTTTCCATTTATCACTCCTATAAATGTTATTTCTTTAAAAATAGCATACTTGTCAACCCCCCTAATCCATGGATAGAAGGAATTTTAAAAAATAAAATTAATACCAAGTAACTTTTGAAAAAGTACCTGTGGTGCAGTAGAAAATATCTCTATTAAATCCAGGTGTCAAAAACATACCGTTCGCCAATCTAGCATTTACTTTTGCGCGACTTAATAATTCACCAGTTGCAATATCCACTACTATTAATTCATCTTCGCCGTTTTCGAAATTATTAATTACTAACTCGCCTGATTCAGGAAAAACTACCGGCTGCATAGTAGGTCGCATATCTAACTGCCAAGAAACTGCTAATTTTCTATCTATTGTGGATATTCCTGCCAAACCGCCATTAATACTATCCCAAGCAATGCACATTTCGTATTCCGGGACATTTACCGGTGGAGCAATAATGCCTCCACCCTCTTTATCGAACGGTTCAATAGCTGTCTTATCTCCAGACATTAAATCGAATTTTATTAGTCTTTGTCTGCCTTTCCACGGTGCAGGACTTCGCCAACTTAAATGAGTATTTTCAGCAACCCTGCCATTAGGATTGACGCCATATATAGAACGAACGGATTCTATATCGCCGTTATCCATCACCCATAAACTATCTTCAGAAATACATCCATCCCATGCTAATCCCTGTGATTGATTCCCATTTCTATACTGAGGCTGCCAATCTTCGTCTAATTCAAGGGCATCAGGCAATACTTTGATTCGCCAAATTCTTTCTATGCCTGGAATATATATAAATTCTCCGTCATCATTCAAATCGCTTGCAATTCTGCCCATCGAACCTTCAGGCAAAGCAAGAGGTTCGTGCAAAAGTTCTAAAGTATTGGGATCCAAACGAGTGATTGTGGAATTTTGTTGATTTTCTAATCGGCAATCCTTAGTGACTATTGTCCCATCCGACAAAATTAATAATCCGTTGTGGGCTTGATTGATAGGAAGTTCTTTTTCTAATATCACCTCACAATCAGGACTGAGAACATGCATAAAGCTGCCATTAACTTTAATAACACTTCCATTTTTATGTGCAGCAATTGCCCCACACCAAACGTGATCTCCACAGGGTAATTGAGGACTTTCATTTAAAACTTCCAAAGTATCGGGATTTATTTTTTGGACCCAACCATAAGGTTTTGGACCGTTAAAATATGGCATTGTGCCACCTAGAAAAAACTCATTTTTTTCTCTTTGAATTACCATAACATTCCATTTGTCTGAAACAGTTGAAATCATTTCTGTTTTTGAATTTCTAGATGATAATGTTCCTGTCGCTGCCTTCTGCCTTCTATTACCGCCGCATTCGACTGGCCATGCAGAATCGAAATAACCAGGAAGTTTTTCTTTTCTATCTGAATTTGTCATTTGCTCACATTTTCCAATAAAAATTTTACTATTGCTTCTGCGAAAATATCATTTTTATCGCCAACTACCATATGCGTTGCATCATCAATTTTCGCAAATTTTGAGTGAGGTATAGTCAACATAAAGCGCTCTTTTTCTTGATCAGTCAAAATATCGCTCAATGCTCCCTGCACTAATAAAGATGGAACAGTAACATTTTGAGCAGCGAATTCGAGTTGTCTGAATCTCTCTTCTCTTTCTTCCCTCTCTTTAATGTTTCCACCCTTATCAGCTAAAAATAGTGGGTCCCAATGCCAATAATATCTCTTGTCTTCTCCCAATCTTAAATTTTTTTCTAAGCCCGATACATCTTTCGGTCTTTTTCTGTTTGGCAAATATGCTGAAACTGCATCTGCCGCTTCTTCCACGCTTGAAAATCCATTTATTCCAGATCTCATAAAATTAATGATTCTTTCAGACCCTTTATCATTCGGTCTGATACCTATATCAACCATGGTAAGACTCGAGCAGAAATTTTTATCTTTTTCATGCCCAGCCAAAGAAAGAGAAACCATACCTCCTAAAGATGCGCCAACTAAATTGGCCTTTTTATTATTTTGTTTGATAATTTCGATCAAATCATCTTTATGAGAGTTAAAAGTATAATCACCATTTTCATCCCAAAAACTTTCTCCATGCCCCCGCAAATCATAAGCGATAACATGAAATCCTAAATTAGCAATTTTTGATGCTGAACCCTTCCATGAGTGTCTAGTCTGTCCACCGCCATGCAGCATTATTACCATTGGATTCTTAACGTCTCCCCATTCGGTTGCAACAATTTTATTATTTTTTGTGATTTTATAAATTTTATCCATTTTTTAAGTACTATCGTAAAGAACTTCTTTCGGGGTTTTTCTGTTTATAAAGTTTGAAAAAATTAACGACAATGCTCCTATCGTTATTACCGAAGCTAAGATTCCAACAAACCAAATGTTGAGGTAAATTTTTGGTTCAATTTCAAAGATATTCCTTTCTAAAAAATAAGTAGTAATTTGTGCTAGCAAACTTCCAAGAAAACCAGCTATTAGTGCCAAACTTAAAAATTCTAAAAAAGAATTTTTTTGCAGCAATTTACTTGAAGCGCCAATTGTCTTAAGAATGGCTGCTTGTTTCTCTCTCTGTTTGAAACTTTCTTGAACAGTAGCGATTAATAAGAAGATAGAAGAAATAACTGTTAAACCAAGAATTAACTTAAATGCTTCTGAAACTTTTAAAATAATATCTTGTATTTCGGTAATTAACTCAGCCAAAGAGATAATAGAAACCGTTGGGAATTTTTTAATAAACTCTGCTGAAAAGCCTTTTTTATCAGGCGATACAAAAAAAGAAGTTATATAGGTGGAAACATTGTCTTTAAAATCCTCTTTAAAACCAATTGCAAAGAAATTGGGACTGAAGTTTTCCCAGTTCACCTCTCTGATACTTTGGACATAAGTTTCTTTTTCTGTTCCTGAAATTTCTACCGATATTTTGTCATTTAGTTTTAAGCCGTATCGCTCAGCGATTTCACTCGAAATAGAAATGCCATTTTTAGTTTCTCCAAACCAATTACCCTCAATTATTTGATTGCCCTCAGGTAAATCAGTCATCCATGTAAAATTAAAAGTTCTATCTATTACTTCATCGTTACTTTGTGGATCTATTTTAAAAAATCTTGCACTGGTAACAGGATAAATTTTTTCTGATTTAACGTTATTAATTTCCAAGAAATCTAAAAAATCTGAAATTTCAGAATCAGTGATATTTATCGCAAAGTTATTTGGCGCATTCGCTGGTAAAGAAGTTTTCCAAGCGTTAATTAAATTAGAGGAAGCCGAAAATGCAATTAAGCTGATAGCGATCGACAGAGTTAGAGAAATAATTTGCAGACTATTTGAAAGCTTTCTTCTATTCAGCTCAAAAAAAATCATTCTCATTGGTTTTAAAGGATTTAGACTTTCGGGTTTTATTGCTGAAAAAACAAAAAATACTAATCCAAAAATAAAAAGTACCAATCCGAGCATAGAGAAAAATATTATGTTTGTTAGTAATGCGTTTTGAGTGAAAAAAACTAGTAAGGAATAGAAAAATATTAAACCTAGAAAAGCATTAAGCAAAATTTTAAAAATTGGTAATTTTTCAAATTCAGATTTCCTTAAAATTTCGTTTGGAGGCACTGCAAAAAGTCGACTTAAAATAGGATAAGAAAAAACCAGCAAGCAGAAAAAAACAATAGCGCTTGAAATAAGGTAAGGTTGGGGTCCGGCAGATGGAAAATTTGTTGGAAAATAGTCTTTTAAAAGAAAGACAAAATTTAATTGTATTAACCAGCCAACCAATATGCCTGCCAATGTTGCCAGTAATCCTATCAAGATAAAAATTGATAAGTAGGTGAACCTAATGTTTTTTGGGGACAAGCCTAAGGCCTTAAGGATTGCAACGTAACTGATATGTTTTCTTATAAATTGCAGAGTACATATTGAAACTGTTAGAGAAGCGATGATGATCGATAAAAATGCTCCTAAAAGGAAGAAGTTCGACGCTCTTGAAAAAGATTGTCCCAGGGGTGTAGATTCGTTTTTAAAAAAAACAATTTCATCTCCTGGTTTTTTTATGTTCTGAAAGTAATTTTCTAAAATATCCAAGTCTTTTTGTTCTGCTTTAAAAAGATATGTATATCTCACTCTCGATCCAGGTTTTAAGACATTGGTTTCTTCTAGATCAAGTGAATTTATAATTGCTCTGGGAGCGAAAGCAAAAGAACTGGAACCTCTATCTGGCTCATTCACAATTACATTTGAAACAATAAATTCTTTATCGCCCAGCGAAATATATTTCCCAAGCTCCGCGCCAAGGAGATCGAAAATTCTTTTGTCTAACCAAATTTCTCCTCTTTTAGGAGGAGCAGTAACTGTGTAATTACTAATTGCATTATTTAGTTCAATTTCTCCTTCAAGAGGATAAGTGGAATCCACACTTTTAATAGTCGCAAGCCTAAATTCGTCCTCATAAGCTAAAACAGAACCAAAGATATGGATTTTTGAAGAAATAAAATCGACTTTTGGAATTTGAGATTCTTGAATTTCATAGCTTGTCTCAAATTTAAAATCTCCCCCAAGAAATTCTTTTGATTCGGCGTCTAATGATTTTTGAAGTCGGTCAGAAAATAAGGCGATTGAAGAAAGTATCCCTATTGCAACTGTCAGGGACAACAACATTATGATCATTTGACCTGATTTGATTTCTCTAAAGAAAATTTTAGTGGCTAGAAAAAAAAGAGTCATTTTACTTTTCCATTAACCAATTCCAGTTCCCGATCACACTTCTGAGCAAGCAATTTATCGTGCGTCACAATTACTAAAGCGCTGGAAGAATCTTTATATGACTCAAAGAGCAAATCTGAAACTAATTGACTATTTTTTGAATCCAAATTTCCTGTAGGCTCATCGCAAAAAAGAACTTTTGATTCACAAGCAAATGCTCTAGCAATTGCAACTCTTTGTTGCTCTCCTCCAGAAAGCTGTTTAGGGTAATGATCGATTCTATCCAAGAGGTCTACTTTTTCTAAAAAGTTTTTTGCTACATCTTTGGCTTTATTTTTTGCCTTTAATTCCAAGGGAAGCATCACATTTTCAATTGCTGTTAATCCAGGCAATAGCTCAAAATTTTGAAACACAAAAGCTACAGAATCTTTTCTTACCATTGCTCTTTGTTCTTCTGACAAAGCGTGCAAAGGATTATTATCAAGGAAAATTTCTCCTGAAGAAGGCAGGTCTAAGCCGGCTAGTATGCTTAATAATGTCGATTTTCCAGAGCCCGAAGGACCTGTAATTGCAATCGATGAAGACTCATTTACTTCGAGATTTATGTCGGAAAGAATATCTAATTTTTCTTTGTTGAAAAGGATTTGTTTAGATAAATTCCGTGTTTTAATTATCATATGTCAAAGATTTTTGGGTTTTCAAAAAAAGTAATTTTTTATTATTTTATTATCTTTTCTTTTCATAATATTAGCATCGCTGAAGAGGAGACGCTTCTAATTCTAGGCGATAGTATCAGCGCGGGTTACGGCATAAATAAAAAAGATAACTGGGTTTTTTTAATGCAGCAAAAGTTTTATGAAGAAGGAAAGTCCATAAAATTAATCAATTCCAGTGTATCGGGGGATACAACTGGAGGTGGCTTAGGAAGACTGGCAAAGAACTTAAAAAAATTTAATCCTGATTTTGTTCTAATTGAATTAGGAGGTAACGACGCTTTACGAGGTTATTCAATTAATCTTATTAAAAGTAATTTAGAAAAAATGATTGCTTTGGCAAAGCAAAATAAATCAAAAGTTTTATTAATGCAAATAAGAATCCCTCCAAATTACGGTCAAAAATATACGCATGCCTTTGAAAAAATATATGTGGACTTAGCTCAGACTGAAGAAGTTTATTTGCTTCCTTTTATGTTAGAGGAAATTGGAATAAATTCTGAACTGATGCAGCCTGATGGAATTCATCCCAATAAAAAAGCTCAACCTCAAATTGCTAAAGAAATGAAAAAGAATATTGATAAATTTCTACTTTTTAATCAGTCGAATTAGGCCTTCTTGAACAGCTGAGGCAACTAAAACTCCATCCCTTGTATAAATACTGCCTCGATTAAATCCATTTGCATTACTTGCAGTTGGACTATCTAATGCATAAAGCAGCCATTCGTCTGCTCGAAATTTTCTATGAAACCACATCGCATGATCTAAGCTTGCAGCATGTATAGGTCTATTGTTGCTACCCCAACCTACAGCATGAGGTTTTTGACTAGTCCCCATCAACCCCATATCAGATGCATAGGCAAGAACAGCTTGATGCACTAATACGTCATCGGACAACTTTCCAACGGCTTTAATCCACATGTGTTTGATCGGTGGTCCCTTTTCCCCTGCAAATGGATTCCAAGGTTCTACATTTCTTATTTCGATTGGCTTTTCTCTTAAAAAAGCATCCAACATTTCCTTTGGAACCTTATCTTTGGCTTCTTCTCTTACCTCTGCATCGCTTTTTAAATCTTCAGGTCCAGGAACATCTGGCATCTCAAATTGATGTTCTAAACCATCTTCCTGAACTTTAAAAGAGACTGACATATTGAATATAATTTCTCCATTCTGGATTGCGTTGACTGTTCTAGTAGTAAAACTTTTACCATCTCTTATCCTTTCAACATTATATAAAATAGGCATATCTACTCGTCCAGGTCTTAAAAAATAAGCATGTAAAGAATGAGCAACTCTAGAACTTTCAACTGTTTGGCTTGCCGCACTTAGAGCTTGCCCAATAACTTGTCCACCAAATACACGGCCCCAAGATGTTTTTTCACTTTGGCCACGAAATAAATTTTCTTCAAATTTTTCAAGTGCCAATGTTTTTACAAGTCCGTCTAAAAGTTTTTGGTTTGTCATATTTAATCCTTTATTGAATGATCAACTGTCTTTGCTGGAGAATCAGTTGCGGGCTTTCCTACCGTAATTGCTGGAACTCCAGCGACAGTTGTATTCATTTTTACATCTTCAAGAACAACACTTCCTGCCGCAACTTTTGCTCCTTCTCCAATTTCTACATTTCCTATAATTTTTGCTCCTGCACTTATTAATACTCCTTTTCTTACTTTAGGATGGCGGTCACCAGTTATTTTCCCCGTTCCCCCAAGAGTGACATCTTGAAATATAGAAACATCATCTTCTACTACACTTGTCTCACCTATAACTATTCCAGTAGCATGGTCCAACATAACCCCATTTCCAATTGAGGCAGAGGGATGAATATCTACACCGTAATTTTTAGAAGACTGACTTTGCAAGTAAGAAGCCATAAAAGTTTTTTTTGAGACCATAAACTTACTTGCTGCTCGGTGTGACTGCAAAGCTAAAAAACCCTTTGAAAATAATAATGTCATCAAAAAACCCGTTGCTGCTGGGTCTCTTTTTTTAACTGCTGTTAAATCTTTAACTACACCTGACAAGATCTCTTCATCGGCAAAGATTTTATCTAGCTCCTTAAATAAATAATCTTGACTAAAACCCTCTTGATTGTCGTCGCATGCTAAGTCCTTAGATAGCTTGAATGAAAGAGCAGAACCTAAAGTATCATAAGGGTCTATATAAGAGTTCAAAAAGACAGATGCGTCAGAATCAGTTTTTGCAATAATTGAAGCTTCGTCCTTAATTTCAGACCAAATTTCTAAAGATTTCATTTTTTTTTGATTTAGATTAAAAATTCTAAGTTAAGTTTACTTTAAGAAGCAGATAAATTCTTGCTGTCTATTCCAAAAAAGGGATAATAAACTCTTTTCATGGCAACTACATATAATAATTTCTCTGACACTACACCTGACATTAAAGTCAATGTTGGAAATACTTTTGGTTTTGACGCTGATTTTGAAGTTCCTGCTTTTGCAGATTCTAATGAATACGTTCCAGCTATTGACGAAGCTTATTGTTTTGACCGATCAACAACACTTTCTATCTTAGCTGGCTTTTCCAATAATAGACGAGTAATGGTTCAAGGCTTGCATGGTTCTGGGAAATCTACTCACATTGAACAAGTCGCTGCTAGGCTTAACTGGCCTTGTATAAGAATTAATTTAGATAGTCATATCAGTCGCCTTGACCTATTGGGAAAAGATGCAATCGTTATTGAGAAGGACAAACAGGTTACAAAATTTCAAGAAGGTATTCTGCCTTGGGCTATTCAAAATCCTACTGCTTTGGTTTTTGATGAGTATGACGCAGGAAGACCTGATGTAATGTTTGTTATTCAAAGAGTTCTGGAAGTTGATGGTAAATTAACTTTGCTTGATCAAAATAGAGTTCTTACTCCAAATCCTTTTTTTAGGTTATTCGCAACTGCTAACACTGTAGGCTTAGGTGACAGTACTGGTCTTTATCATGGGACTCAGCAAATTAACCAGGGTCAAATGGACAGATGGCAAATTGTATCTTGTCTTAACTACTTATCCGTTGATTTAGAAACAAAGGTAGTCCTGTCAAAAGTTCCAGAACTTAATAATAAAAAAGGAACTGAAGTGGTTAAAAATATGATTGAGTTAGCTAATTTAACAAGAGAAGGTTTTAAAAATGGTGATATTTCAAATTTAATGTCGCCAAGAACCGTAATTAGTTGGGCAGAAAATTATCAAATCTTTTCTGACCTTGCCTCATCTTTTGAACTTAGCTTTTTGAATAAGTGTGATGAAACTGAAAAATCAATAATTTCGGAATATTTACAAAGATGTTTTGACATAGAAATTGACGACTCAATTTCGAACTTAGTAGATCAGGATTGAACGATAAATCTAGAGAACAAATTGTAAAAGACGCTCTTTCATCTTCTTCAAGGGCGATTTCTCAAAAAAGAGAGCTTGAAATTAATTTTGGAATGGATTCTCTTTCAGGAAATTCTATTCCAAAAGTTTCATCTTCAAAAAAAGATTTAATAGCTTCTAGGGGAAAAGCAGACAAAATTGCTCTGAAAGAAAAATATTCTTTTGAAAAACCAAACAAAATAACAGGGATTCAAGAATTAGATCAAATTCTTTTTGAACAAAATGATATCAGACTAGATATTTTAGGTTCCTTGCAATTTGCTGGTGTAAAAAAGAATTTACATAAAAATTTTTTAGATTCTTTAGAGAGTTTTGCTCCCGAAACTGCTTATGAAAATACAAGTAAAGCTCTTCAAATATGGCTGAAAAAAAACCTTTTAGGCACTAACTTGACAACAAAAGAAAAGGCTCTCATGGAGCCTTTTAAAAAGGATTTAAGCTTATTAGAAAGAAAATACATACCCAAAATTAAAGAAGTCCTTGATGAAAAAGAAGAATATTTAAGTCAAATCCAGCTTATTTTAGAGGAATTAAAAATTTCTTTTCATGAAGAGGAAATGGAAGAGGAAGAGACAAATTCTGATCAAGAGGACCAAGATGAATCAAATAACGAAGATGAACAGGATGAGGATCAATCAGAAGAAGAATCTTCCTCAGAACAACAAGAAGCGGAAGCGGAATCTTCAGAACAATACGATGTAGAAGATGGAGAAACAGAAGAAACCGAAGAGGAATGGTTAGAAAATAGAACAAGACTTGAAGAACTGCTTGGTCAAGAAAGAGAATCGGAATACAAAGTTTTTTCTAGAGATTATGATGAAGTTATTGATGCTGAGGATTTATGCTCATCAGAAGAACTCAGACGCCTCAGAACTCGATTAGATCAATTGATTGATCCGAGCAAATCTGTGATAGCAAAACTTGCAAACAGACTTCAAAGATTATTGCTTGCTCAACAAAATAGATCCTGGGAGTATGACAAAGATGAGGGAATTTTAGATACCTCGAAACTTCATAAAATTATTACCGACCCTCTAACTTCGCTCAGCTTTAAACAAGAAAAAGATACCAAATTTAAAGATACTGTCGTAACAATTCTAGTAGATAGTTCCGGTTCAATGAGAGGAAGATCTATGACAACGGCGGCAATTTCGGCTGATATCATAGGAGCAACCTTGGATAGATGTAATATAAAAACAGAAATTTTAGGTTTTACTACTAAGCATTGGAAAGGAGGAGACAGCCGAAAACTCTGGGTAGAATGCGGAAAGCCTAGTAATCCAGGCAGGTTAAATGACCTAAGACATATTATCTTTAAACCCGCTGATTTAGCCTGGCGAAGAGCTAAAAAAAATCTAGGTTTAATGCTTAGAGAAGGCCTTTTAAAAGAAAATGTAGATGGCGAAGCTTTGTTATGGGCATGTGGTAGATTATTCAAGCGACCAGAGCAAAGGCAGATTTTAATGGTTATTTCAGATGGAGCGCCTGTCGACGATAGCACTCTTTCAACAAACTCAACGAGTTACCTAGACAATCATTTAAAACAAGTTATAAAAGAAATTGAAAACAAAACAGATATTGATCTAGTCGCGATTGGAATTGGTCATGATGTTACAAGATATTACTCTAAAGCAGTTACTATTCACCGAGCGGAAGAATTGGGTGGAGTAATGCTTGAACAGCTCACAGAATTATTCATTGATAAAAACTCTTAATTTTTAATGTACCTTTTTTATTGACTTTAATACCTAAAAGACTAGAATTTTTCTATGAAAATTACTAAGACGGATGGTCCTCCTAAGGACGTTCTTTATTTCGATGAAGAATATAAAGATGATGAATTAGATTTAAGCCCTCAAGATGTTGAAGATGTGGCTGAAATTTTTAAAACTCCACTTACTGGATCTTACAACTGGGATTACACAGTAGCCGATAACCGTATTAAAAAGCTTTACGAACTAGGTAAAGAATTAAATTGGAATGGATCAATTGATTTAGATTGGAGTTACAACCATCCTAAAGACGAACCTCTTCTCGGAATAGATGAAGCTCCCTATCCTCATGAGGAACTAGATGCTTGGAAGAATTTATCTGATGAAGAAAAAATTGAATTCGATAGACATGAAACCGCTGAAGTTATGAGTCAATTTTTACATGGCGAACAAGGTGCTCTCTTAGTTGCGTCTCAACTCGTGAGTTGTGCTCCTACTTTCAATGCAAAAATGTACGCGGCTTCTCAAACATTTGATGAAGCAAGACACGTTGAAGTTTTTAATAGATATCTTCAAGAAAAAATAGGTTTTCATTACCCAATTAATCCAAATTTAAAAGCTTTGTTAGATAAAATTCTTACTGATGAGAGATGGGATTTAAAATTTATTGGTATGCAAATAATAATTGAGGGATTAGCTCTTGCAGCCTTTACCAATATGAAATTATCAGCTCGTGACCCTCTTTTAAAAACTCTTCTTCATTATGTAATCAGAGATGAAGCCAGACATGTAACTTTTGGAATCAATTATCTTGAAGATTTTGTCAAAACTCTTTCACCAGAAGAAGTTGAAGACAGAGCTCAATTTGCATACGAAGCCTGTGTTATCTCTAGAGATAGACTCATCAACACTAAAGCAATGCAAAAGTATTTAAAGATGAGTGATGAAGAAGTTAGAGAATTTCAGCTCGGTAATGGTGCTATGGACCAATTCAGAAGTTTCCTGTTTTCAAGAGTCATGCCTAACTTAAAAAAGATTGGTCTTTTAACTGATTCAGTTAGACCAAAATACGAGGAGCTAGGAATTTTAGAATACGAACACGCGCCAAGTGACTTTGAAATCGATTGGGCTGAAATTACTAAGCCATTAGAGTCTTCAGATCAAGTTAAAGCTGAATCTGATGCAATGCTAGCTGAAATTGTAAAAGCTCAAGAAGCAGCAAATAGTTAACATCATCTTCGATGGGCGCCCTAATTGATTTGGATTCAATTAAATCAGCGCCTGTTGAAGATACCTTTTTTCCTTTTTTCTCGGTCCCAAATTGCATCTCAGATACTGAAAAATCACTAGCTAAAGAATTTCCTAATCTAGAAAAAGGCGGAAGCTACCCAAGCGACATGCCTGGCCTTTCAGACAAAATTAAAAAGCTTATTTCAGAAATTGAAAGCGACGCAATGAAAGAGATCCTTTCTGAAAAGTTTCAAGTTGATTTATCCAATACCGAAGTTATTACAACTCTCAGAGGCTACTCAAGAATGAAGGATGGAAAAATCCATACCGATTCAAAATCTAAGGTTTTGACTTTTCTTTTGTATTTAAATGAAGAATGGGATAACGAAAAAGGATTATTAAGAATGCTAAAAAATAATTTTGATTTAGAAGATTTTATTGAAGAAATTCCAGCCTCTTTTGGAAGTCTAGTTGTATTTAAAGTGACTGAAAATTGTTGGCATGGTTTTCATCCAGTAGAAGGTAAAAGGCTTTCCATGCAAATGAATTATGTAAAAAAAGCGTCGGTATCAAGCCATAAAATAAGACATGGTTTAAGTTCATTTATAAAAAAGCTATTCAGTTGAAAACTGCCTTGTGAGTAAAATAAGTATCGGTATTGATTTTGGTATAACTAATACTGATTTGGTTGCAGCCCACCATGATCAAATTTCTTATTCGACTTTTATTTCCGAAAAGGTGACTGAAAGTCATCTAAAAAAAATCCTTTCGGAAGCAAATTTAAATATTAACGACATAGAAACAATTGGCGTTACGGGTGGGAGACATAACGATCTTCCAAATGAAATTGATAACGTACCTATAGTCCACTTCAACGAAGTAGAAGCAATTGGAAGGGGCGCCAAAGCTTTAAAAAAAGAATCAAATAGTAATTTTCTTGTTGTAAGTTGCGGATCAGGAACAGCTTGTGTTCTCGCAAATGATGATGGTTATCTTCATGTTGGAGGAACGGGACTTGGCGGAGGAACAATTAGAGGATTATGCAAATTATTGTTTAATGAGGATGATCCTATAAAAATTAATTCATTATCTCTGAAAGGAGATCTAACAAAAGTTGATCATATTCTTTCAGATGTGGTTTCTGGTCCTATAGGCAATCTTCCAAAAAATTCTAGTGCAGTAAACTTTGGAAAAGGCCGTTCATTTAAACCAAATAATTCTGACTTAGCGGCTGGAGTGATAAACATGGTTGCCCAAACTATTTTACGAACTACCATTATGAACGCGATTTCTTCAGATGTCAGTGAAATTGCGATTATTGGAAGAACCCCCAAATACAAATTGCTATCAAATATTTTAGAGGAAGGATTTAAATTATATAATTTAAATTACGAATTCGTCGAAAGTGGAGAATATGCAATTTGCCTAGGAACGATATAAAAAAAGGCCAGCTTAAGCTGGCCTTTTTTTAAATAAGAAGTCCGACGATGTCCTACTCTCGCATAGAAAAAACTACACTACCATCGGCGCTAAGTGGTTTCACTTCTGAGTTCGAAATGGATCAGGTGGGTCACACTTGCTATTGTCATCGGACAAAATTCTTATTTGTTTAAAATATTGTAATCTTTTAATGGCAAATTGCTTGACGTTTATTATCTTAGTTGTCTAAAAACATAAAGTTAAGCCTCACGAGCAATTAGTACAGGTTAGCTCAATGCCTTACAGCACTTACACACCCTGCCTATCAACGTCCTAGTCTTGAACGGCTCTTTAGGAACCCGAAGGTTCAGGGAGATCTGGTCTTGAGGTAGGCTTCCCACTTAGATGCTTTCAGCGGTTATCCTTTCCGAACATAGCTACCGGGCAATGCCACTGGCGTGACAACCCGAACACCAGAGGTTCGTTCATTCCGGTCCTCTCGTACTAGGAACAACTCCTCTCAAATCTCCAACGCGCACGGCAGATAGGGACCGAACTGTCTCACGACGTTCTAAACCCAGCTCGCGTACCACTTTAAATGGCGAACAGCCATACCCTTGGGACCTGCTCCAGCCCCAGGATGTGATGAGCCGACATCGAGGTGCCAAACACCCCCGTCGATGTGAACTCTTGGGGGGTATAAGCCTGTTATCCCCGGCGTACCTTTTATCCGTTGAGCGATGGCCCTTCCATACAGAACCACCGGATCACTATGACCTACTTTCGTACCTGCTCGACCCGTCGGTCTCGCAGTTAAGCTACCTTATGCCATTGCACTCATTGCACGATGTCTGACCGTGCTGAGGTAACCTTCGTACTCCTCCGTTACTCTTTAGGAGGAGACCGCCCCAGTCAAACTACCCACCACACACTGTCCTTGACCCGGATTACGGGCCTAAGTTAGAACCTCAAATGTATAAGGGTGGTATTTCAAGGACGACTCCACAAGAGCTAGCGCTCGTGCTTCAAAGTCTCCCACCTATCCTACACATATAAATTCAAAGTCCAGTGTGAAGCTATAGTAAAGGTGCACGGGGTCTTTCCGTCTTGCCGCGCGTATACGGCATCTTCACCGCAAATTCAATTTCACTGAGTCCTGGGTCGAGACAGTATGGCCATCGTTACGCCATTCGTGCAGGTCGGAACTTACCCGACAAGGAATTTCGCTACCTTAGGACCGTTATAGTTACGGCCGCCGTTCACCGGGGCTTCGATCACAAGCTTCGTCCGAGGACTAACCTGATCAATTAACCTTCCGGCACCGGGCAGGCGTCACACCCTATACTTCCACTTACGTGTTTGCAGAGTGCTATGTTTTTAGTAAACAGTCGCAGCCACCTGGTATCTTCGACCTCTTTCCGCTCCAGAAGCAAGTTCTTTCACGTAATAGAGGCGTACCTTCTCCCGAAGTTACGGTACCATTTTGCCTAGTTCCTTAACCCAAGTTCTCTCAATCGCCTTAGTATTCTCTACTTGATCACCTGTGTCGGTTTACAGTACGGCTCCCTACTATCTATAGCTTAGAAGTTTTTCCTGGAAGCATGGCATCTATCACTTCTCAACTTAAAAAGTTGATCGTCATCAGTTCTCAACTAAAGGTGCTCCGCATTTAACTAAAGCACCAGCCTACAACCTTAAACAGGGACAACCATCGCCCTGCTGATATAGCCTTCTCCGTCACTCCATCGCAATAATAGGAAGTACAGGAATATTAACCTGTTTTCCATCGACTACGGCTTTCGCCCTCGCCTTAGGCACCGACTTACCCTGTCCCGATTAGCGTTGGACAGGAAACCTTGATCATTCGGCGGAAAGGTTTTTCACCTTTCTCTCGTTACTCATGTCAGCATTCTCACTTCTGATACCTCCAGAGAATTTCACAATCCTCCTTCACTGGCGTACAGAACGCTCCTCTACCATAGGTCCAAAAGGACCTATCCGCAGCTTCGGTTTATGATTTAGCCCCGTTATATCTTCCGCGCGGGCCGACTCGACTAGTGAGCTGTTACGCTATCTTTAAAGGATGGCTGCTTCTAAGCCAACCTCCTAGCTGTTTAAGCCTTCCCACATCGTTTCCCACTTAATCATAATTTGGGACCTTAGCTGGCGGTCTGGGTTGTTTCCCTTTCCACTACGGACGTTAGCACCCGCAGTGTGTCTCCCGTGCTAATACTTGTTGGTATTCGGAGTTTGCGTCGGTTTGGTAAGTCGGGATGACCCCCTAGCCGAGACAGTGCTCTACCCCCAACAGTAATACACGAGGCGCTACCTAAATAGCTTTCGAGGAGAACCAGATATCTCCGAGCTTGATTAGCCTTTCACTCCGATCCACAGCTCATCCCCTCATTTTTCAACATAAGTGGGTTCGCGCCTCCAATAAGTATTACCTTACCTTCACACTGGCCATGGATAGATCGCCCGGTTTCGGGTCTACTCCCTGCGACTCAACGCCCTATTAAGACTCGGTTTCCCTATGCCTACCTTATAAAGTTAAGCTTGCCACAGACAGTAACTCGCTGACCCATTATACAAAAGGTACGCAGTCACTCCGTTTATCCGAAAATAAACTTAAAGCTCCTACAGCTTGTATGCATATGATTTCAGGTTCTATTTCACTCCCCTCTCCGGGGTTCTTTTCGCCTTTCCCTCACGGTACTAGTTCACTATCGGTCAGTTAGGAGTATTTAGCCTTGGAGGATGGTCCCCCCATATTCAGTCAAGATTTCACGTGTCCCGACCTACTCGATTTCACAAAAAAAGAAAATTAATTTACAGGACTATCACCTTCTATGGTCAAGCTTCCCAACTTGTTAAGTTTTTTCTTTAATTGCTTAAGGGCTGTTCCGCTTTCGCTCGCCGCTACTAACAGAATCTCAATTGATTTCTTTTCCTATAGGTACTTAGATGTTTCAGTTCCCTACGTTAGCTTCTTTACCCTATGAATTCAGATAAAGATTCTTAGGTTATCCTAAGAGGGTTTTCCCATTCGGAAATCTTCGGGTTGTAGCTTATTTATCAGCTTACCGAAGCTTATCGCAGATTATCACGTCCTTCATCGCCTCTAACTGCCAAGGCATCCGTCATATGCACTTAATTACTTAACAATATGTTTTTAAAAAACTAATTTTAAAAAAGTGTTAAGACTTTTTTGAATAATAAGCGCCAATTAAATTTGCCATTAGCATTCTGAAAATAAATTTTCAGAACATTATTGTATAAATTTGGAATAAAAAAATTTATTCCGAACTTGATCTATCATAAAAGCAAATATCGCTTTTAAAATAGTTGATTAATAATTGATAACAATAATTATTAATCAGAAATTAATGAATTAAAGAGATCTCATCAATCTCATTCATTAATCGTTGGATTACAATACTTTTAAAGAACACACGTACCCAATTAAAAATCAAAAGGGTAAAAATTCATATAATTCGAACGGACACTCACGAATAATTTAGGCTGTGTATAAATATATAGGAGGTGATCCAGCCCCAGGTTCCCCTAGGGCTACCTTGTTACGACTTCGTCCCAGTCGCGTATCATACCGTGGGGGCCGTCCTCCCGAAGGTTAGACAAACCACTTCTGGTACAACACACTCCCATGACGTGACGGGCGGTGTGTACAAGGCCCGAGAACGTATTCACCGCGACATTCTGATTCGCGATTACTAGCGATTCCTGCTTCATGGAGTCGAGTTGCAGACTCCAATCCGGACTAAGGAAGACTTTGTGGGATTGGCTCCAGCTCGCGCTTTCGCAACCATCTGTATCTCCCATTGTAGCACGTGTGTAGCCCAACCCGTAAGGGCCATGATGACTTGACGTCGTCCCCACCTTCCTCCGTGTTATTCACGGCAGTCTCCTTAGAGTTCCCACCCGAAGTGCTGGCAAATAAGGATAAGGGTTGCGCTCGTTACTGGACTTAACCATACATCTCACGACACGAGCTGACGACAGCCATGCAACACCTGTCTTAGTGTTCCCGAAGGTACAAATCTATCTCTAGAAATTTCACTAGATGTCAAGGGTTGGTAAGGTTTTTCGCGTTGCATCGAATTAAACCACATGCTCCACCGCTTGTGCGGGCCCCCGTCAATTCATTTGAGTTTTAGCCTTGCGGCCGTACTCCCCAGGCGGACAACTTAATGCGTTAGCTGTGCCACTGAACCCGAAAGTCCAACGGCTAGTTGTCATCGTTTACGGCGTGGACTACCAGGGTATCTAATCCTGTTTGCTACCCACGCTTTCGCACCTCAGCGTCAGTTACGGTCCAGAGAGTTGCCTTCGCCATTGGTATTCCTCATGATATCTACGCATTTCACCGCTACACCATGAATTCTACTCTCCTCTCCCGTACTCCAGTTTAAAAGTTTTGAATGCAGTTCCCAGGTTAAGCCCGGGGATTTCACACCCAACTTGTCAAACCGCCTACGCGCGCTTTACGCCCAGTAATTCCGATTAACGCTTGGACCCTCCGTATTACCGCGGCTGCTGGCACGGAGTTAGCCGGTCCTTATTCTGTAAGTAATGTCACGGTCATTAGGTATTAACCAATAACTTTTCTTCCTTACCTAAAGTGCTTTACAACCCGAAGGCCTTCTTCACACACGCGGCATGCCTGGATCAGGGTTGCCCCCATTGTCCAATATTCCCCACTGCTGCCTCCCGTAGGAGTCTGGGCCGTGTCTCAGTCCCAGTGTGGCTGATCGTCCTCTCAGACCAGCTAGAGATCGTAGTCTTGGTGAGCCATTACCTCACCAACAAACTAATCTCACGCAGGCTCATCAAACAGCAAGAGCTTCCAAGGATAGGCCCTCTTTCCCCCTTAGGGTATATGCGGTATTAATTCGGGTTTCCCCGAGCTATCCCCCACTGAATGGTAGATTCCTACGCGTTACTCACCCGTCCGCCGCTTTACTCGCTTCCGAAGAAACTTTCTCGCTCGACTTGCATGTGTAAGGGCTGCCGCCAGCGTTCAATCTGAGCCATGATCAAACTCTTCAATTAAATTAAACGGATAATTTTTTATATAAAAAAATATCAAAAAATGAGTGATCTTTGATTAAGAATCAAAGATGTACATATTGACACAAACCTTAATTATTTAAAGGTAAGTGCCCGCACGAATTACATGAACTAAACTATAAAATAACTCTCGATAGACAATTAATGCCACACGAAATCGGGATTATACATGGGTTGTGGCTAATTCAAAGCTTTTATTAGGACTTAAGTTAAATCAATTATCAGATGTTTATGCTTGCCAACTTGATAGGTATGTTTAGATCCGTTTTTTATAGAAAAATGCTCATCATTTATACGTTTATTATCAATTTTCACAGCTGATTGTTTGATCATTCTTTTGGCTTCAGATTTGCTAGAACACAAAACATTTTTCTTTAATCTTGGATCCGCTAAAAGATCTATTAGCAAAATTTCTTTGGAATTAACTTTGATGGTTACTTTTTTTATTTTTGAAGGAGCCTTTTTTTTGCTAAATCTATTTTTAAATTCTTCTCTAGTGATTTGAGCAGCCTTTTTATTGTGAAATCTTTCAACTATTTCCTCTCCCAAAATGATTTTAAATTTCATTGGATTGGCACCTTTTTTAACCTCATCTTTATATGAATTTATATCTTTATTAGACTTAAAACTTAAGAGATCAAAATATTTCCACATCAATTCGTCAGAAATTGACATTATTTTTCCAAACATCATTTCCGGTTTTTCTTTTAGGCCAATATAGTTATTTAAGGATTTTGACATCTTTTTAACTCCATCTAACCCTTCTAAAATTGGCATTGTCATCACAACCTGTTCCTTCATTTTGTTTAATCTCTGAATATCTCTTCCTACCAGAAGATTAAATTTCTGATCGGTTCCGCCAAGTTCAATGTCTGCCTTTAACGCATAAGAATCGAACCCTTGTACTAGAGGATATAAAAATTCATGTATAGAAATTGGGCGGTTACTTTTGAACCTTTTGCTGAAATCATCTCTTTCTAACATTCGGGCAACTGTCATTGAAGCTGCTAATTTAATAATTTCAGAAGGTTTCATTTTATCAAACCAGGATGAGTTATATTCAATTTTAGTTTTTTTGGGATCTAAAATTTTAAAAACCTGCTCTGAATAAGTTTTTGCATTCTTTTTGAGGTCTGATTTAGATACTAATGGTCGAGTTTCATTTACTCCAGAAGGATCGCCAATTTGACCAGTAAAATCCCCAATTAAAAATATTATTTTATGCCCTAAATCTTGAAACTGTTTAAGTTTATTAATTAGAACCGTATGCCCTAAATGTAAATCAGAGGAGGTTGGATCAAAACCAGCTTTAATTATTAATTTTTTTCTAGATTCTATGAGAGTCTTGAATTCTCTTTCAGGAATAATTTCTTCCACTCCTCTCTGGAGGATTTCTAGAATTTCTTTCTTTGATTTCATTACTAAAAATACGATCTAGTTAACAATATTTAGTAAGATTAACATTTTAAAAGAATTAAAAAATCAAGAATGAAGAATATTATATTTGAGATTAGATACTATTTACTCTTTTTAATTCTATTTATTGGAATTTTTTTATACTTAATATTTGGTTCAGAAAACCCAACTAATTCTGTTAACGAAAGTTTTGATTATAGAGAAATAGAGAGATCTAGCATTGACTTAGAAGTATTTTCAGTTGGCGGTGAAAATAAGCAAACTTCAAATAGAACTCAAATAATTTATGTAGAAAAAAATAATACTTTAATTGAGTTATTGAGCGAATCTGGACTTTCTAACAAATATATCAGAGCGTTAATAAAAGCAAAGGGTTCAGAAAAATTAGCAAATTTAAAAATTGGAGATATTTTAGAGATAGAAATAAGCGAGGATCAAATTCCAAAAAATATATTTCTTACAACGGATGGACTCAATGGAATTAATGCTAATTTTAATAATGGTCTCTTTTCAATATATAAAGTTTCAAAAAAGCCAGATGTCCTAGAAAGGTTTGCTTCAGTAGAAATTCAGGATTCTTTATATCAATCTGCTGTGGAGGCTGATATTCCGGATAGCGTAATAATGGATTTAGTCTACATTTTTGGATGGGATATAGATTTTATATTTGATATAAGACCTGGCGATTCCTTCGATCTGCTTTATGAAGAATATTATTGGAAAGGAAATAAAATAAAGAATGGAGATATTAAAGCAGCAAGATTTAAAAGAGGAAAAAAAGTATACACCGCTGTACGATATTTTCTTGAAAACGAACAAAAAGAATTCTTTTCAATAAGGGGAAAAAATGTTGAAAAAGCATTTCTTAGGTCCCCAGTAGAATTCAGTTATATTAGCTCAAAGTATAATTTAAAAAGAAAACATCCGATCTTAAACAAAATAAAAGCTCATACAGGCGTTGATTATGCTGCGCCAACGGGAACTCCAGTAAGAACAACTGGAGATGGAACAATCGCATTTAGAGGGAATAATGGAGGATATGGAAAGCTCATTGAGGTAAAACATTCTGAAGATTATTCAACTAGATATGCTCATTTATCCCGTTATAAGAAAGGGTTGGAAGTTGGAGATAAAGTTAATCAAGGGGAAGTAATTGGATATGTAGGAAGAA
This sequence comes from uncultured SAR86 cluster bacterium, assembly GCA_902635045.1. Classification (GTDB taxonomy): domain Bacteria; phylum Pseudomonadota; class Gammaproteobacteria; order Magnimaribacterales; family AG-339-G14; genus CASICS01. The sequence continues at coordinate 291,713 of CACPMT010000001.1, read as the reverse complement.
CAGGCAGAGCAACTGGTCCGCATCTTCATTATGAATTCAGAGTCAATGGAATGCATACGGACCCATTAACAGTAAAACTCCCAGCTGCAGAACCAATAAGTGACAAAGAAAAAGATGCTTTTTTTAAAACTGCTATTGAGGTAATGAATAAAATGGATGACTATTATCTAAAGCTTTATGCTGAAACTGATTAAGTGAAATTTTCTAATTTGTACATTGGAACTTTATCTGGAACTAGTGCCGATTCAATTGATGCCGCATTATTTGATATAGGAAAAAAAATAAAAGTTGTTGGATCTATTTCTAAGAAAATTCCTCAGAATTTGAAATCAGAAATAATAAAATTTTCGAATTCAAATAAAAATCTTTATAAGCACCCAACAAAAAAATTAATGAAGCTCGATGATCATTTTGCTGTTGAAACTGCCGATTTGATAAATCGACTTTTAACTAGATTGAAAATTGATAAAAAATTAATTAAAGCAATTGGATCTCATGGTCAGACAATTCAACATTTTCCTGAAATTGAAAATCCTTATTCTCTGCAAATAGGAAGTCCAAAAATAATCTCAGAAAAGACAAATATAAAAACTGTGGGAAATTTTAGGAAGGCTAATATTGATAATGGCGGAATAGGCGCTCCACTTACACCTGCATTTCACAAAGAAATTTTCTTTTCCAAAAAATCTAATCGAGTAATTATTAATATTGGAGGTATCACTAATATCACAAGATTAATCCCAAGAAAAAAAGTAATTGGATGGGACTCTGGCCCAGGAAATTGCTTAATTGATCAATGTGTTCAGCAATTCACTGCAAGAAAAAATCAATTCGATAATAGGGGTCGAATTGCAGAGAAAGGAAATATAAAAGGTTTAGAAAAAGTAATAGAAAGTTTTTTGTCTCAAGATTATTTCCTGGAAAGTCTTCCAAAAAGTCAGGCAATTATAAATTTTAATTTTAAAAAAATATCTAAATCAAAGTTAAAAAAATACTCTTTTAATGATTGGGCTTCAGCTATGACTGAGATAACCGCCTTAAGCATCGTCAGAGATTTAGAAAAGTTCTGTAAAGCAAAAAAAGTAGAAATTTATTTTTGCGGAGGAGGTAGTAAAAATAATTTTTTGATCAAAAGAATTCGTGATTTGTTAAATGAGAACTATGAGATAAAAAAAATTAATGATCTTGGCATTCATCCTATGCTAATAGAGGCCTGCACATTTGCCTGGCTTAGCAAAAAAAGAGTTGAGAAAAAGAAAATAGACTTAATAAACTCCACAGGGGCAAAACCTTCTTTATTGGGTGAGATTTTCTAGATAGAAAAAGAAGATCCACAGCCACATGTCGTTAAAGCATTAGGATTGTCTATTATAAATTTGGATCCTTCTAAATCTTCTGTGTAATCAAGCGTTGATCCATAAATATATTGCATACTTAAGGAATCTATAACAACTGTAACTCCGCTATTTAATATTGTTGTATCTTCAGTATCTAGTTCATCGTCTAATTTAAAACCATATTGGAATCCTGAGCACCCCCCTCCTGTAACAAATACTCTTAAAGACAGATTATCTCTTGTTTCTTCATCAAGGAGACTTTTAATTTTTGCAATTGCTTGATCAGAAACATTAAGTTCTTGAGGTTTATATTTTTCTACCATGATTTAGTTTAAATTATATTCTTCTTTTTCGCCTATCATTAAATTCAAACATTGAATTGCTTGTCCTGCTGCACCTTTTATCAAATTATCAATTACTGAATGAACTACGATACTGTTTTCATTTTTAAAAACACCAATATCACAGAAATTTGTATTTTGTACCTTTGCTACTTCAGGTATTGTACCTTTTTTTAAAACCCTAACAAATTTACTTTCATTATAGTATTTTTCGTAACAAACATTAAGGTCTTGATTAAATTTTTCAACTTCTATGTAAGCAGTTATATATTCTCCTCTAAATAAAGGCAATAAATGAGGAGTAAAAACAATCTTATTATCTGTACCTTTTATTGAAGCTAAAAATGACTTTATTTCTGGCATATGCCTGTGAAACTCAGGGGAATACGCTTTAAAGTTATTTTTCAAATCATTTTCTAATGAGCTCTCTACGGAATTTCTTCCTGCTCCACTTATTCCGGATTTAACATCTAAAATAATTGTAGAATTAGACTTTATGTAATCTAATAAAGGCAAAATACCTAATATACTTGCTGTTGGATAACACCCGGGAACTGCAACTAAGTCACTTTTTTTTATCTTTTCAGCATTAAATTCAGGTAAACCGTATACAGATTGATTAAGCAATTCTGGAGCAGAATGCTTCTCTCCATATGCTTTTTCCCAAATATGCTCATCAACGAATCTAAAGTCTGCAGACAAATCTATTACTTTGATTCCATTTTCAATCAAAAAAGGTACATAATTCATCGAAAAATTATGCTTAGTCGCAAAAAAAACTAAATCTAAATCATAATTTTTAATATTTTCTACTGAATCAAGAGTTAAATTTTCTATATTTGAAAATTTTTTTGTGATTTCAAAAAGCATTTTCCCTTGATTATTATGTGAAGATACAAAGGAAACATTTACCTTCTCATGGTTATCTAAAATAGACAAAAGCTCTTCCCCAACGTATCCAGTTGCGCCAACTATTCCAACATTTTTCTTGTCCATTTCTTATACTATCCTAACTTTATTAGAGCGGCATTATAATTAAAAAATTATGAATAAAAAGGAAGTTATTTTATCAATTTCTGGACATGACCCTTCAGGAGGAGCAGGCCTACAAACAGATATTCTGACTTCAAATTTTTTTAATTTTCATTGCGTTTCTTGTCTTACATGTCAGACAGTTCAAACAACAAAAAAGTTATTTAAATTAGATCCAACTAAGATTAAATTTTTTGAACAAAATATTGATGAAATAGTTAAAAGTACTAATTTGTCTGGAATCAAAGTTGGTGTTGTACCAAATAAAAATATAGCTAAGATAATTATAAAAATAATTTCTAGTTCAAAAATTCCCATTGTAATTGATCCCATTTTCAATGCAGGTGGTGGGGGAAGATTTATTGAAAAAAGAGATTTAAGTTTTTTCAGAGATTCTTTTTATCCTTATTCAAGCCTTCTTACTCCAAATATTGAAGAATTAAAAATTCTTTCAAATAATAAATCTGAAGAAGATTCTATAAAATTTCTTTTTGATAAAGGAATTAAGAATATTTATGTAACCGGCAAAGTAAAAAAAAATAAAATTATAAACTCATTTTATTCAAATGGATTTCTTATCAAAGAAACTTCGTCAATTTATCTCAAGAAAAATATTCACGGAACAGGATGTGCCCTATCGACTGCTATTTTATGTAACCTTGTTAATAAAAAATCTTTTGAAGATTCTTGTTCTTCAGCTCATAAATTTTTATCCCAATTGGTAAAAAATTCTATTAAAACAAAAGGACAAGATATATTAAATTTTAAAAAATGAAATCTATTTATGCTATTACACCGTCAGGTGTAAATTTTGAAAAACTGATTAAAGAAATAGAAAAAATGTTGAGTATGGGCATAAAACTTTTTCAATATAGAGAAAAAGGGTTAAGTGAAGAACAAATGAAAATTAATGCCAGTATTATGCTGGAAGTTATTAATAAGAATAATGGAAAATTAATAATTAACGACAGTCCAAAGATTGCTATTGAAATAGGTGCGGATGGATTTCACCTAGGAATGGAAGACTATCTAAACTCTAAAAATTTAAAATTTATCAAAGAGCATAAAGATATGATCAACTCTGATTATATAAAAGGGCTTTCGTGTAAGTGGGATTGCAAATTAATAAAGAATCCTCCAGAGGATTTAATAACTTGGAATTATTTAGGTATTGGTGCATTTTTTAAATCAGAGACAAAGGAGAATGTCAGTTTCTTGGAAGATGGAGACAAATCTTTTCCTTTATCAATAACATCAAAGCCATTGGTTGCGATTGGAGGAATTAATTATCAAAATATGGATTCAGTATTATCTCTAGGTTATGAGACAATCGCTATGTCTAAAGGAATTTTTTTTAAGAAAGATGTTGAAAATATTATTAAAAATTTAAATGAAAAAAATTAATGTCTTGGGTGTCGGAGCTGCGCTAGTAGATCGTCAATTTTCAATCGAAGATAATCTTTTAGAGGAGCTGAAATTAAAAAAAGGGTCAATGGACCTTAAGGACCAAGAAACACAAAATCAGATATATGAAAAATTAACACAGTTATATGGTTCAAGCGAAGATGCTTGTGGCGGCTCATCTACCAATACAATTTATGCAGCTTCAATTCTTGGCTCTAGCTGCAGTTTTATTGGCAAAGTTGCAAATGACCTTAATGGAAAATTTTATGTCGATAATCTGATTGGAGCAAATATCAAAAACAAATGTATGTCACTTGATAAAGGAGTTTCAGGAAGTTGCCTAGTTATGGTTAGTCCAGATGCAGAAAGAACGATGAGCACCTTTTTAGGGATTAGCTCTGAACTCAAGATCAGTGATTTAGATGAAAATATGATTGAAGAAGCTGAAATTGTTTATCTAGAAGCATATTTAGTTTCTTCTGATAGTAACTTTGAAACAACAAAAAAAATTATAGAAATTGCAAAAAAAAGCGATACAAAAATTGCAGTAAGTCTATCTGATTCTTTCATCGTAACTAATTTTAAAGATAGGTTATTAGAATGGATGGAATACAAAATAGACTTTTTATTTTGTAATGAAGAAGAAGCAAAAACGTTCTCAAATTCTTCAAACTTAGATGCTGCTTTAGAAGAATTAAATAAGTTCTCTAACACTTCATTTGTGACTTTAGGAAAAAAAGGCGCGGTAGTATTATCGAAAGATAAAAAAATTTCAATTAAAGGTTTCCCAGCTAACGCTATTGACACCAATGGTGCAGGAGATATGTTTGCTGGAGGAGTACTTCATCAGCTTTCTAATGGTTTCGAATATGAAATCTCGGCAAAATTTGGTTGTTTTTTAGCCTCAAAAGGAGTGGAAAACTTCGGGCCAAGATTGCCTGATCAAGATTACATAAGGAATAAAGAATTATTTGAAAAAATGTAAAGAAATAAGTAGCAAGATTTCTTTGTATTTGATAAATTTCTTTCCCTCTAAATAATTATGGCTGCCGCAAAGAAAAAAGTTACATCTAAAAATACTAAAAGTATTAAAGCTCCTTCTAAGAAAAAACCTGTTAAGAAGAAAGTCTTAAAGAAGAAAGTCGTAGCAAAAAAGAAATCTACTACAAAAAAAATCACAGCCAAAAGAAAATCGTCTTTAAAAAAGACAATAGTAAATCCATCAGATTACGATTCTTTTGCCAAGTCGTTTGTTCCTTATAAAATTTCTAAGACTGAGAAATATATGAATAAATCTCAGCAAAAACATTTTATTAATATTTTAAATTCTTGGAAAAATGCTTTGGATAGTGAACAAGAGAAAACTGAAAAATTAATTCAACAAGATCAAAGTAACTTTCCCGATTCCCTAGATAGAGCATCGAAAGAAGAAGAATTTATGCTCGAGTTAAGAAAACGAGAGAGAGAAAGAAAACTGATTTCTAAAATTGAACTATCTTTAAAAGATATAGAAGACGATCTTTATGGTTTTTGTGAAACTTGTGGAGTAGAAATTGGAATAAAGCGCCTAGAAGCAAGGCCTACCGCTACACAATGCATTGATTGTAAAACTGTAGATGAAATCAAAGAAAAACAACAATTTGGTTAATGTCTTTTCATACTGCTTATTTAGTTTTAGGAACTAATCTAGGTAATAGATATAAAAATCTTTCCAATGCAAGGTTAGAAATAAATGAAATTCCACGAACAAGAATTATAAAAAAAAGCAAGATTTTTAAATCTAAAGCCTATGGTCCTGTTAAACAACCATTTTTTTTTAATCTTGCATTGGAAGTTGAAACAAAACTTCTGCCTCTCGAATTGCTTGACCAATTTCAACAAATTGAAAAAAAGCTTAAAAGGAATAAAAATTCACATATGAAACCGCGCACGATTGATATAGATATTGTTTTTTTTGATAATGAAAAAATAAATACTTCTAAGTTGAAAATACCTCATTATGATTGGCAAAACCGAGATTTTTTTATTAAACCTTTGAAGGAAATAAATTGTCAGGCAGAGGAATTTAAAAATTTTAGATTTGCCTAAAACTTTCAAGATAAAATTATTTGATGAAAATATATTCAGTAACCGAGAGACAAAAGAAAAACTCTATTATAGCTGAAGAAGATTTTGAGACAGATTATCTTGAATCAGTTAACAATCCAAAAAAGTTTTGGAAAGAGAAAGCAGAAGCAACTCTAGATTGGTTTTCTAGCTGGGATGAAGTCGCATCTTCAAATTTAGAAGAAGGTAAAGTTGAATGGTTCAAAAATGGAAAATTAAATGCTTGCTTCAATTGTGTTGATCGTCATCTTAAAAGTCATAGCAATAAAACTGCGATAATTTGGGAAGGCGATGATCCTAAAGATACAAAAAAAATATCTTTTGAAGAACTTCATAAAAATGTTTGTAAATTTGCAAATCTTCTAAAATCTAGAAAAATTAAAAAAGGGGATAGAGTTTGTATTTATATGCCGATGATTCCTGAAGCTGCTTATGCAATGTTGGCGTGTGCAAGAATTGGTGCGATTCATTCAGTTGTTTTTGGCGGATTTTCAATAGAGTCATTAAAAGACAGAATCTTAGATTCAAATTGTACAAGCGTCATTACAGCGAATGAGGGTATAAGAGGGGGAAAACTAATCCCGCTTAAAAATAATGTAGATAGTGCTTTACAAGATTGTCCCGATGTTCATAGTGTCGTGGTAATTAATAGAACAAACAACCTTCTTTTTAAGAATAATAAAATTGATATTGATTATTACGAAGTTATTGACTCTTTCGATGAAGAATGTCCGTGCGAAGAAATGGATGCTGAAGATCCATTATTTATCCTTTATACCTCGGGGTCTACAGGTAAGCCCAAAGGAGTTTTACATACAACTGCAGGATATTTATTAGGCGCTGCTTTAAGTCATAAATATATTTTTAATTTAGAAGAAGACAGTATTTATTGGTGTACAGCAGATGTAGGCTGGGTAACAGGTCACACTTATATTGTTTATGGGCCCCTAGCTAATGCTTCAACAACCTTAATGTTCGAGGGCATACCAACTTTTCCAGATACTTCAAGATTTTGGAATGTTATTGATAAATATCAGGTTAATATTTTTTATACTGCTCCCACAGCGATAAGAGCACTAATGGCACATGGTAATGCACCGCTAAAATCCTCTTCTAGAGATTCATTAAAAGTTCTAGGAACGGTAGGAGAACCCATAAATCCAGAAGCTTGGGAATGGTATTATCATGAAGTAGGCAAAGGCAAATGTCCAATCGTTGATACTTGGTGGCAAACCGAAACTGGCAGCATAATGATTTCTGGTTTAGCAGGTTTTTCTAATCAAAAGCCTGGTTGTGCAGGCAAGCCGTTTCTTGGTATTGACCCTGCACTTATTGACGAACAAGGGAAAGAAGTCGAAGGTGCTGGAAGAGGTAACTTAGTAATAAAAAGTTCTTGGCCTTCTCAGATAAGAACCGTCTATGGAGATCATCAAAGGTGCGTTGATACTTACTATTCTAATTACAAAGGTTATTATTTTACTGGTGATGGTGCGGAAAGAGATGCCGATGGTTTTTATAGAATTACTGGAAGAGTTGATGATGTCTTAAATGTTTCTGGTCACAGACTAGGTACTGCAGAAATAGAAAGCGCTTTAGTCTTGCATGAATCGGTTGCAGAAGCGGCGGTAGTTGGCTTTGAACATGAGATTAAAGGGCAAGGTATTTACTGTTATGTAAATCTCATGAAAGAAGCAAATCCATCCGATAAAATAACAAGGGAGTTAGTTGATATTATTGTTAAAGAAATTGGACCAATTGCTAAACCTGATTCCATACAGTTTTGTTATGATTTACCAAAAACTAGATCAGGAAAAATCATGCGAAGGATTTTAAGAAAAATTGCTGAGAATGAATTAAATAATTTAGGAGATACTACAACGCTTGCAGATCCAAGTATCGTAGACATACTAATAAAAGAAAGATTAAATAAATAAATGTTTAGATTTAAAAGCTTAGAAATGCCTTCAGAAGAAGATTGTCTTCCAGGTAGAAGGCAGCCAATTTATAGTCCAGAAAATCATTTTGTAACTGGCGCACCTATGTCAGAGTGTATGTCTATAGACAAACCAAGAATTCTTTTTGGAATGGGTTGTTTCTGGGGGGCTGAAAAAATGTTTTGGGATTTGGATTGTGTAAAAGTTACTGGCGTTGGCTATGCCGCTGGCTATACTCAAAATCCTACCTATGAAGAAGTTTGTTCAGGATTAACTGCGCATTCGGAAATTGTTTTTGTGACATATGAAGATGAATCTAATTTAGAAAAATTGCTGCAAGTTTTTTGGGAAGGACATGATCCTACCCAATTCATGCGTCAAGGTGGCGACATAGGAACGCAATATAGATCTGGTATTTATTTTTTAGATAAAACTCAAGAGGAATTGGCACTTAAAACAAAAGATATCTACCAAACTAAGCTTGATGCTAAAGGATTCGGTCAAATTGTTACCGAAATCTTACCCGTCTCAGAAGAATTTTATGCTGAGAGCTATCATCAACAATATCTAGCAAAAAATCCTAATGGTTACTGCGGACATGGTGGTTGTGGAGTAAATTTTAAAGATTAAAAAACTAGCTAATTTGCTTCTTGAGATTATATTTTTTAACCTTTCCAGTAATAATTATCTTGGTCTTTAAGAACTCTATCTTCTTCAATGAGTTTATTAAGATGTGCCTCAAGAGAATATTTAGCTATTCCATATAAATTCTTATCAACATCGTCGTAAACAGAGTAAATAAGTTCATCAATCGTTGCTTTAGATGCTTCAGTAATTGAATCAATCACTTTTTTTTCTCGATACATTCTATGGCCAACAATCCAATCAACTACTGAATGAGGATTTTCTAAAACGTTACCGTGTCCAGGAGCAATATATTTTAAATCTATTTCTTTTAATAATTCTAAAGAATCAATATATTGCTTCATATTTCCATCAGGAGGAGCTATGACTACAGTAGATCCATCCATAATATGATCACCAGTAAATATTAACTTTTCTTCTTCAAGCAAAAAACAAAGATGATTGGAAGCGTGCCCAGGGGTATGAATAACTTTCAAAGTATATTCTGCTTCGTTAATTTCATCACCGTGTTTCAATTCTTTTTTTGTCTTGAAAGTAGGGTCTTGCATTTCCTTATGCAAAGGATACATACCCATAATGGGTGCAGCTGTCCTTTGATGAAGTAATTTTGCACCTGGAGAATGATCGTTATGGGTGTGAGTGACTAAAATTTGTTTAATATCTTCTCCACAAATTTTTGCGATATTCTCTACATGCTCTGGTGAAGCAGGGCCTGGATCAATGACTGTAATTTCTTGATGACCAACTAAATATGTATTGGTACCCCCACCTGTAAATACCCCTCCATTGTCAGCAGTAATTCTTCTTACCAAAGGTGAAATTTCAATGATCTTCATAACCTTCATCGCCTGGAAGCAAACCTATCATTTTTCCGTCTTTCATAAAAAATTTTGGTTCAATTGATGAAACCTCGCTTTGACACTTAATTTTATTTTCCAATAACTCGTTAGTCGATGTGAATCCTACTATTGCCTCAAGATTTCTTATTGTCGGTAATATTATTGGAAAATTGCCTTTTTCACCGCCTTTGATAGCATTTTCTGGAGTTATCCATGTGCTTTCTACGCCTTCGCTTCCATCATGTATTGCTTTTTGATCTGATGGCGCCAAAGCAATAAAAAATCTTGTGCTATAACGCTTCATTTCCATTTTAGGTGTAATCCAATGTGATACATAGGCTAACCTATCAACTGCTAATTTAAGATTTAATTCTTTACACAGCTCTAACAAAACTGGCTCGCCATTATTTAGTCTATCTCTATATGAGGCTAATATTTTTGTCTCTTCTGTATCTGAAGCGCCAAATAAATTGCCATTTTCTCTGTAAGCAAGTAACACGCCACATTCTTCAAAACATTCCCTTATGCAAGCTATCCAATAATTTAACCCACCGCTTTCGACATTGATAATTTGTGAAGCCATCTCATCAGTTAAACCCGAGCAAAAACTATTTATTTCTATTTCTTCATCAACCGGATCAAGTTTGCCCCCAGGGAAAACCCATGCTCCCCCAAAATTAGTTTTTGCATTCCTCTTAATCATAAATACTTCAATTTCGTTTTCAGGAGCCCTAACCAACAGCACCGTGGCTGCTGGTTTAGGATCTGAGGGCGGCGCTCCAGGCTCGGCTTTCTGAATATTTACAGATTCTTGTTTAGACAAGATTTCAGGAAATTCTTGATCTTTAGCCATTTAAAAACTAGGCAACGAATTTTGAAAGTCTAGCTTTTATTATTTCTTCTGCATCTGAAACAATTCTTTCGACAAGATCAGAACAAGTTGGAATATCATGTATCAAGCCTGCAACCATTCCACAACTCCAAGCGCCTGCGTCCATGGTCCCTTCTTGCATTATTTTTGGATACACTCCTGCGACTTCATCCATGATATCTGTTATTTGAATATCATCTCCAAGTGCTTTTTCTTTTTCTAGAATTTTATCAACTGCTCCATTCGCTAAGACTCTCTCTGTATTTCTCAAAGGCCTCATAATTAACTTAGTGTCGAGCTCTGAAGCTGCAACTAATGCTTCTTTAACATTTTGATGAACAGGAGCTTCTTTAGTGGCAATAAATCTTGTACCCATGTTTATTCCATCAGCTCCCATTGATAAAGCAGCTGCTAATTGTTGTCCATTGCCCATGCCTCCTGATGCAACAAAAGGAATAGATAGTTCCTCAGCAGCTCTTGGAAGAAGGATCATATTTGGAATATCATCCTCTCCTGGGTGACCGCCACACTCAAAACCGTCAACGCTTACTGCGTCACATCCAATTTTCTCTGCCTTTAATGAGTGTCTAACAGAAGTACATTTATGAATCACTTTGATTCCTGCACCCTTCAAATCAGGCATGTAAGCCTCAGGACTTCTTCCGGCAGTTTCAACTATCTTTATGCCACCTTCAACAATAGCTTGGATATAACCAGGATAATCTGGCTCTTGAAATCCCGGCAAAAAAGTTAAATTTACTCCAAAAGGCTTATCTGTCATTTCGTGACATTTAGCTATTTCCTTTGCCAAGTCTTCAGGACTTTTTTGAGTCAGACCGGTTATGATTCCTAATCCACCAGCATTTGCAACTGCAGAAGCCATTTCTGCAAAACCGACATAGTGCATCCCCCCTTGAATGATTGGATGTTTGATTCCAAACATTTCTGTGATTTTCGTTTTAATCATCTTATATCTCTCCAAAAAAATTAATTAGTACATTACTATATCTATAATGACGAGGGTTGCAATAAATGATACAAACAACTTCAAAAAAATGATAAAAGCTCAAAAGATAAATTCTTTAATTCTAAAAAAGAAATTGATTAGATCATCCGATGCTCATAAAGGAGAATTTGGACATGTGTTAGTCATTGGAGGAAATATTGGATTTGGCGGGGCTGGTTTATTGGCTTCCAAAGCAGCAGTTAATTGTGGAGCCGGCTTAGTGTCTCTAGCAACCAGATCCAGTCATGTATCTGCTTCATTGAATTTTTGCCCAGAAGTTATGGTCAAACCTGTTGACTCAGGCCAAGCGCTTGAAAAATATTTGGATTATCCATCTGTAATTTGTCTGGGCCCGGGATTGGGACAAGACTATTGGTCCGAACAAATGATATATAAATCTCTAGAAAGAGCTAAAAAAAATAATACGCCTATGCTCATTGATGCAGATGGCTTAAATCTTTTACCTAAATTTATAAAAAAATTACCTCTACCAAAAAAAATAGTTCTTACTCCACATATAGGAGAGGCTTCTATTCTTTTAAATACATCAAAGGAAATTATAAAAAAAAATAGAATATTGTCCGCTAAAAAAATCTCAAAAAAATATTCAGCGGTCGTTGTTTTAAAGGGAAAAAACTCAATTATTTGTTGGAAAGACAAATATTTTATTTGTGAAAAAGGGAACGCAGGAATGGCTACCGGGGGAATGGGAGATGTCTTAAGTGGAATAATAAGTAGCTTTATTGCCCAAAAAATGACGTTATTAAATGCTGCGTGTTTAGGTGTCGAATTGCATGCCGAAGCTGCAGATGAATACTCAAATGTTATTGGAATGAATAGTCTTACTCCTACCGACTTATTAGATATTGTTAAAGAACTTATTTAATAATTTTATGAATAAAAAACTAACTTTAAGTTCTTTAGAAGATACGAAAAATCTTGGACAAGAGATAGCCAAAGAAATTTTAAAAAGAAAAGATAAATCTGCATTTATTGTTTTTTTAGACGGCGACCTTGGAACAGGTAAAACAACTTTAGTTAAAGAAATAATCTTCGCCTTAGGAATCAAGGAGAAAGTTAAAAGCCCAACATTTACCATAATTGAGCCTTACGAACTTAATGATAAAAACATCTATCATATCGACCTTTATAGAATAAATGATCCATTTGAGCTTGAAACCATAGGCCTCAGAGAATACTTAAACGAATCAGAAGCAATAATATTTATAGAGTGGCCAGAAAAAAGCTTCGGATTTCTAAAAAAATTTAATCTAAAAATATCCTTGAAGCACTCAAGCGAAAAGGAGAGAAAATGTAAAATCGAATTAAATCCCTAAAACTTTTTTTATATCCGGTTTGAAATAAGTATCGGGCTTCATGATTTTTCCCGAATTATTTTTTATAGCTTTTCCATTTACAAATTTACTCATGTTTGATGACCTTACTTCTTCCCAGACTTTATTAAATTCTATTCCGCAACTGGAGCACATGCCCATAATTACCCAAACCATATCTGCAAGCCCATCAGCTACCTCTACTAAATCATTATTTTGAAATGCTTCGAGGGTTTCTTTATATTCTTCCGTAATTAAATTCATATATAGTTTTTGCTGATCTCCTTTCAAGGAAAGTTCTTTGGTCAATGATTGGTCTCCAGCGATCATGAACACTTCAACATCTTTTTGATAGGACATGAATTCTCCTCCTTAACTTAATTACTTTTATTAAATACTTCTATATTATTCCAAGTAACCAGATAAAAAAATGGAAATTATTTTAAAAGATGGCTCTTATTATGAAATTGAACAAAGCGACCTAATTTCTTGGCAAAGAACCTATCATGAATGCAATGTTTATCACGAAATAAATGCCGCCAGAGAGTGGTGTCAAGCAAATCCATCGAGGAGAAAAACTAAAAGAGGAATAAAGAGATTTCTTAATGCTTGGCTCTCCAAAGCACATAAATTAAAAGGAAGTCCCTTCATCTACAATAGTCAGACGAAATCAAATTCTATTAAAGAATCAATGTATGATATTTCATGGGTCGAAGAAGAAAATAAGCTAGAAATATCCAAATGGTATCTTAAAAATAAAGGATTTTATTTTCTTGATGGAGAAAAACGAACCGAGCCTTACGGTATAAAAAAAGTCGTTAATATCACTGAAAAAAGCAAAAATCTTAACAAAAATAAGAAGTGAAATTCTATTTCTAAAAAAAAGTTCTTCTGGTATTATGCGCCAGCATATTTTTAAAGAAAATTATGAAAAAGGAAATTCATCCGGAATATAGGGAAGTGCTGTTCCACGACACTAGCGTGGATAAGTATTTTTTAATTCCATCGACGTTAAATACAGATCAAACCAAAGAGTGGGAAGACGGGAAAACATATCCATATTATCCTCTCGATGTTTCATCTGCTTCTCATCCTTTTTATACTGGAAAACATAAAATCGTTGATACCGGCGGAAGAGTCGATAGATTTAAAAAACGTTTTGCTAAAACAACTTCAGCTGTCAAAAGCGAAGCAAATGACTCTTCAGAAGAGACTGTAGAAGCTCAGGAAGAAGTTACAGAAACTCCTGTTGAAGAAGTCCAAGAAGATATATCTGAAGCTCCAACTGAAGAAGCTGCTCAAGAAGAAACTTCTAAAGATAAGGAATAAATCATAACCGTTCTTCAAAAGAGAAATTCTTTAAAGAATGTTCTTTGAATAATCATAAATGCTATGAATCCAAAAGATATAAGAAATATCGCTATCATCGCTCATGTTGATCATGGGAAAACTACTCTGGTCGACAAATTACTTCAACAATCAGGAACTTTAAATAGAAAAGATATCGGATCTGAAAGAATTTTAGATTCAAATGATCAAGAAAAAGAAAGGGGCATTACGATTCTTGCTAAGAATACAGCAATAAAGTGGAAAAACCATAAAATAAATATTGTAGATACACCTGGTCATGCTGATTTTGGAGGAGAAGTTGAAAGGGTATTATCAATGGTTGATTCCGTTCTTCTTCTTGTCGATGCCGTTGATGGTCCGATGCCACAAACTCGTTTTGTTACCGAGAAAGCATTTGAGCAAGGTCTTAATCCAATATTAGTTATAAATAAAATTGATAGATCTGGAGCCAGGCCGGATTGGGTTTTAGATCAAGTTTTTGACCTTTTTGATCGCCTCGGAGGAAACGATCAACAAATGGATTTTCCTGTAATTTATGCTTCCGCGCTAAATGGAACGGCTGGTGATGAGCTCGAAAACATTAAAGATGATATGTCTCCCCTTTTAGATCTGGTCTTAGAAAAAGTTAGTCCTCCAAAAGTAGAAACTGAAAAACCTTTTCAAATGCAAATTAGTGCATTAGATAGCAATAGTTATGTTGGGGTGATAGGCATTGGAAGAATCACTTGTGGAAAGTTAAAGCCCAATGACCAAATAGTTGTGGTTAATAACAAAGAAGAACAAAGAAAAGGAAAAATTTTACAAGTCATGAGTCATGACGGATTGGAGAGAATTGAGGTAGAGGAGGCTGAAGCAGGAGACATTGTATGCATAACTGGTATCGAAAATTTATATATTTCGGATACGTTATGTGATCCTGAAAAGGTAGAAGCTTTGCCTCCGCTAACAATAGATGAACCAACGGTTAGTATGACTTTTCAAGTAAATGATTCTCCTTTTGCAGGTCAAGATGGCAAATTTGTTACATCCAGAAATATAAAAGAAAGACTCGAACAAGAACTATTGAGCAATGTTGCTTTGCGAGTTGAACCCGGAGAATCCTCAGATAAATTTAAGGTTTCCGGAAGAGGTGAGCTCCATTTATCGGTGTTAATTGAAAGCATGAGAAGAGATGGGTTTGAGTTAGGAGTATCAAAACCAGAAGTAATCCAGAAAGAGGTTAATGGGGAAATTCATGAGCCTTTTGAGCAAATTGTTATTGACCTTGAAGAAGAACATCAAGGTTCTATCATGGAAGAAATGGGGTTAAGAAAAGCGGAGCTTAAAAATATGCAGCCAGATGGAAAAGGAAGAATTAAGCTCGAATTTATTGCGCCATCCAGGGGAATGATAGGTTTTAGATCGCATTTTTTAACTTTAACAAGTGGTTCGGGAATCTTAACTAGTGTTTTTGATCATTATGGTCCTGCTAAAAAAGGCGAAGTAACAAATAGACAGAATGGTGTTCTAGTTTCAATGACAAACGGCAAAACTTTATCCTATTCGTTGTTTAATCTGCAGAATCGAGGGAAGTTATTTGTTGGCCACGGGCTAGATATCTACAAGGGCCAAATCGTTGGTCTGCACTCTAGAGATAATGACTTGCCTGTTAATCCTACTAAGGCCAAGCAACTCACTAACGTCCGCGCCTCAGGAACAGATGAAAACCTAGTTTTAACTCCCCACATCGAGCATACCCTAGAGCAAGCTTTGGAATTCATAGAAGAAGATGAACTAGTAGAAGTAACCCCAAAGGCAATCAGACTAAGAAAAAAAGCTTTTACTTTTTAAAGCCTCTCCAAAATAGCATGATGAATTTGATCAAAAGATCCATTGGATAAACAAATAATATGAGTATTAGGCTCATTTAACTTAGGCAATAAATTTAAGAATTCTCTTGTTCCTGAACAAGTCGAGAATTTATTACTTTTTTGAGCAATGTTTCTTATTTGATCCTGATTTTTTGAAAATAAAAAAACACTATCTGCATCCTCCAGAGATTTAGGGATAGCTTTATCATGATAACCTGACGACATGGTATTAGATCTCATTTCTAATAGACAAACTATCTTTTGATTTCCAACTTTTTTTCTCAAGCCATCCAAAGTGTACTTTATAGCTGTTGGATGATGGGCAAAATCATCGTAGACTGAAATTGAATTTTTCTTCCCAATCATTTCCATTCTTCTTTCGGTGCCTTTGAAAGTTGAAAGAGATTCTGAAATTTGTTTCTTCTTAAGGCCTAACGACTTTGCTATTACGAATGTTGCTATAGCGTTTTTTTTGTTGTGTTCTCCAATAAGATTCCAATTTACTGAGCCTTTAAGTTTGTCATCAAAATAAATATCAAAAGTAGAACATTCTGGGTTTTTTATTCGGACATGCCATCCTTCTCCCTGACCCACTGCATCAAAAGATTCTTCCTTGCAATAAACTCCCATTTCCAATAATTTTTTTATATTCAAATCGTCTGTTGGATAGAATAACTTTGCATCTTTAGGCAAGATTCTCAATAAATGGTGAAATTGTTTTTTGATTTCACTCAAATTATCAAAAATATCGGCGTGATCAAATTCCAAATTGTTTATTAGCAAAGTTGAGGGACTGTAGTGAATAAATTTGGACCTCTTATCAAAAAAAGCTGTGTCGTATTCATCTGCTTCAATGACAAAATATTTATGTGTTCCCAAAAAAGCCGTCGAGTCCAAATCTAAAGCTCGACCAGCGATCATATACCCAATATCTAATCCTGCATCAATTAAAACTTTAGCCAACATTGACGATGTCGAAGTTTTTCCATGAGTTCCACTGATAGCAATTACATGTCTATCCTCTAAAATTAAGTCAGTCAAAAATTGTGGACCTGAAATAAATTTAAGTCTTCGTTTAAGTATTTCCTCCATCATTGGATTTCCTCTAGAAACGACATTTCCAATTACGTAAAGATCAATATCATTAGATATATTTTTTGCACTAAATCCTTGGTCTACAGTTATGCCTTGTTCTGCTAAAACATTGCTCATTGGTGGGTAGGCATTTTCGTCACATCCTGCTACTTCAAAACCTTTTTGGACTGCTAATTGAGCAAGCCCTCCCATAAAGGTCCCACAAACTCCTAAGACATAAATTTTCATCGTACTGATTATATCTTTTTCCAGAAGTTCTTTTTTCAGTTATATTTCTCATAATGAATTCAAAAAAGAATGCTTTCTACGCTCAATCAGGTGGCGTTACAGCTGTTATAAATGCCTCTGCTTGTGGTGTTATAGAAACGGCTGCTAAATCAAAAAAAATTAATAAAGTACTATGTGGTGAAAATGGTATTCTTGGAGCATTAAATGAAAATTTAATCGATACCTCGAAAGAATCAAAAACTACCATTGCTAAATTAAAAAATACACCTGGTGGCGCATTTGGATCATGTCGATTTAAATTACAAGATCCAGTCAAACAAAAAAAAGAGTACGAACGTCTTTTTGAAGTTTTTGCCGCTCATGATATCAACTATTTTTTTTATAACGGCGGAGGCGATAGTCAAGACACAACCTTTAAGGTATCTGAAATGGCTAAAAAGCTAAAGTTTCCTCTTCAGTGCATTGGTATTCCAAAAACTGTAGATAATGATCTGCCCTTTACTGATTGTTCGCCTGGTTTTGGTTCGGTCGCAAAGTATGTTGCAACTTCAACACTCGAAGCCGGATTAGATGTCAAAAGTATGGCCGAAACTTCAACAAAGGTGTTTATATTAGAAGTTATGGGTCGTCATGCTGGTTGGATAGCAGCAGCATCTTGTTTAGCGTCATCTAATTCAGAAGACCCGCCTCATATTATCTTGTTACCGGAAGTGCCCTTCGAAAAAGGTAAATTTCTCGCACAAGTAAAACAGACTGTACGAAAAAATGGCTTTTGTGTAATTGTTGCTTCAGAGGGAACTCAGATGAAAAACGGTAAGTTTCTAGCAGATTCAGGGTTAACCGATGCTTTTGGCCATAAGCAACTTGGCGGAGTAGCTCCAGTATTGTCAGGGATGATTTCAAAACTTGGTTTAAAAAATCATTGGGCTGTGGCTGATTATCTTCAACGTTCAGCTAGACACATCGCATCTAAAACAGATTTAGATCAGGCATATGCAGTAGGAGAATTTGCAGTAAAACTTGCTACTTCAGGAAAAACTGCAGTTATGCCAATTATAAAGAGAATAAATGATGCGCCCTATAAATGGAAAATAGATACTGTATCTTTGAAGAAAGTTGCAAATGTAGAAAAAACAGTTCCAAAAAAGTTTATCTCAAAAAATGGTTTTAAAATTACATCTGCAGGAAGAAAATATTTAAGCCCTTTGATTCAAGGTGAAGCTCAAACTAATTTCAATCTTGGAATTCCTGATGTAGCTTTTCTAAAGAAAAATCTATTAAAAAAGAAATTAAAAAAGTTTAATTAAATATACGACTTGATTTCGTTAAAATTATTAATTCTTCATTTTTTTTTCAAAGCTTAAATGCTAATCTTTATAACCATTCTCAATGATGGGAGTGAGGTTTTCTTAAGGAGTGAAAATGAGAAATATTTTAAAAATTTTGTTGTCATTAATTTTAGTGGCGGTTTCTTCAATTTCGTTAGCTCAAGAACAAGCAAACGTTACGCCAATGGAATTTTACGCAAATTGTGAATTTCAACCTGGAAAAACAAAAGCTGATTTATATGATGTCATTGAGAAATGGAATAAATTTAGCGACGATTCAAAAGAAAAGTCTTATACAGCTTTTTTATTGACTCCAATTGCAGCAAGCAACATTGATTTTGAAAATACCCTAATTTGGATGGGTGTTTGGGATAATTTTGAAGGAATGGGAAATAGTCTTGAAAATTATTATGCAAATGGATCTGAAATTGCTGAAAGTTTTAACTCTGTATGGAAATGTAATAGTCATTCTTTTGCTGCAAGCTTGCTTACTTATGAAGAAAATAGAAAGGATAATTACGCTGGTCCAAGAACTTCGGAGATTTTTTCTTTTTCGGATTGTTCAATTAATGATGGTGTAACTTATGCGGATCTTTTAAAGGCAGATGCTAAGTACAGTGCTTTTCTAAAGAAATTAGAAAAAGAAGATCCAGTATTTAGAATTTTCCCTACGGCAGGTTTACCTCAAGATTCGGATTTTGATTTCAAAATGATGGATATAAATTCTTCTTGGAGTCAAAGAGGAAAGGAGACACAAACATTTGTAGATAATGGCGGCCCTCTAAAGCAATTAGAAACTTATGGCTCAATGGTAAGTTGCGACAGCCCAAGGGTTTATCAAATGGAAAGGATAAGATTAGGTAAGCCCTGGGTTAAATAATCTATTTAAAAAAGGCTTCTTTAAGAAGCCTTTTTTATATTTTCTTTACAACTCCACTAAAACTGAAAACAATTTCTCCTTCGCAATATATTTTGCCCTCTCCAAATACTAAGGATTTAGTTGCTCTGGTTATTGACGTATGAACTTCGGCTAGTGAGTGTATCTTGGCAGGAGCGATGAATTCTGATCTAAAACTTATTGTTGCCACATATTTATCCCTTGAAGGCATCGAGGCAGAAGCTAACGAATAATCAGCAATACTCATTAGCATGCCTCCATGCGCAACATCAGCCGAATTACAATTTTCTTTTTTAATCCAAAATGCCATTATCAGATTACCTTCTTCATCACGCCTATAAAAGCCTTCACCAATGTTACGAATATGGTGTTCAGTTTGATGGATAGGTTCGAATCCTTCCGGAATGGGATATTTATTCTCTTTGGGCATGTCGATATTTTAACTCAATGTGTATAATTGCTCGCAAAATTAAAAAAAATTATGGATTTCAAACTAACACCAGAACAACTAGAACTACAAAAAGTTGCCCGCGAATATGCCCAAAATGAGCTGCCAGCTTTAGCAGATGAATTGGAAGAAACAGGCGATCCTGTACCTAAAGATGCCTTAATGAAAATTGGGGAGATGGGTTTTCTTGGCGTAAACACACCGACTGAATATGGTGGTCAAGGTCTTACAAACTTAGAAGCAATTATTATTCTAGAGGAATTTGGAAAAATCTCATCCGCAGTTGGCTGGCCAGTTTTTGAAGCAAACGCTGGACCTGTGAAAGTTTTACAACATTTTGCTACCGACGCTCTAAAAAAAAGAGTCATACCTAAAGTTTGTAGCGGCGAAATGGTTGTCGCAGTTAGTATGTCAGAACCTGGAGCTGGCACTGGATTGACTGACTTAAAAACCAAGGCGGAAATAAAGGGTGACAAAATTGTTATTAATGGAAACAAACGTTGGTGTTCTGGCGCAGGTCACTCGGATGGATATGTGGTTTACGCAAGAATGTCTGACGCTCCAGCAGCTAAAGGAATTGGTGCAGTTTTTGTAGATATCGATACGCCTGGATTAACCTTTGGTAATAATGAAAACCTTATGGGCTGGCGAGGAATTCCTTCTGCTGACATATACTTTGATAATGTTGAAGTACCAATAGAAAATCTATTAGTTGAGCCAGAAGACGGTTTTAAAAAATTGATGGAAACTTTTGATTTGGAAAGGTGTGGCAATGCGACTATGGCTTTAGCACAAGCTTCCTCAGCTTTAGACTATGTTCAAAATTATGTTCAAGAAAGAGAGCAATTTGGAAAACCAATTGTTGATTTTCAAGCCGTGCAAATAAAATTAGCTGACATGTTAATGAAAGTCGAAGCTTCGCGTTTGTTAATACACCGTGCGGTTTTTAATGCGGCGAATGGACTTCCAGATATACTCGAATCTAGTTCAGCAAAATGTTTTGCAAATGAGATTTCCAGAGAAGTAACAACAACCGCAATGCAGTTAATGGGTGGTTATGGTTTCAACAAAGAATACGGCATGGAACGAAAGGTAAGAGATTCATTTGGCTGGGGAATAGCTGGAGGTACAATTGATGTACAAAAAGTGAATATTGCCTCTGCTATGATTGGTCGAAGATTCAATCAAAGAGCCAAATAAAGTCAAATCGTCCGAAGTTCTTGGATAATTTCATCCATTTTTTCTATAAGAATCTTTTTGTCTTCTTCTGTAAGAAAATCTCCTATAGGCACTCTTTCTCCTTTTGAAGAAATTACTATGTGCAATGGATACCAAGGATGAGTTGCTTTCTCAACGAACACATAAGCCCATTCTCTAACAAATTCAGTTGTTGTTTCAGGCTTCAACCTACCTTTTTCGATAATCAGTTTTTCTGGAGTAAATGTGAGAATTTCTTGTTTGTTAACATCTCTAAAAACAAAATATAAAGCTGTCAGCACCAGTAAAATTTCTAGACCTGCAAAAGGCAAGATGATTGGTGCTCCAACATATAAAAAACCTAAAGCTATTATTGTTAAAGGAACTGAAACCAAAAATACAAATATTAAATTTCCACGCCAAGAGATCGAACGATTTGGTGTTATCGAAACTCTAAAAGAATTATCAGATTTAAGACGATCTGCTATAACCATGTTTTAATATTACTTTTACAGGGTCATTATGACTATTTTTTAAAAAATAAATTTTATGAAAAAGAATAATTCTATTGATAGAACGGCATTAATGCCAAATTATGCTCCTGCAGAATTTATCCCCGTAAAAGGAAAAAAATCTATTCTTTGGGATGATAAAGGCAAAGATTATGTAGATTTTGGAGGAGGCATTGCCGTCACATGCCTTGGGCATTCTCATCCCGCTCTAAATAAAGTTCTCAAAGAACAATCAACAAAACTATGGCATGTCAGCAATTATTTATTCAACAAGCCGGCACTAGAACTAAGCGAAATGTTAGCCAAAAAAACTTTTGCAGATAAAGTTTTTTTTTCAAATTCAGGAAATGAGGCCAATGAAGCAGCGATAAAACTGGCTCGAAAATATTATTATGATCAAAAAAAACCTGAGAAACATGAGATTATAGTCTTTACTAAAGCTTTTCATGGTCGATCCATGCTGAACATTACTGCGGGTGATTCTGAAATTCAAAAAACTGGATTTGGACCACTTTTAAAAGGCTTCAAAAGAGCCACTTTTAACGACCTGAAATCAGTAAAAAAAGTAATAAACAAAAAAACTGCAGCAATTTTTGTCGAACCAATCTTGGGAGAATCGGGAATAATTAGAGCAGAGAATCCTTTCTTGGAAGGGCTGAGAAAGTTAGCAGACGATAACGACTGTCTGCTTATTTTTGACGAAGTACAAAGTGGTATTGGTCGAACGGGATCGCTAATGGCATATATGGGATATGGCGTCACGCCAGACATTTCAACTTTAGCAAAAGGTTTAGGAGGAGGAATTCCAATTGGCGCTACTCTCACAACGACTAAAATCGCGCAAGCATTTCAGCCTGGAACTCATGGCAGTACTTTTGGAGGCAACCCCTTAGCCTGTGAAGTTGCTAAAAAAGTAGTAGAAATAATTTCGACTAAAAAAGTCTTAACCGGAGTTGTGGAAAAAACCATTAAATTTAATAAAGAACTGAACAGAATATCCGAAAAATATAATTTGTTTAAAGATATAAGATCTGCTGGTCTTTGGATTTGTTGCGATTTTAAAAAAATCAAATCCGTAAACTTTATAAACGAATGCTACAAACAAAGATTGATTCTTGTGCAAGCCTCAGGGGATAAGACGATTAGATTGGCTCCTTCTCTCATTATTGAAGATCAAGAAATAACAGAAGGCTTTAAACGCTTTGAAAAAGCTGCAAAAAAAATTTCTTAATACGACATCTTGTCGTGATTTTTAATAAAGAACTAGCAGAGTTTCAGTTGTCTTTTAAAATTTCTTTATAAACCTCGTTAAACCTAGCCAACCTTTCCGGTCCCGTAGGATGGGTATCAAAAAAAGTAGACCGATCATCTCTTTCTGATTTTTGTGCCATTCTAATAATTATATTTCTGGCCTCCAGCAAATCGTATCCGGAATCTTTTAAAATCAACAAAGAAAAATAATCGGCCTCTTTTTCTTGATCTCTAGAAAAAACCAGAGAGCCAAACCGTGCTCCTAGGTCTGTAGTTTGGGAAATTAAATCATCGGAGCCGTCTATTACGGTCCCTAAAACCCTGCCGGCCAAACTACCTAATAAAATATTCCTTTGTGCATTGGCCACATGATTACCTAAATGATGCGCTATTTCATGAGCAATGACAAAAGCAACTTCCTCTTCAGAGGCAACGCCATTCATTAGGCCTTTGGTGTAAGTTATGGTATTTCTGCCAGATGCAAAAGCATTGAACATATCATCATCAAGATAATTAACTTTCCAACTGCATCTAACTTCCGGAATATTATTTTCGTCACACCATTTATCGGTAACTGGTGAAATCTTTTCAATGATATCTTCGACTAATACCACGGATTCTTTTCTTGTCCTCTCAACGGGTTCGTCGAGCTCCGTATTTTTTATAATCGCAATGGCTTCATCAATTTGAGTCTGATCTAGCTCTTCGAAAGTAGTTCCTGGCGCAACGCAACCAACAAGAAAAATAAGCATTAATGAAAGAAAAAAACTTCTAATCATTATTAAACTTATTTAAATTTTTTCCTCATGTTCATTACTGCTTCCATTCCAAAAACTGGTTTTTTTCCTTCGGGCACGGTGTTTCCTTTTACAATTAATTCTTCAAAGGTTGCCCCATTTTTAAACATTTCATAAAGCACTTCTATATCCATATTTGTTCCCACTGGCTCTTCAATAAAATCAGGTGCAATATTGGTTTTAAATTCAGCTTCGTTTCGCCAATGCTCGAAAAAAATTTCGACTAAATGGCCGTCTGGGTCTTTGTAGTACATTCCTGTAATCCAGCCATGGTTGATTGTCCAGTGAGGTTCTATGCCATTATTTTTTGCATTTTGATAAAACTCAAACCACTTATCTATAGGATTTAACAAGTAGGAAATATGATCTAGGCCCACCGTATCCGGTAAATTTTTATTCAGCCAATTTTTTAATTTAATTATCAATCTTGGAATGAATCCAACTCTCTCCAAAACAGGCGAAGTATTTGCAATGGCAACTCTGTGGTGTTCTTGATCAAAAGCCAAAAAGGTAATTTGATCACTTTCGTAGAGAGCCTCACACCCAAATAATTTGGTATAAAAATCCACCATTTTTTCATACTGCATGGTCTTCCAAGCAACGTGATGAAAAGCGTCTGGCGGAAAATCTGATTTGTAATTTTTGTACAAATCTAAGTTTAAAACTGGTTTTGACATTTACGCCTCCATTCAATCAAAAGAGTATATCTCAACTTAATTATTTTCTGGTACAAGGACTTCAGTTGTATCTACCCTTCTGAATCCTTTTGGTAAAAAATTCCCTTTTCTACCTCTAGTCCCAACAAAATTGTTTAAATCATTTGGTTTGATGACATAGTGTTGTTTACCACTATTCAATTTCAAGGACCCACCTTTAGGCAAAACAACCAGATGCAACAATTCGTCTTCTTCTGCAGCGTGTTTAGTTTTATCTATTGAAATTATTTTATTTCCCTTGCCTTTAGACAAAACAGGTAAATCAGCAGCTTCGATCAAAAGCATTTTTCCTTCGCTTGATATGGAAACGATATAAGAGTCTTCAATAGATTTGATAGTTTTAGGATCCAATGGCGTGGCACCTTTAGCATTTATAGCTGCCTTTCCAGACTTATTCTTTGTCTGTAAATCGGAGATTTTAGCTATAAATCCATAACCTGCATTTGTTGCGAGGATACAGAGCTCTTCGTCGGACCCTGCCACGACTCCTGAAAAAAATGCTCCTGATTGTGCATTGATACTTCCTGAGACAGGATCGCCTTGTCCTCTAGCACTTGGTAACTTATGAATTGGGATTGAGTAAGCCTTCCCGAAATTATCTAAAATTACCGCATTTTGACTATTTCTCGCTTTGGTCGAAGAGAGATATCCGTCCCCTTCCCTATACTGAAGTGATTCGGCATCAATATCATGACCTTTTGCAGCTCTAATCCAGCCTCTTTGAGATAAAACAACTGTCATTGGATCATTGGAAATTAATTCTTTCTCGTCGAAAGCTTTTGATTCCTCTGCTTCCGTCAGAAAGCTGTTTCTTTCATCTCCAAATTCTTCTAAATCTTCTTTGAGTTCTTTTTTAATTAAAGTTTTTAATCTGCTGCTCGAACCCAATGTCTTTTCAATATCTTTTGCTTCTTGAGAAAGCTCATTTTTTTCCGATAAAATTGCCTCTTCCTCTAACTTAGCTAATTGTCTAAGCCTAATATCAAGAATTGCATTGGCTTGAATTTCTGAGAGTTTGAATTTCTTCATGAGCTCTTTTTTTGGCTTATCATGAGTTCGAATGATTTTTATCACCTTATCCAAATTCAAATAAGCAACCAAGAGTCCTTCTAAAATATGCAATCGGTCATTGACCCAATCCAAACGGTTCTGAAGTCTTCTTTTTACAGTATCGGTTCTAAATTTTAACCATTCCTTGAGTATTTTTTTTAAATCAAATACCTGCGGCTTTCCATTCAAGCCGATGGCATTAATGTTAACTCTGATATTTTTTTCTAGGTCTGTTGTAGCAAAAAGGTGACTCATTAAAGCAGTTTTATCAATCCTATTGGATCTTGGAACCACTATTATTCTTGAAGGATTATCTTCATCGCTTTCATCTCTTAAGTCATCAATCATATTTATTTTCTTGGCTTCGACTTGAGCAGCAATTTGTTCCAAAATTTTTGAAGTGGAAACTTGGTAAGGCAGAGCAGTAATCACAATCTCGCCATCCTCTATTTCATATGTAGCTCTTAACTTTACTGAACCTCTTCCGGTTGAGTACATTTCAAGCATTTCTTCAGGAGAAGAAATGATTTCTGCTTTCGTTGGAAAATCTGGACTTGGAATGTAAGACATTAGATCAGAGATTGTCATTTTTGGATTATCTATCAAGGCAACAGAGGCTTTTACAACGTCGGTTAAATTATGCGGCGGGATATCGGTTGCCATTCCGACAGCTATTCCGGAAGCACCATTTAATAGTACATTGGGCAGTCGCGAAGAAAGAAATTTTGGCTCTATCAAGGTACCATCGAAATTTGGCATCCAATCGACGGTGCCTTGAGAAATTTCACTCAATAACGTTTGAGCATAGGCCGATAGTCGACATTCAGTGTAACGCATCGCTGCAAAACTTTTAGGATCATCTAGTGATCCAAAATTACCTTGTCCTTCGATTAATGGGTATCGAGTTGAAAAGTTTTGCGCCATTAATACCATCGCTTCATAAGCAGCGCCATCTCCATGAGGATGGAACTTGCCAATCACATCTCCTACAGTTCTTGCACTTTTCTTAAATTTTGAAGTAGATTTTAATCCTAACTCAGACATCGCATATATGATTCTTCTCTGCACAGGTTTGAGTCCATCACCTACAAAAGGCAAAGCTCTATCCAAAATAACATACATGGAATATTCCAAGTATGCTCTTTCAGCATATCCTCCAATCGGTAAACTTTCTTCTTTACTCATTCAATGTCGCCAAATTTCCTTTTGTCTCCAGCCAGTCTTTTCTATCCGCTGCTCGTTTTTTAGAAAGCAACTTATCCATCATCGAAGTGGCTGTATTTCCTTTTTCAAGTGTCAATTTTAATAATCTTCTTCCATCAACATGCATAGTTGTTTCTCTTAACTGTGAAGGATTCATCTCACCAAGGCCTTTGAATCTTTGGATTTCTATTTTTTTAACTTTATTTTGTTTAGTTAATTGTTTTACTATTTGATCCTTTTCATCTTCATCGAGAGCATAAAATACATCCTTACCTTGATCTATTCTAAATAAGGGAGGCTGAGCAACAAATAAATGCCCTTTCTCTACCAAGGGTCTGAAGTGTTTTAAAAATAAAGCACAAATTAAAGTTGCTATATGGGCGCCATCAGTATCGGCGTCAGCCAAAATACAAATTTTTCCATATCGCAATCCAGCTAAATCTTTACATCCAGGATCTAATCCGACAGCCATGGCAATATCTTTGACTTCTTGTGATTGAGTAACCGAGTCGGTATTCACTTCCCAAGTATTTAAAATTTTTCCTTTTAAAGACATAACTGCTTGAAAGCTTCTATCTCTCGCTTGTTTAGCTGAACCACCAGCTGACTCTCCTTCAACTAAAAATAATTCTGTTTCTTCAAAATCAGATGATACGCAGTCAGATAATTTTCCTGGTAGTGTGATTCCTTTAGTTATTTTCTTTCTTTCAACTTTTTGGCTAGCTCTTGCACGTGCTTGAGCATTTTCAATACATAAAAAAGCAATTTCTTCTGCCGCTTGGGTTTCTTGATTAAGCCAAATTGAAAATGAATCTTTTGTGATTGAAGTCGCAATGTTTTGGAAATCTTTAGAAGATAATTTTTCTTTTGTTTGTCCTGTAAATTGGGGGTCTTTTAATTTCGCAGATAAGATATAAGAACAATTCTTCCAAACATCATCGGGTGTGAGTTTTACTCCCTTTGGAAGTAATTTTCTATAATCACAAAATTCTTTTATTGCATCTGTGATGCCAGTTCTCATACCTGAAACATGCGTACCGCCTTGCATTGTTGGAATTAAATTTACATAACTTTCGCTTATGCTTTCTCTATCGCCGCGCTCCCAGATCACTGCCCAGGATAAAGCGGTTTCATCATCGCTAAATTCACCGATGATAGGCTCTCCTGGAACATAGGTTCCTTCTCCTAGTTCGGTAGATAGATAATCACCTAACCCATCAACGAAACACCATTCTTCTTTATCCCCGCTAATTTCATTTTTAAACTTTATTTTTAATCCAGGGCAAAGGACTGCTTTAGCTCTTAAAGAATAAGATAAAGATTTTGCAGATATTTTTTCTGTATCAAAAAAACTTTCATCAGGCTTAAAGGTTATTTTCGTTCCAGTATTTCTTTGGCCAACTTTATCAATTTCTTTTAGATCCTTTTTTTTAAGACTATTCGCAAAAGATATCTCAAACTTTTTACCATCTCTTTTAATTTCAGCTTTTAATTTTTTTGATAGAGCATTTACTACAGAAACCCCAACCCCATGTAAACCACCGGAAAATGTATATTCTTTATTAGTAAACTTTGCTCCTGCGTGAAGCCTAGAAAAAATTAATTCAACTCCAGGCACTTTTTCTTCTGGATGAATATCAACAGGCATTCCTCTTCCATCATCTTCAACGGTAACAGAAAAATCTTTATGTAAGTTGACTGATATTTCTTTTGCAAAACCAGCTAAGGCCTCATCAACACTATTGTCAATGACCTCCATCACAAGATGATTTGGACTTGCCGTATCTGTATACATTCCGGGTCTTTTTCTAACGGGCTCTAACCCCGTTAAGACCTCTATAGACTCGGAAGTATAGTTTGATGCCACCAATTTAAAGTTTCTCTAAAATATTTTCCGCGCTACTTATCTCAAATGCACCGCCTTCTTCTGCTAATAAAGCAGTTACAGTTCCATCCTCAATGATGATTGCGTATCTTGAAGATACTTTTCCAATACCCATTGCGGAAAGGTCCAATTCAAGATCGCAGGCTTTTGCAAAAGCGCCGTTGCCATCAGCAAGCATAGTTATTTTATCCTCTACCGATAAGCTTTCCCCCCAGGCTTTCATAACAAAAGGATTTGTTACGGATACACAAATAATTTCATCGACATTTTTAGATAAGATTTCATCTGCATTTTTTACAAATCCAGGCATTTGTTTAATAGAGCAGGTAGGAGTAAATGCTCCGGGAACTCCCACGAGAACAACTTTTTTGCCGGAAACATATTCCAATGAATCAAGTTCGTCAATGCCTTTTTCGTCAACTCTGAAAAGCGGGGCATTAGGAAGTTTTTTTCCAATTTCTATCATAATTCTCTCCTATACCTCATTATATATTTCACTTCCGAGGTCTTTAAATTCTTGGGCTTTCCTTTGCATAGCCTCTTCATGTTCTTTCTTAGCGAAATCTCGGACATCTTGAGATATTTTCATCGAACAAAATTTAGGACCACACATTGAACAAAAATGAGCAACTTTTGCTGAGTCTTTCGGTAATGTTTCATCATGATAAGATTTCGCCCTTTCAGGATCTAATCCCAAATTGAATTGATCTTCCCATCTAAAATCAAATCTAGAGGCAGACAAAGCATTATCTCGTATTTGTGCAGATGGAAGTCCTTTAGCTAAATCACCTGCATGAGCGGCTATCCTGTAAGCCATAAGTCCTTCTTTAACGTCCTCTTTGTTGGGTAATCCTAAATGCTCCTTAGGGGTGACATAGCAAAGCATAGCGCAACCATACCAACCTATCATTGCTGCTCCTATCGCAGATGTGATGTGGTCATATCCAGGAGCTATATCAGTTGTCAAAGGCCCTAAAGTATAAAAAGGAGCTTCATCGCATTCTTCCAGTTGAAGATCCATATTTTCTTTTATCAACTGCATGGGCACGTGTCCCGGCCCTTCGATCATAGTCTGTACGTCATGCTTCCAGGCAATCTTAGTTAATTCGCCTAAAGTCTTTAATTCTCCAAATTGAGCATCATCGTTTGCATCTGCTACAGAGCCTGGGCGAAGACCATCACCCAATGAAAAGGTGATGTCATACTTTTTCATTATTTGACATATATCTTCGAAGCGAGTGTACAAGAAATTTTCTTTATGATGAGCCAAACACCATTTGGCCATTATAGAGCCTCCTCTTGAAACTATCCCTGTCACCCTTTCTGCCGTCAATGGAACATACCTGAGCAAGACACCAGCATGAATTGTAAAATAATCGACTCCTTGTTCAGCCTGTTCGATTAATGTTTCTTCAAATACTTCCCAATTTAAATCTTCGGCAACTCCATTAACTTTTTCTAATGCTTGATAGATGGGAACAGTTCCAATTGGAACAGGAGAGTTTCTAATGATCCACTCTCTAGTTTCATGTATGTTTTTCCCTGTACTCAAATCCATGACCGTATCTCCGCCCCACCTAGTTGACCAAGTAAGTTTTTCTACCTCGTCATGAATTGACGAAGATAACGCCGAATTTCCAATGTTAGCATTAACTTTTATTTTAAAATTTCTACCGATGATCATTGGTTCAATTTCAGGATGATTTATATTGGCTGGTATCACAGCTCTTCCAGAAGCAACTTCCTGTCTTACAAATTCAGGCGTATAAATATCAGGAATACTTGCACCAAAATTTTCTCCTTTGTGAAAGTTTCCATTCTTTACTTTTAAGTTTTCTTGATAATTTTGATTTTCACGAATGGCGATAAACTCCATTTCCTCAGTGATAATTCCTTTTTTTGCAAGAGACATTTGTGTCTCTTCAGGATGTTTTGATTTTCTAGAAGATAGCCAATTGGCTCTTAATTTAGGTAGACCTTTCTCAATATCAATTTTGACTTCGGGATCTGTGTAAGGCCCAGAACAATCGTACAAATAGATAGGTGGATTCTTATATTCGCCTTCCTTGCTTATTGAATTTGTTTGAATAACCTCTCTCATCGGAACCCTTATTTCAGGATTCGAACCTGATATGTAGATTTTTTTTGATCCGTTGAAAGTCTTGCTGGCGGTTTTAAGTATCTTTCCGGCTTCTGGGGTATTTTCTAATGACTTAGAATTAATTTTCTTCATATATTTTTAAAATTTTAAGACAATTCCTATTTATATAGTATTTTTACCTTTAAAAAATTAATATTGTTATATTATAAATCTTTTAACAGTTTCGGGGATTAAAGTTGAATATTTTTAAGTTTTTTTTACCTGTTTTTCTCATCTTTTTCTCTTTTAAGGCCTTTTCTGAGTCTTTGACGTTAGCCGAGGTATACGAAATAGCCTTGAAAGAAGACCCACAATTAAAAATTGCTCAAGCAACATATAAAGCTAATAAAGAGGCTAAAGCAAAAGGAATAGCTGGTCTACTACCAACTATTACAACTAGAGCTACAACAAATTGGAATGAATCTGAGGTAATTAAAGGAGGAAGTGTAACTTTTGACGAGGAAGGAAGTAGTGGCAGTAATTCATACTCATATTCAGCGGACCTCGTTCAACCAATTTTTAGATTGGACCGATGGTTTCAATTTGGTCAAGGACGAGCGATGAGCGAAGTGGCAAAGGCTCAATTTGGTTATGCGCAGCAAGAAACCATATTGAGAGTAACCGAGACTTACTTTAATCTTTTGAAAGCAAAAAAAGATTTGGAAGTGGCTAGATCTGAAGAAGCGGCTATAAAAAAACAACGTGATCGTTCCAAAAGACTTTTTGAGGAAGGCGTATCATCTGTAACTGAATTTCAAGAGGCTCAAGCATTTTACGACCTAGCAAAAGTTTCGACAATTGCTGGGGAAGGTCAGTTTGAATTTGCTAGAGAAGCTTTAATCGCAATTATAGGTGAAGCTCCTGAATTGAAAGATTTAAGTCAGAATTTTCCTATCAGCACTCCCAATCCTAAATCGCAAGAAGAGTGGGTTGCTTTAGCTTTAAGTAATAACTACCTTTTAAAAGCTGCTCAAATGTCTACAGCGGCGGCGGCAAGAAATGCTCGCAGCAAACTGTCTAATCATCTTCCTGATGTCGATCTGGTTGGAAACATTACCCGAAACACAGATAGAACCATTTCCGGCTTTTCGGGAAACGGTTTTAGCTTTGATGAAACTGAGATAGAAAATACTAGATATAGTCTTCAATTTTCCTGGCCCTTAATGGCTGGGGGGTTAGTGAGCTCTGAAAGAAGAGAAGCCTATGCTCTTTTAGAAAAAGCAAAGCAAGAAGAAATTTTAGCTGAAAGGTCTACTATTAGAGATGTAAAATCAAGATTCGCTTCAGTCTTAACCAACCTTGCAAATGTTAAAGCTAGAAATCAAGCATTAACTTCATCAGAGTTGGCTTTAAAAGCTACAAGGTTTGGATATGACTCAGATACAAGAAATATTGTTGATTTATTAAATGCAGAAAAAAGTTTTTTTTCAGCTCAACGAGATTTAAATTCAGCTAGATATGATTTTATTTTGTCAGAATTTGCTTTAAAAATAGCCTCAGGATCCTTGTCACCCAGAGATGTTTATGATTTGAGTAATTTCATGACTGAATAATGCCCGAACTTCCCGAAGTAGAAACAACTTTGAGAGGAATATCCAACGGAATTCTTCATAAAAAAATTAAATCTTTCGACTGTCGAGATAGAAATTTAAGGTGGCCTATTCCCAAAGATATGAGTTCTTTTTTGAGAAATGAAAATTTTGAAAGCGCTTATCGAAGAGGGAAATATATTATTCTTAATTTGGCAAATAAAAAAGGCTCCTTACTAATACATCTTGGAATGTCAGGAAAATTAAGGATTTCACCTAATTTAAAAAAGCCGATTAAACACGAACATTGGGACATCAATTTTGCTGATGGCTGGACTTTAAGATATACGGACATAAGAAAATTTGGAGCTTTACTAAAAACACAACGAGATCCTGCAAACCATGCGTTAATCAAAAATTTAGGTCCAGAACCTCTAGGTAATAGATTCAGTGGTGAATATTTATTTAAGAAATCTAGAAAAAGAATTTTGCCAATTAAAAATTTCATAATGGATTCTAAAATTGTAGTTGGAGTAGGAAATATATATGCGAACGAAGCCCTATTTATGGCTGGAATAAGACCAACTAGAAAATCTGGCTCGATTAGTAGAGCCAAGTATGATTTGCTCAGTCGCTCAATTGTAAGTACTTTAAAGGAAGCAATTGAAGCTGGAGGAACAACTCTTAAGGATTACACGAATGCTGAAGAAGCTCCTGGTTATTTTAAAAAAGAATTGAAGGTTTATGATCGAGCTGGAGAACCTTGTTTAACATGTAGCAAAGCGCTCAAAGAAATTAGACAATCAAATAGACAGACCGTTTATTGCACAAATTGTCAAAGTTAACCGTATTTTCTCTTTAACTCAGATAATGAAATAGGATCAACAAATTCAGAAACATCCCCGCCCATCTTACATATCTCTTTTACTAAAGATGAAGAAATATAACTGTACTGTTCTTTAGGAGTTAAAAAAACACTTTCTAATTCTGGCATCATGGCTCTGTTCATATTAGCTAGTTGAAATTCATATTCAAAATCGGCAACAACTCTTAATCCGCGAATTAAAATTTTTGCATTATTATCTTTTGCTAGGTCTACTAATAATCCTGAAAATCCGACAACTTTAACTTTATTATTGCCTTCGAAAATCTTTTCTGCTATTTGAATTCTTTCATCGAGGGTGAAAAGTGGATTTTTTGCTTCGCTGGCTGCAATTGCAATGACAATTTCATCAAAAAGTTTGCAGGCCCTTTCAATTAAGTCTACATGTCCCTTTGTCATGGGATCAAAAGTACCAGGATAAATTGCTCTCTGAGTCATAATAACATTATATTCTAAAAATACAGCCTAAAGTTTAGAAACATATCTATAATTAATATCTAAAACTAAAGTATTTTTAAAATGGATGTTTGCCTCTATGAGCTTATAAGTGAAAATGATCGACCAGAAATTGTCTACGCAACCACTTTAAAAGAAATAGAAAAATACGCTAAAGAAAATAACTTAGAAGTTGGTGAAGAAATTAAATCTTATTCTCCAGCAATGTTATTAAAATACTACAAATGGGTAGGGTCAGGAAATAACCCTTGTGTAGTTTCCAGACCATGGAAATACAATAAATAATTAAACTTTTACTCTTAATTTATTTATTTGCTTCTTATTCGCTGACGAAACTGTAAATTTTATTTTTTCCAATTTGATCGATTCATTTACAACTGGGAACTTTCCAAATTTATTCATGACATAGCCCGCAATAGTATCGAAATCTGTGTCTTCGAAAGTAGTATTAAATTTCTCATTAAATTCTTCTATTTCAGTTAAACCTGAAACACTGTATTCACGGTTTGAGATTTGGGTGATTTTTTGATCATCTGCTTGATCGGTCTCATCTTCTATTTCGCCTACAATTTCTTCTAGAACATCTTCTATTGTCACCAAACCGCTTACCTCGCCAAATTCATCTACTACCAAGGCCATGTGACTTCTATTTGATTTAAATTCTTCTAGAAGAATATTTATTTTTTTGCTTTCAGGTATGTGTTTTACAGGTCTAATAATTTTAGTTAATTCAAATTCCTGACTATCAAACTCATCTTTTATAAGTCCAGGAGCAAATTTTAAAAGATCTTTAGCAAGTAAAATGCCAACTATGCTATTTTTAGCTTCATCTAAAACTGGAAATCTTGAATGAGAGGATTCAACTACTTTTTTTAGCAAAATGTCTAAAGAGTCATTGTCATTAATTAAAATCATTTGGGATCTTGGCACCATTACGTCTCTGACAGGAATGGAAGAAAACTCAATTGTTTCCTCAATCATACCCAAGATGCCTTTATCAATGACATTGTTTTCTTCAGCATCTCTGAGCACAGAAGTAAGTTCTTCTTGATCCAAAGGCTTGTAAGAAAGCTTGATATAGAGCTCTCTAAAATAATTTTTGATTTTTTTTACTAAGCCCAACTTTATTTCAGATTGAGCCTCTGTACTTGGAGGTTCTTCTCTCATCAACTAATAAGGTTCTCCCGCTGATATGGTATCCATTATATTTCTTTCTAAATCTTCCATTTTTATTCTTTCATGCTTTGCTTCGTGATTAAAGTTCAAAAGATGCAAGAAGCCGTGAATTATCATATGTTTTAGTCTATTTTCAAAGTCTTTTGAATATTCTTTAGCCTCTTTTTCGATGATTTCAATACATAAAACTATATCGCCAATCAAAAGGTTTTTTGTTAATTGTTCATCGACGCTAAAAGATAAAACATTGGTTGCTTTATTTGTTCCTCTATATTTTTTATTAAGAAGTTTGATTTCTTTCTCTGAAACACAAGAAATACTCAACTCTTTATCTACAAATTGTTCTTGTTCAAATCCTGCTTCTTCAATTGTCTTATTTAAAATAGTAGCAACTTGATTTTTAGTAATCGATGACGATGAATTTTCAAAATTATTAAGAAATACTTTCATCACCAAGTATTTTTTTCATAAGCTTCGATAATCTTTTGTACTAAGCCATGTCTTACAACGTCTTCTGGATGAAAATAAAAGAATGAAATTCCTTTTTCCTTTTCCAAGACTTTAATTGCGTCAGATAAACCTGATGTAGACCCTTTTGGTAAATCAGTTTGTGTAATATCTCCTGTTACTACTGCTGTCGAACCAAATCCAATTCTGGTAAGAAACATTTTCATTTGAGCAGGTGTACAGTTTTGTGCTTCGTCGAGGATTAAGAAAGCATCATTCAGGGTTCGGCCTCTCATGTATGCTAGCGGTGCTACTTCAATTTTACCGTTTTCTACTAATCGGTTCACTTTTTCCATACCCATCATCTCATAAAGAGCATCGTATAAAGGTCGCAAATAAGGATCAATTTTTTCAGAAAGATCCCCAGGCAAAAAACCTAAGTGTTCTCCGGCTTCAACTGCTGGTCTAGTTAAAATTATTTTGTTTACTTTATCTTCCATAAATTGATTTACCGCTGCTGCAACAGCTAAATAAGTCTTTCCAGTACCTGCGGGGCCAATTCCAAATGCGATGTCTTTTTCGTAAATGGAAGAAAGAAATTCTACTTGTGACTTATTTCTAGGAGAAACATAAAGTTTGGGAGTCTGAATAGTTAAATCTTTTTCTTTTTTTAATTCAAAAATTTGTCCATTGTTATCTTTAGTAGCTCCATTTAGTGCCCGTCTAATAGAAAAGTGAACTTCGTCAGCGCTCACCGAATCTCTGGATTTAGCTAACGAAGCTAAATCTTCAATTATTAATTTACTTTTTATGACGTTATTTTTTTCTCCTGAAATAGAAAAACTATTTCCCCTACTTTTAATTTTTACTTCAAGAGATTGTTCAATTTGATTTAAATTTGTGTTTACTGGTCCGCAGAGCAAGGATAGGTTTTCAGACTCTATGGCGGGTAGTTTAAATTTTAGTTTTGGCATAAATCAGTTTCAGTTTTTATCTTACCTCTTAAACAATTGGTTAATTGATCAACTATTTCAATATCTACAAATTCTCCTATCAATTTAGCACTAGAAGGGAAGTTTACAACTCTATTATTTTCGGTTCTTGCTTGCAGTTCGCCAGGATTTTTTTTAGAGATGCCAGTCACTAGACACCTTTCTATTGTGCCAACCATTTTTCTGCCGATATTAAATGCATGATGATTAAGTCGGTTTTGTAAGATAGCTAACCTATCTTTTTTCTCTTCTAAAGAAACGTTGTCCTCCATTTCTGCTGCAGGTGTGTTTGGCCTTGGGCTATAAATAAAACTGAATGATTCATCGTATCTAACTTCGTCTATAACAGACAAAGTATCTTCGAAATCCTGCTGAGACTCGTTAGGAAAGCCTACAATAAAATCAGAAGATAGACTTATGTTAGGTCTGTTTTTTTTCAATCTAGAAACTAAATCAAGATACTTTTCAACAGTATACCTCCGTCTCATTAACTTCAAGATTCGATCCGAGCCACTTTGAATTGGCAAATGCACGTGACTTACTAATTCTGGCAAATGTGCATAAAGTTCCACCAAATCATCACGAAACTCAAACGGATGACTTGTGGTATATCTTATTCGGTCGATGCCATCAATTTTTGCTGTTCTTTCTATCAAAAAAGCTAAGGATTTTTTTTCTCCCCCATCTATTCCTTTGTAATTGTTTACATTTTGACCTAACAGATTGATCTCTCTCACGCCTTGATCTGCAAGTTTTTTTATTTCTTCGATAATATCTTGAACTGGCCTACTTACTTCATGACCCCTTGTATGAGGGACTACACAAAAAGAACAGTATTTATTGCAGCCTTCCGCTATAGAAACAAAAGCAGTTGGTTCGTCTGTTTTTGTATCGGGAATATGGTCAAATTTTTCTATTTTCGGAAATGATATATCTATTTGATTTTTTTCTTCCTGCACTGCGCTTCTATACATCTTAGGAAGTCGATGCAAAGTTTGCGGCCCAAATACTATGTCCACTGCAGGCGCTCTCTTAGTAATTTGTTGGCCTTCTTGACTAGCCACACAACCCCCAATGGCAATTTTCAAATTGGGATTCTTATCTTTTAATTTTTTCCACCTGCCAACTTGATGAAAAACCCTTTCTTGAGCTTTTTCTCTTATCGAACAAGTGTTTAATACTAAAAGATCGGCTTCATCTTGGTTTGTAGTTTGGATAAATTTTTCTTCTAGGGACAACATATCCAGCATTTTTTCCGAATCGTATTCATTCATTTGACAGCCGTGTGTCTTTATAAAAACTTTTTTCATTTTCTAAATTTCGAGAGCGGAATTATAAAGAATATCCAAATATTA
Organism: uncultured SAR86 cluster bacterium; assembly: GCA_902635045.1. GTDB lineage: Bacteria > Pseudomonadota > Gammaproteobacteria > Magnimaribacterales > AG-339-G14 > CASICS01. Next base: position 254,078 of record CACPMT010000001.1, on the reverse strand, counting down.
GCTAGATTGAGCAAAGATTGTATCCCTATAAAATCTCAATTCGTTGATAGATTCATAAACATCAGCTTCAGCTCTGTGAGCAGCAGTTTTTTTTGCATGTTGAATATTTATGTCTGGTCTCCATCTTTTCGTAAGCTCTTTAACCGAGCTTACATCTATACAGCGATAATGAAAGTAATCTTCAAGCTCTGGCATATAAAGACTTAGAAATTTTCTATCATGCCAAACGGTATTTCCACATAGAGGCGATTCGTTTTTACCGACGTGTTGCTTTATAAACTCTAAAGTTCTTTGTTCGGCTTCTTGTTCAGAGATCTTACTCGCCAAAACTTCATCAATTAATCCTGAAGCTGAGTGATGTTCTTGATTCCACTCATCCATTCCATCTATTAATTCTTTTGATTGAGAAATAACCATTCCAGGGCCTTCAATTATTTCCGTGAGATCTTCGTTAGTTATGCAAGTATAAATCTCAATAATTCTTTCAGCATTTGGGTCTAAGCCCGTCATTTCTAAATCTAGCCAGATTAATTTTTTTTCCATGTGTTTACTTTACAATACTACTATCTAAAAAAATATTATGAACGACAAAAGTAAAAAAGAAGCCGATTTTGGTTATAAAAAGGTTAATCCTAATGAAAAACCTGACTTGGTGAAAGGAGTTTTTGATTCTGTCGCAAGTAAATATGACTTGATGAATGACGTAATGTCTGTCGGAATCCATAGACTCTGGAAGAAGGCCACTGTTCAAATGAGTAATCTCAAAGCGTACGACTCTGTATTAGACGTTGCCGGTGGCACAGGTGATATGGCCATTTTATTTTCAGAAATTGTTGGAGACCAAGGAAAAGTTTTTCTCACTGACATAAATGAAAAAATGTTAGAGATAGGTCGAGATCGAGTTTTAGATTCGGGTCTTTTAAATGTCAAAAGTCTAGTTGCTGACGCCGAAGATTTACCTTTTCCAGATAATTCTTTTGATTGCATATCAATTGCTTTTGGAATCAGAAATGTGACTAACAAAGACAAAGCTCTTGAAGAGTTTTATAGATGCTTAAAGCCAAAAGGGAGATTGTTAGTCTTGGAGTTTTCCAAACCCGAATCAAATTTATTATCTGATTTATACGATCTATATTCTTTTAATGTCTTGCCCCATTTAGGCCAATGGATTGCAGGAGATTCTGATAGTTATGAATATTTGGCCGAATCAATTCGCATGCATCCAAACCAAGAAGAATTTTTAAAGCTTATGAATGACGCTGGTTTTAAAAGTACTGAATACCAAAATATGACTGGTGGTATTGTAGCTCTTCATTACGGAGACAAATCTTAGATGCCTTTCCTCAAACTTATCAGAATAATCTTTATTTTTTTAAAATTTCGTTTGAATGAAATATTTCCTAGAGAGGTTCTTCCACTCTGGTTAAAAATAGTTTTTTTCCTATCGCCCTTCAACTTGATTCCCACCAATAAAAAAATAGGAATCAGATTAGCAGAAGCTTTAGAGACGGCAGGTCCAATTTTTGTAAAATTTGGACAACTTCTCTCAACCAGGCCTGATTTTCTTGATGGAGATATCATAAAAGAATTGCAAAAATTTCAAAATAACCTAAAACCATTTCCCTCCGAAGAAGCTATTGAAATCATAGAAAAAGACTTAGGTCTCCCAGTTGATGAATTATTTGCAGAGTTTAATGAATCTCCTTTAGCAGCTGCTTCGATAGCTCAAGTTCATGAGGCAACCTTAAAAAGTGGAGAAGATGTTGTTGTAAAAGTTGTGAGACCAAATTTAGAAAAAAAAATAAAGGACGATGTGTCTATCTTAAAAATGATAGGAAAAATAGCTAACACCTTTGATGCCGACGCTAGAAGACTTCAGCTTTTGGAAATGATTCGAGAATACGAATATGTAATTACCTCAGAAGTTGATTTAAAAAAAGAAGCGGGAAATACCATTCAAACTGCAAAATTTTTCGAAGATTCTAACTTGCTTTATGTTCCTAAAGTCTATCTTGACTATTCAGGTAGCAGAACTTTAACTCTGGAAAAAATTGAAGGAATTCCTGTAACTGACCTTAAGATTTTGGAAGAAAAAAAAGTGGATCTAAAAAAATTATCAGAAAGAGGAGTAAGCATATTTTTTAAACAACTCTTTGATGATAATTTTTTTCACGCCGATATGCACCCAGGTAATATTTTCGTTAGTGCTGAAAATCCGGATGAGCCAACATATGTAGCTGTCGATTATGCCATCTGTGGTAGTTTGTCAGAAAAGGAACAACTGCTAATTGGAAAAATGTTAGCTGACATGTTCAGTCGAAATTATTCGGGCGTCGCTAAAACAATGATTAATGCTGGCTGGGTATCAAGCTTGACTAAACCCATAGAATTGGAAGTAACAATTCGTACAGCTATTGATCCAATTTTTGAAAAACCATTTAGTGAAATAAATTTCGGTGAGATGCTTCTTTTCTTATTTGAGGAAACTAGAACTTATGAACTTTCTTTGCCTGCCTCACTCTTATTGCTACATAAAACACTAATTAATATTGAAGGTTTAGGACGTCAAATCTATCCAGACTTAGATTTATGGACCACAGCAAAACCATTTATCCAAAATTGGATATCACAAAGATATAACCCTAAAAATATAATTGAACAACTAAAAAATAATACAGGCGATTTTGCAGAGAAAGCATACGAATTGCCAGAAAAACTTGAATCAATCTTCAACAATCTTGCTAATTTGGATGAGTTTAATGATGAAATTAAAAGCCTGAGAAAGGATCTATCAAAACAAAAACTAAACTCAAGATTTTTGTTTATTTCATCAACTGCGGCAATTATCGTTATAATTTCTTCAATAATTTTTTTATGAACAAAAAAACAGACATTCTCGAAAGACTCAGCGCCCTTCTGATTGAAAGAAAAAATTATGCTGAAGACAACTCCTACACAAATCAGTTGTACAATGCAGGAAATGTCAAAATTCTTGAAAAGATCAAAGAAGAAGCGTCTGAGTTAATAGAGGCAGGTTCTATAGAAAAGGTAATAAAGAAAGAAATTGTTCACGAAGCGGCCGATCTCTGGTTTCACACCATGGTATTATTAGCTTTTAATGAAATTAATCCGTTAGAAATATTAAACGAATTGGAGCGCAGAGAAGGAGTTTCAGGCATAGAGGAAAAGTCTAGGAGGTCGTAATGGGATTTGGCGGAATTAGTGTATGGCAATTATTGATAATTCTAGCAATTATCATTTTAATTTTCGGTACCAAAAGGCTCAGAAATATGGGTGGTGATTTAGGTTCAGCCTTCAAAGGCTTTAAAAAAGCAGTCAATGATGATTCCGAAAAATCGTCTCCACCATCTGCGGTTGATGATGCAGCTGAAGTGATGTCAGAAACGGCCAAAAAAGAAGAGGAAAACTCTTAACTTAAAGTTTCAATGTTTGGTATTGGGTTTTTCGAACTTCTACTAATTTGTGTAATTTCTTTATTAATTTTAGGGCCAACCAGATTGCCTCAATTCATCACGACTGTTGAAGAGCTTTTTATAAAAAGTCGCAATGGGATAAATCGTCTCAAGCAAGAATTTTACTCCGAGGGTTTCGAGAAGCGGGAAAAAGAAAAAGATGAGTGAAAACAGCTCCATGTTGGAACAATTGGGATTGCTTCGTAATTTACTTCTTAGAGTTCTAGGTGTCACAATCTTTATCTTTATTTGTTTAGCATTTTTTCAAGATTCAATTTATTTATCTGTTTCTGAGCCTTTAGTACGTTTTCTTCCTGATAACTCTTCTATGATCGCAACTGAAGTTACTTCGCCCTTTTTAACACCATTAAAATTAACTTTTTATATGGCTATTTTTGTTGCAATACCATATCTAATGTTTGAACTTTGGAAATTTGTTACGCCTGGCCTCTTTAAGACAGAAAAAATTTATACTATTGGTTTGACGGGCTTAAGTACCCTCTTATTTTACCTCGGGACTTTTTTTGCTTTTTATGCGGTCTTCCCCTTAATCTTTTCTTTTTTTATTAACGCTGCTCCAGAGGGAGTGGCAGTTATGACTGATATTTCCAGTTATCTTAGCTTTGTGATCAAGCTTTTGGTAGCTTTTGGTCTAGCTTTTCAAATGCCAATCGTAATATTTACTTTGGTCAAAAGCGAAATTACTTCTGTAACGGCTCTTGCAAATGCAAGGCCGTATGTAGTCATTGGTTGTTTTATAGTTGGAATGCTTTTAACTCCGCCAGATATAATTTCTCAAACGCTTTTAGCTGTTCCAACATGGATTTTGTTTGAACTAGGCTTATTAGGAGCGAAATTAATTAAAAGATAAATTTAATTTTCCAACTCCCTTTGCCAGTCACCTTTGCTAGCCAATCTATTCATTAATGCACGGTGACTAAAAGCTTTTTGAGCTGCTTCTTTGTTAATACTTTGTCCCATCCAAGCTTTTAAAGCAGGTTGTTGCAATGCTCTGCCGTAAGAGAAACTCAATGGCCAAGGCAGTCCACCAATTTTATTCATAGCATCTAAATGCTCAGTAGCCAAAAGATCCGATTGCCCGCCGGATAGAAAAGCAATCCCTGCTAGATCAGAAGGAACATTTTCTTTTAATACCTTGAGAGTTAGTTCAGCAACTTCTTGCACATTCGCTTGCACAGCAGCTTCGGTTCCAGAGACAACCATATTGGGTTTTAAAATCGTTCCTTTAATATTTACTCCATTTACTTCCAACATTGAAAAAAGTGTTTTTAAACAGTTAGCAGTTACATCGAAACAAGTTTGAACTGAATGTTCGCCATCCATTAGCACTTCAGGTTCAACCATAGGAACCATCTTATTGTCTTGAACAATTTTTGCATAATCTGCTAATACCTTCATATTGGCATCGATACATTCTTGAGTAGGTATACCATCGCCAATTTTTATCACTGCGCGCCATTTGGTAAATTTCGCGCCTAACAAGAAATATTCAGCGCATCTTTCATCAAGATCCTCAAGACCTCCTGTTAAAACTTCATCAGAGTCGTTGAAGGGACTGATGCCTTTGTCTACTTTAATGCCTGGTAAAGCTCCGGTTGAATTTATTAAATCTTTGAGTGGTGTGCCATCTGCAGCACTCTGTCGAAGAGTCTCATCAAATAAAATAACGCCGCCAATATTATCCTGCATGCCTTCCGCCCTGAATAATAATTCACGATAGTCTCTTCTTGAGTTTTCTGTTGATTCCGTATTTATCGCATCGAATCTTTTACCAATTGTGCCTGTACTCTCATCTGCAGCTAAAAATCCTTTTCCGTCTGATACCAAATAAGCTGCTATTTCTTCTAACGATGACAATGACATATCTAAATCCCCTTATTTTTATTTTTAATTGCCTCTATACAAGGTAATGTACCTAATTCTATATATTCTAGAAAGGCACCTCCAGCAGTGGATGCGTAATCGACACAATCCATCATATTCAAATTAGAGAAAGAAGCCAAAGTCTCCCCACCGCCAATGATGCTATAACCTTTTGATTCAGAAATTTTAATAGCTATTCCTGCTGTACCCTGAGCAAACCGCTCCTCTTCGAAATATCCCATAGGTCCATTCCAAATTATCGTCTTTGCGGAATTTATGTGTTGAGAAAAATCTTCAATTGAAGTTTGGCCAACATCAAAAATTATGTCATCGTCGTCAACCAAATCAATGTGTTTTTCTTCTAAAGCTGAATCTCTACCTTTTGTAACAACAACGTATGAAGGCAAAATAATTTTTTTATTTTTTATAATTGTCTTTGCAAGTTCGACGTAATCTTCTTCATACAAGGACTTGCCAATATTTTTTCCCAATGCCTTAAGGCAAGTATTAGCTAAAGCTCCGCCAATGATTAAATGATCAACATGTTTTGTCAGTGACTCTAACACTTTCATTTTAGTCGATATTTTAGATCCTCCGATTATTCCCAAAAGAGGCTTTTCAGGAGAATGAATTATCCTTTCTAAAGCTTTTAATTCTTCCTCTACTAAAAAACCTACACATGCTTCTTTTATAAAACTTGTTACGCCATAAGTTGAGGCTTGTTTTCGATGTGCTGTACCAAAAGCATCCATAACAAACACATCAGCTGAATCTGCCAGCGCCTTGGAGAGTTTTTCTTCATTTTGTTTCTCGCCTTTATAAAACCTTATATTTTCCAGCATAGATATATTTTTTAAAGACTTTAACTCTTTTATTGAATTCACTAGTTTTACTTCCTTATTTAATAGCTCGCCAAGTTTTTTTGCTACAGGCTTAAGAGAAAACTTATCTTGCACAAGACCGGTTTCTTCTGGTCTGCCAAGGTGAGAAATTATTTTTAAAGATTTTGCATTTTCCACAATGAATTCAATGGTAGGTAATGCTCTTACAAGTCTTTCGTCATCCAAGAGCTCATTTCCTTTTAAAGGAACATTAAAATCAACTCTTAATAAAACTCTTTTATCTTTTAAGTTTATAGAGCTGACAGAGTTTTCAATTTGGCTCATTTTTCTAGAACTTTTTTACAAGTCTCTACAACCTTTTCATTGGTAAAACCAAAATGTTCAAGCAAGTCTTTCAAAGGTGCAGACTCGCCAAAACAATCTAACCCAATTACTTCATCTCCTGCATTTAAATATTTGTACCAAAAATCTTTTGTGCCAGCTTCAATAGCTACTTTTGGCTTAGTTCCTAAAACTTGCAGTTTGTATTCTTCAGATTGTGAATCAAATATTTCTGTACACGGAATAGAAACTACTTTTACTTTGATACCTTCAGCTTGAAGAAGTTCGGCAGAATTTATAGCCAATTCAACTTCTGAGCCGGTAGCAATAATGACAAGATCTTCATCTTCTGCTTCTAGTAAGACGTAACCACCTTTGTCAATCAATCCGGAATCATTTCTACTTTGAGGCGGTAAATTTTGCCTAGATAGTATCAAAGCAGTAGGCAAATCCTTTGATTCCAGTGCATGCTTCCAAGCATAAGCAGTTTCAACCCCGTCACAAGGTCTCCAAGTATTTATTCCAGGCGTGGCTCTTAACATTGATATGTGTTCGATTGGTTGATGAGTTGGACCGTCTTCTCCAACACCTATTGAATCATGTGTGTAGACGTATACTACCGGAAGTTTCATTAAAGCAGACATTCTTACTGCATTTCTTGCGTAATCAAGAAAAGTTAAAAAAGTGCCAGCATAAGGTCTGATACCCCCATGTAATACTAAGCCATTCATTATCGCGGACATGCCAAATTCTCTTACTCCATAATTAATATAATTTCCTGTACCATCTGAACTTAGCTGTTCAGCTCCTTTCCATTGAGTATTGTTGGATGGAGTTAAATCAGCGGAGCCACCTATCAACTCAGGCATGACTGGCCCTAAACCATCTAAACAAATTCCTGAGCACTTTCTACTGGCATAATCCGTCTCGTCCGTTTCAAATTTTTTGATTAAATCGGAAATTGTAGATTCAAATTTAACCGGCAGATCACCAGTTACAAGTCTCTCAAATTCTTTAGCTTCACTTTTATAATTTTTTGCATACTCTTTTAATTTTTCTAGCCATTGATCTTCGATATTTTGACCGATACCTTTATGATCCCATTCGTTGTAAATATCTTCTGGAATAAAAAAAGGCTCATGAGGCCAATTTATGTTTTCTCTTGTGAGCGCGATTTCATCATCACCAAGTGCAGCTCCATGTGTGTCTGCTGAGCCAGCCATATTTGGTGAGCCTTTGCCTATTTCGGTCTTACAACAGATCAAAGTTGGTTTGTCGGAGCTTTTAGCTTCTTTTAAAGCTTGATCTATGCTTTCAAAATTATGTCCGTCAATTTCTCTGATTACTTTCCATCCATAACTTTCAAATCTGCCAGGCGTATCATCGGTGAACCAGCCTTCTACTCTGCCATCAATGCTTATTTCATTATCGTCATAAAGCATTATAAGTTTGTTGAGTTTTTGAGTGCCTGCAAAAGAACATACCTCGTGAGAAATGCCTTCCATTAAACAACCGTCGCCACAAAAAACATATGTGTAATGATCAATTAAATCTATATCTTTTTTATTAAATTTTTTAGCTAAAATCTTTTCTGCCATAGCCATACCAACAGCATTTGCGATGCCTTGCCCCAAAGGGCCAGTTGTTGTTTCAACGCCAGGCGTTACATCACATTCAGGGTGTCCAGGGGTTTTAGATCCCAATTGTCGAAAAGCTTTCAATTCAGCCATTGGTAAATCAAACCCTGTTAGATGCAACAAAGAATAGAGCAACATCGAGCCGTGGCCATTCGATAGAACAAATCGGTCTCTATCAAACCATTCTGGATTATTGGGGTTATATTTTAAGTGCTTTTTCCATAGAACCTGTGCTATGTCAGCCATACCCATGGGCATTCCGGGATGTCCGCATTTAGCAGCTTGAACAGCGTCCATGGAAAGAGCTCTAATTGCGTTTGCTAAATCTTGTTGATTGGCCATGAATTTTTTTGCCTATTTTCTACTATTTCTTATTCACTTCATAGTAGAATTCATTCCGTTTAAAAAAATTAAATCATGTCTGAATACAAAACTTTTACTTCCGAATCCGTTTCTGAAGGACACCCTGATAAGATGTCTGATCAAATTTCAGATGCTATCTTGGATGCATTTTTAAAAGACGATCCTGAATCAAGAGTCGCTTGTGAAACCCTCGTAAAAACAGACTTAGTTGTTATTGCCGGAGAAATAACCTCCAATGCGGAGCCCAATTTAGAAGAAGTGGTCAGAAAAGTTATAAATGATATTGGTTATGACAACGATGAAGTTGGGTTTAATGGATCCAAAGTCGAAATAGTTAACGCAATAGGCATGCAATCAAATGATATTGCCCAGGGCGTTGATGAAGGAACAGGCACCGATGAAAGTCAAGGCGCTGGAGATCAGGGATTAATGTTTGGTTATGCCAACAACGAAACAAGTGTTTTGATGCCTGCACCTATTACTTACTCACATCTTCTGGTAAAAAAACAAGCTGAAGTAAGGAAATCTGGATTATTACCTTGGTTGCGACCAGATGCCAAAAGTCAGTTAAGTTTTGTTTATGATGAATTGGGCAAACCAAATTATATTTCCGCAATAGTTTTGTCTTCTCAACATAGTCCAGAAATTTCCCAAAAAGATCTAGAAGAAGGAATCAGAGAAGAAATTATTTATAAAACTATCCCTTCTGAATGGATCACCGACAAAACTAAAATTTATATAAATCCAACCGGCAGATTTGTCATCGGTGGACCCGTTGGAGATTGTGGTTTGACGGGTAGAAAAATTATTGTCGATACGTATGGCGGTATGGCGCGTCATGGAGGCGGAGCATTTTCTGGAAAAGACCCTTCAAAAGTTGATAGATCAGCTGCTTACGCCGGACGTTATGTTGCTAAAAATATAGTGGCTGCAAATTTAGCGGAAAAATGTGAAATCCAAGTTTCATATGCAATTGGAGTTGCTGAACCCACATCGATCAGTATTAATACTTTTAGAACTGGAAACGTATCTGATGAAGAGATTGCAAATATTGTCAGTGACAATTTTGAACTTAAACCGAAAGAATTAATCCAAATGCTGGACTTAAAAAAACCAATTTATCAAAATACTGCAGCGTATGGTCACTTTGGCAGAGAAGATGTCGATTTCTCTTGGGAAAAAACAGACAAATCAAGTACGATTAATAAAATTTAAAGAAAATTATGGATTTTAAAGACTACAAAGTAGCTGATATTTCTTTAGCAGAATTTGGAAGAAAAGAGATTGCTTTAGCAGAATCTGAAATGCCTGCACTGATGAAATTGAGAGAGAAATATGGTTCTTCTCAACCTCTAGCTGGAGCCAAAATTATGGGTTGCATACACATGACAGTTCAAACCGCTGTTTTGATAGAAACTTTGGTTGCCTTGGGTGCTTCTGTACGTTGGTCTTCATGTAATATTTTTTCAACTCAAGATCATGCTGCTGCTGCTATTGCAGCTGCTGGTATTCCAGTTTTTGCATGGAAGGGTATGAACGATGAAGAATTTGATTGGTGTATTGAACAAACTATTTTGTTAGATGGCTCGCCTTGGGATGCAAACATGATTCTTGATGATGGAGGAGATTTAACTTCTATGGTTCACACGAAATTTCCTGATATGTTAGCCAACATTCATGGTATCTCCGAAGAAACTACAACGGGTGTTCATAGGTTATGGGAAATGTTAGAAAAAGGTGAATTAAAAGTTCCAGCGATCAACGTAAATGATTCCGTCACTAAATCTAAAAATGACAATAAGTATGGCTGTCGTCATAGTCTGAATGATGCTATCAAAAGAGGAACCGATATCCTTATGGCTGGAAGAAAGGCTTTGGTAGTTGGTTACGGCGATGTCGGTAAAGGCTCAGCTATGAGTTTGAGACAGGAAGGTATGATTGTAAGAGTTACTGAAATAGATCCTATATGTGCAATGCAAGCTTGCATGGACGGCTTTGAAGTAGTCTCTCCTTATATTAATGGAGAAAACAAAGGCAATGACGAATGCATTAATAAATCACTTTTAGAAGATACGGATTTAATTGTTACGACAACCGGAAATATAAATGTTTGTGACAAATTTATTTTAAACAATCTAAAAGCAGGCTCAACTGTTTGTAATATTGGTCATTTTGATAATGAAATTGACACACAATACATGCGAGATAATTGGAAATGGGAAGAAGTTAAGCCTCAAGTTCATAAGGTCTCTAGATCAGATAAAGCAGGAGATTACTTGATCCTTTTAGCTGAAGGAAGATTAGTTAATTTAGGAAATGCTACAGGTCACCCCTCTCGAATAATGGATGGTTCGTTTGCTAATCAAGTGCTAGCTCAAATGTTTCTCTACAAACAAGCATTTGCAACTATCAACGATGAGGAAACAAAAAAAGAATTATTAAAAATAGAAGTCTTGCCGATGGAACTTGACGAAGAAGTAGCCTCTTATATGGTAGAAGGATTTGGAGGAGTTGTTACCAAACTAACCAAAGATCAAGCTAAATACATCAATGTAAAAGTCGAGGGTCCTTTTAAACCAGAGAACTACAAATATTAATGGCAAAAAAGAATACTAGCTGGGGCGGCCGTTTTAAAAAGCAGACAGCAAAAAAAGCTCAAGAATTTTCGTCATCTATAGACATCGACAACAAGCTTTATAAAGAAGACATTCTTGGTTCGATTGCATATGCAGAAGCCCTACAAGCTGCCGGGGTTCTCAACAAAGGCGAACTATCAAAAATTAAATCCGGACTGAAACAAATAAAACAAAAAATTGAGTCCGGTAAATTTAATTGGCAGGAGACCCTTGAAGACGTTCACATGAATATCGAATCTTCTCTAGAGAAGATAATTGGGTCTGCTGCAAGAAAACTCCACACAGGCAGATCTCGAAACGATCAAGTTGTAACAGATTTGAAGCTTTATCTCTTAGAAAAATCAAAAGATATACAAATCTGTCTCTCAGATCTTTTAAAGATAGTAGTTTTAAAAGCTGAATCAGAGGTAGAAACTTTAATGCCTGGTTTCACTCACATGCAAATAGCTCAGCCCGTAACTCTTGGTCATCACCTTATGGCTTGGTATGAAATGTTATCCAGAGATCTAGATAGATTTAAAGGATGTGAAAGTCGCTTAAAAATAAGTCCTTTGGGATCTGGTGCTTTAGCAGGAAATAAATTTAAGATAAACAGAAGAAAAATGGCTAAAGCTTTAGGTTTTGAAGAAGTTACCAATAACTCTATAGATGCCGTTAGTGATCGTGATTATGTTATAGAAATGATGTTTAACATTAGTCTAATGGGAGTGCACCTATCTAGAATCACAGAAGAATTGATTATTTGGTCCTCTTCACAATTTGATTATGTGGAATTACCAGAAGAATTATGTACTGGATCTTCAATAATGCCCCAGAAAAAAAATCCTGACATGGCCGAATTGGTAAGAGGCGGATCAAGCAAAACCATAGGTAACTTGGTTTCTCTGCTGAGTTTGATTAAAAATCAGCCGCTTTCTTACAATAGAGACAACCAAGAAGATAAAGGACCGCTATTTGACTCCATCGAATACGCTTTGGGATCACTAGATATCACAGCGGCAATGATTGCAGGAGCCGAATTTAATAGAGACTCAATGTTGACGGATGTGTATGACGGACATATCTGTGCTACTGATTTAGCTGAGTATTTAGTAATGAAAGGTATACCTTTTAGAGATGCTCATGCCATTTCGGGAAAAGCCGTTCAACTAGCAGAATCAAAAGATTTTTTATTATCTGAGTTATCATTGAAAGAATTAAAAAAATTAAATGCATTAATTGAGAAAGATGTTTTTAAACACTTAGATCCTTTGAAATCAATATCTTCAAAAAACAGTATTGGTGGAACAGCTCCGAGTCAAGTTTTAAAACAAATAACCCAAGCTAAAAATAAATTAAAAATTTAAAAAAGTTTCAAATTTTAGGAGAATTTTATGAAATCTTTATTTAAACCAATAACAATTAATAAGCTAGAAGTGCCCAACAGGATTGCGATGGCTCCGATGACTCGCATGATGTCTCCAGATGGCATCCCTGGGGATAATGTCAGAGATTATTACCAAAGACGTGCCGCGGGAGAAGTGGGTTTAATTATTACTGAGGGTGTTGAAGTCAGTCACCCGTCATCAAGCGGTTACCCAAATGTTCCTGGGTTTCAGGATAAAGCAGATGAAGGTTGGAAAAAAATAATTGAAGTAGTTCAGGCCGAAGGTTCAAAAATTTTTCCGCAACTTTGGCATGTTGGTGCTATGAGAAAGGAAGGCATGGCTCCAGATCCAAAAGTACCGGGCTACACTCCGTCTGGATTGGTTAACACTAACAAACAAGCTGCTCATGCAATGACAGCTGATGAAGTAGAAATGTTGATTGAGTGCTTCGTCAAAGATATTCTCAAAATCAAAGATCTTGGCTTTGATGGTGTTGAATTACATGGCGCTCATGGTTATCTGATTGATAATTTCTTCTGGGAAGGCACCAATCAAAGAGATGATAGTTATGGAGGCGAAATTGATAAACGAACAAAATTTGCTTGTGAAATTATCAAAAGAGCAAGAAAAGAAATAGGGAGAGATTTCCCAATTGCAATTAGATTTTCACAGTGGAAGCAACAAGACTACGAGGCAAAATTGGCTCACACTCCAGATGAATTAGAAAAATTTCTCATGCCCCTTGTTGATGCTGGGGTCGATGTTTTTCATGCAAGCAATAGAAGATACTGGGAACCTGAATTTGAAGGTTCAGATCTTAATCTAGCGGGCTGGACAAAAAAGATTTCTGGCCTACCAACGATCACTGTGGGAAGTGTTGGCTTAAAATCCGATTTTATTGGTCTATATGCGGGTGAGGATGCAGTAGAAAGTGCACCAATAGATGAACTCGTCAGTCGATTAGATGCCGAAGAATTCGACATGGTCGCTGTGGGTCGAGCACTGTTGTCAGACCCAGACTGGGTTAAAAAGATTAGAGAAGAACGTTTTGATGAAATAATTCCTTTCGAAAGTAAATATGCTCAATCTGTTTATTATTAATCGAATTGAAAAAAACCTCAAAAAAAACTAAAAAAGAAAGAACAAAATCCAAACAAGAAAAGTCTAAACACGGCTTTGATCCTATACAATATGAGAAACCACCTCATCATTGAATAGGGAGGATTTTAAAAATGAAAAAATTAACAATACTTACTTTTCTCGTTCTAATTTCTTTCTCCGCTTGTGGTGTGAAAGGGCCATTGTCATTGCCAACAGAAAACTTTATCAATCATGAGACCAGATAATTTCACTTTTAAAGAAGGAAAATTGTTTCTTGAAGGTATTTCAATTGAGGAAATAACTCGAGAAATTCCCACTCCGTTTTATCTTTACTCAAAAGCTAGCTTGGATGCCTCGTGTGAAGCTTACATGTCAAATATGGCCTCTTCTGATTTAGTTTGTTATTCGGTAAAAGCTAACAATAATCTAAATATTTTAAGATCTTTTGTAGATAAGGGATTAGGATTTGATGTTGTTTCTGGTGGTGAGTTACAAAAGGTTATAAAAGCAGGGGCGAATCCGAGAAAAATTGTCTTTTCAGGAGTTGGTAAAACCAAAGAAGAATTAAAATTAGCAGCTGATTTGGACATTTACTCAATAAATGTGGAATCTGCTTTTGAATTGAAAAACATAATTGATTTAAATAAAAATCCTAGAATTTCTTTTCGAATAAATCCGGATATGAAAGGAGATACCCATCCCTATATTGAAACAGGGAAGGCAGATTGTAAATTTGGTATGTCAGAGGAAGAAGCATTGCTTTTAGCAAAGCAATTTTCAAATGAACAAATGAATTTGGTTGGTCTAACCGCCCACATTGGTTCACAAATAACTGATACAGGGCTCTATTTAGAGCTATTAGCAAAATTGCAAAGCCTGGCAGGTGAAATGGAAGCTCTTGGTCATCCTATTGATCACTTAGATGTTGGCGGTGGATTGGCAATTGATTATGAAATAAAAACTAATTTTGATCCTTCAGAACTTGTTAAAAAAATTAAAAGTAAAACAGAAAAATATGATCTTCTTTTAGAACCGGGTAGATCAATTATTGCTCAAGCTGGGGTTCTTGTTACCAAGGTAATAGGTGTAAAAGAAAATGGTCAAAGAAAATTTTTAGTTGTTGATGCAGGCATGAATGATCTCATGCGTCCTTCTCTTTATAACGCTAGACACAAAATAGAGAATATTTTATATAGTGAAAATGAAGATGATATCTATTCCGTCGTCGGTCCAGTCTGTGAAACAGCTGATTCTTTTGGGGATGATTTTTCTATCTCTGCTAAAGAAGCCGATCACCTAGTTATATATTCTGCTGGTGCTTACGGATCGAGTATGAGCTCAAATTATAATTTGCGCTTAAAGCCTGCAGAAATATTAGTTTCAGGAACAAACTTTTCTGAAATAAGAAAAGCAGAGAGTTTTGAAGATACTTTACAATTAGAGGATATTTGAATGTTGGTGGTTCAATATATGGAGTCTTTAGGAAATGACTTCGTTATTATCGATGGAGTTACTCAATTCTTTGAACCAAGTTCTAAAGAGATTTCTAAAATATTGAATTTTGATCATGACTTTTCTATCGATCAAGTTATGGTCATTTTACCTCCTAGTGATAGTAGTTTTGATTTTCAAATTAAAATTTTCAATCAAGATGGAAGTGAAGCAGAAAACTGTGTAAACGGTATTCGTTGTATATCTAAATATATATTTGATCAAAAATTAGTTTTTTCTAATCAGGTCAATTTTATGGTTGGAAATGATCTTGTCATTGTTTCCAATACGAAAAAAAATCAATTAAAGGTTGATATGTTTAATATTAGTTTTAGAGCTGAAGACATTGGAATAAAAGATGGTGACATTAATTCTTTCAACTTTAATGATAAAGAAATATTTTTTGATGTGGTTTCTGTGGGCAATCCTCATGCGGTTATCTTTAATTACGATAAAGAGCTTAATGTTCCAGAAGTTGGGGCTGCGCTACAGAAAAGTGGAATTTTTAAAGACGGTATTAATGTAGGCTTTGCAAATAGTGTTAATGATTCTGAGATAAACCTAAGAGTTGTAGAGAGAGGTGTAGGCGAGACCCAAGCGTGTGGAAGTGGTGCTTGTGCTGCTGCGATAATTGGGCGAAAAACAAGAAATTTAAATCAAAAAATCAAAGTAAATTTCAACGAAGGATTTTTAGAAACGGAAACGGACTTATCTTGTGGAAAAGTTTCACTGACTGGTACTGCGAACTACAGAGCAAAAGCGGTAACATTAAATATATGAGTATCTTCAGTAAAAAAATATCTGAAAGTGAAGTTATTAAATATTTAAGCGAAAACCCAGACTTTTTTTTAAAAAACCCAGATTCTTTAGAAGATTTAGACATAAAACACGAAAGTGGTGAGGCAGTCTCTTTAATTGAAAAACAAGTAGAAATAATTAAAAAGAAAAGTTTACTTACAAATTCTAAATTAAGTGAATTTCTCACAAACGCAGAATTTAACCATAAATTATTTATCAAAGTTCAAAAATTAATCTTGATAATCCTTAAAGCTCAGAATTTGAATAATCTTAGTGATCAAGTAGAGCTTTTCTTTAAAAAAGAATTTGGCACAGAGAAATGTAAATTGTTTTTCTTCACTCAAGAAGAGCTATATGATCTATCACCGGAAAAAATCATACCTCCTGAAATAGCAACTCCTATATTTTCAAATGTGTTCAAAGAAAATACAATTTATTTGGGGGAACTAAAGACTGAACTTTCGGCATTAGTTTTTGGAAGCAAAGCAATGGTTGAAGAAGGTGCAATTTGTAAGTTTTCCTCCAATAAAATTGCAGGCACTTTAGCTCTAGGAAGTTCAAAAAAAGGTAAATTTACAAAAGATAGTGAAACTTTATTCTTAGAGTTTGTATTAGCTGTTATAAGCCATCAAATTGATTCTCTTTTAGGTGATACTGATGCATAAAGATATTACTAATTTTTTAAAATATCTCAAAAATGCCAAAAACTACTCTGACCATACCGTTAAAAGCTACGAAAACGACTTGCTTAAATTTAATAACTTCCTTTCAGAAAAAAAATTTTCTTCCTGGTCGGATTTAAAACAAGCAGATATCAGAAACTTTATAGGAGCCTATAGACGTCAAGGATTAAGTCCAAGAAGCGTTGCTAGGATCTTATCTTCATTAAGAAGTTTCTATAAGTATTTAAGCCTTGAAGGTTTGACACGAGAAAATCCTATACTTGGTATCTCGGCGCCCAAATTGAATTCACTTTTACCAAAAGCTTTAGATACGGATATGGTAAACAAATTATTGCAATTTGAACCCAAAAATTGGGGCGACTATAGAGACAAAGCTATTGCTGAATTGTTGTATTCTTCTGGATTGAGGCTTTCTGAATTATGTCAGTTGGATATGAACGATCTTTCCATTGAAGGTCAAATGTGCAGAGTCTTAGGGAAAGGACAAAAAGAAAGAGAAGTTCCAATTGGTTCAAAAGCTATAGAAGCCATCAAAATTTGGTTAAAACATCGTGAAGAACGAGTTGAGAATAAAGAGAGAGCAATATTTATTAATAATTTAGGAAAGAGACTAAGTCAAAGGTCGGTGCAAAATGGCTTAAAAAAAATGAGTGGCAAGATGGGGTTGCCATATATTCATCCCCATATGCTGAGACATTCTTTTGCTTCTCATATTCTGGAATCAAGCGGTGATTTAAGAGCTGTACAAGAACTTCTTGGCCATGCTAATTTATCAACTACCCAAATTTATACAAAATTAGATTTTCAGCATTTGGCTAAGGTTTATGATAAAAGCCATCCACATGCCAAAAAATAATATGACTATTAAAGCAGTTACTTTTGATTTAGATGACACTTTGTGGCCTCTCTATGACGTCATAATGAATTCTCATAAACTTTCGAATGATTGGTTGATCGGAAAACATCCCCAAATGGATGGAATCCTTTTTAGTAAAAAAGAAAGAGAAATGTGGCAAACACTAATCAAAGCTGAGCCTTCCCTAGCTAATAGATTGTCTGAATTAAGAAAAAAAGTTATTGAGACATTGTTGTTGGAAAATGGCGTTGAGAGTTCTGTTGCTTTGAAAGATTCCGAAGAGGCCTTTAAAATTTTTTTAGATGAGCGCCATAAGGTAACCTATTTTGATCATGTACTAGAAGTTTTAAAAAAACTTAAAGAAACATACCAGCTAGGAGTTTTGACTAACGGTAATGCAAGTATCAAAACTTTAGGCATTGATCATTTGTTTGATTTTTATTTGAATGCGGAAATGGTCAATGACAGCAAGCCTGGTGCAAAAATGTTTGAAGAAGCGATGTCGATCACTAAGCTCAAAGCAAATGAAATTTGTCATGTTGGTGATCATCCTGTAAATGACATCGAAGGAGCACTCAATGTTGGTTTTAAAGCAATATGGCTTAATGCCTTGGAGAACTCTTGGCCTGATGGACAGGAATGCCATGTTCCAGAGGTAAGAAATTGGAAAGACTTAGAATCTGCAATTGCTGCTTTTTAGAGCCTAGACAGATACTCATCTAAACGATCGGTATTGGACACAAAAATGGATTTTTTCTGACTAGCTTCAGCTTTTACTGCATCCAAATTAACAGCCTCGCCAACTTGAATGACGCCCACCATTGCCATCATAGCGTGTGGCGTACATTGATAGACATAAACTCCTTCCTCTGTAAAAGTAATACTAATGTCTTGACTCAAGGCTCCATTCCAAGAATTTGCGCCTGCCGGAATCATCCCATCAAGAGAAGCGGAATTATGAGACATATCTGTGGCTACAAAATTGACGGTATCTCCTTTAGAAATTTTTATCACAGCCGGTTCAAAAACCATAATTCCATCCGCTCCCGAATTAAGCATTTTAACTTCGTGCTCGGGACCTTCAGACAAAGCAATTTTATTAGAACTTACTTCAACTGGTGTGCTAGTCATTGTGGCTAAAGGATTGACTTTGTAACCAGGGCCAGCGCTAGAGATTCCACAGCCATCACCTTTTAGACATATTGATCCTGCGGGTTTGGTTCTTTCTTCAATAGCGGATTCTCTCATATCAGATGAGCTCGCGAATCCTGCGAAAAAAACTATTAAAATAATTATCTTTTTATAAGAATACATATGATCGTGCATTATAGAGATAGTCCAAGTTATTATTAAATAATATTTTCTTCTTTTAGCTCGGCTATCTGCTCTTCAGTCATTCCCAACCAATTATTTAGAATTTCAGCAGAATGCTCACCTAATTCTGGAGAACTTTTGTATTCTGTTTTGGCATCTCCTATTTTTACAGGGTTGCCAGGCATTTTGACTGCTTTCCCTGAAGGTTGGAGGACTTCAGCTATCATGTCTCTTTTGATCAAATCTGGATCATTAAAAACTTCGGATAATTTGTTTACTGGACCACAAGGTACTCGATGATCATTTAATATCTTCAACCAATGATCGGTTGAATTAGTAATAAATATCTTTTGCAGCACTGAGTCTATTAAGGCTCTATCTTTTGACCTACCAGTAACAGACTTATACTCCTCTTTGTCTAAATCTTTTAAGTCTAAAGCTTTGATGAGGTTGGGCCAAAAGTCCTCATGCACAACACTTAAAATTATAAAACCATCAGCGGTCTTGTATGAATTAAAGGGAGTGTGCACAGGATGTTCGTTTCCAATAGGCTCTGGATCTTTCCCAGAAATTAAATGCATGGTGGCCATATAATTCAATAAACTAGCCTGACAATCCAACATAGATATATCAATTTTCTCACCAATTCCAGTTGCTTCTTTTTTTCTAAGAGCTGTCAATATGCCAATGATGGCAAAAAGCCCAGTCGATAAATCACTTATTGGAACACCTGACTTTACTGGATTTTCTGAATTCAAACCGGTAAAAGACATTAACCCACTCACACCTTGGATGACGTTGTCATATGCGGGTCTATTCGACTCAGCGTCTTCGCCAAAACCACTTATCGAACAAGAAATAATTTTTTCGTTATGAGCCTTTAAGGTTTCGTGATCAATTTTAAGTCGTTTCGTAACACCTGAGCTAAAGTTATCAATGACAACATCGGCTTTTTTTACCAATTGATAAAAAATATTCTTTCCTGGATCGGATTTTAGATCCAAGGTTAAGCTTTTTTTATTTCTTCCAAGTGTTAAATGGTAGGCACCCACTCCATCTACAGAATAATCCGGATCATTTTTCAACAGGTTTCTTGTTATCTCTCCTTTTAATGGGGGCTCGATCTTTATAATTTCTGCACCAAGGTCAGCCAAAACCATAGTCCCGTAAGGACCAGCCAACATGTGCGTTAAATCGAGAATTTTAATTCCTTTGAGGGGTGACGACATAAAATCTAGTCTTCGTTTTCTTCTTCTCCAAGAGAGATTTTGAGCCTCATAGCCTCAGCTATTGGCTCATCAACCATTTGGCCGTCAATCTTAACTGCACCTCCGCCTGATTTTTGATACTCTTCTAAAACTTTTTTACCTTCAGCAATTTCTTCAGAAGTAGGAGCAAAAGATTCATTAATAAAATCAATTTGATCAGGATGGATGGCTGCTTTACCTGTAAAGCCTAGATTTTTAACTGCTTCAGCTTCTTTTTTTAATCCTTCTTTATCATCAATATAAAAAAATGGCGCATCGATGGTGAATAAGTTATACATTGCTGCTGCGAGTACTACCTTTTGTCTAGCATATAGCAAAGGCTCCCAAGCAAGCTTACATCCCAAGCTAGCTGAAGAATCAGCAGCTCCAAAAAATAAACCAACGACATCTTTGAAAGCAGCGATTTGCGTTACGGTGTCAATTGCTCTTGGTGTTTCGATTAAAGGAACCAACTTATTTGAAAAATCAATCATTGGAGCTAAAGTTGCTAAAAAGTCAAAACTTTGAGTTTTAGGAAGAATTATTGCTTCTATCTGATCTTGATATGGAGAAATGGCATCAATATCTTCTCTGCCGATAGCATCCATCGCATCGTTGACTCTGATAAAAACCGGTTTGGTAAAAGCATTTTCTTTAAGAAGATTAATGAGTTCTTCTCGTGCCAATATCTTTTTATCAGCTGGGCAACCATCTTCTAAGTCGATAATTAGGGCATCGGCATTGCTGTTTAAGCCGCGCTCTAATCGGTCAAGAGTGTGCCCCGGAATGAACAGGTTCGACTTGTATTTACTCATTTATTGTTTTCTTTCTTTCGCTATTAAAAAATCAACCACATCAAGTAAATCCTTTGTTCCAATCTCGCGATTTCCAGAAACAGCGTATTTACCATTCACAATGAAAGTTGGGACGCCTTTTATACCGTATTTTTGACCAAAAAGATCAGCTTTTTTGACATTATTTTTCAAACCAAAGGAATTTATTAAGCCAATATATTCATCTTCTGATACACCGTAGGTCTTAATAAAAGGAATAATCTCCTTATCCGAGGCGAGCATTTTTTGTTGAATATGAATGGCAGAGAAAACGCCATCAATTATCTCTGGTTTGTTTAGAGCCTCAGCAATAAAAAATAACTTTGCATGAGTTTCCACCATTTTATTCCAGATGACAGGGTATCTGTAGAAATCAACTGAAGTGGGTAATTCTTTTTTCCAATCAGTAAGTGAGCCTTCCAAGGTAAAGCAATGGCCACAGCCAAACCAAAAAAATTCAATGACTTCGACTTTAGAATTGTCTCTAGTTAAAACTGGCTGCGATAAAACCTCATAATGTCTACCAGGTTTATACTTGTCTGCCGCTTCGGAGCACTGAGCGCTAAGAAGAAAAATTAAAGAAAAAACAAAAAATTTAGTAAAGACCTGAGACATAATTAGCCACTGCCTGAATTTCTTCTAGAGTAAGTCTGGCAGCTATTCCTTGCATTGATTTTCCTTTAGTGTCATGTCCTCTGTTGCCATTTTGATATGCAATAAGAGAAGTAACTACGTATTCAGCCTTTTGACCACCTAACATTGGATATCCAGCAGATTCTATGCCTTTTCCTTTGGCACCGTGACAACCCGTACAAGCAGGAACACCCGAATTTATATTTCCTGCCCTATAAATTTTTTCTCCAAGCGCTAAATTTTCTTTTTCCGCTTGTCCAACCTTTACTTGTTGCGCAGCATAATAAGCCGCCATATCTCTCAAATCATCATAATCATAAGCATCCAATAACCCCATCATCGAGGCAATCACCCTTTCGCCGTCCTTTATATGTTCAAGTTGATCAAACAGATAGCTTTCTCGTTGTCCTGCCAAAGTTGGCCACTGGCCAACTACACTATTGCCATCGACTCCGTGACAACTAGCACAAACCATAACTTTTCCTTCACCAGCAATAGGGTCTCCTCTAAGAGGAGCCTTGGCTATTTTACTTGCATCAGCTGCTGATACTGCATGGAATAAGGGCGCTAGAAGTAAAATAAAAGCTGAAAAAATTAATTTTTTTATCATTTTTGTTCTATATTGCGGGCTATGCGAGCGTGAATTATATACCATAGCAATTGAATTTGCCCTGTTTTAGAGATGAATAGAAAAAGTAGTTATTTGAATATAGAGTTTTTATCGGCTTGTACTGAGGCTAAGCTATATCCTGAGGATTTTGGCAACGAAGTAGCCATTTGCGGCCGCTCAAACTCGGGTAAATCGAGCATTATCAATGCTTTAGCGAACTCCAAAAAACTGGCGAAAACCTCCAATACCCCAGGTCGAACTCAATCCATTAATTTTTTCAGCATCAATAGTGACGTTGACTATAAACTCGTTGACTTGCCAGGTTACGGTTATGCCAAAGCATCAAAAAAAATGCAAAAAGATTGGGGTCGGCAGATTACGAATTACATGAATTCAAGAGAATCACTACGCGGCATTATTTTGATCATGGATATCAGACACCCCTTCCAGAAAGCTGACCAAGATTTTTTAGCTTGGTGTAGGCAATACCATCTCCCAGTCCAATTGTTACTGAACAAGGCCGATAAATTATCTCGTAACCAAGGATTAAACGTTTTATCGGCGAGTAAAAAAGAATTGATAAATTTGAAGTTACTCAATGAACCGCTATTGTTTTCTGCCAAGACGCATGATGGCGTGGAACAGCTGACAAAGAACATTTTATCTTGGGTGGAATCCGCCTAAGCGCCCATTGACAAAAAAGGAGGAGAGAGAGTATCAATGGGCTCTAAGGAAGATTCCTTAGTTTTCTTAGGAGAAAGTCTTTAGACATAGCTCCTTTGAAAAAAGTTCACTGCTTAGTGTGCTTCGCCCCAATTATCGGCAATGCCGCTCTCAACTTCCAAAGGCACGCTTAGTTTGGCTGCCTTTGACATAATTTCTGAAATTTTTGTTGCCACCGAATCAGCCTCCTTGGTGGCCACTTCTAAAATAACTTCATCATGCACCTGCAAAATCATTTTTGCTTTTATCTTTTCTTTTTCCAACCAATCTTGAATATTAATCATGGCAATTTTCATAATATCTGCTGCCGTACCTTGCATCGGGGCATTAATTGCCGCTCTTTCTGCCGCTTGTCTCGTTCTACCACTATGAATGCCTGGTAAATATAGCCTTCGTCCAAACAAGGTTTCGACATAGCCTTTTTCTCGAGCGATTTCTTTGGTTTGTTCCATATACAGCTTCACACCTGGATATTTGGAAAAATAAGAATCGATATATTCTTGCGCCATATTCCTTGGGATGCCTAAAGCTTTGCCCAAGCCAAAAGCGGACATGCCATAGATAAGACCAAAGTTAATGGCTTTGGCACTGCGTCTGTCTTCTTCAGAGGCGGCCTCTCCAGGATTTCCAAAAACTTCTGCAGCTGTCGCTGAGTGAATGTCTTCTCCATTTTGAAATGCCGAAATCATTCCTTTGTCTTTAGAAAGATGAGCCATAATTCTTAATTCAATTTGCGAGTAATCAATTGATAAAAGTTTTTGTCCCTTAGGCGCCACAAAAGCGTTACGAATCATTCGTCCCTCTTCGGTTTTAATGGGAATATTTTGCAAGTTTGGATCTGCTGAAGATAATCTTCCTGTTGTTGTAACAGCTTGTAGATAAGAAGTGTGTATGCGGCCTGTCTTTGGTGAAATCTGCTCTGGCAAACTATCGGTATAAGTATTTTTAAGTTTTGCTAGTGTTCTATGTTCCAACAAAATTTTGGGAAGTTCATAATCTCTTGCCAGATCTTGCAATACCGATTCATCGGTAGATGGCTGACCGCCTGGCGTTTTCTTCATTACCGGCATGTTCATTTCCTCAAAAAATATTTCTCGTAGATCTTTGGTAGATGCCAAATTGAATTCTTTGCCAGCTTCACTGAAAGCTTTTTCTTCCAAGCCGCTGATGCGTTGCCCCAAATTGTTGGATTGAATTCTCAGAACGTCTGGATCGATCAATGCACCGTTTTGTTCAACCTCTGACAAAACTTTAATCATTGGTAGATCAATTTCAGACAGCACTTTTTCTAACTCGGGTTTTTGGGAAAGCTTTTCTTTTAATAATTCGTAACAACGAAAAGTAATATCTGCATCTTCTGCAGCATAATGGCTGCCACTCTCTAAATTCACCTGATTGAATGTGATTTGTTTGACGCCTTTGCCAGCAACTTCTTCATAAGTTGTCGTCTCGTAGTTCAAATAAAACTTAGCCATCGCGTCTAAATTATGTCGAGTTGCCGTTGAGTCAAGGACATAGGACATCAGCATGCTATCGCTACCGATATTATTTAATTCCAAACCGTGTTGAGCTAAAACATTGCGATCAAATTTTATGTGCTGACCGACTACCGGTACTTTTTCAAGCAAGGGTTTTAATTTTTCAATTACCATTTTTTTTGAAAGTTGTTTGGGCGCACCTTCATAGTCATGCTGGATAGGAATATAAGCCGCTTCACCAGCTTTAGCTGAAACTGAAATACCAACTAAATTTGCCACAGTAAAATCAAGCCCATCGGTTTCGGTATCAAGAGCTAGAATTTTTGCTTTGGATAATTTTTTTATCAAAGCATCAAGATCTTTCTCAGTTAAAATACATTGGTATTTTGAATCGACAGCTTTTGGCGGAACATGTTCTTCTGTTGATGGTGCAACGTATTCTTTTTTTGTTGGTTTGGCTTTCTCTTTAGCAGTAGCACTTTTAATAAGTGTTTTAAATTCTAGGTCAGTGAAAAGCTTGTGTAATTTATCAGTATCTCTTTTACCAACTTTCAAATCATTAATACCAAAATCTAATTCCACATCTTTTTTAATGGTCGTAAGTTGTTGGGAGAGTTTTAATTGTTCAATACCTTCACGAAGATATTCACCAACCTTGCCTGAAATTTCTTCAGCATTGGTAATAATATTCTCAACGGTTTCGTATTTAGTTAACCAGTTCACAGCTGTTTTAGGGCCGACTTTTTGTACGCCTGGAATATTATCTGAGGTATCGCCAACTAGAGCTAAATAGTCGATGATTTGATTTGGTTTGACGCCAAATTTTTTCATTACGCCCGCTTCATCCAAAACTTCATTACTCATGGTATTAACCAAACGAATATTTTTAGTAACCAGTTGCGCAAGGTCTTTATCGCCCGTCGAAACCACCGTCTTGATACCTTGCGCTTCTGCTTGAGTGGCCAAAGTGCCAATCACATCATCCGCCTCGACATTATCAACAACAAAAATCTTCAACCCCAAAGCTTCACAAATGTCATAAATAGGTTGGATTTGTGGGCGCAAATCATCTGGCATAGGTGGCCGGTTGGCTTTGTACTGATCGTACATATCGTGTCGAAAAGTACTACCTTTAGCATCAAAGATCATGCCCACTGGACTGTCTGGATGATCTTCTAAAATTCGCATCACCATGGTGGTGACGCCTCTGACTGCGCCAGTTGGTTGACCAGTCGAAGTCGAAAGCGGTGGCAACGCATGATAAGCACGATAAACATAAGACGAACCATCCACCAAAATGACGGCGTCGTTATCTGAAGTGCTTTCTGGTTTGACCATGGATACTTTAGTTTAATGGTTAGATATAATTACTGTAAGAGTTTTTTTAAATAATGAGAATAGCCCTTACTTTTATATTGGTTTTTTGTCTGGCCTTGCTTGGTACTGCTTATTATATGGAATATGCTTTGGGCTTAGAGCCCTGTCCAATGTGTATTATTCAACGCATTGCTGTCGCTCTGGCTGGCTTGGCAGCCCTCATTGGACTGATCCATAATCAATATCCAAAAGTTTATTTTGGACTCACTGCATTTTTTAGTGCTGGCGGTGCAGCCTCAGCCACTAGGCATTTATATCTACAATCTTTACCGGCGGATCAAGTACCAACTTGCGGACCAGATCTTGCCTATCTAATTGATAAATCTTATTTTGCTGATGCTTTAAGCATGCTATTTATAGGTGATGGCAATTGTGCTGAAGTTATGTGGAGTCTTATGGGCATTTCTATTCCTGGCTGGGTATTAATTTGCTGTGGTTTAATATTAGTATCATCTTCCTACCCTATACTAGTTTCAAAAAAAATTTAAAAGAGATTTAAATATTTTACTTCTTTTTTTTATTTCTAATACTAGGACCAATAATAATGGTTGGCGGCTCTCGGTAGATCGGGTGATCATCAGGCAAGATTTTAACATTATATTTTTTTGCAAGCGCTTCAAGAGTCTCTTGAGTGATCTCTCCGTCCTTATTTTTTTCTTCTTCTTTATCTTTGTCTTCTTTCTTAATCATTTTATCTTGGCACTAAGACCTGATTAGTCGAAAAATTTTTGGTTTTTTTAAAAACCGATCTTACAATATATTTTCTGACTACCGAGACAATAGTCAAAACCAAAGTCTGTATTGCAGAAATTAAAAAGGCATTTGCCATGCCCAAATTCATCATCAAAGCCAAAGTACCATAGGAAGTTACCCAAGCAATTGGCAATGCAATTGAAGTATCTATCATGGACTCATGAAGTGTTTTTTTATCTAATTTTCTGATCATATTTATTTTTAGAAAGCGGCGTACTATAGTTACAAGAAGCGACAGATTATGTCGCTGTGGAAAGTTAAGATTAAATAATTAAGAGAGCACTATGAGTAATCCTACCTTGAGACAAATATCCATGTTGGAGCTAATCCCTCGGGCACCAAGAAAAACTTATACCAAGAAATTGAAAGAGCAATTGAGCGATCGTGGATATGACGTAGACGAACGCACCATACAAAGAGATTTAGTTTCTTTGGAAAGGGTTTTGCCTTTGATCTGTGATGACCGAGACAAACCTTATGGCTGGTCCTGGACTGAAGAGGGCTTAGGGATTCAAGCTCCTGCAATGGATCCAATAGAGGCATTAACTATTTCTTTGGCAGAACAGTATTTAGAACCCATCATGCCAAAGGCAAGTTTCAAAAGAATTGGATATTTTTTTAAGCGAGCCAACAATGTCTTAAAAGACACGAGCCCTAGATTGATTAACCGCTGGCGCAACCGAGTTAGAGTCTTGCCTGAGATGTTGCGTTTTAAGAACCCAATTCTTAATAAATCGGCTGAACAAGCTTTATATAAAGCAACCTTCGAAGGGCAACAAATTAGAGCCCTTTATCGAAAACGTGGAGATACTAAATCAAGCCTAAGACATATTCATCCTTTAGGGTTAGTCATGAAAGGTAGCATTAATTACCTGATTTGCATGATGGATGAAGACAAAGAGAACCCAAGATACTTGCCCCTTCACCGCTTCGAAAGTGTAGAAATTCTTGATGAAAAAATACGTGAACCTAAGGATTTTGATTTAGATGAATTTACCCATACCAATAACTTAAGTTTTGAATATTCAAAGAAACTTTATACTTTTAAAGCCTTATTTGACTTCACCGCAGCAGCTCATTTAATGGAAACTCCTCTAAATGGAACACAAAAAATAGAAAAGAAGATTGATGGCAGATTATTAGTTTCTGCCAGAATGACGGATACTTTACAGTTTGAGCAATGGCTCAAAAGTTTTGGTGCAGATGTTGAAATATTGGAACCAAAGAAACTTAGGGACAAATTTAAAAAACTAGCAAGTGATCTAACAGAAAAATATTTTTAAAAAAAGCTTGCAATAAAAATTAATAAAATAATAATTCCAAAGAGCTTAAACATATTTTTGATTGTCGAAAAGAAGTCGTCAAGATCGCCTATATCAGAATTATATTCATTTTTAGAGCTTTCAATCTTTTCATCTGAAGATAAAATTTCTGACCTTTCTCGAAACCAATTCGGCATACTTCCTGCAAGTTCTGAATTTAAAATATTTTCGACTATAAATATTCTTGAAGAATTTCTCAAAGTACAATATGCCGACAATTTTCTTATATCTCCATCTTGTATAACGTTAATTGGAAAAATTTCTCTTTCTGTGACAGTTCCTTTCTTATCTAAATAAGCTATCTTTATTATTTGGCTTCTTGATATTGCATTTTTAATATCTGATCTTACTTCGTTAATTTTTTTTATTTTTTCTTGGGGAAAAGAATTCTTTGAATTTATTTTATTTTCTTTAAAATGTTTATGCGGTTTATCAGTTCCTATATCAAAAGCCACCCATTGTCCCCCTGGCATTTCTCGCAGGCTAATTAGTTGCCCGCATTCATTACATTTTCTGGTGTAAGACATTTCACTTAATATTAAGAGTAACGAGAATCTCCTTAGCGATTTCTCTGATAACAGGAACAGAAACAGAATTTCCAAACTGCTTATAGGCTTGTAGATTACTTACTACAATTTTAAAACTTTCAGGAAACCCTTGAAGTCTAGCTGCCTCTCTTGGAGATAACATTCTTGGATTTTTGTTTTTTTGTTCAATTAGAATTTCTGACCCGTCTTTATAGTAACGAGCTGAAATTGTACTAGTGTATTCTGCATCTCTATTAAAACTGGAATAGCCAAACCCTCTACCTAAGACTTTATTTTTTTGCTTTCGTTTTTGATGGCTATCCCACAATTTGTCAGAAATTGTAAGTTTCCTTGCTGCATTTTTGTGAAGAATTGTTCCGAGTCTAGTCTTCTTATTTAGTGGCTGGGGAAAATTAAAAATTGAATATTTTTTAAAACCTACAATAAAAATTCTTTCTCTGTTTTGCGGTAATCCAAAGTTTTTTGAATTAAGAACTTCTAAATTTATGCTTTGATAACCTAATTCATTGAGAGTTTTAATGATTATGTTTAAAGTCTTCCCTTTATCATGCCCTCTTAAGCCTTTAACGTTTTCTAGTAAAAAAGCCTCTGGTTTTTTATGCTTGAGGATTCTTGCTATATCAAAGAACAGAGTACCGCGAGTGTCTTGAAATCCTTTTTTTAATCCTGCATGAGAAAAAGCCTGACAAGGAAATCCAGCAACTAAAATAGTATGTTTAGGAATATTCTTCTCATCTATTTGAGTGATGTCGCCATGAGGTTCTTCTTCAAAATTTGCTTTATAAGACTGAATACAATACTTATCGATCTCAGAAGAAAAAACACATTTTCCGCCAAGTTCTTCTAAAGGAATTCGCATCCCTCCAATACCCGCAAAAAGATCGATAAAGGTAAACTTATGTTTCAACTTTATCCTCGAGCTTTTCAATATCTGCTGCGGATAAGGGTTTTTGTGTTTTATGTGTCATAAATTTACTGTCATCTAAATCATCTATAGGAACGACATCAATAGTTTCCTCGACTGCTTGTACCTCGTCACTGAGTGAGCTAAATTTACTATATACCTTTCTGAAGCTATCACTTGCGCTGAGTAAATCTTTTCCGCCTTTTACAAAGTTTTGGTTAAAAGTTTTAAAACCTTGATGCAATTTTTTTAAGGATTTTTTTACATCTGAGATATTTCTATAAAGATTCCTTTCTTTCCACATCATTGATACTACTTTTAGGCTTGAGGTTAACGAACTGGGAGTAACTAGAATTATTGGCGTTTTATTTGATTGCTTTCCAACCGGAAAGCCTTTGTAGCACTGTTCCAATAGATTTTCTTTCTTATTTACAGCATTTGCATAGATATTATCATTAGGTAAAAACATAAAGATCATTTCTGCAGTATCAATGCCTTCAATATCTGTGTAAGTTCTGCTGGATAATTCTTTGGCAGTTTTTTCTACATCGTTTGCGGACTGCTCAAAAAGACTCTCTCGCTCATCTAAATCATCTGTTTCATATGCTCTTGTGAAATTTCTAGAGTTGAATTTTGCATCAACTATAACTGCTCCCTTGTTAGGAAGTTTTACAATGTAATCTGGCCTGCCCTCGGAAGTACCTCGGTTGTAAATATATTGTTCGCCTTCAATTAAACCACTGCCCTCAAAAATGAGTTTAAGCAGATCCTCTCCATGTTGCCCTTGTTCGATAGGCGAAGTAAAACTTTTATAAATGGAATTAATTTGACTTCCTAACTCATCAGTATTCTCTTCACTTTTGACAACTTTATCGTAAACATCTTTAAGAGTTATCTCTTCAGTAAAAGATTCTTCCTCAGATTCTATTTCTTCTGAAATTGGATTAGATCTGATATAAAAAAAATAAAAAGCTATGCCAAAACCAAGAATTGAACCTAAAAGAAAAGCAAAAGCACTTGCAATAACTAACATATTCATAATACTAATCCTCCATTGGCGTAACACTTAAGAGTTGTTTACCACCTAAATATTCAATTAAAGCTGAGCTAGAGTCTTCTCCAGAGTTTTCTAAAACTGCTGCATCACCAATTGCTCTCTTCTTCTCAATCATTTCATACATCACTTCTTCCAAAGTATGAGCATAAAAAAGCTTATAAACTTTAACAGGATCCTTACGGCCAATTCGATGGGCTCTTTTTATAGCTTGGTCTTCTGTTGCCGGCCCCCAGTCTGGTGAATATAAAATGACATTATCTGCTGCTTGAATATTTAAGCCCGTTGCACCAACTTGATAATTCAAAATTAAAATACCGCCCCCATCGTAATCAGAAAATTTGTCTATAATTTTTTGCCGATCTTTTTGATCAACATCTCCAGTAATGCTGCCTATGAAGTGGTTTTTAAATCTTTTACCTAAGTCCTGGGACATCAGATTTATCATGGGGATCCATTGAGTGAAAATTATGGATTTTTGATTTTCTGATTGCGTTAAGATTTCAACCAATCTTTCGTATTTATGACTGTTTGCAATAGGATTTAAGGGCTCTCCTTTTTTGAAGGCATCTAGTTCGGGATGCGAACATATCTGTCTCAAGGGAACTAGATCAGCAAAATTTGGTAAACGGTCATCGCCAATGGCTCCGTGAATGCCCGTCCTAGTCTTCTCATAAATCATCTTTGCAGTTTGAGACATCTCAATTGGAATTGGGTTTATGACTAATTCAGGTAAATCCTTAGCGACATCTTTGGTTTTTCTTCTCAACATGAGCGAAGCGGTTTTATCCGCTAGTGCCTCTCCACCTAAAATAGAGTTGTCATAATTTTCATTAAATTCTTCCAAGGACCCAAGATGGCCGGGTTGAACGAAATCATAAATCGTCCACAAGTCTGTTAGGCGATGTTCAAAAGGCGTACCAGTAATCGCAATGCCTGCTTTTTTGTTGATATCTCTCGCAGACAGAGATCTTTGGGAAGTGGGATTTTTTATGCTATGAGCTTCATCCAAAATGACCAAATCCCAATCAAATTGTTTTAAAAAATGCACATCGCTGCGCAAAGTCTCATAAGATGTGAGTACTACATGTGAATTTTTATTTCTGAATTTTTCTGTTTCCAATTCACGGTATGGACCATGGTGAATGTATAAATCAATGCCATCGGTAAATTTCATAAATTCTCTTTTCCAATTTTCAATCAAAGATAAAGGCCCTACAATCAGACTGGGTTGCTCGCCTTTTGCCAATCGATCGCAGACCAATCGAATAACTTGAAGTGTTTTACCCAACCCCATCTCATCGGCAAGCACAACACCGACTCCAGCATTGACAAAGTTTTTCATCCATCTAAAACCTGTCGTTTGATAGTCTCTTAATTTAATATTGGGATCATTTGTGAAGAAGGTCATATTTTCACTGGATTGATCGATTGCATTAAGCATTTCTTCGTTATCGGCAGAAAAATCACTAAAATCTATCTGTGCTGCCAATTCTGAAGATTTAAGTTTCAGATACTCGCTGAGGTCAAAAGGTTGATTGGGATCAATTCCTTCGGATTCAAACAAATCACGTACAAAGTTTTTTTGGGGCAGAGAAAAAACTTTTAATTTATCTGTTACTGCATGATCTCTTTCAAAGTATTCCGCTAAAGAACCTAGAATCTTTTTTTGATCATCAGTTTCATCAAAATAATCTAACGAAAACATTGGATAGTCACTCGGATTGAGTTTAAAACCTACTTTAAGCGGCTCAAATTTACAGCCAGGTTGAACGATTTTGCTAAGTTTTTCAAAGTCCTTAATATCAGTTTTTATTTCTGAGGTATCTTTGGGATATACAAGGTTATAAATCTCATTAAAGTTTAAAGACATCGGATTTTGTTTTTCGTCAGAAAAACTTATTTTGTTGTTTTGAATTTCCCAATTAAGCATTGCTTGCCATCCTTTTTTTTAGTTCTGTTACTGTGAAAGGTCTTTTAATCATATGATCTCCTTTGTGCAACATGGCATGACAGTTTGGGCATACAGGGATCAAATCTTTTTTTATGTCTAACTGATAACTTGGCTTTAATTTACTTACAGGAACTGTGTGATGAATATGAATAAAATCGTTACCTAGTTCTCCGTATTTATCGACAAAATTTAAATCGCATACGGAACAGTCGTAGCCATGAAAAGCCAAAGCCATTAGCCTATTTTTCTGAGAGCGTTCATACCTGTTGACTTCAATGCGAAGCTTTTCGCCTTCTTTGAAAGATTCCTGTCCGCTTGCTTCTGAAGGGTCTAGCCAAAATTCATTGGAGATTTCCATTTCTTTTTCTAGTGCTAAATTTATTGTTTCCTTCTTAGCTATAGAGATAAAAAGCTTATCTTCTCCTTCTTTGAATTTTCTCTCAAAAGTAATGACGTCGCCGATAGAGGGATTGTTTTCCTCTAAAAATTCTTTTAACCATAAAAGACGATATTCGTTTCTAGTGCCGCCATGTAATTTATTGTTGTAGTAAATGAAACGAAGTTTGTGTCTTTTATTATTTTTTTTATCAAAAAAATCTAGCTTCATGTCTGGGTTTAATTTAGTTTCATCCATGAGCCCGAAAAAAAGATGCTTACTTTTTGGGATGGCAATGCCTGCCTGATGACTGCCAGTTTTACCCAAGTCGTTTGCGGTTAGTTCTTTATAAAATTTATCAATATAAGTTCTTTCATCGACCAAAGAGATAATCAACGAAAGTATTCTGGTAATTGCTCTAAGCATCTGACGAGATACTTCTTCTTGATTGAGTCCTTCTTCCTTGAGAGCTAAGTAATCAGATACAATCGAGAAACTTAAATTTCGCCAGTTTTCTTTTGGCCACACAACTTCTTTTTTATATATTGATTGTTTTTCATTGATCATTAACTCAAATTTACCCCTCTCTGAGAAAACCTCTTTTACGATGGCTTCAAAATTTTTTTTCCAATTTTTTGAAGAGGTTTCAAGATGCCTTAAAAGCAGAACTGACTTATCTCCTAAAGAAAATGTAGTCACTGTCCTAAGGTGTTCCAATTCAGAAGAAATTTTAAAAGGATTATTTCTAATAAAATCAAAGAGAGCAGTCAATTTAGGTTTAGCCTCAAGATTATTGATAACGCTTAAATTAGCAGGGTTAAATCCAAAACTAGTAAGGCTTTGTTTTATTTTTGATTGATCAATTTCCATTAGAATTAAGCTTCAATTTCCGAGTCTGTAAGCTCAGGAAAAGTATCCATCAGGCTTTCTAAATTTCTAGAAGCAAGATGACGAAAATCTTCAAGCTTTCTTTGAATATCTGGAGTTGTATAACTCAACTCTGCTTGAGCAAGGGCATAAAGAAGAACATCCAGACCTTCTACAATTAATTTCTCTTTTTTATATTTGACGTAAATCTTTTCATAAAAAGGATGTTTGGTATTAATAATAACCCCATTGTGATTAACATCTGATTCCGACAAAGCCGCGGGCTCATAAAGACAGTTATTGGAGACTTGCTCACTTGGTTGCACATAAACTTCACCAGATTTTTCCACCTCAGAACTGACCAATTTAATACCCGATTGCTCGCCCTCTTTGTTTTTAATATCGGCTTTATTTTTCCCAGAAGTATCTAAAATTGTGGAAGTGTCCAACGTTGAAACAACGTCCTTTATTGAAGTATTTGATGAGGTATGGATATCTACTGCCTGCCCTGCAATTTTTTTTTGTTTTGGCCCTCTGTAAGCTTTATCTGCAGCCCTTCTTGTTGCAGCTAGTACTCCAGCTCTACCGCCGCCTCCCAAGAGATCGTTTTTGATCTCAAGTGGAGTGACGATTCTAGATTTTTTGATATCTACCTCAAAAAAACCATCCAAAGCTGGAACAATATTTACTTCTGCTCTAAAAAGACTCCCATGTGGCTCCATTACAAGGCCTAAAAGATTGGGTAAAGAAAGCAAGCGATCTTCTCTAAAAACATAGATTCCCTGTTTTTCATTTCCAATCTTAAGTCTTGCTCGTTTCTCATCGTCTTTAGTATCTTTCTCCCTAGGTAAAATATAGCCTCTAATATCTATGTTTTCTTTGAGAATTTTTGACGTACTTAAATCTTGAAAGGCTATCTTTAAAGTAGCTTTTTCATTGGCTTTAACAAAGTCTTCACAAAATGGATCCCACCCTAATAAATCTTCACCATTCAAAGAAATATTGACTCTCTTTTTAGTACCTCGGAAATCTTGTAAAAATCTATAAAAAACTAGGTTTAGGTGTTCAGATAATTCTGCTCTTTTCTTTTCAATATTTCTGAATGCATACTTGCTGGTTTTGTCAGAATACTCTTTATTATTACCAGTTGTTTGTACTCTATCTACTGACTTCCAAATTACAATAGTTCCCGATTTATTTTCTGCAACCTGGTCGAGCCATGCTATTTCATGAGGCTCTGGCGTATCCAATTCACATTCCCAGTTAGCGTAATTATCTAAATCCATCGTAATTCTTAAGGGTTCAGCGCCTTTTTTATTTCTACTAACAACAGCTACTTTTTTGCAATGAGCTGTGGACGCAGTCTTCAAACCCATACCAAATTTTCCTAATGAAGGATTGCTGGTTTTTTTTCTATCAGCTGCACCATATGTCATAGCATTTATCAAGCCATCTCTATCCATGCCACAACCATCATCGGCTAAATAAAAAATAACTTCTCCCTCATTATCTAAGTCTAAAAATACAGAAATATTTTTAGCTCCAGCTTCTATGGAATTATCTACTAAATCTGAAACTGAAGCATTTAAGGTATAGCCTGTATCTCGCAGACTCATTGCGGTTTTTTCTGCGTTAGCCTGAATTGATATTCTTTCTTTTTTCATAATTTACTCCCGAGGTTATTCATCTCTAACAATTTTTAAAATTTTAAATCCCTCTGCATCTTTTGCTGAAGAAACATAGGAATTTTTTTTCTTTTTAGAAGGTGATGTTCTTTTATTTGTTGGCTCCCAATTTTCTATTAGGTCTTCAAACTTCTTTGGTAATTCGCCTTCCGGCTCATCAAATAATTTTTCTGCATCGTCATGATTAAGATGTCCTTCTTTCACCTGACCCCAAAAACAAGCACGCATTTTTTTAAACTCCGACCACTCATCGTCATTCCAATTATCAACGTCTTTTGCAGTGGCGTGAAAATGAAAAGCCAATGCTCCGCACATTTTCCAAGTTACAGATTTTGAATTCATATTTTCCTCCCAAATTTAACAACTGAGTTTTTATCTGAATCTGATATTGCGTATCTCATAGCGACAACCAGATCTAATGTTTCTGAACCGTAAACTTCTAAAATCTTTTTATCAACAGATTGTCCAAAATCAAGAATTATAGACACATGCCATTCTATTGATTTTCTTATCAACTCTTTACAACTATTCAAATCATCACAATTAATCATTAACTTGCCCTCAAATATTTAAAATTAGTTTTTCGATGTGACCTCAATGAAGAAACATTAGTTTTTAAATTTTTGGATAATTTCATAACTGTTATTAGCACATCGCGATTTGCTATGATTACGGTTCCTTTGAGTTGTTTTTCATATTTTGTAAAAAATTTTCGAAAGTACTCGTCTTTATGAAAATATTTGTTTATGCAATTTTTTGTAATGAGAAATCTTTTGTCTCCATGAGTATTAGATTTAATTCCGTAGTTATATATGAATTCAACAATTTCTATATTTACGCCTCTCTGTTGGCACCTAAATAAGGCATGTTTTGTAAAAAATAATTTTTTCATGTGATAATAATAATTAATTTTTTCGCTTTGTCAAGTTTTTACGTGTGTAAAATAATTGAATTTATTCGCTTTACAAAAAAATTATATAGTTTATTATTCTCTGTATCTGATTATGAAAGAATTTGAAGACACATTAATAAGATCTTTCCTTTATTTAAGAAACCCAATTCTCGATGGTGGACAAATAATATCTCGACTCAATCCTATATGGATGGATGAAGTATCGATAAGTCAGCATAATCTTAAATTAATAGCTTTAATGATTAATGAAGATTCATTTATCCATAAAGTATTCTGGAACTCTTTTGCTGAAGCCTGGGGCGAGAATGTTGACCTTTATTTTCCTTTTAATACGTCTGAATTAGTTTCTATTCTAAAAAAATTTGATGGCAGCGATAGTCCCCCATCATCAGAGGGTGAAAAACAAGATCACAAAGTTTTATACGATAAATTAATTTCTTTCATAGGAGCTAATGGTCTTTTAAAGAAAAGCTCTCATATAGGTATAGAAACACCAAAAGAACTTTTACCCGGTCACGGCACTGTAGCTGCCTTAAATAATGATTTTTTTAAATCTTCTATAATCAAAGAATCTCATGAAACTTTACTTCATGGATTTTTAGCAATTCAGGGTATTTCCCCTTTGGCAGGATATGGAAGGGAAGAAATGATGAGCCAAAATAATAACTTAAGTGCTTCTGACTTAAATTTCTTAAAAAGAAATTATTTAGTTCACGAGGTTCAAGAAGAAGCCAGCTCTACCTTTGCAAAATTTCAAAATTTCAATGATTTTGAAGACATAAGTGAACAGCTTGGAAGGCCCAATGCGTGTCTTGAATTGCACACAGAACAGCTAGAAATAATCATAGGCAGAGTAAAAAAACTTTTGAACCGATTGGAAAAGATGCAACAACCAGCTAGTGATGATAAACAATATAAACCTGTTTCAACATTAAAAAGCTACCTAAGACACAATTTTAAAAAGCTTGCCTACTTTTCAGGTCCGAATAGTGATTTCCTTGAAAGCATATATCTAGGTAACAAATTCTTTTACAAAGATATTCTTGAGTCGGAAGTATTTGATGAAAATGTCGAGGCTAAAAATAACGTAGACTTACAACTTGAACTAATGTTTGAAACAAATCGCACCGACTTAGATAACATATTCATGAATTCAATTATATATTTATTGGATGCATTGCGAGCCAGGAGAGATGTTTGCAGATTTTTATTCACAAGAGATACTGCAGGCAAAGGTTTTGCTCAAAATTATAAAATCTCATTAGTCGCACTAACCAACCTCGCGGAATTATCGACACTTAAAACTCTCAAAAATGAATTGACCAGAAAGAACTCGGGCTTAATAAAAGTTACAGATAGAGATATTTATTTAAGCCCTAATTTAAGAAAAGCTGAAAAAGATAAAAGAACTTTCATTGATATGGAGTCTGCTTTTGAATGGCTAACAAATCCTAAGAGGACATCTGCATGGAAAGAAGTTGTATTAGCTCCATACTTAAACAAAAGTCTTGATTGTTTGGATCTGACGGCTTTGGGTGATGATTTCCTAAAGGCTCTCAATGAAAGCGATAAATTTTCTCGTACTGAAAAATTTTCTATTGTGAGCGCTTTGAATCTTAATAAAAAGAAAGGTTCAAAGGTCGCAAAAGCTTTATTAGATAGATTTTATGAAGAATCTAAGCCTTTTTTTAACCAAAGAACTCCATCTTCATAATCTTAATTGTAGTTAAGTGTCTTTAAAAGGAAAGTGAAGGTTTTTAAATATGCTTTCAAAGCTGCCATTTTTTTTTAGATTATTATTTTTAAGATCTCTTAGCAAGGAGGGTTAATACTAAGAGATCTTTAGGAGAAAGTGTGACATTTTATATATTAGATTTTTAACACGACAGATTATGTCGTTTCACTTTATGCCTCTTCCCAAAATTTCATTGTTGTTGGATTTAAAATAGTTGGGTCTTTGACTAATCTTAAAATATCTTTGTAAAACTCTTCTGCAGCTTCATCAGAAACTAAAAGTCTCAAAGATTCAATTACTCGAGTAATACGCAACTGATTATGATCATAGCCTTTTTGCCAAGCGTCATTTCTACTCAAAAAAGATAGAAACCAAGCAGCTGATTTCTCAAGATTATTTATTACTTTTGGATTGTTTTTAAGTTTGTCTATTAATGCTTGATCGTTTAAGAATAGTTTATTGAAAGTTGCTTGACTTGGTTTGTTCGTAGGAAAGACTAACTGAACAAAATCATGGGTACCTTCTATTTCATTATCTGAGTAAGACCAAATCTCATCGAGTGTTCTGCCCTTAAAATCTGGACCTTGATTGGTCAAAAACTTTTCAAAATCCATGTCTTTATTTATGTGAGCCTAGCAGCAGATCGTTTTCAAGCTGCCTTTTTTGACACAACTCGGCGAAATCATCCATTGCTTGTTGAAATTCGTTACTTTCGAAGGTAAGAAGGTTGAAACCTTCAAAATACAAATAATATGGGCTTTCAGGGGGAATGAATATGGATAATCTTTTTACTAAAGATTCATCTTTTTTAATTAGAAAGGCCCCTTTCTTAATTTGAACCAAAAAAATATCAAATAATAAATCATCGCTCTTAGAATGTTTTTGATAAAACTCCTTATCTATCATATTTTCAAATTTGTTAACGAGACGTATTTCTGAATCAACCCAATATGGTGGTTCGTCGTCAACCTGCATGACCACTCTGGTTTCATTAAGGAGATCTTCTCTTTCTACTATGCCTTCGTGTTTTCGAAAGCCCGCAGTAAAGATCTGAAAAAAAACTTCAGGTTGATCGCAATTGGGCATACTGAAAGATAAGACTAATTTATTCCAATAAGAATGTTGATCGCTAATAGAAATATATCCGTAGTCACCATCATCCGATTCAGATATTTCCCAGGTAGTACCAATTTCATTCAAATAAAGGTCAGAATGATAAATTTTATAAGTTTGGTCTTGAGCGGACATTGTTATGCCGCTCAAGAAAAATAATAAATAAAAGTTAATCTTCATTGAATAATTTCGACCAAAGAATAGTTCCGTCAAAATCAATTTCTATTTCTTCGTTGGACATATTTTTTAGACACATCAAATTATCGTGAGTTCTAAGCTTAAGGTTTCAAGACGACAAATTTTGTCGTAAGAGCATTATAAAGTTCGCCCCTGGAGAAAAGATGAATAATCCTGAAATAGACAAAAAATTAAGTAGCGCAATAGACGAAGTGATCTCGATTTATTTAGAATCAACCGATGTTGAGGTTATCGATCTTTTCAGGAGTTTAACGAGGCATGTCATATCGTTAAATTACCAATATGCCTCTAATTATCGCTCTGCTACTGCGATGATTGCACAATGTCTCAACGATGTAATGTGCAACTTACAAGAACAAAAGGTCTTTAATGACGAGTTCAAAGACAACTTAAAAAAAGGCAAAGTTACATGTACTTTGGAGGATCATTTAAAAAAGAAGCACTAAAGTTTTGAAAAAGATAAAAGCGAAAAATTATTTTCCTTACCCTTCTCAAGAAAGTTTTGAAGATGCATTGAATATTATTGCTGAAATAAGAGCAGAAAATTACTTTTGGACAAAAAAAATTTGGTATGTTGAACAGAAAATTAAAAAATTTGCTAATGACGATATCAATCGTGAGTTTTATGTTCGGTTAAGGGATAAGTTAGACGAGAAAATTTGTAATAGTCATACTATTTATATTGATTTGTTAATGAATATTACAAAAATAACTGGCATAAAAAAGAAAATTACAAAAAAATTTATTCAAATGACCGATGAGCTAATTTTGCAAGACAGAAGATCTAATGATTATTTTAATATTAAAAATCAACCTTTTCCTTTTGAAGAAGAATTAAATTACCGTTAACCGGTGCTAAGAAAAAAGGGAGCCTAAGCTCCCTTTTTTGTTTTAAACAAAAGTTTATTCCCAAGCCTTAACAGGATTGACAATTCCTCTTCTGACTATCGAACGGTTTCTTCTGACCGCAGTTTGAAATTCTTTGAAATCTGGATTTTTCATATCCAATAAATCTAAAGTTTCCATGAGTGAAGCCACATTCTGGCCGCCAATAAAAGCAAAGTGAGAAAAATCAGTTCCGGCTACAACTCTTTCAAGTCCATAAGAACTAGTTAGTTGTCCTTGCTCGACCATAGCGTCAGTCATTTTTTTATAAGCAGTTAGATAGGCATCTTCATTTTTAATGTTCATTTCGAAAACAGCAAAAACTGTATCTTTAGTCCAGTCGCCTTGCTCATAAAGTTTTTTAACTAAATTTTGTTCGGTCGGCTCTGAGATTTCTGCCATTTCAGTTAGAAATGTTGCGTAATCTGGGCAAGTACTCAAGATCGCTAAAGTCTCATCTAAGACTTTTGAACCTTCATAAGTCACTACAAAAGTATGCGTTGATGCCTCACCACCATTGAAAGTTTCTGCCATCAAAGCCACCGTACTCGGCGTTTTTTGACCACATTCAGAAGCATTGAATTTATCCATTGCCGCAACCACCGCTGGTGGATTGGTTGTAGAAATGCCGTAATAGGCATAGTACGTATCCATTGCATGATCATCTGCTTGAGCGAAACCACTCAAGGCAAAAAGAAGTATTAAAGTTTTTTTCATGAAATATCCTCTATGTTATTGCTTTGGCCAAGATTTTACTGGAAACACTAAAGATGTGTTGATGACATCTCTAACCATGCCTACTTTTTTTGAAAATTTTGCAAAAGCTGGCGAAGTTGTTAATGCATCCTGATTCGCTACCAAGCTTTCATAATCTTGTGCACCAACGTAGACAAAATGTGAAGCCTCATTATTGCCAAGGAATATTCTATTTAATCCATAAGATCCTGTGACAGAACCGTCAGCAACGTTAGAGTCCATTAATTCGGTCCAAGCTTTGGCATAAGCTGCTTCATTAGTTGTAGTAATTTCGTATCTCAAAAAGACATTGTCTTTTGTCCAATCACCAACTTCAATCGCTGGGATAATTGCAAACTCAGATACCGCTTCCGCTCCTGAGGCAATGCCTTGTAACATTTTTACCGCTTCTGGACAGCTTTGCATAAGAGCTCCAGCTTTGGTGAAATCTTCCATAGTTTCATAAGAAACGATAATAAAATGAGTTGATGCATCGGAACCATTAATTGGCTCGGCCATAAGACCAATATCCGCTGGCATCTTTTTCCCACACTCAGAGGCAGCAAACTCATCAAGAGCGCCAACCACTGCAATAGGGTTAGTAACATTCATAAAATAAAAAGCGTGCATGGCATGTCTGCCTTCGCCTTCTGCATGAATAGATAGCGACATCGTTGTCGCAATAATAATTAAGATTTTTTTCATTTTTCTCTCCATTGAAAAAATTTAAGGGGTAACTAATATGAGACAATTACAGCTAAAAGTGAAGTGAAATTTTTAATTTTAAGTGAAAAACGTGTGACTTTTTGTCTCATACTTTTGTGTTTGACAACAAATTTATTTGCAAAGGAGTTGTTAACAGAAGTCACAGTTACAGATGGCGATACGGTTAGAGGAAAATACGATAATGAGTTGATCAAAATAAGATTGGCTGAAATTGACGCACCCGAATTAAAACAAGCTTTTGGTATCGAGTCTAAAAACTGCTTAAAAAAATTAATCAAGCAATCAGATGGTAAAATTTTTTTTAAATTCAGAGAAAAAGATCGTTATAAAAGGCATGTTGGCTGGATCTATTCTGAAAATCTTGATATCAATTTAGAAATGATCAAAAGAGGTTGTGCATGGGTTTATGATCGCTACGCAGAGAGAAAGGTACTTTTCAAATATCAAAATTTAGCTAAAAAAAACAAACTTGGACTTTGGAAGAATGCCAATGCTATTAAACCATCGGATTGGCGACGCTTAAACTAAGAGAGATCAACAGCGAATTTTTTTAAAACTTCTAACGGCGCATAATTTAAAGCAGATTCTTCAGTACTTTGTAAAACGACTTTAGGAGCAAAGCCTGCCTCCCAGGCTTCAACCCAACGATCCACACAAAGGCACCAGCGATCGCCTGCTTTTAAACCAGGAAAACCAAAATCTTCCATTGGCGTAGAGAGATCGTTGCCTCTGGAGGCAGAGAAAGTCAAAAAGTCATCCGTCATAACTGCACAGACTGTGTGCTTACCACGGTCTTCTTCGCCTGTGGTACAACAACCATCTCGGTAAAATCCAGTTAAAGGTTCAAATGAGCAAGGGATCAAAACTTCTCCAAAGACATTTTTAGATTCACCCATATGAATATTTTACCCAACTATTTACTTATATAATAAGAAGATGAACATATTTGAGGGAGTGAAATTTAATAACTCTTTTGCAAAACTTTCAGAGGAGTTTTATACCAAACAAAAGTGGTCATCTTTTGAAAAGGCACACTTGATTTCGTTCAACAAAGGTTTAGCAAAAGACTTAGGCTTAAATCCTGATCTGAAACCAGAGGAATTAGTAAAAATTTTCAATGGAGAGGTTGAACATCAAAACTCTGAGTCATTAGCAATGGTTTATGCCGGTCATCAATTTGGCAACTGGGTACCGCAATTGGGTGACGGCCGAGGAATTTTATTTGGCCAAATTGAAACTCCTCAAGGGTTGCGAGATTTGCATATTAAAGGGGCTGGAAAAACTCCTTATTCGAGATTTGCCGATGGCAGAGCCGTCTTAAGATCTACGATTAGAGAATATTTATGTGGAGAAGCCATGCATGGCCTAAGAATTCCTTCTTCACGCGCCTTGCTGA
The DNA here is from genome assembly GCA_902635045.1 of uncultured SAR86 cluster bacterium. Classification (GTDB taxonomy): domain Bacteria; phylum Pseudomonadota; class Gammaproteobacteria; order Magnimaribacterales; family AG-339-G14; genus CASICS01. Next base: position 211,247 of record CACPMT010000001.1, on the reverse strand, counting down.
TGTTTGGTAGCAATGAACTTGTTTTTCGAGAAACAACCGAAACTGGTGCAATGCTTGTTAGAACTGCTAAAACCCACATAAGATTTGGTCATTTTGAATATCTAAAACACAACGATAAAAAAGAGTACATAGAAGAATTACTAGATCATGTGTTGGCGGAATATTTTCCTGATTTGGTTGATAGAGAAGACAAATATGAAATTTTCTTTGAGAAAACAGTTCAATCAACAGCAGAATTGATAGCAAATTGGCAAGCGGTAGGCTTTGCTCATGGGGTGATGAATACCGACAACATGTCGCTACTTGGTGAAACGTTTGATTTCGGACCATTTGGTTTTCTAGAATCTTATGATCCAAATTTTATTTGTAATCATTCTGACGAAGGTGGTAGATACGCTTTTAATAATCAACCAGCGATAGGTTTGTGGAATTGCCAAGCCCTAGCAGCTGCGTTGGATGAAATTATTGCTGAGGAAAAATTAATTGAAGCGCTAAAAAAATATCAATATTATTTCTATGAGCATCTAATCGATCTCTATCGAAAAAAATTAGGTCTACAAGAAAAGTTTGAGGGCGATGCAAAGCTAATCGAATCTTTATTAACTTGGTTGCAAAATTCCAAAAAAGATTACACTAACTTTTTTAGAAGCTTGCATAACATTCACGAACCCAAAAGTATAATCTTTGAGGATGCTGAAGGGAAAGCTTGGTCTAAAAAATTCGAAGAACGTTTTGGGTTAGAAAAGGTTTCTATTAAGAAAGCCCAGCAGAAAATGCTTGCTAATAATCCTAAATATATTTTGCGGAACTATCTTGCTCATCAAGCTATAAAGAAAGCAGAACAGAATGATTTTTCTGAAATAGAAGTATTAATGAAATTACTCAGTCAACCTTTCGAGGAGCATTTGGAATATGAAAATTATGCAGAGTCTTCTCCTGATTGGGGTAAGTCTCTAGAAATATCTTGCTCATCATAATTAGCAAAAATTATTTTTTTCACAAGCCAAGCAAATCTTTGAGAGACCCATTTCTTGGTGTCGACTTTTGGAAAAATAATTAAAAGGTAACTCTTTCAAGCAGGAACTACATTTTTTTTGATTTTTCATAAAAGGATTTTAACAAAAAAGAACCCTAAAAAAGTAGAACCCCCAAGGCCGAAGCTTCAGGGGTTCAAGGGGGGGAGAAGAAACTCTTAAAAAACTTTTATTTGTTTCTAACTTCGATTTTAAGCACCGAAAGTTAATATTCCTAGACTACCTACGTATAGTAGGGTAGAGAAGCAAACCACATAACCCACTGTGCCTATAACTGCTCTATAAACATTCATTATGTAACTCCGTTTAGTTATGAATTGTTGACTCATATATTAAACCCAACAAAAAGACCATTTTTTCAACTACAAAGAGAGTAAAAAAAGGTATTTGCACATTTTGTTATCAAAATAGGCTTTTTTATTACCAAAATGGCTCAACAAGGCTCAAAGTATAGTCAAATAAGCTTTTAAAGCTATAGCAAGGTGATTAATTTTCTAGTTTTTAACGTTAATGTTATAAAGATTTTACCAAAAGTTATAAAAAGTAGCTTTTTTTATACATTTTTGGATTTTTTATCTTTCTAATAATTTTAAATACTATTTTTTTGGGTTTGATTTGATCTAAAATAGTCCACCCAAACAATTAGGAGCAGCATCATGAGGCAAATACAAATTCAAAAACCCGGTGGTCTAGAAAATTTAAAATTGGAGAATGTAGACTCTCCCAATTTAGCAAACGACGAAGTTTTGATGAAGATTTATGCCAGCAGTCTTAATTATCACGATCTGATGGTAGCGCTAGGTCTAATTCCTACGGATGATAAACGAGTCCCACTTTCTGATGGAGCAGGAGAAATTCTTGAAGTTGGTTCAGATGTAACTAGGTGGAAAATTGGCGATAAAGTCATGAGTGTTTGTTTCCCAAATTGGGTGGACGGTCCTCCTAAATACGAGCTGTTGAGTTTTATTGGTGATAACGAAGATGGTTATGCCGCAGAAGTCATCGCTATTAAAGAAACTGCGCTCACAAAAATACCAGACAACCTTTCCTTTTCTGAAGCGGCAACATTGCCTTGTGCTGGACTTACCGCTTGGCGAGCATTGGTGGATGAAGGAAATTTAAAAAAAGATGAAACTGTATTGATCCAGGGCACTGGTGGTGTTTCAATTTTTGCCTTGCAGTTGGCAAAATGCATGGGGGCAAAAGTTATCGCCACATCTTCGTCTGAAGAAAAGTTAGCAAAACTAAAAGAACTTGGCGCAGACGAACTGATTAACTATAAGGAACATCCGGAATGGGGAAAGGAAGTTTTAAAAATTACAAACAACGAAGGAGTTGATCACGTTATGGAAGTTGGCGGTGGTGGAACTTTTGGGGAATCCGTGCGAGCGGCCAAACTTGGCGGACACATTGCTTTGATTGGTGTTTTGAGCGGTCCAGCAGTGAGTGAAATTATTTTACCCAGAATCTTTCTCAAACAGGTACGTTTGAGTGGTATTGCAATGGCCAATCAACAATCTCAAATAGCCATGATTGAATTTATTGAAAAACACAATATAAAACCAGTAATTAGCGATACTTTTGATTTAGCTAATCTTTCCGATGCCTTTCAACATCAAATAGACAATAAACATTTTGGCAAGATTTCCATAACGATGGGAGCTGAATGAAAAATTATGATTTTGTAGTTCTTGGAGGAGGTTCAGCAGGTTGCGTGCTGGCAAATAGATTAAGTTCAAATCCAAATCATACGGTCTGTTTAATTGAAGCTGGATCTAAAGATAATAGCATCTCTATTAAAACGCCTGCTCTCTTCGCCTTCATGGGAGATAAGAGCAAATACAATTGGGCTTTTTTAACTGAGCCTCAAAAAGGTTTTGCCAAAGAAAAATCTTTGGAACACGAAGTTGCTGTTGTAGATACCACTGGTCAAACTCATAAATTAAAAGAAGAGCTAGAAGAACACAGAAGAGGCTACCAACCGAGAGGGAAGACTTTAGGTGGGTCGAGCTCGATTAATGCCATGTTATATGTGCGCGGTCATAAATGGGATTACGATCATTGGGCAAGTCTTGGTAATCCGGGCTGGTCTTATGATGAAGTTTTGCCTTACTTCAAAAAAGCTGAACATAATGAAATGATCGACAATGAATATCATGGACAGGATGGACCGCTGAACGTTACCAATATTCCTCATAAAAATAAATTTGTGGACTACTTTGTAGAAGCAGCTTCTAAATTTTACAAAGTCAACGATGATTACAATGGCAAAGAGCAAGAAGGGGTTGGCATTTATCAAACGACTCAAAAAAATGGAAAAAGATGTAGTGCAGCTGCTGCTTACCTGCACCCTGTAAAAGACAGACCTAACTTAGAAATCTTAACTAACACGATAATTGATAGAATAATTTTCGAAGGAAACAAAGCTATAGGTGTGGAATGCTTAGATAAAAGCAATCGTTCTTTTTGTGTTGGTGTAAAAAAGGAAGTATTAGTTTCTTCAGGAGCTTTTGGATCGCCACAGATTTTAATGCGTTCTGGAATTGGTCCGACCGAAGAATTAAAAACTCATGGCATCGACACCTTATTTAATATCCCAGGGGTAGGAAAAAATTTACAAGACCATATTGATTATGTAAGTGTACATCTTCACCAAAGTACTGATTTGATAGGTCTTTCTCTGCAATCTATTTTTTTTAAGTTTCCACTCGAAATCCTAAAATATTTATTCACTAAAACTGGTCAATTTACATCTACTATCGCTGAGGGTGCTGGATTTATTAAGTCTTCTCCTGAACAAGAAATTCCAGATCTACAACTACATTTCTGCGTTGCTCCAGTTAAAGATCATGGTAGGCAATTTGTATATGGTAACGGGCTGAGCTGTCATGTTTGCTTATTGCGACCAAAATCTAGAGGTGAAGTCACCTTAAATTCAAGTGATCCCAAAGACCCGCCAAAAATTGATCCCAGGTTTCTCAGTGCCCAAGCAGATGTTGATCTGCTGGTGACTGGCTACAAAAAGATGATGGAAATCATGAATACCGAACCATTGAAGGAACATACCAAAAATAATCTAAGGCCAGTTGATTTAAGTAGCGACGAAAAAATTGAGGAAGCAATAAGAGAAGAAGCCGATACCGTCTATCACCCAGTAGGCACTTGCAAAATGGGCAGAGATGAAATGAGCGTAGTGGATCACGAACTAAAAGTTCATGCTCTTGATAATGTCAGAGTTGTAGATGCATCCATAATGCCGACTTTGATTGGTGGTAACACTAACGCACCAACCATAATGATTGGAGAAAAAGCTGCAGACATGATCAAAGCGACTTGGTCATAGAAATTAAGACATTTGTAAATCTACTGATTTTTACTTTAAAATCTTAGATAGTAGATATTCATCCAAAGGGGGCATTGTGAAACATCTTTTTATAACTATTTTAGTTTTAACTTTTATCAGCTGTACTGATACTAGATACGAAATTGTTGATTATTCTGGTGTTGCTCCAGCTGTAACGACGACCCCTGATTACAACGAAGACAGGAATGCTTACTTTGGAGACACTCATATTCATACTAAATATTCTTTTGACGCTTATATTTTCGGTACAACTGCAACACCTGACGATGCTTACCGCTTTGCCCAAGGCGAAGCTATTCAACATCCACTCGGTTTTGATATGAAAATAAAAGAGCCGTTGGATTTTTATGCTGTAACCGATCACGCTTTTTTCCTAGGTATGATCAACGCTTGGGCGGATACTTCGACTTATGCTTCAACTCTACCTGGAGTAGAAGCTTTTCATGATTTAAACCGTGATGGCAACCGAGGCGTTGATTCCATAGTTGATCGTTTTAACTTGTTTGGTAATCAAGTAAGAAATATTCTTGCTGATGTGCGCCCTTGGTGGGATCCGACTTTGTGGCGTGCCATCTTAACTCCTCACTTGCAGATTGGCTCCAAAGTTTTTGATCACGATACACATATTTCTGCTTGGGCTGACATAGTCCGAGCCGCGGAAGAAGCTAATGATCCTGGAAGATTTACTACTTTCACCGCATACGAATTTACAACTTCGACAGATGTTGGCAATGGAAACCTTCATAGGAATGTAATTTTTAAAGGCGATCAAATACCGGTGAGGCCTCATTCAAGAATTGATTCGATAAATCCAGAAAATTTATGGAAATGGATGGATGGATTGAGAGAATTGGGCGTTGACTCAATTGCTATTCCCCACAACTCGAATGGTTCTAATGGTGCAATGTTTGATATGCGAACTTTTAATGGAAAACCAATTACGCAAGCCTACTCAGAAATGAGAATGAGAAATGAACCAATCGTTGAAATGACTCAGGTGAAAGGGACTTCAGACACTCATCCTCTTTTATCTCCAAATGACGAATTTGCTGATTTTGGAATCTATGAATCTAGAATTGGTTCTTTTCCTAGAACCTACAGTTTTCCAGCTGGTGGATATGTCAGAGATGCTTTTATTAAAGGTATGGTTTTAGAGTACAGCGCACAGGGAAATCCTTTCAAATTTGGCTTAATCGGGGCAAGTGATTCTCACACTGGAGCTGGAGCTTATAGTGAAGAAGATTATTGGTCAAAAATTGGAATTATTGATGGTACTCCTGAAGGACGAGGTAGTGTTCCCTTAAGCGAGTTACAAGTAGACCAATTGCCTCAAGGCGGTGCAGGTGTAAGTGTCACTGAGACAGATCAAGGTACTTACGCAAATACAGGTTTTGAAACCTGGGGTGCATCTGGTCTTGCAGGTGTTTGGGCTGAAGAAAACACAAGAGATTCTATATTTTCAGCAATGCGTCGAAAGGAGACTTTTGCTACAACAGGTAATAGAATCAAAGTCAGATTTTTTGGGGGATTTGAGACAGATCAACTAGATTTAAATGACGAGAACTTAGTCAAAGCTGCTTATGCAAATAGTTCGACTATGGGGGGTGAAATTTTAGCGGACGGAGATAAAGTGCCAAGTTTCTTAGTTTGGGCACAAAGGGATAAACATGGAGCACCCCTGCAAAGAGTGCAAATAATCAAAGGCTCCATCAGTCAATTTGACTCTTCTCCAACCGAGGTCATATACGATGTTGCTTGCTCTAATGGCCTAGAAGTAAACCCTGAAACCAATAGATGTCCAGACAATGGTGCTCGGGTCGATATCGAAACCTGTGCCTTTTCAAAAGATGTTGGCTCAGCTGAATTAAAAGCGACTTGGACAGATCCTGAATTCAATCCAAATGATAGAGCTTTTTACTACGTAAGAGTTCTAGAGAATCCAACTTGTAGGTGGTCAACTTGGGATGCAATCAAAAGGGGTCTAGCTCCTAGGCCTGATATTCACGACACTATTCAAGAAAGAGCCTGGTCTTCGCCAATTTGGTTTGTCCCAACTGGCTCCAACGAATTAGCGCCAGCTCAATCTATGCAATCAGATTTAGCCGAATACGTTGAATAAATAATTAAGTGTCAAAAAAACTAATCTTATTTTTAGGAATAGGTTTATCAATATTTTTGGTAGACCTTTTTCTTAATCCGCCTAATGAAGATAAAACTATTTATATTTCAAATGAAGAAGTAATTGCTTTGATTAACACCTGGAACTTGCAAGTCGGAAGAGAACCTAATAACGACGAGATTAGATCTATCATTGATAGTCTTATTGAAGAAGAAATTCTTTACAGAGAAGCCCTTAGGCTTGGCTTGGATAGCGAAGATAGAATTATCAAAAGAAGACTTGCCCAAAAGATCTCTTTTCTAAAACAGGAAACTCTATCTACAGAACCAGAAATTGAAAAGCTTGAAAAATTTTATGAAGATTCAAAAGAATCGTATTTAATTCCTCAAAACTTCAGTTTTACACATCTTTATTTTGCTGAAAATAGAAATGGAAGCGAAAGAGCTTCTCAAGCAGCAGATAACCTTTTTAATAATAAAACAGTAATAAATGCTGACCCTTTTTTATTGGGCAAAAATTTTTCGAATAGAAGCTTATTGGATATTGAAAGAGATTTTGGAAAATCTTTTTCAGAAGCTTTTTTAACTTTACCGCTTGGCAATTGGCAAGGGCCAATTTCATCTACTTATGGTAGCCACCTCGTAAAAATTTTAGATAAAAATGAAGAATACATGCCATCTTTTGAAGAAGTGATTTCTCAAGTAAGAGCGGACTTTTTATTGAACCAAAGAGACATGCAAATAAAAAACTTTGTAGACGAGTTAAAAGCAAATTACCAGGTAATTATTAGCCCTAGCTTTACCCAATGAAATTTATTAAAAATTTAACTTTTCTTTACCTGATTTTTTTAAGTATTAATTTATCTGGTCATGAGTTTAGCCCCGCCCACTTAATTATGAATGAAAAAAAAGATTCTAATTATGAGGCTACTTGGATGTATCCCATTAGATCCATTGGAGAACGAGCTTCCCTTTTATTTCCTCAAAATTGCTCTGCTCTCAACCAAATTCCTTATAAACAGGGTAAATATTCTATAGAAAAAATATCTCTTAGCTGTGATTCGTCTATAAGAGGAGCAGAAATAAAAGTTGTTGGGTTGAGCGTTTTAAATGATGCCCTTGTAACGATTAACTTTTTAGATGCAAAAAGATTTGAAGGACTGATGAACTTGAAGAATTCAACAATAAAAATTCCTGAAGATGAACAAACTTTTCCGACAGCCTATTTTGTCTTAGGAGTTGAGCATTTAATTGGTGGTCCGGATCATCTTTTATTTGTAATGGGCTTATTATTTATAGTTTTCGGCTGGAAGAATTTATTGAAGACCATTACTGCTTTCACCCTAGCGCATAGTATTACTTTAGCGCTTTCAGTTTTAGGTATAGTAAAACTTCCATCTGGAAGTATCGAAGCATTAATTGCTTTAACCATTATTTATTTGGCATTTGAAATTAATTCAGAGGACAAACTAAAAAAAACGCCTTGGTTGATGGCGTTCGGTTTTGGTTTACTCCATGGCTTCGGATTTGCTGGCGCCCTATCGGAAATAGGAATAGCAAATGATCAGCTTTTACTGTCTCTCCTCTTTTTCAACATAGGAATTGAAATAGGCCAATTAATCATGATTCCTGTTTTTCTTTTTGGAATCTACTTGCTTTCAAAAATAAAATTAGAAAAAAGTTCTTATATTTTCGCTTCTTATTTGTTAGGAGGTATAGGCAGTTATTGGTTCATTGAAAGAGTAATTGGCATTGTGACTTAAAAAAAAGGCTGCTCAATGCAGCCTTTTTTTATTTATTACTAGCTAGATGGAATTTGTCCAGTATTGTAAGAAATTACTTCTTGACATGAAGCTACTTCATCAAAAGCCGCTTGAATATTTGGAGCTTTTGCTAAAAAGTTTGCAGTTCCTTCTTCTCTATTCTCAACTGTCTGATGAAAATCCCCCCATATGAAATCAAATTCTTCTGTTTCATAATCAGGCGCTAAAACCATAAATCCATATGGAGCATCAATATTTTCATCTGAGTCTAACCATGCATCAAAACTATCAATTGATGAAATTAATTCGTCTGCACCTTGTCCTTCATTGTAAGAACAGGCCATATAATTTGAATTAAAATTAGTTCTATCAAATTCACCCAACGAATCGACATCTCTTCTTATGTAAGCATCAAAAGAAAAAGTATCTTCTTTATTTCCACAAACTAAAATGTTGCTTGTTGCCTCACTCCACTCTGCTGTTTTTTCATACCCAGCCCAAGTAGTCCATCCTTCTTCAGCATCTTCTTTTGAATTCCAAACAAGCTGCCAGTAGCCATCTTCTTCAGCATCCTCAGGTTTACTTTCGTAGCCAAGACCATAAGCCGCAACTATTTTTGAATCAACCTCTACCAAAAGACTCTGCCAGCCAGGAAGCATATCTTGAGCAAATGCTTCTGGAGAATAGTCAGGTCCTAGTTCACAAGGGATATATTCCACATAAAACTTTTGGGGGTACTCATCTGATCCTAATTCAGAATATGTCGGAGTTGACTCGCTGCTGCAAGCAACAAAAACTCCTAATAAAGTAACGAGTGTTACTATTTTCACATTTTTTTTCATTTTTCTCTCCTTTGAAAAATTATAAGGACATTAACATTAGTAGATTTCTAAAATTTCTTCAAATCTAAATACTATCTTTTATTTTTTCTTTGAGTTTTTCTAAATGAGGATTTTCTTTATTTAAAAATATTTCATTCAATTTTTCTTCGTGATCTTGAAAGTCTAAAATTCCTTTTTTATAACTATCTCTAGCTTTTAAATTTTGCCAATAAGCATTTATTTTAGGAAGCTCTGACATCTCTAATACTGAGTCTAATCTCAAGTCTTGCAATCTATAAAAACAACACATTAGATTGATATCGGCATGGCTAAAGTCACCAAATAAAAATCCATCATTTGGTAAGTTGTTTTCAAGTTCTAATATTCCATTCACGAAACCTTTGTAAGCAAGAGGACCAACTCTATCTTTTAACGACGAAAAATACATAGTTATGAAAGCAATTTTTCTTTCCCTGCGAGGATGTCTAAGAACAATGTTCCATATAGCTCTATAACTTAGTTTTTTTATTAATGTCTCAATTAAGCTCATAGAGAAAAGCGGGATGGCAGTACCTAAAGTTTTTCCCATTGGAACGCCTTCTGTGATGGTGGTATCGTAAACCCAATTTCTTAAAATCTCACGCCTTGCCTTGTCTTTTGGCCAAAGATTTATTCTATTTTCCCCTTCTAGATCGTCTAATCTTTCTATTATGTAAGCACTGTCTCTAACTAATTCATCATCGATCTTCAAAACAGGAACCACTCCAGTTGGATTAATGTTTTTAAGATAATCTTTGGTAATGTTTTCTGCTTCCTCATAATGATCACATAATTTAATCGGAACATGATCAAATTCGAGCCCCTTTTCAAAAAGCGCCACTCTTACCATCTGGCTACAAAGAGACCAATTAGCATGGTAGAGAGTCAATTTTGGTTTCGTCATTATTCAACAAGTTGCATCAAGTCTTCTTATAATATAGTTTAGATTATAGATATCAATTTTAAGCAAATGTTAGATAAAGTTTTTTTGTTTTTATTTGGGCTTGAATGGCTTGGCTTTGGAATTATGGGCCTGTTTTTTCCTGAAATAATTACCGTACTCCTTGGGGTTTATGAATATTCAGCGGTTTATTTAAATGAAACAAGAGCTCTTTATGCTTTTTTTACTCTCATTGGCCTAATGTCTTTTATAAGTATTTATCGAATAAATTTAAGAAAAAAAGTCTATCTCACTTATGCAATTTTTCTAGGAAGTTTCGTCGTGGGCAGAATTGTAAGTTTCTTTTTAGACGATAGTTTAAATACAACTACTTTTTATATTTTCTTAAACGAAATAATCGTCTTTGCAATATGTTTTTGGCGATATTCAAAAAGAGACTTTATCTTTTAAAGCAGATTTTTTTTCAAAAACTCTAGCGCATCTTTTTTGCAAGCTCGTCTTAGTGCCCAAGTCCCACCTGTCCAAGCCCCAAACTTTGCAACTTCTTCAAATAATTTTAATCTATCCTCTGGACTGTTCAGAGACAATACTTTTCCATCATCTGTTTCATAAGTCATGTCGCCGTTATTATCAATTTTTGCAAATCTTGAGACTTTTGGAGCTATTGAATCAGGCCAAAAAGTTTTGGGATACATTGAATCAAAACCATGCAAGCCTCCTTGGTAGAGAATATCTTTACAATTAGCTCCTGATTCATTTATCCCAATAGTCAATTCTTGTGCAAGCTCAAAAGGAGTGTAGTCATCTTGATCACCTAAAAGATTTAAAATTGGAGCTTTTGTCCATCTCATCTCTTCGGGCCAATATGAAGCCAAAGGATAATAATTTAAATGTAGCGCAAACCTTTCTCCATGTGGAGCTAACTTTTCTGCCAATGGCAGCCATCCTGCATAAAGAGATGAACCCGCCCCCAGACTCCAACCACAAATACCTATCTTATCTTTATCTATATCTGGGTGTTTAGATAAAAATTTGAGAGGTTCAAATGCATCAGCCAAAATCATTGCAGTAGTGACAGCCATTTGTTCTTCCGCTGTTGAAGTCACGCCCCTCGATTCAAAACTATTGACCTGAAACACAGCTATGCCAGATTCCAAGATGTCTTTAATCATTTCGTATTGGGCCGCGCCCCATCCACCACTGTGATGAACACAAACCATACAAGAATAAGGTTTTTTTCCTTCTTCAGGAAATAATAACCACCCTTCTAAATCTTGTTCCGGCAAGTTGTCTAACTCATTTAGGATGTGAAAAAATTCAAAAGGATTAGTTGATTTATACTTTATAAAGCCAAAATCTCCCTCTTTGAAACTCAAATCTTCGTTCATTATTACCTATAAATTGTAGTTAGGAATTTATTATATTTTAGATATGATATATCAATAAAATTTGGCATAATAGCTTTCCTTTTACTGAATCCAGTATCATTTAAGGGAAGGATTTTTAGAGAGAAGAATTTTGAATCATAATTTACCAATACCTAGCTTATTAGACATCGCAATAAAAAAGGGTGAAGGCATTCAGGTAAAAAATGGTGCTTTTGTTGTCACCACGGGAACAAGAACTGGTAGAAGTCCAGCAGATAGATTTTTAGTTGATGATGCTTTAACGCATGATGTTGTCGATTGGGGCGAAAACAATCAACCAATAGAAGTTGAAAAATTTTTTAACCTATGGGAAGAATCAGAAGAGTATCTTAAAGGCAAAGATAAATATACAGCCGACCTTCATGTTGGCGCCAGCTCCGAACATTACCAACCTGTAACAATTGAGAATGAATTTGCATGGCAAAATATGTTTTGTCAAAGCCTGTTTATCCAAACAGAATCTTTCAATCCCAAATCGAAAGATGTCTGGCAGCTTAGATCTGCTCCAGGCTTCAAATGCGATCCTAATCGTCATGGAACGAATTCCGATGGCACCGTAATGATCAATTTTTCGACAAAACAGATTTTGATCCTTGGAATTGGTTATGCAGGAGAAATGAAAAAATCTATGTTTGGAATTATGAATTTCATTCTTCCTGAGGAAGATGTTTTGTCGATGCACTGCGCAGCCAATGCCGGAAAAGATGGTGACGTGTCATTATTTTTTGGACTATCGGGTACCGGGAAAACAACTCTTTCAGCGGATCCTGATAGATGGCTGATCGGCGATGATGAGCATGGCTGGGGAGATGGTATTGTCTTTAACATAGAAGGCGGATGCTATGCTAAAACTGTAGACCTGTCTCAAAAAAATGAGCCAGTTATTTGGAACGCAATAAAAAATGGCACAATTTTAGAAAATGTAATTTTTGATCCTAATAGTTTAGAAGTAGATTACACGGATCAATCTTTAACTGAAAATACTAGAGCTTGTTATCCTCTAAGTCACGTCGAACAACATTTAGAAAAAAATTACGGAGGCGAGCCGCAAAATATTATCTTTTTAACTTGTGATTTATCTGGTGTCATGCCTCCCGTGTCAATACTTTCCAAAGAACAAGCTGCTTATCATTTTTTAAGTGGTTACACTGCAAAAGTTGGCTCTACTGAATTAGGCTCAACTGAAGAAATATCTTCAACTTTTTCAAACTGTTTTGGTGCACCATTTTTCCCTAGGAAAGCTCAAGTTTATGCAGATCTATTAATGAAAAGAATTGAAGGCTTTGGTAGCAAAGTTTACATAGTAAATTCTGGTTGGACTGGTGGCTCCTATGGGGTTGGGGAAAGATTCAATATTCCAACTACTCGAAATATTATTAAAGCAATCCAGTCAGGGTCTATTGAAGAAAGTCCAAAATCTAAACTCGACATTATGAATGTAGAAATTCCTACGCAACTAGAAGGTGTGGAAACTAGAATTTTGAATCCATCTGAAACTTGGTCTGACCAAGGCCTCTATAAAAAAGCAGCTGAAGATTTAGCAATTAAGTTTAATGACAACATTTCTAAATTCGATGTTACCGATGAAATCCTTGCTTCTGGCCCTTCTGTATAATTTAAATATTGAAGCCTGCTTTAGTGTAAGTCATTAATTATTGAATAAATTTCATGCAAAATGCATTTAAAGACTCGCTGAAAAAATTAAGTGACCTAAATCTAACTAATTATTTAAACTTCTCTCAAAGGGGTATTGAAAAGGAATCCTTAAGAGTAAATAACTCGGAAATATCTTACTCAGATCATCCAAAAGTTTTAGGTTCAGCCTTAACTAACCCTTTTATTACTACGGATTTTTCTGAAGCTTTATTGGAGTTTATTACAAGAAAATCTTCTTCTGTTGACAAAGCTCTAGATGAATTGAAAATTATTCTAACCTACACGCATCAAAATATTGATGATGTAATTTGGCCTGGAAGTGTACCTTGCTCTATTAAAGAAGAATCAAAGATTAGAATTGCTAATTATGGAACTAGTAATTCAGGAAAACTGAAAGAGCTTTATAGGATCGGACTGAGTTATAGATATGGAAGCATGATGCAGTGTGTGTCTGGCATACATTACAATTTTTCATTGAACGAAGATTTTTTTAAAAAATGGCAAGGATCAAAAGAGAACTTTCAATCTTTTCAAAACAAAAAATATTTAAACTTAATAAGAAATTTTAGAAAAAATGCTTGGCTTCTTCTTTATTTATTTGGTGCAAGTCCAGTTGTTCCAAATACCTTCCTTACTGATAGAAAAAATTTCCTCAAACCTCTTAATAATGATGACTCTTTCTTGGAAAATGCAACCTGTTTAAGAATGAGCGAATTAGGCTATATGTCTGAAGCCCAAGATGATCTGAATATCGCTTATAACACCTTGGACGAATATATATCTGACCTAAGAAATGCTTTGACGAAAAAGTATGAGCCATATGAAAAAATTGGTTTAAAAAAAGACGAACAACACATACAAATAAATGACTCAATAATTCAAATCGAGAATGAGTATTACAGCTCTATCAGGCCGAAAAGAGTTGTTGACAGTGGCCAAAGACCTATAAATGTTTTAAAAAATAAAGGCATAGAGTACGTGGAAGTAAGATGTTTGGATAATAATCCCTTTTTGAGAGGAAGCATTGATAAACATACAGCTTATTTTATAGAAGCTTACCTTATGGTTTCTCTTATTGACGAAGATTACTCTTTTGATGAAAAAAGGATTAAAGAAATTCAAGACAACTGGCAAAATACGGTAAGAAATGGCAGAGATCCAAAGCTTTTGTTAAAGCGAGATGGAGAAACTATTTCTGTGAAAGATGCCGCCAATGAAGTATTTAGTAAAATCTATGATTTTGCTTACGCTCTTCCAGTCGAGGCATATGATCTCAAAGATAAAATCTTAAGATCTTTAGAAGTACAAAAATCAAAACTTCGCGATCCTGGGTTAACACCTTCCGGAAATATTTTGAAAGAAATGCAAGAAAAAAATCTTACTTGGGATGAATTTTGTAACGATAGAGCGGAAAAAAATACTAACTATTACAAGTCTCTAAAAAAAGATACAACAAATATAAAAATATCTTCGGAGATTTCGATTAAAGATTTTGAAAAATTAGAGTCTTCGAAAGAAGTTGATTTTGATACTTTTTTAAAGGATTATTTAAACGCTATATAAATAAGGAGAAATCGATGAAGGCATATGTTTGTAGAGAATTTGGTCCTGTGGACACACACAAAATTGAAGAAATAGAAGATCCTAGAGCAGAGCCAGGGATGGTAGTCATTGATGTCAAAGCTGCTGGTGTGAGTTTCCCGGATGTTCTGATTGTACAAGGAAAATATCAGTTTCAACCGCCCTTTCCTTTTTCACCTGGTGGAGAAGTTGCCGGAGTAATCTCTGAAGTAGGTGAAGGAGTTTCTGACTGGAAAGAAGGGGATAGAGTAATTGCAATGATTGGTAACGGTGGAATAGCCGAAAAGGTTTCTGCTTTCGGACCGACCCTGATGGCGCTGCCAAAAACAATGGATTTTAAAGATGGCGCTGCTTTTCCTCTCAACTATGGAACCACATACTATGCTTTGAAACAAAGAGGAGAACTTAAAGAAGGTGAAACACTTTTGGTGACTGGTGCCGGAGGGGGTGTAGGAACTACCGCAATAGAAATTGGCAAAGCAATGGGCGCAAGGGTTATCGCTGCAGCGAGTAACCAAGAAAAATTAGACATTGCGAAAAGATTAGGAGCTGATGAAGTTGTAAATTATGGCGATGGCGAATTAAAAGAAAAAGTAAAAGAACTTACTAATGGATTAGGAGCTGATGTTATTTATGATCCTGTAGGTGGTGATATATTCTTGCAATGCATGAGATGTGTAAATTGGAAAGGTAGAGTGCTTGTCATTGGATTCCCAGCTGGAATTCCAAAAGTTCCAACAAATCTTGCCCTTTTAAAAGGATGCTCAATTGTAGGAGTTTTTTGGGGAAGCTTTACTGGTAGAGAACCGGAAGAAAATAATAAAAACTTTGAAGAGCTTTTTGCCTTGCATGCCGAAGGCAAGATAAAACCTGAAATTACTAAAAGCTATTCGTTAGACCAGGCGGTTGAAGCGATAAAATCTCTTGAAGATAGAACCGCTACTGGAAAGGTAGTTATTGAAATCTAAAAAAAGGAGGATTTGACCTCCTTTTTTTATTGTCTAAGCTTTACTCTTTTGGTTCTGGCGCAGTCCATATTCCATAAAATAGAGCAATAGTTATCCCAAGCCAAAAAACTACGCTCACTGGATCAGATGGTATTAATCCAGTACTGAGATACCCAGTCGCTCCCATATTGTCTACAAACCTCTGTCCGCCTACGCTCAAAGAGTCTAATTGAGATAAGCTATAAGCCCAATTATTAAAGAATGCTGGAAAAGTATTCCAAGCTGTTAAATTAAAAACCAAAACAGATCCAGAAATAGCCGTTCCAAGTATTTTTTGAAATAAATTAGATCCTCTTTCATGAGCTAAAGTATTAGCTCTAAACATCATCCATAACAAAAACAACATGGCAAACATGAATATTGCTCGCCCTATAAATCCCGTTGCGAAGTTATTACTTATTTGAAATTCATCCATTTGTTCTCCTAATTTTTACGTTATAAAAAAAGGAGGCGTCAGCCTCCTTTTTTTTAGCAAGCTTTATTCTTTTGGCGCTGGAGCAGTCCAAATTGGAAGAATCAAACTTATTAAAACAACTATAAAAAATATAACTGCCATTGGATCAGCTGGTATCAAGGAAAATGCATCCAAAGACCCACCGCCGAAAAAGTCAACAAAAGCCTGTCCTCCTTCAGACAGATTTTCTAATTGAGACAAATTATAAGCTGCTGCTGCCTGTTGAGAATATAAAAAGCCTAAGGTTAAGCAATTAAAATAAACCACTATTACAGAAAAAAGAGTTCCAAGAATTTTACCAACAATAGTAGCTCCATCTTGATACATTCTGTAAACGCCTCCATAAGCCATAAAAAGTAAAAAAGTAAAAACCATTAAATAAAGGGCATTACTTATTAAAAAAGAATTAAATTGTGAAATTATTTGAAATTCAGTCATATTCTCTCCTTATTTTCTTGGTACCCAAATTAAAGACAGGATCATTATAGTAACAATCACACAAAAGGCTATTCCCAAAGGCGTAGGCATTCCTGTTGCTTCAGTTGTGCCAACATAATCTATGAAAGCTTGAGCACCAATTGGGTCTCCAGTGTTTTCAGGACCTATTTCTGTAAGTCTTCTTGCAAAAGTCACCCAAGTGTTGGAAGCAAAGCCAAATGATTGAAATGTTCCAGCCATTACTGTAAGACCAAATGCACTTGATACTATTTTTGTAACTAGATTGCTATCAGGATTCTCTCCCGTCATATTGGCTACCCTTAAAGCCAACCAAATAGCAATAATTACTCCTATAAAAGTTAACGCGTCTACAATTCTTCCATTCTGAAAGGCTTGTAAAGCTGTATTTGCTAAATCCATATTTCTCTCCTTTATGTATTTAATTAAGAATAATTCTCAATAAAACTATATCAGAGATATATTGCGTTAAAAATATTTTTATGCGTCAGAGATTCGACTAATTTGAAAATTTTATGACGCTTTCTAAAGCTTCAGCCATCATCTCTGGAGTATATGGTGTTTTAAAAAAACCATGATATTTGCCGGAAGGATCAATCAAAGCCAAATTCATACTATGATCCATATCATAGTCTGCATTTTTTGAATCAATCACTGGCGTGAATGGCAAAGTTAAATTTAACGAAAGCTGATAAATATCCTTAATATTTCCTGAAACTCCCTTAAATTCTTTATTAAATGCCTTGGCATATTGATTTACCCTCTCAGGGCTATCTCTGTCAGGGTCTATAGAAATCATCACAAAGTTTATTTTTTCTATAAGCCCCTCCTTCTGCGAAAGGATTTGGGCAGTTTTTGCCATCTTTTGCATGGTCATAGGACACATATCTGGACAAGAAGCAAAACCTAAAAATACCAAGTCCCACTTTCCTTTAAAATTAGCCTCAGTAAAAGGTTTGTCATTTTCAAAAAGCGAAAAGGCATTTAAATCTCTTTTAGTATTCAGTTTATAAAACTTCAATAACTTGTATTGATCGTTGGTTAGTTCCTTCTCAGCGACCGTACTATAAACAAAAAGTCCTATAACCATTGAAACGATGGCCAAACAAGAAATGACTGTATAGGTGATGCCTTTATTTTTTGTCATTGAATTAAATCAATCTATCCAAGATCATCGAAACAAATAATATTGTCAAATAGATTATTGAGTATAAGAAAAATGGAATTGCTCCGCTATTGTTTTTATCCTGCATTAAACGAGCAGCCAAAAAAATGAAAATTAAGCCTAAAGAGCTAGCAGAAATAAAATAGAAAATGCCCAAACTCCCAATTGCAAAAGGCAAAAGCGAACAAGCTAAAAGGAGAAAGGAATAAAGTAAAATTTGAATTTTAGTATATTCAATGCCTTTGACTACCGGCATCATAGGAACGTTAGCATTTTCGTAATCATCAATCCTATCTATTGCCAATGCCCAAAAATGCGGAGGCGTCCAGACAAAAATAATTGCAACCAATAATAAAGGCAAAGGTGAGATGGATCCAGTCAAAGCAACCCACCCTAAAACAGGAGGCATTGCGCCAGCAAGGCCTCCAATGACGATGTTTTGCGGTCCAGCAAATTTCAAAATTCTAGTATACAAAAAGGCATAGAAAATCCATGTTGCAACTGTAAGAGCCCAAGATAGAAAATTGTTAAAGGTCAACAAAAGAAAAGAGCCAATAATAAAAAGAATTGCTGCAAATGTAATAGCATTTATGACGGGAATTTTTCCAGCTACAAGTGGCCTTTTATCTGTTCGCTTCATTCTTGCATCTATTTCTAAATCTAATATTTGATTTATAGCTGCACTAGATGCAGCGATGAGGCCAATACCAAATATGCCAGTCAATGCCATGAGAATATTTGTTTCAAAGCCGTCCACTAGAAACATTGCGGTAGCAGCCGTTAATACCAACAAATAAATAATCGAAGGCTTAGTGAGTTGAATATATGCTCCCAAGTTGAAGGATGGATTCTTCTCTTTTACGTTAGCTATCACTGACCTTTAACCTGAAATATGAAATTGAAATTAACAACAATAAAGCTCCGAGATTATGAGCTATTGCTACGTATAAAGGAAGCGAATAAATAATGTTGGAAACCCCTAATATCAATTGAAGAAATAATAATGAAATTAAAATTTTAGCAAAACTATATTGTCTTTCTTTAGCCAAAATAAATGTCAAAAATAGAAAATAAGCTGTTACAAAATAAGCACCGAATCTATGCACAATGTGAATTGCTAATCTTGCTTCATGATCGAGTTGTCCTCCTAAATAATCTGGCCCAATACTTTGTAAAAAATTAAATCCCATTTTGAAATCTGCATTAGGGATGATCTCTCCCTGACAAAGAGGGAAGTCGGGACATGCTAATGAAGCATAATTAGAGCTGAGCCAAACTCCTAAAATAATCTGAATTATAAGAACCGGAAAAGCCCAATTTAGTATGTTTTTAGAAGAAGCTGTTATGGAATATAGGTTTTTATTACCCTCACTCAATTCTTTTAATTTTACGTATATTAAAAAAATAAGTGTCGTAGTGGCAAAACCTCCTAATAAGTGAATTGATACTATTTGAGGCCACAACTTAAGGCTTACTGTCAGATAACCAAAGGTTGATTGAAATAAGACCAACAAAGTGAGGGCTCCTGATAACTTAGTAACCAATTGGTTTCGAGGTTTTAAGAAGAATGACATGGCAAAAATTGCAATAATCAAAAGCCCTAAGCTTCCTGCAAAGTATCTATGTACTACTTCAGGAATTGCTTTCTCCACTTCGAATTTCCTCTCGGGATAAAGAGCATTGGCTTGGCTAATCTCTGCCTCTGTCGTCGGCATCCAAACAAAGCCATAACAACCTGGCCAATCTGGACACCCAAGGCCTGCATCAACAAGCCGTGTCCAAGCTCCCAATGCAACTACGGAAAATGCCAAAAATACTCCAATTAATGAAATGATTTTTAGTTTATTTAAGTTAACCAATTTTTGATGCTCCTAATAGTTTTTTTAGATCTGCAAGAAGTTTTTTGCCGTCTACTTCTCCAGAATAATGCAAAATAACATTGCCAATAGGATCAACGACAAACATATTGGGTTGTGCAAACGGATCAATTCCGCTTTGATTAAATGCTTCAGTAATTTTAGATTGATCTTTTACTTCAATAAAATTTAAATCAGGATAAGTAGAAAAAAAATTTTCTAGCTTTGGTTTGATCGCTGATGGAGCGGCAATATATCTTTTTACGCGGGTTTGTTGTCTAGCTAAAAGCACATTTACTTGTCTTGCAACGTATATTAAGTTTGCACAGCTTTCGAGACATTTGTCGTTGATAAAATGAACCAGCATCCATTTTCTTTCCATGCTGTCGACGTTTAAGTTTTGGTAATCTAATTCTAGATTAAGATTTCCTACATCGATTGGGTCTGCAAGCAAATTTCCATAGTTAACTTTTTCTTCAGGCCCGTATCCGGAATAGTACCAAACTGTACTAAGTGTAATAACAAGTATGGGTGTTAAAAAAATTAACAGCGCTGTTACAAAACCTTTATTCATTATCTTTCATCTCGCCTTTTCTTAAAAAGAATACATACCCAACAATTAAAACAATTGCTAATCCGAACCATTGAACAGCGTACCCAAAATGTCTAAAAGAGCTTAAATTTATTGGCTGCCAAGTTTTAACAAAAGCTGATTCGGATAATTCAGATAATTCCAAAATGTAAGGCGACAAAGGTTTTCCAAGAAAATTGGATAGCTCACTTAGATTTACAGTTTGCAGTAAGATCGGATTATTTTTATTATTCATTTCTTCATTTTCAAGAACAAAGTCTTGTGATTC
This sequence comes from uncultured SAR86 cluster bacterium, assembly GCA_902635045.1. Lineage (GTDB taxonomy): Bacteria > Pseudomonadota > Gammaproteobacteria > Magnimaribacterales > AG-339-G14 > CASICS01. The sequence goes on along the minus strand of CACPMT010000001.1, from coordinate 190,745 downwards.
AGGTCTTAAAACTCCTTGTACTTTCAATACATTCTTTGTAGTGTTTATTGTTGGTAATTTAGATCTATCTTCTAACTCGATCCATCCTCTAGAAACTAAAACTAAATTATTATTGGTTGTTTCAAATGGTGAAAAAACTTTTAAACCAGGTTTTCCATTATGAATTCTATTATCTAAAAAAAATATTTTTTCTAAATATTTTCCTTCTAAAACTACATTCCTATAAAGATCAGATTCTAGGAACGCATTATATTTGATCTCTTTAACAGGTTGAGATTGTCGTTCTAAAAAAGTATTTTCTAATTCTTTTTTATTATAGCCTCTGTCTATTTGCCAAACTCCAAGAGATAATACTAATAGCAATAAAAGAAAAAAAGTTAACGAAGCTTTCCAATTACTTATCAAGACTTTCATTCTATAATCTAAAAATGATCTTTAAAATAATCATAATCCTGTTAGCCGCTGCAATGTTAATAAGTCTTTTTTCTAGCGCATTTTTTCTTGTCAAAGACAAAGGGAATACAGAAAGAGCCCAAAATACTTTAAGAATTCGAGTGACTATTGCTGTTCTAATTATGATTACCGTAGCCATTGGTATTTATACCGGACAACTTGGTGTAAATATTCCTTTTGGTTAAAAAATATAAACTACCAGCACTAAAAGAATCCAAACCACATCCACAAAATGCCAGTACCAGGAACCAGCTGCTAGGCCAAAATGGTCGTGCTCACTGAAAGCTCCACCGAAACCTCTAATGGTCATTATTGTAAGTATTATCGCTCCAAGACAAACATGGAACCCGTGAAAACCAGTTAATAAAAAGAAAGTTGTTCCATATATTCCTGCTCCAAGCGTTAAACCCATATGCGTGTAGGCTTCGTAGTATTCTAAACCTTGAAGAAAAACAAATATGTATCCTAAAGATAAAGTTGCCACCATCCATAATTTAAAAGCTGTTCTGTTTCCCTTTCTTAAGCCTGCTTCGGCCAGCGCAATTGTGCCACTAGAAGTTATTAAACAAAGTGTATTCCAAAAAGGCAGCCAGGTATGTAATTTTGATACTTCAGGTATCGACATACTATGGTGAGCTCCCGGAAATTGTTCATTATCTGGAGTGACTAAAAGAGGCCAAGCTGCTTCAAACCCCGGCCATAAAATATTTGTTATTGCTTTTTCCCCCTCTCCGCCTAACCAAGGTACAGCAAAAAGCCTTACATAACCAAGAGCCAAAAAGAAGGCAAAGAAGAACATAACTTCTGAAAAAATAAACCAAGCCATACCCCAAACAAAAGATTGATTCAACTGACCGCTATACATGCCGGAATCATTTTCCTTAATGACGCTGCCAAACCAGAAAAACATTGTTCCCCAAATAACAGCAAAAGAAGTTATTAATAACCAGTGGGCATTTGAGTCCTCTTCGCCCCAATTATTCATAGTAAAAGACGCGCCTAAAACAAAAAGTAATAGACCGAATGCCATAAAGATGGGCATTCTGCTGCTTGCTGGAACGTAATATGAAGAATCAGAACTCATTAGTTTTTTGCTTGGAGATTAGCAAACTCCTCGGTCACATCAAATAGAGTATACCCTAAAGCCAAAGAAGAAATGTCATCAGGTAATTCAGGATCGATAATAAACTTAACAGGAATCGTGATAGATTCGCCTGCTGCTAAAAACTGTTGTTCAAAACAAAAGCATTCTGTTTTATGGAAATACCTTGCTCCCCTGCCAGGAGAAACACTTGGGACAGCCTGACCTATCATTGGTTTATCTGTAGTGTTTGTAAAGGTAAAGTCCATTAAATAATCTTGGCCCGTTTCAACTTTCATTTGGGGTGAACTAGATTTGAAAGACCAAGGCATTTGTTTGTTGTTCGAAGTGACAAAAGTTATTTTTACTTCTCTCGATGAGATCTCCTGGTCGTAAGTTGTAATAGTAGGTCCAGTAACTTTTCCATTCAATCCAGTAATGTCACAAAAAACATCATATAAAGGCACTAGAGCAAATCCAAAGCCAAACATTCCAAAAGTAAAAAGGATTAATTTTAGAGTGCTTTTTCGAGCTTCCATATCTTGTTAAGAACTAGACTTTAGGCTTTCCATTGATGGAGGTGAGCTGAAAGTATGATAAGGGGCTGGTGAATCTACAGTCCACTCAAAACCTCTATCTTTCGCACCTTCCCATACTTCAGTAGTAGCGGCTTTTCCATTGTAAATGCACTTAAGTACTATGAATAAGAAAAGTAGCTGAGAAATACCAAATAAAAATGCTCCTACACTGACCATCATGTTCCAATCAGCAAATTGCATTGCATAGTCAGGAATTCTTCTTGGCATTCCTGCAAGTCCAACAAAATGCATTGGGAAGAAAGTCAAATTTACTGAAATGAATGACATCCAGAAATGAACTTTCCCTAAAGTTTCGTCATACATTTTTCCAGTCCATTTTGGAATCCAATAATAAGCTGCGGCTAAGAGCGAGAAAAGCGCTCCTGGAACGAGCACATAGTGGAAGTGCGCCACAACAAAATAAGTATCGTGATATTGGAAGTCAGCCGGAGCAATAGCGAGCATAATTCCTGAGAGGCCTCCGATTGTAAATAAAGCTACAAAGGCGATGGCAAACAACATTGGCGTCTCAAAAGTAAGTGACCCTTTAAACATAGTAGACAACCAGTTGAAAACTTTAACTCCCGTTGGAATCGCAATTAACATTGTCGAATACATAAAAAATAATTCTCCCGCAATTGGCATACCTACCGTAAACATATGGTGGGCCCATACAACAAAGGATAAAAGTGCAATTGATGCAATTGCATAAACCATAGAAGAATAACCAAAGATTGGTTTTCTAGAGAAAGTCTCAATAATATGAGAGACAATGCCAAAGGCTGGCAAGATCATAATATAAACCTCTGGATGCCCAAAAAACCAAAAAATATGCTGGAAAAGGACAGGATCTCCACCACCGGCTGCTTTAAAGAAACTTGTGCCAGCATGGATATCCATTAACATCATAGTTACGGCTCCTGCTAAAACTGGCATCACAGCAATTAGCAAGTAAGCTGTTATAAACCAAGACCATACGAATAGAGGCATCTTCATGAGCGTCATTCCCGGCGCTCTCATATTTAAGATGGTAGTAATAATATTTATGGAACCCATAATTGATGAAGCTCCCATAATGTGTACGGAAAAAATGAAAAATGTAACAGTAGGTGGTGCATACTCGGTTGATAAAGGTGCATAGAAAGTCCAACCAAAATTAGGAGCCCCGCCTTCCATAAAAAAAGTACTTAAAAGTATTCCGAAAGCCACAGGCAGTATCCAAAAACTTAAATTATTTAACCTTGGTAAGGCCATATCTGGCGCTCCGATTTGCATTGGTATCATCCAATTCGCAAAACCAACAAACGCCGGCATGATCACTCCGAAAACCATAATCAAACCATGATTGGTTACCATCTGGTTATAAAATTCTGGAGATACAATTTGACTTCCTGGTTCAAAAAGCTCAGCTCTTATTACCATTGCCATTGCTCCGCCAATAAAAAGCATTATCAAGCTGAACCACAGGTACATCGAACCAATGTCTTTATGATTTGTGGTGTAAAGCCATCTTGAGAAACCTTTTGCCGGTCCGTGGTGGTGATCGTCGTGATGTGAATCTATAACTGCACTCATAATTTATTCCTTAATTTAAAGTTTATTATTTTTATAATCTAAAATCTCTTTTGGAATGACTATTTTGCCATCGCCAGTTTCTGCATTGCCCCAAGCTTGCCTTGTATAAGTTATGACAGCTGCTATTTCAACTTCTGTCAATTGCTCAGCATAAGACGCCATTGCCGCACCCTGCACTCCTTCCATGAGAATTTCTATGTGTCTAGCTTTGTTTCTCATGACTATTTCGCTTCCAACAAGCGAAGGAAAAACAGGGGGTATTCCTCTACCACCAACTTGATGACAAGCAACACAGTTCTTTTGATAGGTAGCCTCTCCAATTTCCATGAGCTCACTAGTACTCCAGAGTTTCTCTGTTAGAAGAGCTTGCTGAATTTTTGCTTCCTTCTTTTCGTTAATGAAAGTTGAATATTCTTCTGGTGACACTGCTTTAACCACAATTGGCATATAGCCGTGGTATTGACCACATAACTCAGTACATTGTCCTCTGAAAACTCCAGGCTCATTAACGTAAGTCCATCCCGTATTAACAAATCCTGGAATAGCATCTTGCTTAATAGCAAAATCTGGAACCCACCAAGAATGAATGACATCGTTTGCGGTAATTAAAAATCTGACTCTTGTATTGGTTGGAATTACCAAAGGTTCATCTACTTCCAAAAGGTAGTTTTCGTCTTTGGGGGCCAAATTATTTCTTTTATCTAAAGAAGTAGAAAGATTGCTAAAAAATCCAACTTCGTCTTCGATGTATTCATATTGCCATTTCCACTGGTGACCCGTAATTAATATATTTATATCTCCTTCTTGATCATCGTAAGCTTTGATCATCACTGAGGTCGCTGGCACCGCAAGCACAATTAGTATCAATGCAAATAATACTGTCCAAGTAATTTCTAAAGCAGTGCTATCATCAAAATCGGCTGGTTTTACGCCCTCTTTTTTTCTGTACTTAAAAAGAATGAAAGCCATTGCTAACAAAACAGCAATACCAATAGCAAGGCAGACATAAAAGACTGTCATGTGCAGTCCAAATATTTCCTGACTCAATTGAGTAGCTCCAGGGCTCATATTCAAGTCATCCCATGCTCCAAAAGAAAGATTTGCAGTCAGCGCTGCCACGAGGCTTAATGAATATTTAATAGCTCTTAACATAAATAACAATTGTGATTTGACTGTAATTTTAGCTTATTAGACTATTACTCTCCATGCTTTACGATGAGCTCTGAAGTATCAGGTTTAAAGCCAGTCCAAAGAAAAAAAGACTCCGCAGCTTGTTCCACTAGCATGCCCCAACCATCTATTACTGTGGGCACTTTAGCTCTATCAGCTAAATCCATGAAAGGAGTGAAAGCCTGAGAGTAGTATAAATCAAGGGCTAGAGAGGCGTTTCTGAAGATGGATTCATCTAAATTTAAATTTTGGCTTGGATTTGTCGATACAGAAGTAGCATTGATTACTAGATCAAATTCAAAATCTTTCATCGATTCTAAGCTTAAACTAGACGCTATAAGATTAGAACTTTTGCTTGTCTGTAAGGCTTTAGAGCTGAATTCTTCAACAATTCTTCCTGCTTTTTCTTCTGTCCTATTGGCAATGACAATGGACTTGGGTTGTTCATTTATAAGAGATGGCAAAATCCCTCGAGATGCTCCCCCAGCGCCTATTAACAAAATAGATTTTTCTTTTATACTCTGATTTTTATTTACAATTAAATCTTTTACCAGTCCAACCCCATCCGTACAATCACCTAAAATTTTGCCTTTGTAATTGTAAAGTACATTTATAGCTTTTGTAATTTCTGCTCTATCCGAGATTTTGTCTGCCAAACTTAGACAATCTTCTTTGAAAGGAAGAGTAACACTCAAACCTCTGCCTCCATCAAGAAAAAATGAATGAACCCAATCGTCTAGATTAGATTTACTCAGTTCAACTTTACTAAATTCAATGTCTATCCCAGCTTGATCAGCAAATTCTTGATGGATTTCAGGCGAACGACTATGAGATATTGGAGATCCTATTACTGCAAGTTTTATTTTCTTAACCATTCTTCGCTTTCCAAATCTTGTACTGGTGTAGGTCTTTTTAAATCACCTAATTTCCCCTCAATAATAAGAACCTTGTCTTTGAAAAAAGTTCTTATTTCGTTTGAATCTTTTGCAGGCTCGTTTCCACTAAGATTAGCTGAAGTAGAACATATTGGCATTCCAAGTGTCTCTGTTAATTTTACGACAGTTTTATGATTGCTCAATCTCAATGCAATTAGTCCAGTTGGGCCCAAAAGCCATTTTGGAGTCCTAGTCGAAGATGAAACAAGCCATGTATGAGGACCAGGCCATTTTGAATACATTCTATTCTTAAGTTTTTCATCTAGATGCTCTGTAAATGGTATCAATTGCTCAATGGATCCGCCTAAAACTATAATTCCTTTGTTTTCAGGCCTTTTTTTTAGAGCAATTAACTTTTTTACCGCCTTTTCTGAAAAAGGATTACATCCAAGGCCCCAGACTCCTTCAGTTGGATAAGCAAAAATCTGGTCTTTTAAAAAAGAATTCTTTAAATCAGGCATTAGCTGGCCTGAAGTTCGTCATTTTCCTTCTTTAATTGTTGTTTTTGTTGAATTCTTGCCTCTTTAATAGCACTTTCAATCTTTTCATCGCTAATCGCCAGCATTTGAGCTGCTAGATGTCCTGCATTAATAGCTCCAGCCTTCCCTATAGCAACAGTAGCTACTGGAACTCCTTTTGGCATTTGGACTGTTGACAATAAAGCATCGAAACCATTAAGCGGCCCGCCATCACCAGGCACGCCAATAACTGGCACTGAAGTGTGCGCTGCAATGTTTCCAGCTAGGTGAGCGGCCATGCCAGCTATCCCAATAAAAACTTTAGTGCCAGAAGAAAGTTCTGCTTGAATATGTTCTTGAAGTACTTCCGGCATTCTGTGGGCACTTAGAACATTGATAGAATTTTCTACACCAAAATCATCTAAAACTTCTGCCGAGGCTTTAGCCAAATCTAGATCTGTTTTAGATCCTATTACTATTGAAACTTTCAAAAATTACTCCATTAAATGCTTATTAAAATTTATAACCTATAATAAATGTTTATCGAAATTAAATAAAATGGCTTTAAGAAATATTTTAGTTTTTCCAGACCCCAGATTGAGGGAAGTTGCTAAAGAAGTAAAAGTTTTTGATGAAAAACTAAAAGTCCTCTCAGAAGATCTTTTAGAAACTATGTATGAATCTAATGGAATTGGTTTAGCTGCAACTCAAATTGGAGTATCAAAAAGAATTCTTGTTCTAGACATCAGCGAAGAAAAAAACGAACCTCAAGTTTTTGTTAATCCGAGAATAAAAATTTTAAAAGGAGAAGAAAAAGCAGGATATGAAGAAGGCTGTCTTTCTGTGCCTAGTTTTTATGAAGAAGTAGTTCGTCCAGTCAATGTTGAAATTACTTTTAATGATTTAGAAGGCAATGAAAAAAAAATAAAGCCAACTGGATTATTAAGTGTAGTTGTTCAACATGAAACTGATCACTTAGATGGAAAACTTATGGTTGATTATATTTCGTCCACTAAAAGAGAAAGGATAAGGTCAAAGTTACTGAAATTAAAAAAACAAAAAAGATGAAAATCATTTACGCTGCAACACCTGAAATTTCAATTTCTTGTTTAGAAAAGTTATTAGATTCATCTCATGAATTGAGCTTGGTTTTAACCATGCCCGATAAGCCGTCTGGAAGGGGAAAAAAATTAATGCCTGGGCCGATAAAAAAATTTTGTATTGATAATAGTTTGCAATTCATGCAGCCTGAAAACTTAAATAATTTTGAACTCGAAAATAAATTTAATGAAATTAATCCAGACTTACTAATTGTATTTGCTTATGGAAAAATTATTCCAAAGAAAATATTTGAATTGCCAGCTCACGGTTCTATAAACATCCATACTTCTATTCTTCCTAATTACAGAGGTGCTGCTCCTATACAAAGAGCAATAATTAATGGAGAAAAATCTTCTGGGATTACTTTTATGAAATTGTCAGAAGGTTTGGATGAAGGACCAATCTTAGAATGCTTTGAAATGGCTATAGAGGAGGAGGAAACTGCCGGGTCTCTAGCAAAAAAAATGTCTAAAGTAGCTTCTAATAAAATTTTGCAAGCTATTGATAATATTGAATTAAATAAATTTAAATTAAGGGAGCAAGATCATTCAAAAGCTTCTTACGCAGAGAAATTATTAAAGAATGAATCTTGTATAAATTGGGATAATAAAGCTGAGGTTATTAAAAATATGATTAATGGTTTTAGCCCTAACCCATGTGCTTATACAACGTACAAAAAAGAAAGAATTAACATTTATAAGGCAAGACTTAATTCAACCAAAAGTGAAGGTGCAGGGAAAATTATGGAATTTTCAAAAAACACTCTCTTGGTTGGCGCTGAAGATTTCTCAGTAGAATTATTAGAGCTTTCTAGACCGGGTAAAAGAAAAATTTCTGTAGCTGATTTTTATAATGGCTCAAGAAATTTTGTTAATCTTGGAAAATATCTCACTTAAAGTTCACAAATATTTAAGTAAGAGTATAATTTTTATAGGTAAAAAAACTTGAATATTGTAATCCTTGGTGCAGGGCAAGTCGGTTCGGAATTATCTGAAATTCTTGCAGAAGAACATGACGTAACCCTCATCGATATCAACGAAGAGAAACTACAAAAAATTTCTGATCACAACGATCTGAGAACAATTTGTGGAAATTGTTGTTACCCGAGAACTTTAGAATCAGCAGATATAACATCAGCGGATCTTGCTGTTGCCATGACCCAATGGGATGAAGTAAATATGGTTGCCTGTCAAATGATTAAACATATAAACAAAAAAACTAAAACTATGGCAAGAATTCGAGCTACTCAATATTTGGCTGGAAAGGGAAGAGAAATTTTTGAAGCTGGAGAATATTCCATTGATGTGATCATCAGCCCTGAAAATTTAATTACTAATTACATAACAAAATTAATAGAACTCCCTGGAGCGATGCAGGTTTTGGATTTTGGGAATTCTATGGCTTCAATGGTGCAAGTCAAAGCAAAAAAGGGAGCTCCGATAACTGGTCATAAAATATCAGAATTGAAAGATCATATTCCCTCTGCAGATACAAGAGTTGCAGCAATTTATAGGAATAACGAATTAATTATTCCTACAGGCGATGATTTTATTGAAGAAAAAGATGAGGTTTTTTTCATTACAGCAAGATCTAATTTGAGAAAGGTAATGTCAGAGATCAGAGAAGAGGATGCCCGATATAAAAATATTATGATAGCTGGTGGTGGAAGAATTGGCAGAAGGATCGCTAAAGCTCTAGAGAAAAATTTTCGAGTCAAAATCATTGAAGCAGATAAAGAGAGATGCATTTATTTATCGGAAAAACTTTCGAACAGTTTAGTCTTACAGGGCGATACATCTGACTCAGAATTATTAGACGAAGAGGGAATAGATCAAATAGACGTCTTTTGTGCAGTAACAAATAATGATGAAGCAAATGTCATGTCCTCATTATTAGCAAAAAGGCAAGGGGCAAAAAACGTATTAACTTTGGTAAATAAGAGTAACTATATTGAGCTCATTAAAGACGAAGATTTAGAAGTTTCTATCGCTCCTACACTAATTACTATTGGCGTTGTGTTACAGAATGTCGTAAGTTCAAGACTGGCTAATGCATACTCATTTAAGGGAGGTAAAGCTGAAGCTCTTGAAGTAATAGTAGATATAGAAAAAAATAAAGGTTTAATTGGTAAAGGAATAGACGAGATCAAAGTACCGGAAGGCTGCATGATTGGTGCGCTTTTGAGGGATAAGGAAGTAAAAATAGCTCATCATGACGTTAAAATAGCTGAAAATGATCATTTAATTATATTTTTAGCTGATAAAGGCAATTTTGAAAAGTTGGAAAACTCTTTATCCTAATTAACCAGATTTTAATAGAAAATAATGAAATTTAGACTCATTTCACAGATTTTAGGTGTAGGTTTAGTTATATTTTCATTATTTCAGCTATTGCCAATTGCAATTGCCCTAATTTACCAAGAAAATTCTCTTGTTTCTTTCACATATTCGTTTCTAATAACTCTATCATCAGGATTATTTTTAATAGCTGTAAACTTTAATAAAGAATATGAAGATTTAAGGATAAGGGACGGTTTTTTATTAACAGTTTTGCTTTGGTTCACTTTCTCGATTTTTGCGAGCTTGCCCTTTTTCATTGGAAAAACAGTTAATTTATCGATAGTAAATGCTTACTTTGAAGCTGTTTCAGGTCTCACAACAACTGGAGCCTCTATCTTAACTAATTTAGATGCACAACTTAAATCTATTTTGTTTTATAGGTCCTTGCTGCAATGGATTGGAGGTTTAGGAATAATAGTATTGGCACTTGCGCTTTTTCCACTATTAGGAGTAGGTGGGATGCAGCTTTATAGAGGAGAAACACAAGGCTCGGTATCTGGCACCAAATTAAGACCAAAAATGGCAGAAACAGGCAAATCTCTTTGGTTTGTCTACCTATTGCTTACTGCAGCTTGTAGTCTTTGTTATTTTGTTTCAGGAATGGATATTTTTGATGCAATAACTCACTCATTTACTACAGTGGCTATAGGCGGGTTCTCAAATTATGACCAAAGCTTTGCTTATTTTGATAATAATCTCTTATATTTTTTTGGCTCAATTTTTATGCTTCTTTCTGCCTTAAGCTTTTCTCTGCATTTTGTGGCGTTGAAAAAAAGAACCTTGATAGGCTACTTTCTAGATCCTGAACTAAAATTCTTTTTGAACGTTGCTTTTTTATCATTTTTATTCTTATTCATCTCAATGATTATATTTACTGATAACAACAATTTATCTTTGCTTATGAAATCGCTTTTTCAAACTGTTTCTTTTTTAACAACTACAGGATTCACTTCAGAGGATCATAGTTCTATGCCTTCGTATTTACCATATTTTTTAATTGGTCTTGCTGGAATGGGGGCTTGTGCTGGCTCTACAGGAGGAGGAATAAAAGCCATAAGAATTTTAATTTTTTTAAAGCAAGGTGTAAAAGAATTGAAAAAACTTGTACATCCTAATTCGGTCTTACCGCTCAAAATTGGAAACAAAATAATTAGCCAAGAGATTAAAGATTCCGTTTGGGGATTTTTGGCTGTTTATTTAATTACTCTTTTAATTGGAACAATGCTCTTACTAGCTTCTGGATTAAATTTCGAAACCGCATTTTCTGCAGTATTTTCATGCATAAATAATCTGGGTCCGGCTTTGGGTGATGCAACATTAAACTACAGTTCACTTAACGAAATAAGCAAACTATTTTTGTCATTTGCCATGATCTTAGGTAGGCTAGAGATTTATACATTACTGGTGTTATTTACAAGTTTCTTTTGGAGAACATAGTAAGTACCCACTATGAATTAAACTCATTTAAATATTGATTTAGGAATTAATAGTGACCGCAAAAACAATGGAAGAACTTGTTGCCTTATGCAAAAGGAGAGGCTTTATATTTCAGTCAAATGAAATCTATGGCGGCCTTCAGGGACTTTATGATTTTGGGCCTTTAGGTGTTGAATTAAAAAATAATATTAAACAATCATGGTGGGCTTCCATGGTTTATGACAGAGATGATATAGAAGGCTTAGATGCATCTATTTTGACTCATCCTGAAGTCCTAAAATATTCTGGTCACGAAGATACTTTTTCTGACCCAATGGTTGATTGCAAATCCTGTGGAGAAAGATTCAGAGCAGATCAGGTTCCTGATTATTGTAAGGAAGAAGATTTAACTGAGCCTAGACAATTTAATTTGATGTTCAAAACTAATGTAGGTCCTATTGATGATGGCACTAACTTTGGATATTTGAGACCAGAAACTGCGCAGCAGATTTTTACTAATTTTAAGAATGTTATTGATTCGACTTCTAGAACTTTGCCGTTTGGAATTGCACAAATTGGAAAGGCTTTTAGAAACGAAATAACTCCCAGAAATTTTATTTTTAGAGTTCGAGAATTTGAACAGATGGAGCTTGAGTATTTTGTTAATCCAGGCAGCGATGATGAATGGCACGATAAATGGGTGGAATTAAGGCTTGCTTGGTGGGATGAGCAAGGAGTTCCCAAAGAAAAAATCAAACTTTTAAATGTAGAAGGAGAAGAATTGGCGCATTATTCAAAAAGGACAGTAGATTTAATGTACGAATTTCCTCATGGCTTGGAGGAGTTAGAAGGAATTGCGAATCGAACTGATTTTGACCTAGGATCACATAGCAAAAATCAAGAAGATTTAGATATTAAAGCAAAAGTAGTGAAAAATAGCTCTTCTAACGCAAAATTAGCCATTCAAGAACAAGATACTCAAAAATGGATGATTCCATTCGTAATCGAACCATCTGCTGGAGTAGAAAGGGCATTTTTAGCTATTTTAAACGAAGCATATAAGGTGGAAGAGCTTGATGAAGGCAAAACAAGGGTTTTATTATCTTTAAAGCCTCATTTGGCGCCAGTTAAGGCTGCTGTGATTCCTCTTAAGAAAAATAATAAGGATTTGGTAGATTTAGCTTATAAACTTAAAAATAAGCTTCAAAGCATGAAATTAGGCAGGGTTGTAGTTGAAAATACAGGAAATATAGGCAAAAGCTATAGAAAACACGATGAAATTGGAACTCCCATCTGTATAACAGTTGATTTTGATAGTTTGGAAAAAAATAAAGTCACGATAAGGGACCGTGATGATATGAGTCAAGAAACTCTTGAGATAGATCAAGTTTCTTCTTTTTTCCAGCAAAAAATCTCAGGTTAATGCCAAAAAAATACATAGTTTTAGATCGTGACGGAGTAATCAACGTTGATCTCTTTGACTATGTTCTTAAAAATGAAGATTTTAAATTTGAAAATGGTAGTTTAGAAGCAATTCTCAAATTATATGAAAACAATTTTGAAATCATAGTCGCAACTAATCAAAAGTGTATTAATTTGCATTTGATTTCTGCTGAAGGGATAGATCAAATTAATAATTTTTGGATTCAAAAAGTTAAAGAAAAGGGTGGCGACATATTGCATGTTGGAGTTTGCCCCCACAGAGACGAAGAAAACTGCAATTGTCGCAAGCCCGAGACTGGATTATTAGTAGATGCAGAAAAAAAGCTTAATATAAATTTGAAGGGAAGTTATTTTGTCGGAGATAAATTATCAGATTTAGAATGTGCAATTTCTCATGGATGCAAACCTATTTTAGTTAAAACAGGTTATGGATCTAGAACTTATAAGTCTCGTTATCCTAAAGAATCAATGATTTTTGAAAATTTAAAATCAGCTGTTGATTGGATCGTTAACTAAATATCTAAGTTGTTAACTAAGTTGACATTTGCTTCAATAAAATCTCTTCGGCTTTCTACGTTGTCTCCCATTAGCTGTTCGAATAAATCGTCGGCATCGTTAGAGTCATCTATTTTAACTTGTACAAGTCTTCTACCAACTGGATTCATGGTAGTTTCCCAGAGCTGCTCAGGATTCATCTCGCCAAGGCCTTTATATCTTTGAATGTTTAGACCCTTTCTTGCGTCTTCAATCAGCTCTTCAAGAGCTTCAAATAAATTATAAATTATTATGTTCTCCTCATTTTTTTCTAAGCTACTTGTTCCTAACTTAATTTCTTTTGACGAATCTTTTAATGAAAGAATAATTTTGTAACTTTTTGATTTAAAGAAAGAAAAAGGAATGATATTTGCAACTGAATTTCCATATTCATATCTTTCGAAAATAATATTTTTTCTCTTATCGTCAAGTTGAGCGGAATTTTTAACAGTTCCATTATTAACAATTTTTTTATTTAATCCCTTAACCCATTTATCCACATTATTTTCGTTAGGCTTGGTTGGAAAACTTTCATACGCTACCAAAATTTTTAAAACATCTGAATGTATATTAATTTCTGGCACATCTAACAAGGAAACAAAATCACTGTAACTCTCTAAGAGCTTTTTTAAATTTCCAGCAGACATTTCCTTGGTTTTTGTAATCTTCAAAATCTGACTTTCAGATATTTTGCTTAGAAGAAATTCATTCAATGCAGCATCATCTTTGAGATATATGTCTTTCTTTCCTTTTTTTACTTTGTACAATGGAGGTTGAGCGATATAAATGTAACCGCCATCTACCAACTCTTTAAATTGCCTATTGAAGAAAGTTAATAAAAGTGTTCTGATGTGGGAACCATCTACATCTGCATCCGTCATAATGATTATCGAGTGATATCTGAGCTTTGAAACATCAAACTCATCATTAACTCCACACCCCATTGCAGTTATCAAAGTTATTATTTCTTCCGATCCCAATACTCTATCTATCCTGGCTCTTTGAGTGTTCAAGATTTTTCCCTTTAAAGGCAAAATTGCTTGATTTTGCCTATTCCTTCCTTGTTTAGCGGAGCCTCCTGCTGACTCCCCTTCTACTAAATACAATTCACTTAGAGCTGGATCTTTTTCCTGACAGTCAGCTAACTTTCCTGGCAATCCCATTCCATCTAGCAAACCTTTTCTTCTCGTCATTTCTCTTGCTTTTCTTGCGGCTTCCCTTGCCCTTGAAGCATCAATGATCTTCATAGCAATTGATTTTGCATCATTAGGATTTTCCAAGAGATATTCAGTTAGGAATTTATAAGTTTCTTTTTCTACAATTGGTTGGATTTCAGAAGATACTAATTTATCTTTAGTTTGAGAGGAAAATTTAGGATCAGGCAGCTTTGCTGAAATTATTGCAGTCAATCCTTCTCTTGCATCCTCCCCTGATGGAGTTGAACTTTCATTTTTCAACAGGCCTTCTTTATCCATATAGTTATTTAAAGTTCTAGTAAGTGCTGTTCTAAAACCTACTAAATGACTTCCTCCATCTTTTTGTGGAATGTTATTCGTAAAACATTGAATGTTTTCTTGATAAGAGTCGTTCCATTGCAAAGCTACTTCTATGGAAATTCCATCCTTCATTTCTTGAATAAATCTAAATGGTTTGTTTAAAGCGGATTTATTTTTATTTTTGTATTCCACAAATTCTATAAGTCCCCCGGTCGATTTAAATTTCTCTATTTTTCCTGATCTTTCATCTACAAGATTTATTTTTACTCCTGAATTCAAAAAAGAAAGTTCTCTCAATTTTTTTAGTAGAATTTCGTAATCAAAAGTTGTGTTATTCCCAAAAGTAGTTTTAGACGGTGTGATTTTTATCTCAGTTCCTTGATCTTTAGTAGAGCCAGTTGATTTAATCTTTGATTTAGGAGTGCCATTTTCATAAGTTTGTTCCCAAACTTTTCCGTCCCTTTTAATCTTTAATTCTAAAACTTCTGAAAGAGCATTAACTACTGAAATACCTACTCCGTGAAGACCTCCTGAAACTTTGTAAGAATTGTCATCAAATTTTCCTCCAGCATGAAGTTTTGTAAGTATTACTTCTGCTGCTGACATTCCCTCATCTTTATGGTGATCAACTGGAATTCCCCTGCCATTATCTTTGACAGTGACAAGGCTGTCCTCATGAATAATCACAGATATTTCATCACAAAATCCTGCCAATGCCTCGTCTATCGAATTGTCTACAATTTCGAAAATCATATGATGAAGACCAGTTCCATCATCAGTATCTCCGATGTACATTCCTGGCCTTTTTTTAACAGCTTCTAAACCTTTAAGAACTTTTATATTAGAGGAATCGTATGAGTTCTTTTCTTTGCTTTTAGGGGTAGCTTTTGAAGCTTTTTTTGGCATCCAATATTATAAATCAATAACGGAATTAAATTTAATATTTTCAGGTTTTTTTATAGAAGAAATAATCTTTTGACCTTTAACTTTTTCTAAAGATTTTAAAGCTAAATATAAATTTTCTTCGTCAAATTCAGCTGTCGCATCATCGATGAGATAATAAACTCTTCTGCAAGTATTATGTGCGGTAAACTCACCAAAGCATAAAAAAATCAATAAAATCAATAGCTTTTGCTCGCCCCTAGATAAAACATTTCCAGCTTTATCTTTTGAAATGTTAACTTCCAAGTCAAACCTTTGAGGTCCAAATTTTGTGTATCCTCTTTTCATATCTTCTTGAAAATTTTTTCTAAGAGCCTCTATTAATTCGCCCTTCTCCCAACCTTTATAAAAATCTAAAGACATTTCATCGATAATTCTTTTCCACTTTTTATCAAGAGGCAAATTAAGAAAAAACTTAGGAACATTTTCAATCACTTTATTAAATATTTCTTCTCTGTCGTTAGTAATTTTTTCTGCGTGCTCAACTAATAATTTTGTCCAAATGTTAATTTCTTCTTCATTGTTTTTTTTAAGAGCCATATTTCGACTAAAAAGAGTTTTTTTAAATTTTTTAAGATTATCAGCATAATCATGTTTCACGTGAAACATAAAATAATCTAAGATCTTTCTTCTTAGCTCCTTATCAGCTTCTAAAAAAGCTAAACTAAAGTTATTTATTAAAATTGGAAAATTTTTGTATTTATAATCCTCTGTTTTATATCCATTGTTTGTTGCTTGATTCCTTCTTTTTTTTTCAAAAACTAGCAAATCTTCGCCGAGCTTTGCGCTAAGTATGAAATTTTCCTTTTCTCGAGTTATTAGACTGTTTATAGATGAAGTTCTAAAAGACCTAGATTTTAATAAAACATGAATTGCCTCTAAAATCGAAGTCTTTCCAGAACCATTTCTGCCTGTTATTAAGGTTGTTTCTTCTAGATTAAAGACAATGTCAGAAAAAGGCCTAAAATTTATTAAGTGAACTCTGGAAAAATACATTTATCATAATCTCATTGGCATGATTACATGTATTAAACTCTCATCGTCAATATTTTTAACTAAGCATGAGTTTTCGGAGCCAAAAAAAACAAACTCTACTTCACTGTTTGAGATCACTGATAAAGATTCTTGAACGTAAGATATGTTAAAGCCTATTTCAAATGATTCTCCGGCATAATCAACAGTCACTTCCTCTTCAGCGCTTTCTTTGCTGGGATTATTGGCGCAAATTTTTAAATTATCTTTATTCAGAATGAATTTTACTCCTCTATACTTCTCATTTGATAAAACCGCAGCTCTGTTAAGAGCTGTTTGAACTGATGATTTATTTGCTTTAAGCTTTTGCTCAGTACCTTGAGGGAAAACCTTTTCATAATCAGGATATGAGCCCTCAATGAGTTTTGATATAAAGATGAATTCATCTGAAAAAACTCTTAATTGATTAGAATTAAAGGCTATATTTACATTATCTGGAAAAAGATTTAGCAATTTCTGAAGCTCTATTGCAGATTTTCGGGGAATTATTATTTTTTCATCGGTAAAATCCGTTTTAATTTTGCATGAGGCCCAAGCTAATCTATGACCGTCCGTTGCAACAACATTTATTTGTGAAGGAGAAACTTCTAAGAGGATTCCATTCAAGTAATATCTAACATCTTGAGATGCCATTGCAAAAGAAGTTTTTTCGATTAAGTCTGCCAATTCTCTTCCAGGAAGAGCAACATCTCTTTCAAATTCACTTATTTCAGTAACTGGAAAATCTCCTACTGGTAAAGTTGAAAAGTCCGCTTGAAATTTGAGGGCACTTATCTCTAATTGATTTTCTAATAGCTCGAACGTCAAAACTGTATCCTCAGGCACAGATCTAACTAAATCAGCAAGTTTTCTAGCGGAAGCAGTTGTTTCTCCTTCTTTATCTAATACTATTTTTGATATTTTGAAGGTAAGCTCTATCTCAAGGTCAGTTGCTATCAAAGTGAGGCCATCCTTCTCAGCCTTTAAAAGAATGTTAGACAAGACCGGGATTGACTGCCTTTTTTCAGCAACAGACGCTACAAGACTTAAAGCCTCTGCTATCTCTTTTTTTTCTACTGTAAATTTCATTATTTAAGCAGTTAGGGCTCTTACTAATTTTTTATAATCTTCCTCTATGCCGCTGTCTTCTTCTCGAAGAGCCAATATTCTTCTGCAAGCATGAAGCACTGTAGTATGATCCCTGCCGCCAAAAGATTCTCCAATTTCTGGCAAGCTGTGGTTAGTTAGCTCTTTGGCGAGGCTCATTGATAGTTGTCTTGGTCTAGCTAAAGAGCGGTTTCTTTTGCTTGATAATAGATCTGATAGCTTAATATTGTAGTAATCTGAAACAGTTTTTTGTATGTTATCTATGCTTACCTGTCTTGCCTGAATAGCAAGTAAATCTTTTAAAGATTCTTTGATTAAATTTACATCAATTGGTCTATTTGTGAACTTAGAATTTGCTCCAACTCTTTTTAAAGATCCCTCTAATTCCCTAACATTTGATCTGATTTTTTGTGCAATATAAAAAGCGCTGTCCTGAGGGAGATCTATTCCCATTTCCTCAGATTTACTTAATAGTATTGCAACTCTCGTTTCTAATTCAGGCGGATCAATCACAACTGGTAGCCCCCAACCAAGTCTTGATTTTAGTCTTTCTTCTAAGCCTGAGATCTCCTTTGGATATCTATCACAAGTAAGAATCATTTGCTGACCCCCTTCTAATAGGGCATTGAAAGTATGAAATAATTCTTCTTGTGACTGCTCTTTGCCCGCAAAAAACTGAATATCATCAATTAAAAGGGCATCAACAGTTCTGTAAAAATTTTTAAACTCATTTATAGCCCCTAGTTGAAGAGACTTAACCATATCGCCCACAAATCTTTCGGAATGTACATAAACAATTTTTTTTGAAGGGTCATCTTCCTGCAATTTATTTCCTACTGCGTGCATTAAATGTGTTTTTCCTAAACCAACGCCTCCATAAATAAATAATGGGTTGTAAGCCCCATCAGGCATATCTGCAATTTGTTTAGCAGCTGCAAGTGCAACATTATTTGACTTACCTTCTACAAACGTTTCAAAAGTGAAATTTGAAATTAAAGAATTTTCTTTATTAGAGAATAAGGAAGCTTTTTTATTATTTTTTTCCTTTATATTCAATAAGTTATATGTATTTTCAAGTTCGTAAGTCAGCGAAAATTCCTTTAAACCTGCTGCTTTTGATAGATATTTTCTGAATTCCTCGTCTAAGTTTGTCCTTATATATTCCTTAATAAAATCATTTGGCGCCAATACATAGAATGATCTCAAACCATTGACTTTATCCGCCTCTACAAGTTCTAAAGGGTTAATCCATGTGGCATATTGATCAGAGGACAAGCTATTTTCAAAACTTTTCTTGCATTTATTCCAAATTTGCAAAATCTTTCTCCTAAAAAGATATTTAATTAATATTATTACTTTTATATAAACTTATCCACAGGATATCCATTTTATAAATTGTGGATAAATTGTAGATAACTTATTTTAATTGATTTTTTTTTCAAACTATATATTATCTGCATTTCTTAATTACTTGAATCATGAAAAGAACCTATCAGCCTAGCAAAATTAAAAGAAAAAGAACTCATGGATATAGAAAAAGGTCTTCATCTTTAGGCGGACAATCAGTTTTAAAAAATAGAAGAGCAAAAGGACGTAAATCCCTTACCGTCTAATCCTTTGAAGTTGGATTCTTTAAAAAATAAGTCTGATTTTGATCTGGTCTTTTCAAACAACAATCTAAACATCTCTTCTGGCCCGTTTTCTGTTCTCTTAACTTTAAAGACCAAAAAAGAAATTAATTATGGCTTCATATTTCCAAAGAAGAATATCCCCCTTGCCGTTAACAGAAATTATGCAAAAAGATCAGCCAAAGAAATGCTTAAAACTATAAACGCAGAAAAGGGATTTAATATTATTTTTTTAGTTAAGAAAAAAATTGTTAACTTTGATAAAACTAAAGTTAAAAAAAACTTAACAGACCTTAAAACAAAAATTGAATTTTGTTTATAAACTTTTTTTCCGATATTAAAAATGGTGTAAGAAAATCTTCATAAAGTATATTAAAGATTTTAAATTACGAAAATAATTAGTTTATTTAATTAAGAAAAATTTTAATCAAATAATAACATCGCAAAAAAAAATTTAACTGAGCTTAAAAGAAAGATAAAATTCTGTTTCTAAATGTTCATTAGAATGAAAAATAAAATTATTAACTTAACATCAAAATTCTTGATATCAATTATAAGATTTTATCAAATCTTCATTAGTCCGTTAATCGGAAACAACTGTAGATATCACCCAACTTGTAGTGAATATTTTATAGAAAGTTTAAAAATACATGGACCAATTAAAGGGACTATACTGGGTGTTAAAAGAATTTCTAAGTGTCACCCCTGGGGAGGCAAAGGATTTGATCCAGTGCCAGGAAAGGAAGAATAATGGAAAATTTTCAAAGATATTTTTTAATGTTTTCAATATTAATTTTCTCTTATTTTTTATTAATAAGGTGGGATCCACCAAACGAAAATTCCACAGTAAACAGTATATCTATTGATAGTGAGCGCCCACTTATAAATGAACCAATAGATTTTGAGGAAACTACTCCTTTTAATGAAGACTTATCTAATATTAAGGCTATTGATAATGTTTGCGCTGCAAACAATATAAAAACTCTTGAATCTCCTTATTGGTCTCTAGATATAGATTTAAAAAAAGGTGAAATAGTAAAAACAACTTTAAAGAACTACCCAGTCGAAATTGATTCAAAAGGGAAAAAAATTCTGTTTAATAAATGCGGTCCTGAAAAATATTCTCATACGAGTGGTTTCGAATTTTTAAACAAAGAACTTAATCCAGACAAAAACTTTTTTTCAGTTAAAGAAGCATATACATCTGATAACAAAACTTTTGTTGTCCTAGAAAAGACAGAGAAAAACTTACTATTCAAAAAGATTATTAGTTATAAAAATGACGATTACTTCGTCTCTGTTACAGACAGTGTTTTGAATGTTTCGGCATCTGAAGTTACTCTTGCGCCCTTCTCTAAAATTGACAGATCAAATGTTGATTTAAATGCAGACGAAAATTC
The DNA here is from genome assembly GCA_902635045.1 of uncultured SAR86 cluster bacterium. Classification (GTDB taxonomy): domain Bacteria; phylum Pseudomonadota; class Gammaproteobacteria; order Magnimaribacterales; family AG-339-G14; genus CASICS01. The sequence goes on along the minus strand of CACPMT010000001.1, from coordinate 170,078 downwards.
TATTTTTAATCCCGCCAGCTTTGCATACCTAGGGCCTGCTTTCCAAACCTCTAGTGATAACTACAATAAAATTTCCTTTTCAGATTTAAGTGAGGACAATTTTAGGGAGCTATCAACGAAGGGATGGGCTTCAATGTTAGAGCACTATTTTATTAGCGCGATAGTGCCTGAAGAAGGAACAAATTTTATTTTTCAGGCAAGAAAAAGCACAAAATCTGATGTCTTTTCAATAGGTCTGGTTGGCGAAACAAATTCTATTGCGCCAAACAGAGAAGCGTCTTTCAATCAAAAGGTTTACTTTGGTCCTAAAATTAAAAAAGAACTTCAAAAAGCACATCCAGAGCTTGACTTGGCTGTTGACTATGGATGGTTGTGGTGGATAGGACAACCAATGTATTCAGCAATGTCCTTTTTCCACAATCTTACAGGTAATTGGGGCTGGTCTATTGTATTAGTCACAATACTAATTAAAGTCCTATTATGGCCTTTATCTATGGTTTCTTATAGAAATATGGGAAAAATGAGAGCTGTCCAGCCTAAAATGCAAGAAATTCAAGAAAGATACTCAGATGACAGACAGGCATTGTCCAAAGCAATGATGGATCTTTACAAAAAAGAAAAAGTTAATCCGGCTCTCGGGTGTTTGCCCATGCTAATGCAAATGCCTTTCTTTTTAGCTTTTTATTGGGTGTTGATAGAGACAGTAGAGCTAAGATACGCTCCCTTTTTATTCTGGATTACTGATTTGTCGGCAAGAGACCCTTTGTTTATTTTACCTATTCTTAACATGGCAGCAATGTGGGGAATGCAGCAACTTCAACCACAACCGGTTGGCGCAGATCCAATCCAAGCAAATGTCTTCAAATATATGCCTTTAATTTTTGGGGTTTTATTTGCATTATTTCCTGCTGGGCTCGTACTTTACTGGTTTCTTAATTCTTTGGTTTCTGCAGTTCAAATGGTTATGCATGGCCCCAAAAAAGCAAAGCTTGCCGTTTAATAGTTGATAAATACAGAAGACACAATAGTTGCTTGTTCCTCACCGCCAGGCTCCGGGGCAGTTTCTTGTATTAGGGTTTCAGGAAAAGGTTGTTCAGAGCTATTTAAAAATATATCAGGTTACGAAATATCTCATAAAGAAGTCGCTTTATGTGAAATACCATTAAAAGAGGGTTTTAAAGAAAAGTGTGTACTTACTTCTTTTATTGCTCCAAACTCTTATACTGGAGAAGACGTTATAGAGATATCATGTCACGGAAACCCTCTTATTGTTGAGCTTATAATCTCCAAATTAAATGACCTTGGTTGCAGAAATGCCGAACCTGGAGAATTTACCATGCGCTCTTATTTAAATGAAAAAATCAGCCTTGTTGAGGCAGAAACAATTGCTGATCTAATAACTGCTGAGTCTTTCGAAAAACTAAAGGCTATCAGCAAATCTCTTTCAGGCGACTTTGAAAAAGAGTTGAATGAAGCGGTACTTAAGTTAAAGAAAATTAGGACAAAAATTGAAGGAGAAATTGATTTTAATGATCAAGATACAGAAATCAACATATCTTCAACTAAGACGGAGATAAACGATTTTAATATATATTTCAAAGATTTTATCCACAAGATAGAAGAGGCTGTTTTCGTAAATGAAGGGGTCAAAGTTGTAATTACAGGGCCCGAAAACGCAGGGAAGTCCACTTTAATGAACATACTAGCTAAAGATGATGTTTCTATTGTCTCTGAAATTCCAGGAACTACAAGAGATCTTCTTCAAAAATCCGTTAAAATTCAGGGTTTTATCTTTGATTTTATCGATACTGCTGGCTTAAGCGACAACCAAGAAGGAACTATTGAAAAAATAGGAATTGATCTGGCTAAAAAAGCTTTAAACCAAGCTAATATAATCATTGAGCTTGTAGATCCTGAAAACATGGAATATGAAATGGTTTACCCTGAGAAATCAAAAGTTTTAAAGGTCATTAATAAATTAGATCTTTTAAAAAAAGTTGATAAGAAACATTTATGTATATCGGCTAAATATAATAAAAACTTGGAAGAATTAAGAAACGCACTTATAGACTTGGCTTTTTCCTCAAAAAATAGAGCGTTAGAAGGATTTTCAGCTAGAACAAGACACTTAAAACTTATCAACAAATGTTTCGTTGAAACTACAGCTGCAGAAAAACTTTGTTTTAATGGATCAGTTGAGCTCGCCGCTGAACACTTAAGAATTGCAAGCGACTTTTTAGGTCTAATTATGAATCCTTATTCATCTGATGATTTATTAGGGGAAATTTTTTCTTCTTTTTGCATTGGTAAATAACATGTGTTCAAAGTGTTTATTCTTTGTTTGTTAATTATCAATTTTTTTTAATGATTTTTTTTTACTAACAAGAAATAACATTTTTTACACAATTGATTCTTATTATTACCAACAAGGTTTTTAATTCGCGAGATCTAATTTATAGTTGCGTTTGAAAAGTTATTAACAAGTTTCCATTTACATAACAATAACAACAACAATATAAATAAATATATAAATTAATAAACAATATAATTAATAGAGAGATGAATAAGTTCGACATTATTGTAATTGGAGGCGGGCATGCGGGGACCGAAGCTGCTTTTGCATGCGCTAGATATGGGAAAAAAGTTTGTTTAATAACCCAGTCAAAAAAAGACATTGGAAAAATGTCTTGCAACCCTGCGATAGGTGGAATAGGAAAGAGTCATTTGGTGAAAGAAATAGATGCCATGGGCGGCCTAATGGCGGTAAGCGCAGATAGAGCAGGTATTCATTTTAGAGTTCTTAATGCTTCAAAGGGTCCGGCTGTAAGAGCTACTAGAGCACAGTCAGATAGAAAGTTATATGCTGATTCTGTGAGTAGATTAATAAAAAGTGAGCACTTACTAACTTTAGAGGAGTCTGAAGTTTATGAACTACTTATAAAAAATTACAAAGTTAATGGGGTTATTCTAAAAAATAAAAAAGAGCTAAGGTCTGATAAGGTAATTTTAACTGCCGGAACTTTTTTAAACGGGAAGTTATTTACAGGTGAAGATACATCAGAAGGTGGCAGGATAGGTGAAAAACCCTCAAAAAATTTAGCAAATTTTTTATCTGAATTAGATCTGAAAACGGGCAGATTGAAAACGGGAACTCCACCAAGGCTAAATATTAATTCTATCGACTGGACCAAAACCATCGAGCAGTGTGGCGATGTTCCAAGACCCACTATGTCTTTCATCAATTCATCTGATATTCACCCGAAACAATTAAGCTGTTTTTTAACTAGAACCACACAAGAAACACATGAATATATAAGAAAAGGAATAGATAAGTCCCCCATGTTTTCTGGAAAAATAGAAGGAGTAGGACCGAGATATTGCCCTTCTATTGAAGATAAAATTTTCAGATTTTCTGATAAATCCTCTCACCAAATTTTTATTGAACCCGAAGGCTTGAATTCAAACTTAGTTTACCCCAATGGAATCTCGACAAGCATGCCAGCAGAAATACAAGAGAAAATGATTTCTTCAATTCCAGGCTTCGAAAAAGCAAAAATAGAACAATTAGGCTACGCCGTTGAATATGATTTTTTTGACCCAAGAGAGCTGAAACATACTTTGGAAACAAAAAAAATAGAAAATTTATATTTTGCTGGGCAAATAAATGGGACCACTGGTTACGAAGAAGCAGCGGCACAAGGTTTAGTGGCCGCAATAAATGCTTGTTTATCTCTTGATGATAAAGATCCTTGGATATCTGCAAGAAATGAAAGTTACATAGGAGTCTTAATAGATGATTTAGTAACTTTAGGAACAAAAGAACCTTATAGAATGTTTACTAGTAGAGCTGAACACAGGCTCCTGCTTAGAGAGGATAATGCAGATCAAAGACTTACACCAATAGCAAAAAAAATAGGCCTTATCGATGAAAAAAGATGGGAAATATTTCAAAATAAAATGAATGCCATTGAGGATGAAAAACACAGGTTATTAGGAATAAAAATTAAAAAGAAAGATCTTCCAGGAGTATTAGAAACAAGCAAAACCCGAAGCGAACAAAAAATTACTGCACTTCACGCATTAAAAAGGCCAGAAGTTGATTATCATGAATTGTGTTCTGTACTAAAAATTAAAGAAGCGCCAGAGGAAGTATCTTTAGACGTTGTCACAGAAGAGAAATATTCGGGCTATATTTCACGTCAAAAAAAAGAAATAGAGAAGGCTAAAAGCAATGAAAACGCCCTGATACCGGATCAACTTTCTTATCAGGATATAAAGGGCTTGTCCAACGAGTCTAGACAAAAGTTATTAGAAGTGAAACCAAGAACCATAGCGCATGCTCAAAGAATTCCAGGAATAACACCAGCAACTATATCGTTGTTACTTGTGCATTTAAAAAGAACACAAAACTGGAAAAGCGCCAATGTCTCTAAAAAGTCTGTTTGATCAAACAAATTTAAAGCTTTCAAAAAAAAAGCAAGACCAATTAAACGAATATGCAAAACTTATTCTAAAATGGAACAAAACTAGAAACCTTGTTTCAAGAAATGCCAATCTAGAAGCAATAAACGAACACATTCTCGATTGCGCATGTCTAGCACCACACTTGAAAGAGAAAAATCTATTAGATGTGGGTAGCGGGGCAGGATTACCAGGAATGGTTCTTTCAATCATAGACGACGAAAAAAACATAAGATTATTAGAGCCGAATCAAAAAAAGATATCTTTTCTAACACATGTTCAGGCTAGGCTTGACTTAAAAAACACAAAAATATTTAAAGAAAGAATTGAAAACCTGAAGGATATATGCGAAGAAACAATAATTACAAGAGCAGTAATGGAACCAGAAAAACTGTTGAATTCAATATCAAAATTAAATAATAAAAATTTAAAAATTATAATGATGGTTACGGAGCCAAGCCTAATTTCAAACCCTAATTGGGAGTCAAAATTTTTTGTTTCTGAAGCCCAAAAAATCTTAGGAAAAAATAGAGGATTTTTGAACATTACCCCTGTAAAAAACTGATATAGTAATTTTGTTGATCACTTTAGTAGTTGCAAATCAAAAAGGAGGTGTGGGTAAAACTACAACCGCATTAAACCTTGCTGCTTCTTTATCCGCGGCCTCAAGAACAGTTTTATTGATAGATTTAGATTCTCAAGGAAATTCAACATCAGGCACAGGCGAAGAAAAAAACGAAGCTTCCCATTCTTTAATTGATATTTTATTAAATGAAGGCTTTCCAATAGAAAAAGCCATTGAACAAACTAAATATAAATTTGATTTAATTCCATCAAGTGTTGATCTTATATCTGCTGAAATTGAATTAAGTTCGCTTCCCAACCCAACTTCATTATTAAAAAATAAATTATCAAATATGCAAGCGTCATACGATTATGTTGTTATCGACTGTCCACCATCACTTGGCATGATTTCAGTAAGTGCTTTAAGAGCAGCTTCAAAAGTTTTAATACCGCTTCAGTGCGAATATTATTCTTTGGAAGGCCTGGCGTCTATGAGCAAAACCTTAGAAGAAATAAATGAAGCAACTGGAGAAAATATTGAAATTAACGGCATCTTGAGGACAATGTATGATCCTAGAATAAGGCTTTCGAGAGAAGTGTCTAAAGAGCTTGAGGAGCATTTTTCGGAGCAGCTATGTGACACAGTAATTCCTAGAAATGTTAAGTTAGCTGAGGCGCCTAGTTTCGGAATGCCAGCACTTTATTACGAACCTGAAGCAAAAGGAACGCTAGCTTATTTGGCATTGGCAGGGGAAATAATTAATAAATTTGAAAGCAACACGAATATTTATTAAATGAGTGAAAAAGAAAACAAAACACTAAAAAGGGGGTTAAGCGCGCTACTTGGTGAAGAAAACACCTCAAAAAAGAATACGAATTCTTCGCTTGTAAGTGTCGGCAAAATATCGCCCAGTAGATTTCAAGCCAGAACCGATATATCAGAAGAAAGCCTTGAAGAACTCACAGCTTCGATAAGATCGCAAGGAGTGATTCAGCCCTTAATAGTAAGAAAAGCTGCTGCAGGAAATTTTGAATTAGTAGCTGGAGAGAGAAGATTAAGAGCTTCCAAAAAAGCAGGATTGTCGGAAGTGCCCGTTGTCGTAAAAGATCTTACCGACGAGGAAATAATTAAAATGGGCCTAATAGAAAATTTGCAAAGAGAAGACTTGAACCCTCTTGACGAAGCCAAAGGAATCCAAAGGTTGCAGAAAGAATTTAATATTACACAAGAAGACTTGGGCGCTTCTTTGGGAAAATCGAGGACGGCCATTTCTAATTCTCTTAGGCTTTTGCAGCTGACATCTTCTGTTCAGGAATTACTTGAGTCAGGCAATTTAAGCATGGGACATGCTAGACCTTTACTAACATTGCCCGAAGCAATTCAAGAAAAATTTGCTTTAAAAATAGTTAAGTCTGGTTTGTCGGCTAGACAGGCGGAAAATTTAGCTAAAACTTATCTGGACGAAAAAAGAACAAAAACCAAATCAACAAAAGACCCTAATTTAGTAAATTTAGAAACTGAACTGGGAGATGTCTTGGGTGCAAAGGTTTCTATATCGCATCAAAAAAAGGGATCGGGAAAAATAACTTTTTTCTATAAAAATTTAGAACAATTAGATCAAATAATAGGCCCTCTCAAAAAAAAAGAATAAGCTAAAAAAAAATCTATTAATCCCTTGAACAGACAGTACCGACCTAACTATAATGCTTTGCCCGAGTGATTTATGGCAGAGAAAAACCTTACAGAAAATCTAACACCAACGGCTGATTATATTAGTCACCACTTAACGAACCTAACATATGGGTGGTGCGAAAAATCTCAAACTTGGGGGTTTGCATATCATCAGCAAAATATCTTTAAAGAAACTTCATGCAAGGTTTCAGAAATGGGTTTTTGGTCTTTTCACCTTGATACAATTTTCATGTCTACTTTTTTGGGCTTAATCTTTTTTGGTTTTTTCGGTTTGGTTCTGATGGGAGCTAAGAAGGGCGTGCCTGGAAAAGTCCAAAATTTCGCTGAATTTGTTTTTGAGTTTATTAGCGGCGCGGTAAAAAACAATTTTCATGGAACTTCAAAAATAATTGGCCCGCTTGCTTTTGCTTCATGCGTCTGGATTCTATCTTGGAACTTAATGGACTTGCTTCCGGTAGAAATGACGAACTTTTTCGGAGCTAATTTAGTTAATTCCGAGGGCATAAGTTATGTTGGATATTTTAAGGTATTACCTACAGCAGATGTAAATGCTCCGTTAGCGTTAGCTTTGGTTGTGATGTTTTTTGTAACTTATTACACAATAGCAAACCATGGCCTTGGAGGTTTTTTAAAAGAATTTATTAATCCTATAGAATTGGTGGGGTATTTTTCAAAGCACGTAGCACTGGCTTTGAGGCTTTATGGAAATCTTTTTGCCGGAGAAATGATTTTCATCTTAATAGGAATTATGTTCGGACAGTTTTTAATGTCCTTTGGACAAACGCTTTGGTTCTTACCGGGGCTTATTATGAATTTGGTGTGGGCTCTTTTCCACATACTTATAATTGCTTTGCAGGCATACATCTTTATGATGCTGACCATTGCTTACATTAACTTGGCTTGTGCGAAACACTAGCCCAAAATAAAAGGAGAAAAAAATGGAAGAATTAAGATTGGTTGCAGGAGCTTTGCTCACCGGACTTGGTGCGCTTGGAGCCGGAATCGGGATTGGTACTTTAACTTCAAAATATATAGAAGCTTTGGCTAGGCAGCCGGAATTACAAGGGCTCTTGTTTGGTCAATTATTAATCGCTATGGGATTGATTGATGCATTGCCTGTAATCTCGCTGGCAGTTGGATTGTTGTTTCTATTTACATAAAAGAAAATAATAAATGAACGTTAATGCTACTTTTTTTGCCGAGCTGATAGCTTTTTGCCTATTTATTTTTATTACTTACAGATATCTCTGGCCAAGCTTTTCAAATATTTTAGAAGCTAGACAAGAGGAAATTTCTGAAGGCTTGGAAGCTGCTAGTCAGTCACAAAGAAAACTAGAAGAGGCTAATGAAGAATCTAGAAAGCTTGTTGAAGACGCGAAGTCTGAAGCTTCTAGTCTTATTGCTCAAGCAGGCTCAAGGGGAGATCAAATTGTTGATGAAGCTAAAACGCAAGCAATTGAAGAGCAAAAAAAGATAAAAGATAGCGCTGAAGCCGATATAGAGCAAAATATAACAAAAGCCAAAGAAGGCCTTAGAGAAGAGGTTGCTGCATTGGTTATCGCCGGAGCCGAACAAATATTAAATAAAGAGGTTGATGAGTCATCTAACAAAGATATCGTCGATGCTTTAATTAAAGAGCTATAAAGCATGTCGGAATTACTTACACAATCAAGACCTTATGCTGAAGCTATTTTTGAAATTGCAAAAGAGGAAAATACTTTAGATCTTTGGGTTGCGGATTTATCGGTTGTAGCAGTCTCTATGCAAGAAGCCGAAGTTAAGCGTTTAATCGATTCTCCTGACATCTCACAAAAGCTTAAAGCCGATACTTTTACAAAGCTTTTTGAAGGAGAAATATCAAACAAGGTGTTAAATTTTGTTTTAGTTTTAGGCCAAGCTAATAGATTAAAGCTTTTAAAAAGCGTTCTGGACAATTTTAAAAATTTAGTTGCTTTAGAGAAAAATGAAAAAAATGTAGTTATATCTTCCTCTTATGCATTGGACTCTGAGCAAGTAGAAAAGATAAAAGAAGCAATGCAACGAAGAACTGGATCAAAAATAAACGCTTCAACTGAGATAGATGAGTCTTTGATAGGCGGAATAAAAATTTCATATGACGACCAAGTTATTGATCTGTCATTAAAAAACAAACTTGAGGCTTTGAAATCTCAACTTAGAAATTAGTAGGTACGAAATGGATAACTTAAACCCATCAGAAATAAGCAAAATTATTAAAGATAGAATAAATAACTTGGAAGTTTCTTCCGATGAATCCAATGAAGGAACAATAGTTTTTCTATCCGATGGAATCGCACGAGTGCATGGCTTAAGCGAAGCCATGTATGGAGAATTGATTGAATTTCAAGGCGGTATTTTTGGCATGGCTCTTAATCTAGAAAGAGATTCAGTCGGTGTTGTTATTTTTGGTGATTACAAACAATTAGCTGAAGGAGATACAGCAAAATGTACTGGGAAGATTTTAGAGGTTCCTGTTGGGCCAGAGCTTGTGGGTAGAGTGGTTGATGCCCTTGGAAATCCTATTGATGGTAAGGGCCCAATTAAAACCAAGCTTACTTCGCCTGTAGAAAAAGTTGCCCCTGGGGTCATGACAAGAAAACCAGTGGACGAGCCAGTCCAAATTGGCTTGAAAGCCGTTGATAGCATGGTGCCAATCGGCAGAGGTCAGAGAGAGCTTATTATTGGAGACAGACAAACCGGTAAAACTGCGATTGCGCTTGATGCAATTATCAATCAGAAAGGCACAGGAGTTACTTGCGTCTACGTTGCAGTTGGTCAAAAACAATCTTCCATTGCAGCAGTAGTAAGAAAGCTAGAAGAATACGGCGCAATGGAGCACACCATTGTGGTTGCTGCAGGAGCAGCGGATCCTGCTCCAATGCAATTTTTAGCACCATACTCTGGATGTTCAATGGGAGAATACTTCAGAGACAAAGGCGAGGATGCTCTAATTATTTATGATGATTTGTCCAAGCAAGCAGTTGCTTATCGTCAAATTTCTCTTCTATTGAGAAGGCCACCAGGACGTGAGGCTTATCCCGGAGACATTTTCTACTTGCATTCAAGACTATTAGAAAGAGCCTGCCGAGTAAATGAGGAATACGTTTCCGAAGAAACTAATGGAAAAGTTAAAGATCAAACTGGCTCCTTAACCGCCTTACCAATTATTGAAACGCAAGCAGGAGACGTGTCTGCTTTTGTACCAACTAATGTTATTTCAATTACTGATGGACAAATATTCTTAGAAACTTCTTACTTTAACAAAGGGCTTTTACCAGCAATGAATCCTGGAATATCAGTCTCCAGGGTTGGTGGAGCAGCTCAAACGCCGCTTATCAAAAAACTTGGAGGTGGGGTAAGAATTGCCTTGGCTCAATTTAGAGAATTAGAAGCGTTCGCTCAGTTTGCATCCGACTTAGATGATGCTTCAAGAGAACAGCTTGAGCTAGGCCAAAAAGTAACTGAGTTAATGAAACAAAAGCAATACTCACCGATGTCAGTCTCAGAAATGGGGTTAGTTTTATTTGCAGTTGAAAAAGGATATTTAAAAGACGTGGAGTTAACAAAAATTGCTGACTTTGAATCCGCCCTTCTTTCATACATGGCAACAGAACATAAAGACTTTATGGATGCCTTAGCCGTTTCTGGTGAGTATTCAGATGAGGTGTTAAAAACTTTCACTGATGCCGTCGATAAATTTAAATCAACGCAAACTTGGTAGTTTATGGCTAATACTAAAGAAATAAGAAAACAAATTTCAAGTATCACCAATACGCAAAAGATAACCAGCGCGATGGAAATGGTTGCGTCTAGTAAAATGAGAAAAACTCAAGACAGAATGGAAATGGGCAGACCATATGCCGACAGAATGCTTTCTGTAATTGGTCACTTAGCCAATTCAAATCCTGAATATAAGCCTGTTTATATGTCGGAAAGAGATGTGAAAGGTATTGGAGTTATTGTCATAGGCTCTGATAAAGGTCTTTGTGGCGGTTTGAATATTAATCTCTTTAGAACTTTGCTGCCTTTTTTGAAAGAACAAACTGATAACGGAATTAAACAAATGTTTTGTCCAATTGGTACCAAAGCAAAAGTCTTCTTCAATTCCTTTGGAGGAGATGTTGTAGCTGCTTCTGAGAAATTAGGGGACATACCATCTCTCGAAGATTTAATTGGCTCCATTAAGGTCTTATTGGATAAATTTGAACAAGGCGAGATAGATAAAGTTTACTTATCAAGCAACAGGTTTGAAAACACAATGACTCAACAGCCTGAAATTAAGCAACTCCTACCTTTGTTGCCTGAGGACACGCCAGAGTTAAAACACAGATGGGATTATATTTATGAACCAGATGCAAAAGAATTATTAGATGGATTGATGCAAAGATATATTGAGTCATTGGTTTATCAGGCTGTAATAGAAAACATAGCTTGCGAACAAGCTGCAAAAATGGTGGCGATGAAAAATGCAACAGAGAACGCAGGAACGATAATTGATGAATTACAACTTATTTACAACAATGCAAGGCAAGCAGCGATTACTCAAGAACTTTCTGAGATTGTTGCTGGAGCTGAAGCAATATAGATTTTTGAGGTAAAAAAAATGAGCGAAGGAGTAGTAGTACAAGTAATCGGAGCGGTTATAGATGTCGAATTTTCAAGAGAAAATTTGCCTAAGGTTTACGATGCTTTGACCGTAGAAGGTGAGGGCCTTGTTTTGGAAGTTCAACAGCAACTAGGAGACGGAATTGTTAGAACAATTGCTATGGGCCAAACGGAAGGTTTAAAAAGAGGAGCTAAAGTAGCTAATACTGGAGATGCCGTTTCGGTGCCAGTTGGCGAGAAAACACTAGGTAGAATTTTAAATGTTTTAGGCGAACCCATTGATGGAAAAGGTGACGTTGGCGAAGATGAAAAGATGCCAATTCATAGGCCACCACCGTCTTATGAAGAACAAGCGGAATCTTCGGAAATTTTGGAAACAGGCATCAAAGTAATCGACCTGATGTGCCCTTTCGCTAAGGGAGGAAAAGTTGGTTTATTTGGCGGAGCCGGGGTAGGAAAAACCGTCAATATGATGGAGTTGATTCGAAATATTGCTTATGAAACAAGTGGATACTCGGTATTTGCTGGAGTCGGGGAAAGAACCCGTGAAGGAAATGACTTCTATTTAGAGATGACAGAATCTCAAGTGTTAGACAAGGTCGCGTTAGTTTATGGCCAAATGAACGAGCCTCCAGGATGTCGTATGAGAGTGGCCCTTTCTGGCCTAACAATTGCCGAAAAATTTAGGGACGAGGGCAAAGACGTTCTTTTGTTTGTTGATAACATTTATCGATATACATTAGCCGGAGTCGAGTGCTCTTCTCTTTTAGGAAGAATGCCTTCAGCGGTAGGATACCAACCAACTCTTGCTGAAGAAATGGGAGTACTGCAAGAAAGAATTACATCTACTAAAACTGGTTCCATCACTTCTGTCCAAGCTATTTACGTACCGGCAGATGATCTTACGGATCCGTCGCCTGCCACAACTTTTGCTCACTTGGATGCAACAGTTGTTTTGTCCAGACAGATTGCCTCCTTAGGAATATATCCTGCAGTAGATCCATTGGATTCAACAAGCAGACAATTGGACCCAAACATTGTTGGCCAGGAACATTACGATGTTGCCAAGGGTGTTCAGCAAGTTCTCCAAAGATATCTTGAGTTAAAAGATATTATCGCAATTCTTGGAATGGATGAGCTTTCAGATGAAGACAAGCAAACTGTTAATAGAGCTAGAAGAATAGAAAAATACTTATCGCAACCGTTTTTTGTTGCAGAAATTTTTACAAATTCTCCTGGTAAGTTCGTATCTATTAAGGATACCGTTCGAGGATTCAAAGGAATCTTAGATGGAGAATACGATGATCTTCCTGAGCAAGCCTTTTTAATGGTCGGCAAGATCGAAGAAGTTGTGGAAAAAGCAAAAACTTTATAAAGCATGTCTACCATCCTATGCAGCATTGTAAGTGCCGAAAAAGAAATTTTTTCCGAGAGCGTTTCCATGGTTGTTGCGACAGGATCAATGGGTGAATTGGGAATTACGCCTGGACACTCACAACTTTTAACCGGTATTAAGCCTGGGCCAGTAAAAATAGTTAAAGAGAATGGTGAGGAAGAAGTATTCTTTTTATCCGGTGGTTTCATAGAAGTTCAGCCTGATGTGGTGACTCTTTTGTCAGATGTTGCAATTAGAGCTGAAGACATTGACGAAGAACAAGCTGAAAAAGCCAGAGAAGCAGCTGAAAAAATTAAGGAAAATGCAGATTCCGATTTAGATTTCTCAAGAGCAAGAGCTGAATTAGCCGAAGCTGCTGCAAGACTTCAAACCTTGCGTAAATTACGCAAGAAGTAGTTAAATACCTCCCATAAGCCAATTTTATTGGCTTCTTTTAAAATGAATGTCGACATAATCATATTAGCTGCTGGACAAGGGAAAAGGATGCAGTCTAATTTACCCAAAGTTCTTCAGCCTTTAGGCAACAAACCGCTTTTGCAACATGTAATCGATACTTGCTCTCAAATTAAGAAGTCAAAACTTCATATAGTAGTCGGCGGTCAAAGCAAACTCATTCAATCTTTTGTAAAAGCACCTAGATCTACCAATTGGGTTCTACAAAGAAAGCAACTTGGAACGGGCCATGCAGTCAAACAAACTTTACCGAGTTTAAGGCCTAACTCCTGTGTAGTTGTGCTTTACGGCGATGGGCCTTTGGTAAAAATTAAAACTTTAAAAAAACTTATTTCAAGAACTTCCGGAGATAATTTGTCTCTTTTAACTTTTGAAGCGTCCAATCCAAAAGGCTTGGGTAGGATTATCAGACAAGCTAATTCAAAGGTAGTCGGCATAGTTGAAGAAAAAGATGCATCTGCTAGTGAGAGAAAAATTACTGAGGTTAATTCAGGAATTATGGCTACCTCATCTAAAAATTTGAAAGGTTGGTTGCCCAAACTCAAAAATAATAATGCCGCCAAGGAATACTATTTAACGGATGTTGTTTCTTGTTGTCACAATGAAGAAAAAAAGATAACAGCAATAAATCTTGGAGACTCTGAAGAATTATTAGGCGCTAATGACACTCAAGAGTTGCAAAATTTAGAGCGTATCTATCAAAAAGAAATGGCAAAAAGTTTCATGGAAAAGGGGGTTAAATTTGCCGATGTTAATCGAGTAGATTTTAGAGGCGAAATAAATATTGGCAAAAACGTATTTATTGATATCAATGTGGTTTTGCAAGGAAGCGTTTCTATTGGAAATGATTGCACTATCTCAGCAGGCGCAGTCATAAAAGACTCAAAATTGAATAAAAAAGTTAAAGTAGAGCCTTATTCGGTAATAGAAAATTCTCAAATTGGCGATAATTCAGCCATTGGTCCGTTCGCTCATGTTGGCCCAGGGGCCGAACTCGAACAAGATGTGGAGGTAGGAAATTTTGTTGAAATCAAAAGAAGTAAAATTGGCAAAAAAACAAAAGCAAAGCATCTGACCTACATCGGAGATGGCGTATTGGAACCAGAAATAAACATCGGCGCGGGTACAATTTTTGTTAATTATGATGGAAAAAGAAAAAACAAAACAAACGTTGGTTCTGGAGCTTTTATCGGCTCAAACTCTTCGCTTATAGCGCCACTTAAAATCGGAAAGAATAGTATGATTGGTGCGGGTTCAGTAATAACTCAAGATGTTCCAGATAACAAATTGGCTTTGGCCAGAAACAGGCAAAAAAATATTAAGAAAAGATAATGTGCGGAATTATTGCGGCAGCAACCGATAGAAGCGTGGGTAAGCTTCTTATCAAAGGGCTCTATAAAATGGAATATCGAGGCTATGATTCTGCAGGAATTGCTATGCATGTTGAGAGCGATGTTGCTCATCTCAGAACTTTGGGCAAAGTAAACCTTTTAGAAGAAAAAATGAAATCGGAAAAGCCCAAAGGCAAAGTCGGTATAGCTCACACTCGTTGGGCGACTCATGGCGAACCTTCCGAAATCAATGCTCACCCTCATCAATCTAACAACCGAGTTTTTATCGTCCATAATGGAATCATTGAAAATTATCTTGAGCTTAAAAACGAGTTGACTGCTCAGGACTATACTTTTTATTCAAAGACAGACTCTGAATTAATTGCCCACTTGCTTGATCATTTTTTAAAATCAAATGATTCTTTATTAACGGCCATGCAAGCTTTAAAAAATAAATTGGAAGGAGCTTATGCTATTGCTGCGCTTGATCAAAAAGACCCCGATAATCTTGTACTTGCTAGAAATAGATCTCCATTAGTGATTGGCTTAGGTAAAAAAGAAAACTTTGCCGCGTCCGATCCTTTGGCTTTAGCGGAATTAACAAAAAACTTCTTAATTATGGAAGATGGCGATGTAGCAAGAATATCTTCTGATCAAGTAGAAATTTATGATGTGCAAGATAAATTAACCAATCGTGAAGAGTTATCTATAGATGTTAATGCAGAAGCGTCTTCAAAGGGAAACTTCAGACACTACATGGAAAAAGAAATATTTGAACAGCCTGGCGCTATTCTTAACACCTTAGATGGCAGGATCGGTGGGGAAGATGTGTTAGATAATATTTTTGGCGAAGGCTCTTCGGATTTGCTTGCAAAAGTCAAGAGAGTTCAAATAGTGGCTTGCGGCACCGCATTGCATGCAGGAAGAGTAGCAGCTAATTGGTTTTCTGCCATCTCTGGATTGCCCACTCAAATGGATTACGCAAGTGAGTACAGGTATAAAAATCCTTATATTGACGAAGATACGTTATTAATTGCTATATCGCAGTCTGGAGAAACAGCAGATACTTTGGCGGCTCTAAGATATGCCAAAGAAAAAGACTATTTAGCAACTTTGGGAATTTGTAATACTCCTACGAGTTCCCTAGCAAGAGAAGCTGATTATTTGCTGTTGACTAATGCTGGTCAAGAAATAGGTGTAGCCTCTACTAAATGTTTTACCACCCAATTGGTTGCTTTGATGTTGTTGACCTTGGCTTTGGCAAAAGCATCAGGAAAAAATCCGAGGCTTCGAGGTCGAATTATTAAGGCCTTAAGAACCTTACCAGAAAAAATATCTGAAGCTCTTTTATTGAAAGACGAAATCACAAGTTTTGCATCTGAAATAGCTAATAAAAACAATGCTCTTTTCCTTGGCAGAGGTATTTTCTATCCGATTGCGAAAGAGGGCGCCTTAAAATTAAAAGAGATTTCTTATATTCATGCTGAAGCTTATCCGGCAGGTGAGCTCAAACATGGTCCTCTTGCATTAATTGATGAAGAAATGCCAGTGGTAGCGATTGCGCCAGAGCACGAATTGGCAGAAAAACTTGTTTCAAATTTAGAAGAAGTCAAAGCAAGAGGCGGAGCCCTTTATGTCTTCGGCAACGCCAAAGAAAAACTAGAGTTATCATCAGGTCAATACGTCAGCATGCCAGATTGCGATTTCTTATTAACTCCAATACTTTATTCAATTCCACTTCAAATTCTTTCTTATGAGGTTGCATTATTGAGAGGCACCGATATTGATCAGCCAAGAAACTTGGCTAAGTCAGTCACGGTAGAGTAAGTCCGAGTAGTGATTAAACATCACAGCAAAAACGACAACATTTTAGATTCTTAAAACTTTTAATTTTTCTTTTTAGAGGGCAATATAAAATTATTCATAAAAGGAGAAAATATGAAAAAATTAATATTAATAACGATAATTTTATCGAATCAAATATTTGCTGTTGAAAATTTTTTAGGAGTTAAATACAACGCTTCTACTCAAAAAAATGAAATATATACAATTAATCAAGAAACCGGAGCATCTACACTGGTTAAGGATTTTGCTTTCCCATCTGGATTCTGGCAACCAGGCGCGTCTTTTTTAGATTCTTACAATGGAAATTTATTTTTAAAAGATTCTCAAGGCGTATATATAAAATTTAATCCAAAAACGAACGAATTAACTACTCTTGCAAGCGTGGATAGCGATTTTCAAACAGTATTTCAAACACCTTGGACAGGAAAAGATTTAATTTTTAAAAATGCTGCTGAAGAAACTCAAGTTGGCGATGCTAATAACGGAATCACAATATCTAATAGTTCTTCAGATACCGAAATAAAAGATTCTGATGGCAAAACTATTATTAAAACTACTTCTAGCGGTGAGACACACATAGGTGAAAATTCCTTAGTCACAGTAGAGAGAAACGGAGTTCAAGAACTATATGCTACAGATGCCAGTGGAAATAAAATCGATATAAATGTAACTAACGGTAGTGACCTGCTCATAAACGGGAAAAGTTTATCAGCAGGAATTGCCTCTACAATTGCAATGAGTCACATAGATATTGCAGATGAAGGATTTTCATTTGGAGTAGGTGCTGGAAGTTTTTCTGAAAAAGAAAGATTGGCAATCGGTGTTGGTTATGGCGGAGTGTTTGATGACAAATATTCTTTTAAATTTAAAGCAACTGCTTCTGATAATGTATACGGCGCAGGTATAACAATAAAGTATTAAATTAATGATATGTTAAATCACTACTCTGACTGTAATCGTCACGGTGAAATAGATCCTCAGGTGGAGTTTTTATTTACAAAAGTTGAAAAGAATAATTCTTAGCAGAAAAGGATTTGATGCTAGAGCAGGCGGAAGTGCGTCGCCTATACTTAGCGATGGAAGGATCTTTTCTATACCGATTCCTCAAAATCACCCATCACCAAAAAAGTATAAAGATTTAAACCTTTATGGAATATCAGGTACTGAATTATTAAAAAAGGTATCTGCCAAAGTTAAACCTACAGATTATTGTCATCATGACCCGTTGCTTAATGAGGATGTTGGTATTTTCGGTCAAGCAGGTTCGTCTCAAACAGAATTAAAAAATAATAATGTAGGTCCAGGAGATTTATTCTTATTCTTTGGATGGTTTAAGAATTTTTCAATTAAGGGAAGGGATTTGCATCATCTTTTTGGGTGGCTGCAAATAAGAGAAATAATCGAAGGGTCCGAAGCAATAACCGCATATCTTAAAAAAAAGAATATTGCCCATCCTCATGGGTATGGCGATACCTCTAAATTTTTAAACAATACTATCTATGTAGGCAAAAAAACTTTAGAGATAAATGGAAAAAAAGTTTTTAACAAGGGCCATGGTTTATTCAAAAAGACACATAACGATTTAATTTTGACTGAAGCAAATAAAACACGATCTAGATGGAAACTGCCTTCAAAATATTTTTCAAATACAGAAGGACTATTCTTAAATAGAATGAAGTGGGATAACGAAAAAGAATCTAAAATCTTCTATAAAGGGTTTGGACAAGAGTTCATCCTTGACATTGAGAAAAATCCAAGTGTAATGAAGTGGGCAGTGAACCTAATAAAAAAATACGGTTAATTAATAAGGAAAATAAAACATGGTTTTAGCAACAGGAGTGCTTTTAGTTTTAGCATTGATATTTGGACCTTCTTTGTGGGTGAAGTTGGTGATGAGAAGGCATTCATCGCAACAGCCAGAAATGCCTGGCACTGGCGGAGAGCTTGCAAAGCATTTAATTGAGCGATTCTCTTTAAAAGATGTGAAGGTCGAAGTAACTGAGCTCGGAGATCACTACGATCCAATTGAAAAAAAAGTTAGGCTTTTGCCAGAGCATTACGAATCTAAATCGTTAACCGCAATTGCAATTGCAGCGCATGAGGTTGGACACGCAATCCAGCATCAGCAAGGCGATAAACGTCTGGCTGCTAGAACAAAGATGGTTCCGGTTGTTGATAAGGTGGCCCGTTGGAGTGCTGCTATAATCTCTTTGTCACCAGTGATCGGTATTGTTACGCGGCACCCAATGCCATTTTCTTTATTACTTTTTTTAGGGCTCTCCGGTTTTATCGCTCGCATGATGGTCCACGCAGTGACTCTGCCAATCGAATTTGACGCAAGTTTTTCCAAAGCGCTGCCTATTTTGAGAGAAGGTAACTACGTATCGCAGTCAAACGAAAAAGCCGTTAGTAGTGTCTTGAGAGCAGCAGCTCTAACTTATGTTTCGGCTGCGTTAGCCGACATCTTAAATCTAAGTCGTTGGATCGTTATATTACTAAGGCGATAAAATAAATTTATTTAAAGAGAAATATGTAAATTTTTATAATTTATATATAATTCAGTTCGGAAATCATTCGGGGAAAAGCTACTTAAATAATGAAAATAAGGCTAGATTTGTTTAGATCTTTTTGTATTAGTATTTTTCTAGTACTTGCCGGTTTGCAATCTATGCAAGCTCATGCTGATGGCATTGTAACAACTAACACATATGTAGAAATAAAAACTGATGCTAACCCAATTCTGAAGGCCCGAAAACAGACCACTGAAGGCCTGCAAGCAAGTAACGGGCACTTTGTAATTGTCCCTGAAAGAACAAACATCTGCCAATCAACGCCAAACTCCGCTGCATGCAACACTGTATACAGCTTTAGTGGCCTTGGTTATGTGCCATCTGGAAGTGTTACGTCAATTAATTTTCGAACTACTCCAGCCAATTCTTACCTAGTTTTTATTAACAGCCAACACAACTCTAAAGATGATCGAACCGCATATATTGGCGAAATAGAATTTGAAAATGAAATTTTGGGATACTGGACAGACCCAACAATGACTGTGGAATTAGCCGAAATAAGTAAAGAAGGCGCATCTTATCCCCATAGTGGTAATAGTGGTTTTAGTGCAAGGCAGACAGAGGACCATGTTCACTATGGCAGCAGCACAACAGCCTCAACTACATCTGGGGACTGGGTATCAATTAGCTCTAACAAGAGAATACTTAGAATTGGCTCGAAGAACGGCAAGCCGGGTGACTATATTCGAGTCATAACTAGAGCGGCCAGTCCAACTGTAGCGTTTAGTAGCACAAGCTCAAGTGGAGCTGAATCGGTTTCTTCTGCAGCTTTGAATATAGATTTATCATATGCAGCAACTCAAAATGTATCTGTTAATTATACGGTAACTGGCACCGCGACTGGCTCGGGTACCGATTACACTCTGGCCAGTGGTTCTTTAACTATAAACGCTGGTTTAACCAGCGGCTCAATTAGTATTGCCGGCATTGTCAATGACTCTGTGGACGAACCAAATGAAACGGTGATCGTCACTTTATCAAGTCCTACCAATGCAACTTTGGGCAATAACACCGTTCACACTTATACAATTATTGATAACGACAATCCTCCAGTGGTTGACTTCAACACTACTACTTCGAATGGAGCCGAATCTTCATCTTCCAAAGATATCGCGGTTGATTTATCAGCAGCCTCAGGAAAAAATGTGACAGTCAATTATGCCGTGACAGGAACGGCCACTGGCTCGGGCACCGATTATACTTTAGCTAGCGGCATAGCAACTATATCACCTGGTTCAACATCAACGAATATTACAATTGCTGGTATTGTTAATGACTCATTAGATGAAGCGGATGAAACAGTTGTCGTCACCTTATCAAATCCTAACAATGCGACCTTGGGTAGCAATAGCGTTCATACTTACACTATCACGGATAATGACAATCCTCCATCAGTTGCCTTTAATACTACTACTTCGAGCCAAGCTGAGTCAGTTTCCTCTGTAGACTTGACCGTAGATTTATCGGCAGCCTCAGGACAGAGCGTAACCGTTAATTATGCTGTGACAGGAACGGCCACCGGCTCGGGCACCGATTACACTTTAGCCAATGGCATGGCATCTATTGCACCTGGTTCAACATCAACGAATATTACTATTGCTGGCATTGTTAACGATTCACTTGACGAAGCCAATGAGACTGTTGTTGTTACATTATCGAGTCCTACTAATGCAACCTTGGGAAGCAACGATGCCCACACTTATACCATCGTGGATAATGATAATCCTCCAGTAGTTCAATTTAATGCCACCAGTTCAAACGGAGCTGAATCTTCATCTTCCACAGATATCACGGTTGATCTTTCGGCAGCATCGAGTCAAAACGTAACCGTTAATTATGCTGTGACAGGAACGGCCACCGGCTCGGGCACCGATTACACTTTAGCCAATGGCATGGCATCTATTGCACCTGGTTCAACATCAACAATGATTACTATTGGTAGCATTGTTAATGATTCCCTAAATGAAGCCAATGAGACTGTCATTCTTACTCTATCCAGTCCAAACAATGCAACTTTGGGTAGCAACAGCGTTCATACTTACACCATCACTGACAACGACAGTGCGCCGGTTGTAGCTTTTGAAGTAACTAGTTCTGATGGATTAGAGTCTGTTTCTAGTAAAGATATTTCGGTCAATTTATCGGAAGCCTCAGGACAGAGCGTAACAGTTAATTATGCCGTGACAGGAACGGCCACCGGCTCGGGCACTGATTACACTTTAGCCGACGGCATGGCAACCATTGCAGCTGGTTCAACATCAACGAATATTACAATTGCTGGTATTGTTAATGATGGAACCCCTGATGGGGGAGAGACGGTTATTCTTACTTTATCAAGTCCTAACAATGCGACTTTGGGCAGTAACAATGTTCATACATACACAATTTTGGAGCCAGTAGGCGACAGAAATATATCTTTTGCCTCTGCCACTTCAAGTGGAGCTGAATCTACTTCTTCCAAAGACATTGCGGTTAATTTATCGGCAACCTCGGCACAAAACGTAACAGTTGATTATGTCGTCACAGGAACGGCCACCGGCTCGGGCACCGATTACACTTTAGCCAATGGCATGGCAACTATTGCACCTAATTCAAATTCAACGAATATTACAATTGCTAGCATAATTGATGATTCTTTAGATGAGGCAAATGAGACAGTCATTGTTACTTTATCCAATCCGTCAAACGCTGATCCAGGCTCCATTATGGTTCATACTTACACTATTACGGATAATGACAACCCTCCGGTGGTTGACTTTAATTCCACTAGTTCAAGCAGGGCCGAATCAGTTTCTTCAGAAAGTTTGACCGTAGATTTATCGGCAGCCTCTGGAAAAGATGTGACGGTTAATTATGCTGTGACAGGAACCGCGACTGGCTCAGGAACTGATTATACTCTGGCCGATTCCTCTTTAACTATTGATGCTGGCGCAACGACTGGAATTATAGATATATCAGGCATAATCGACGATTCAATTGATGAGGCTAATGAAACAGTAATAGTTACTTTATCAAATCCCAGCAACGCAACTTTGGGCAGTGACGAAGTATATACATACACCATTACGGATAATGACGATCCTCCAGTAATTGATTTTAATGCCACCAACTCTAGCGGAGCAGAGTCAGTTTCCTCCGCAGACTTGACCGTAGATTTATCGGCAGTTTCAGAACAGGACGCAACGGTCAATTTTGTGGTAACTGGAACGGCAACTGGCTCGGGAACCGATTACACTCTGGCCAATGGTTCCTTAACTATAGACGCTGGTTTAACTAGTGGAACAATCAGTATCGCCGGCATTGTTAATGACTCTGTGGATGAAGCCGATGAAACAGTCATTGTGACTTTATCAAGTCCTGGCAATGCAACTTTGGGCAATGACACCGTTCATACTTATACCATCACGGATAATGACGATCCTCCAGTAATTGATTTTAATGCCACCAGCTCTAGCGGAGCCGAATCTTCATCTTCCAAAGATATCACGGTTGATTTATCTGCAGCCTCTGGACAAGATGTAACAGTTAATTATGCCGTGACAGGAACGGCGACTGGCTCGGGTACTGATTATACTCTAGCTAATGACACCTTAACCATCAGTGCTGGTGCAACGAATGGAATCATTACGATCTCTAATATTATTGACGATACAGCTGACGAAGACAATGAGACTGTCATTCTGACCTTATCAAGTCCTAATAATGCAACTTTAGGAAGCGATAGTGTTCATACTTATACGATTACTGACAATGATAATGCGCCAGAAATTGATTTCAATGTCTCTAGTTCAAGTGGGGCTGAATCAACTTCTTCTGCAAGCTTGACTGTAGATTTGTCTGCGGCGTCAAGTCAGAGCATAACGGTTGATTATGCGGTAACGGGAACGGCCACAGGCTCGGGTACCGATTACACTCTAGCCAATGGCAAGTTGACCATTAGTGCTGGCGCAACAAGCGGAATCATTACAATAGCCGGGATAATTGACGATTCTGTGGATGAGCTAAATGAGACAGTTATCGTTACTTTATCAAACCCTACTAACGCCTCTTTAGGTAGTAAAGATACGCACACTTATACCATCACAGATAATGATGGTCAGCCTACAATAGATTTTGGTAACTCTGCTTCTAGTGGTGCAGAGGATATCTCGTCGGTTGCTCTAACAGTTTATCTTTCTGCCGCATCAAGCCAAAACGTGACAGTTAATTATGCGGTCACGGGAACGGCGACTGGTTCGGGTACCGATTACACTCTAGCCAATGACACTTTAACCATTAGTGCTGGCGCAACAAGTGGGACTATCACTATCGCAGGTATTGTTAATGACGAGTTAGCAGAAGCAAATGAAACGGTGATCATAACTTTATCAGGGCCAAGCAACGCCGTGCTAGGGAACGATAGTGTTCATACCTACACCATCAAAGACGATGATGGTATTCCGGAAGTAGCATTTTCTGCTTCGACTTCCACTGGTTCAGAATCAGTTGCATCAAGATCATTATCTGTCGTAATTCCTTTTGCATCTCTTCAACAGATTGCAGTTGATTATTCAGTCACTGGGGGCACTGCTGGGTCAGGTACAGACTACTCTTTGTCATCTGGCAGCGTACTCATAGAAGAGGGGGCAACAAGCGGAACAATAGTTATCCCATCGATTGTTGATGACTCAACGGAAGAAGCTGATGAAACCATAATTATCACTTTATCCAACCCAACTAACGCAATTCTTGGCAGTGACATTGTTCACACTGTCATTATCAATGACAATGATTTTCAAGAACCAGTCTTAACAAAAACCGGTCCTCAAGACGATAGTACAGGTGTGCCTATAAATAGCGACATAGTTTTAACTTTTAACAAAGTTGTGGATTGCGAAACAGGCACCATCGATATTAAAGCAGCGGATAATTCTTCATCTTTTGCAGTCACTCTTCCAAATGCGATTGTGACCGGTTGTGGGACAGAGACCATCACGATTAATTTACCTGCGGATCTTGAACACGATACTGAATATTACGTCTTAATAGAAAATACAGCGTTTGATGATATTTTTGGCAATTCTTTTAATGGCATTAGTGATATAACAGAGTTTAATTTTAAAACTCGTATTGAATTGACCGATCCTACTTTGAAGCAGCCTGTAATCGATAATGCTAAAGCGATGAATCGAATTGCAACTCGCTGGGTCGATCAAAATATAAATGCAATTTCCAAACGTATGACGACCTCATCTCGACAAGGTTTCAGGGTTAATTTCGATAACAATATTATTGATTCAATTAAGACTAGCGGTGCAAATGAGCTTGATAATAACTTTATTGAAGAACCGCTTGATGATGATTTTATTAAAGAGCCTATCGTAGAGTTTTGCACAATAAATTCTAGTGGTCCTAAAACTGCTTCTTCTCTGAAGATAAAAGTGCACTTATCTAAAATTGCACCTGAAGATATCGCCATAGATTTTAAAATTACTGGCTCATCAGCCAAGGAAAACTTCTCATTCGGGGAAGGAATATTAGATATAGAGGCAGGGCTCAAATCTGCCATTATTATGATTGAAGGTATCCCGCAAGATAGATTTGGTTTTACTCCAGGAGATAGGAAAATTATTGTGTCTCTTTTAGAATCTTCAAATGCTCTACTGGGTAAAAATTCAGTTTATACCCACACACTAACAGATGATCTAAAAGCATGGACAGACCCAAATGCAAATTATTTCTGCTTAACAGACTTTGACGATCCTAGTTCATATGAATCAATCATTGCAGCTCAACGTTATGACCAAAATAAAGGCCTTGCAGATCCTGATTCTGACAATCAAATTTCGAATTTAGATATTGATCGGGAAGAAGTCAACACAACTCTGAATACAGAGCAATTAAAATCTGCCTTTAAAGAATGGGTATCAGATCCTGTAACAGTGACGGCTGAAGGAGAGCTAAAGGAAGCGATTGGTGATTGGTCTATATGGATTGATGGTGAATTTGGAGAATTTACTTTAGGCAAGATTAAAACTAGTCAAAGAGTTCTTGACGAAAGATCTTTTCATTTAGGAATTGATAAGCTATCAGGTGACGACGGTGATTTGTTTGGTTTTGCTTTGGGCCTAGGTGAAACTAAACCAAAAGATAGAAATAATAACTCTAATGTAGAGTCCAGGAACTATAGCATTTCAACATATGGAAAATTTGATAACGAAAGAAATTCATTGCAATATATTTTTGGGATTGGAAGAATAGAATTTGATTCAGACCGATTGGATAGACAAGAGCTTCTAAAAGGCGAAAGAGAAGCGAATCAATTATTCGGGTCATTGGCGTTTATTCGCTCTTTGAACAATGAGAATAACAACTGGCAAATTTCTCCTTATCTTAGAATGGATGGTTCGTACACAGAGTTCGATAAATATAGTGAAATAGGCGGCGAGGCGGCGTTAACTTTTGATGAACTGACACTATCGAATGCTAAGGCATCAATCGGAACAGATATCAGCTATTTATTTGCAGAATCAAAATATAATGCAATGCCATATATATCGCTAGAATATGGTTTGGATTACTCAAAAACTTCTAGCCAAAACATGTATTACAACTTAGAAGGACCGAATACGAATTACAAGCTAAAACTAGACGATGGAATGAAGGCTCATAATTGGGAAGTTGACATAGGATTGATGCTTGAAATTTCTAGATACTTAAACACTAATATTGGTTGTAGATGGGAAGGAAGATCTAACTATTTATCTGACTTCTCAGGTATTGATAAAAATGATATCTCGACATCAGAAGTTTGTTTTTTTGAGCTAATAGGGAATTTTTAATCGAACAATTAGTTTCAATACTTTTCTTATGATGTGTTTAAGTTTTTTAAAAAACAGACTCTACATCTTTATGATGTTTAGTATTGTTTTGGCAGCTCAACTTCATGCAAATGAATTTAAAGTTGGATTTGCCGAGCTTTCCATTACCCCCGATCTTATTGATGAATGGGAAGATTTAAATAACGATGCTCAATTTGATTCAGATATTGATAAGTGGACTGATGTAAACGGCAATAACCAATTCGATGCTGTATGGATGGCGGGTTTTCAAAATAAACGGGCTGCTCAAGGAGTTAAAGATGACCTCATGGCAGTAGCCGTGGTAATTGACGATGGCCAGACTCGGATAGGGATTATTAGTGCTGACACTATTGGGCTAATGCGAAAGTTTGTTCTTAGCGTCCGTGAAGATGTTCCTGAAGAATGGGGCTTAGATTACATTATGGTGCATGCAACCCACAACCATGAAGGCCCAGATACGCAAGGTCTTTGGGGTCCAAGTTTTTTAAAAAGCGGTGTTGATGATAATTACATGGAGCAGCTTAAAAGAGATTTCATAAGCACATTAAAAATGGCTATAGACAATTTGGAACCCGCTGAAATGAATTTAGCTTTAATCCCGACAAATCCTCTCACGCCTATTAAAGACAAACGAAAACCCATTGTGATAGATGACGATATAAGAGCGATCTTATTTAGTCGTCCCGATGGTTCAGTAATTGGTTCATTGATAAATTTTGGAATTCATGTCGAACTTGCATGGGACAAAAATTTGGAATTAACGGCTGATGTAGCTGGCTACTTAAGGAAGGGCATCAGTGAAGGTATTTACTATGACGACCAATTAATTAGACCCGGACTTGGAGGAACCACATTATGGCTTACAGGAAATATTGGAGGCTTGATGACATCAGGTCCAACCGATCCAATTTACGATCCTGTTTTGAAAAAAATGATCACTAAACCAAGTCATACTAAAGCACGTACATACGGATATAGCCTAGCAAATAGCGTCATAGAAGCTTTTCATGCAGGTGATTTTGAGCAGTCTCCAGAACCATCCATAACTGTCTACTCGACAGAAATAGAATTAGGTTTGGAGAATTTTATGCTGACATTAGGTACTTTGCTTGGCGTGATTGATACTGATCCTAAATTTAGTTTGACGCCGCCATTTGTACGTTATCTTAGTGAGGCGGCTTTCATAAAAATAGGGGATGCATCTATTACCGGCGTTCCTGGAGAACTTTACCCAGAAATTGCTGTTGGAGGTATAGAAAATCCTGAAGGCGCTGATTTTGAAATGGCTCCCCAAGAAGTTCCGTATCTTCGAAGCCAATATTCAGAAAAACTTAACCTGATGGTCAATTTAGCTAATGATTCTATTGGTTACATTATTCCAAAAAGTGAATGGGACAATGAGGCTCCTTGGATCTACGGAGAGACTGAAGAAACCTATGGTGAAGTGGTTTCTTTGGGCCCAAGCACAGCACCAGAGATTCATGAAAACATTATTAAATTGATAGAAGAATCAAAAAATTAGCAGTAGAGATCGATTACTTATTTAGGTCCGTTTTATAAGTTTCTGTAAGAAAATATACCGAAAGCAATGAAGCTGCTGAAGCTAAAGCAATATAAACAGAGACCCAAAAAATATCGTAACTTGTCCAAAGCAGGGTTGCTATGGTTGGTGCAAAAGAGCCTCCTAAAATAGCTCCAATTTGATAGCCAAGGGATGCCCCTGAGTATCTGACTTCTGTGGAAAAAAGTTCAGCAAAAAAAGCTGCTTGAGGACCATACATCATGCCCAAAAAAGCCAACCCTCCAGTTACAGCCAAAATAACCAGATAAAAATTTCCCGTATCAATTAGAGGAAAAAGAAAAAAAGACCATAAAGCTGTCAGTAAGGCACCAGCCATGAAAATCCCTTTTCTACCGTTTTTGTCCGAATAATGAGAGAAGTAAAATTGAAGAGGCACCATAATGGCTGAGCCAATAAGCACTGCGGCAAGTAAATCATTTCGAGAGAGGTCTGTAGTTGCAACACCATAGGCCAGTATGAAAGCCACCAAAATATAAAAAGTTACCTGGATCGAAAGAAATGCTCCTGCAGCAAGAGAAATTCTTCGAGGGTATCTTCTTAAAGCTTCAAGTATAGGCGAAGACTTAATTTCTTGTTTGGTGTTGTCTTGAGAACTTTTAGCTGCTTCGAGCTCTTTAAAGGCTTTGGTATCTTCAAGTCTTAATTGGATATACATACTAATTATTACTAAAACAAAACTTATTAAGAAAGGAATTCTCCAACCCCATGCAAGAAAATTTTCCTCTGATGTGATTAGGCTGACAGATATAAAAGCAATGTTAGCTAAAATTACTCCGACCGGCGCTCCTGCTTGCGCATAAGCCCCGTAATAACCTCGTCTATGGCTTGGCGCACTTTCAGTAACTAATAACATTGCGCCACCCCATTGACCGCCAATTGCAATTCCTTGGCAGAATCTTAAAAAAGTCAATAAAAGCGGAGCTGCTATTCCTATAGTTTCATAAGTCGGCAACAGGCCAATTAGAGTTGAAGCT
Source organism: uncultured SAR86 cluster bacterium (assembly GCA_902635045.1). GTDB lineage: Bacteria > Pseudomonadota > Gammaproteobacteria > Magnimaribacterales > AG-339-G14 > CASICS01. The sequence goes on along the minus strand of CACPMT010000001.1, from coordinate 141,744 downwards.
ACACCCATTAACATCAAAGCAAATACTAAAGTTTTTTTTCTACCAACAAGATCACCAAAATGGCCAAAAATAATTCCGCCCACGGGCCTAGCTATAAAACCTGCTGCAAATGTCATGAAAGATAAGATAAGAGCTGTTGTTGGATCTACTTCTCCAAAGAAAAGTTTTGGAAATACCAGCCCAGCAGCAGCACCATACAAAAAGAAATCATACCACTCGATGCTGGTTCCTGATAAAGAGGTCAAGGCGACTTTTCTAATGCTTGCTTCTGTTTGAGTCTTTTCCATAAGTTTATGATAAACGTAAATCTCTCCCTTTTCACTAGACTTAAAAAAAGAGGAATGGATTTTTTATCAAAAAAATAAATAAAATAAAGTTGTATGTAACCTCAAGAAACTTCTAAAATTCAAGAATGAAATTAGCGATTTTGCCGTTTTTTTTATTGCTGTCTTTAAACGTTTTTTCAGAGAAAGTCTATTTTATAAATATTAAAGATGGAGATGTATTGAAGTCACCATTTCTCATTCAATTTGGTTTAAGGGGTAAGGGCGTTGCGCCTGCAGGCGTTGATGTAACTAATACCGGTCATCATCATTTGTTAATAAATGTAGATGAAGTTGACTATAATTCGCCTATTCCATCCTCAGATCAACACCTGCATTTTGGATTGGGCCAAACTGAAACCAACTTGGAACTTCCTTCAGGCAAACATTCTCTGCAATTGGTCTTAGGTGATAAATACCACATTCCGCATAAGCCCCCTTTAATGTCAGAAAAAATTCAAATTATAGTCAAATAAGCAAGAATCTTATGACGTGCTTATTAAAAAAATGAGTGGAGAAAAAATTACAGAAATCAAAAATTTTCTCAACTCCTGGAAAGATGGCGTTATTGAAATTGGCAGAATATATCTTGATAAAGGCGATTACGTTAAGCAAGCAGATAAATTTTTATCCCACCACTATGCTTTTGATACTGAAAAAGTCTTGTTTAAACCAACTTTCACAAAAGAAGTTATTTTTAGGAATAAAAAAGATTTGGCCATGTCTTATTTTGTCGGAGGTAACGTTAATGAAGACAAAGGCTTTGCTTTAAAACCTTGGCAAGAAATTTCATTAATAGAAATGGATTTTATCGAAAAAAATGAGCTTATAGTTGTAATGGGGGCCTTGAAATTTAAACCTCACGAGCTTGATGAAGTTACTATTGTAGCTTTTACATTTCTGCTGGTGAATGTCGATGATTCTTTAAAAATAAAGGCTCATCATTCATCGCCCGTTACATGAATCATTATTTGGTATAATAAGATATGTGTGATTGTTGCGATTGTTGCGAATGCACTTGTTGTGCAAAAACAAAATAAATACCTCAAACTCTTTTTTTCATTAAATTATCTAAAGAGATTTTTTAAATGACTAAAGAGGAAATTATTGAAATAGGTGACATTTATATTGATGCTTTAAAAAATGGCAATTTTGAAAAAGTTCCCTTTGCGCCTGACGTCGTTTTCGATAGTGCGGTTTATGGCAAAATAACTGGAATTGAAGAGGTATTAAATATTCTAAAGCCTATTTCGGAGTCTATTACAAAAATAGAAAAGGGCCATTCGGCGGTAGAAGGCAAAGATTTGTTTCTGAGTTTTGAGTGGGAGACTTCTTCAGGAGAAAAGTTACAAATTACGGATTTTTTTTCTCTAGATAATGGAAAAATCCTTTATTTGAAGCCTTATTTTTTTGTAAATCCCACGAACTCTTAAAAAATTTGGTAACCTTTGAAAATAGAAAAAAATGGAGATATAAAATGTTAGACATAAATACTTTTGACGAATCTAAGATAGATTGGAAACCATTACCTGGGCCAGATGGAGAACCAGCTGATCACATATCTTTATCAATTTTAAATGTCGATGAAAAAGCAAAAATTGTTGATGTGTTGTTTAAATTTGCAGCAAACGAAAAGATTCTTATGCATCGACATACTTCTAACTACAGCACTTTTACTGTAAAAGGAGAGTTAAAGACTTATCTTCCTAATGGAGAATTAAAGGACGTCAGACCTGCAGGAGTTTTTAAAGCCGGTGAGCCGGGTGAAGCCCACACTGAGGGCGGTGGCGATGAAGATGTTGTCGTTTATTTCAGTTTGAGGCCTTATTCATCTACAGATCCAATTTATGAGATTTTGGATGAAAACTTAGAAGTTCTTCAAGCTATGAATTTTGAAGATTTAAAGGGTCTTAATGAAGAATATTCATCTTAAATCTAATAGTAAAAGTTGAATCCTGAGAATTATTAATCTAAAGTGATTCTCCCTTAGGGAGCAAAGAAACACATGAAAACTCAGTTAATTTCAGATAGGCTGGCAATGACCTTATCCTTGGCCTGTATATTGCATTGTCTATTTATGCCAGCTTTTCTGATTTCCTCCGTTGCTTTTTTTTCAATACAGTTTTCTGATGAAATACTTCATTACTCTCTTCTTTTTATGGCAGCACCAATTAGTCTTTATGCTCTATATTTAGGTAAAAAAAATCATAAAAGTAATTCCTTTTTTCCGATTGGGCTTTTTGGATTAACAGTTCTTTTCTTTGCTCTGTTTAATGAAGGAACCTATTTAGGCCTGCCTTTAGAAACTATACTTACAATAATTGGATCAGCTTTTTTAATATTTGCTCATTATAGAAATTACCGCGCCTGTCAAAATTCTGACTGCAATTGTCACGAATAATTTTTTATTTAAAACTTGGAAAGATTAAAAAAAAAATTTAATATTTTCATATGTTAAAGGAAGAACAAAATAGACTGCTCAAAGGCCTAATTAGTCATTTAGATGCTAATACAAACGTTGATGCTGGTGGAATAATTAAAACTCCAGCTGACACCTATACTTGCGAAGATAGATTCAAATTAGAGTGGCAATCCTTTTTTAAGGATTATCCTCAAATTGTTGGTATGTCAGGAGATTTAGCAGAACCCAATAGTTTTGTAACGATCGAAGATTTCGGTTCTTCTATTATTGCCGCACGAGATCCTCAAGGAAAATTTAGAGCTTTTGCAAATGTATGTTCCCACCGAGGTGCTCAAATAGAACAGGATAAAAAAGGAATCAAATCCAAATTCTCTTGTCCTTTCCACGGATGGACTTTTAATAATGAAGGAGATTTAGTTGGTTATCCGAAAAGCGACCAATTTGGAAAAATAGATAAAGACTGTTATGGGCTGACTGAATTACCAAGTCTAGAGAAATTCGGATTCTTATGGGTGCATCCAAATTCAAGTGGAGAAATAAATTTAGATGAATTATTAGGTGATAAGTTGAATGAAGAATTTGCTGCGTGGGATTTTGACAAGTTAGTTCTTTCTCATGAAGATGAATATCAAACTGAGATGAATTGGAAGTTAGCCATAGATACTTTTGGTGAAACTTATCACTTTTCTGTTTTGCACAAAGACTCTCTATTCCAAGCTTTTCATGGTAATTGTCAAATGTTTGACAGTTTTAAAAGGAATGGAAGGTTAATTTTGTGCAAAAGAGACATCGATGCAATGAGAGAAATGCCTGAAGAAGATTGGAAAATTTGTACAGGAACGCTACCAGTTTATTATCTATTTCCAAATATAATCTTTATGCCAACGCCAGAAGGAGCTTTTTTGGTTAAAGAGTATCCTTTAGAAGATTCGCCTCACAAAAGTGTTTCAAAGATTTCGTTCTATTTTTATCCTGAGGCGCTTGAAGCCGCAAAAAAAATGGGAGTTTCTCCGGAAACTGGTCAAAACCCTCTCGAAGAACTCTACACTGCATTTGGCAATGTTATTCGGGACGAGGATTATGTAGCAGCTGCCTCATCCCATAGGGGATTAAATTCTGGTAACCTTGAATTTCTTACTTTTGGAAGAAATGAGCCAGCTCTTCATCACTATCACAATACTTATAGAGAAGCTTTAGGCCTGCAAAAACTACCCCTCATAAAATCTTAATAAAAGAAAATGATAGATCTTTATTATGCTCCAACACCCAATGGTTGGAAAATTTCTATCATGCTTGAAGAATGCGAGATGGATTACAACGTAATTTATGTCAATTTAGGCAAAGGCGATCAATTCAAACCAGAATTTCTAAAAATTAGTCCAAATAACAGAATGCCGGCGATTGTTGATCATAAAAATATAATTGATGGACAACCAATAAGTGTATTTGAATCCGGCGCAATACTAATGTATCTGGCGGAAAAGGCAGAAAAATTCTTTCCTCAGCAATCTCCTAACAGAGAAAGAGTTTTAGAGTGGTTATTCTGGCAAGTTGGAGGATTGGGTCCAATGGCCGGCCAAGTAAGTCATTTTGTCAATTACGCTCCGAATTTTCCTGGCGATCACACATATTCCGAAACTAGATATAAGAATGAATATGATCGCTTGTTAGGAGTAATGAATAAAGTTTTGAACGAAAGAGAATTTCTAGCCGGAGATTATTCAATTGCTGATATGGCGTCTTTTCCATGGGTAACCGCCTACAAAAGGTACGAAGTCGATCTAGATTCTTTTGCAAATGTAAGAAGATGGTTTGACGCCATAAAAGTAAGACCAGCCGTAAGAAGAGGTATGGATGTTGGAAAAGAAGTAAGAAATTTTGGTGAAGGAATTTCCAAAGAAAGTCTTAAAACTATGTTTAAACAAGATGCCAAAAGTATTTCTGAAATGGCAAAGGCAAAAGAAAAAGATTAAATCTCTAGAGTAAGTTCTCGATCAATTGCAACCTGTCGTTACCAAAATACATATCCGTATCATTGATAAAGAAGGTCGGCGAACCAAAGCCGCCTCTTTCCATAAGTTCTTGGGTATTTTCTATGAGCCTACTTTTCGTATCAGGCAGATTAATAAATTCAATATAGCGCTTTGAATCAACACCTAAGGAATCTACAATTTTCGCTAAACAATCTTCGCTTGATATATCAATTCCATCCGTCCAATAAGCTTTAAATATAGATTCAAGATATGACTCTATTGCAAGACGTTCATCTAAAAAATAAAAAGCTCCCCTCATGGCCCTTACACTATTGATGGGGAAAATTTTTGGCCAATTTATTTCAATATCTCTTAATTTAGTCCAATCATTCATATCCTTTTGAGAATAATCTAATTTTTCTTTCACTGGATTTTTTCTACTTTCGTAGACACTCGGATTGATCGAATTAAAAATACCGCCCACTAAAATAGGCTTCCATATAATGTCAAAATCTTTAGTTTTTTTTAAATTTAAAATTCCTTTGAATGAAAGATAAGTCCAGGGACTGCTGCAATCTAAAAAATATTCAATTCTTTTTGTCATCTGCTTGATTTACTCCAGAATAATCTTGACTCCACCTAATAAGATTTCTTCGTTTTGAAAAATTTTCATTGATTTTGCATTTTTTATGATTTGATCTTTATTCAGTGCCTTAATTTTGAAAGCATTAATACCTTCCCCTCTTCCGTCAATACTTTCTACAAAGTTTATAGTTGACTCTGCTAATTGAATTTTCAATTCATTTTGGGCTCTTTTTATTCCTAGAGCTTTTTCCCACTGCATACATAATTGTTCTGGATCTTCAGATTGCATGACAACACCTGAGAGCACATCAACAAGATTTTTATTTATGTCTTTTTCCCAGTTTGTACCAGCCCAGAGCCAAGCATTTTTTGGATTCATATGATCTATCGATAAAATAGCTCCACCAACCTGCTTTGGGTGAAGATGAATTGTTCGGGCATTTATTTCCTCTTCATTTCTATTACCATGCCAGACAATTTCAATCCCGGATGACTCAACTCTTTTTTGTTCACTTTCAAAGTCGTCGACATCCACGATGACCATGTAGCCACCGTCTCCGTTTCTTTTTTCTAAAAACCTTTCGGCAGTAGTATTTTCTTGCACTGGCATGACTATTTCAAAAAAGGTATCTCCAAGTGGAATCAATACATTTTCAAGCCCAAAATTAATTAATCCTGCATCATGATAAGTTTCTTTAAGATCAAGAAGAGTACAAATTTGTCTCGCCAACCTGTCTCTTTCTCGAGATACAAATACTAACTGTCTTAATCTCATAATATTTGTAGAATAACAAATAAAAACTAGAGAGGAAATTATGAGAGAGTTAGATACGGGAACAGACCACTTACTTGCCAAAGTAGAAAATGGTGTTGGCTATTTAATTATGAATAGACCGGAAGCGCGAAATGCAATGTCGGCTGAGATGAATGAAGCGATGCAAAAAAATATAGCTGATTTTGAACTTAATAATGAGGTGCGTTGCATTGTTCTCACAGGTGCAGGAAATGCTTTTTGCGCTGGAGGAGATGTGAAAGGAATGTCTTCTAGAAATTCAGAAGGTAGAGGAGACATGACTATTGATAAAGCAATCCATCAACAAAGAGATCACCAAAGAGGTACGTCTGGTAAATTATTTAAAATGCCAAAACCTACGATTGCCTCTCTGCCTGGAGCTGCAGCCGGAGCAGGCTTGTCTTATGCTTTATCTTGTGACCTACGCATCATGTCATCAGCAGCGTTTATGACAACTGCTTTCGCAAAAGTAGGTTTTTCAGGAGATTATGGCGGGACTTATTTTTTGTCTCAGCTTATTGGTTCTGCAAAAGCTAGAGAATTGTATTTTCTTTCAGACCGAGTTTCTGCTGAAGAAGCTTTGAGCTTAGGTCTCACAAATTGGGTAGTAGAACCTGATGAGTTAGAGAATAAAACGAAAGAAATAGCAGAACAGCTAGCAGCTGGACCATCTGTTGCTTATAGATATATGAAAGAAAATTTGAATCGCGCTATGAGCGGAGACGTCGACGATTGTTTAGATTTAGAGGCAACGCATCACGTACATTGTGGCGAAACACTGGATCACAAAAATGCGGTTAAAGCATTTATAGAAAAGAAAAGTCCAGAATTTCAAGGGAAATAATTTTTAATCAACTTAGGAGGCGTATATGTTTTTGGCTATGAATAGATTCAAAATCGTCAAAGGTTGCGAAGAAGATTTTGAAAAAATTTGGAGAGAAAGAGATACGCATTTGCAGGGCGTTGAAGGCTTCAAAGAATTTAATTTAATGAAAGGCAATACCGAAAAAGATTATTCGCTTTATGCTTCTCACAGCATTTGGGAGTCTAGGGAACATTTTATCAATTGGACTAAGTCGGAAGCTTTTCGCCTTGCACACAAAAATGCTGGTCAACACGCTGAAATTTATATGGGTCCTCCACAATTAGAAACTTTTGAAAAAGCAGTATGATTAAAAAAATATTTATTGTTATTTTTTTGTTGGCCGGGTCTTTTCTCTCAGCAGATTCTTTGCGTGATGCAGTTGAAAACTCAGATAGAGCAGCAAAAAATATGAGTAGAGATGTATACAGAAATCCTTATAAGACCTTATCTTTTTTTAAGATAGAGCCAAACATGACGGTCATCGAGTTGTCTCCTGGGGGCGGCTGGTATACAGAAATTCTTGCGAATTATTTAAAAGATTCCGGACTGTTAATAGCTGCGCATTTTAATCCAAAAATAGAAAATAATTATTTGAAAAGAAGTCGAGCAAACTACGAGCAAATGTTAATTAACAATGAAGCCTTAAAAAAGGTTAAGTTGGTTAATCTCGATTCTACTCTTGCTCCAGCAAGTTCTGTAGATGCAGTATTAACTTTTAGGAACCTTCATAACTGGTTGGGACCTTCTATGGATGAAATTTTTACAAATAGCTTTAATGCCTTAAAGCCAGGTGGGTTTTTTGGAGTGGTGGAACATCGAGCAAAACCGGAGACATCATTTAAGAAAATGAAAAAAACTGGATACGTTACCGAGGCCTATGCAATCCAAGCAGCGGAAAAAATTGGTTTTGTTCTGATCGATAAATCCGAAATTAATTCGAATGTTAAAGACACAACCGATCATCCCAAAGGAGTTTGGACTTTGCCTCCTACTTTGAGATTAAAAGACGTAGATAAATCTAAATATTTAGAGATTGGAGAAAGCGATAGGATGACTTTGTTGTTTATGAAACCTGAAAATTCTTGAAAATTTAAGATACTCTAGGCTCTTCTTTTCATGCGACTTCCATGTTTCAAATAAACATCTTTAGCAAGCTTCTTGAAATCTTTGTTAGCCCTCATTGACCATATGGTCTCTCTAGCTTTTTTTGCACTAGCTTTTGGATCACAAATAATTTCTTTATAGGTTTCTGCTAGCTCTGCATTATGAATACTGTCTGCTGAGAATTCTCTCAATTGAGGAAGCTGACTTTTAATCCATGACGCATCGGGATCTTGATCCTTGCTTTGTTTTATTACCGAATAAATTCTTGGTAAATTGATACCGGTAACGCCGCTTTGCATTTGAACCTGACAGATATGTATCCCAGGTTCGTAATCGACAAATAATTGTGCCAATAGTGGGGAAGTTTTTTGCCAAGGCTGCCATAAATTATAAGAAGCAAACGACATGATCATTGCCCGCATTCTAAAATTGATCCATCCCTTTTTTTTAAGGAATTGCATACACGCATCAAGAAATGGAAACCCTGTTTCTCCTTTTATCCATTTCTCGATTATCTCGTTGTCCCCATCCCCTCTCAATTTGTCACACATTGGGTGCATCGAAGAAAACTCCAATTCTGGCTCAGTCTCTAACTTCTGAATGAAATGACAATGCCAATGAAGCCTTTTTTTAAAAGAGTACAAATCCTTTTTGAAAGATGAGTTAGGAATAGTTTCTAGCAAAGATTGATAAACTGTTTTTAGTGAAATGGAACCAAAAGCAATGTGAGCGGAAAGTCTAGAACATGCAAATTCAGCCTCTACTGGACTAGACATTTTAAGAGCGTAGCCACTTCCTCTTTCTTCTAAAAAAGAATGCATTAGTTCAAATGCTTTTGTTTCTCCTCCAATTTGGCATTCAGTCATTTGGTCATTTAAATTTAATTTAGAAGAGAATTCTTCAAAGCTGTTTAATTTAATATTTTTAGTCGACCATGGAGTAGAAGTTTTTATTTCAGATAAGATAGGTTTAGTCATTATTTTTTGCCAATCGAACGACCAAGCGTCGCGATTAAAATTTTTTGTTTGAATTCCAAAATTCTCAAAAATTTTTATTCTTTTTTGGTCTGCATAAAAACGTTTAAAAACATTAGTATCATTTCGGTAATAGCCGATATCTGTAAAGTGGTTCATGTAAATTACAGATTTTGGAAAATTAACTTCAATCCAGTTTTTAAGTTCTTCATAATTTCCTTCAAAAATATGCAGAGGTATGTTTCTATTTTTCAAGTTATTTGAAACTTCTTTAAGACAATCCATGCCAAATTTGAGTTGGAAGGTAGATTTGCCATTACCTTGCCAGTATTTTTTATCGTAAACATAAACGACTAAAGCTTCCTCGGCGTTCGTGCCATGGAATAAAGCAGGATTATCATGTATTCTTAAGTCGCGATGAAGCAAAATTATATTCATGACGGAAAGATTAACTTAGAACAATTGAAAAACAGCTAATATCTTTATAAAAATAATAAATAAAAACTTTTAAAAGACTTTTATCTATAAAGATTTTTAATAGGCTTTTGGTCTTTAAAATTTTTAACGTTTTCTAAAAATAATTCAAAAGAACGAGGCAGGCCTAAAAGGGAATGAGCCGAATCATGTGCAGATATGAAACAGTTTCTTGCTGTCCATAAATCTGAAGCAGTATCTAGCGGCTCAATTTTAGTTGTATCCAAAGCTGCTGCAGCCAGCTCTCCTGAATTAAGGGCATTTGCAAGATCTTGTTCATTTATTGAATTTCCTCTACCAACATTAATTAGCATTGCTGAATTATTTAGATTTTGCAGAACTTTTTTGTTAATTACATCATCGGTATCTCTTGCATTCGGCAAGGCCATTACTAAAAAATCAGTTACAGGTAAAAATTCTTCCAATCGATCCATAGTTAAAACCTCGTCAGCAAACTCGCACTCCTCAGGTTTTCTTCTTATGCCAATTACATTCATTCCAAAAGCTTTGCCAAGTTTAGCTACTTCTCTGCCTATCCCGCCATAGCCTAATATCAATAAAGTTTTATTTGTTAATTCTCCATCACCGCCCATTGGACTCCAATTTTTTTTATTTTGAAGCTCTATATGTTGGTCTATTCTTTTATTCCAACGCAACATTTGGGACAAGACATAGTGAGATATAGGGATGGCATGAATACTGCTCGCATTAGCTATAACCGCCTTAGATTCTTTTAACATCGCTTGGCAAAAAGGATCGTCCATTCCAGCGTAACCAGTCTGAATAAATTGCATGCGTTTACAGAGATTTAATAACGGCTGAAAAAGTTCTTGGTTGTCTCTAATTGCAAATAAAAATTGATACGAAAGAAAAAGCGCGTCGCAGTCTGGAATAGAGTCCCAAGTTGGGTTTGAAGCATCTACAGGATCTATAGGGAAAATTTCAACTGGAAAATCGAGGTCTCTTAGTTGAGATCCAAAATATTGATCAGTGTCTTTAGCAATGACTAGCTTCATAGAATTAGAAGCTATCTTAATCATTTGAACGCCGAAAACAACTCAATATTGCTTTCGGCATTCAGGAGATGTTCTAGAATTTACAAAGTAACTCTAAAACCTATACCTAAGTTTTTGCCTGGTAAGGGCACTTCATTTTTAACAGTAGATGAATGGTTTCTTGCTATTTCATCTAAGAGATTGTTAGCAAAAAGCACTACTTTAAAGTCTTCAACTCCCTCAACTGGGAAAGACCTGCTGATACTTAAATCGAGCAGTTCAAATCCAGCAGTAAATGAATCACCGTCAGAACCAAAATCAGGCTGTGCATTTACTTCAGTTAAATCTAAGTCAACTGACAAATTGTCTTCTGTATAAGACAGCGTGTAAATGTCTCTCGCTGGAACTATTCTAGGAATATTGGAACCGTCTATGAAAGTTCCGTTGACAGAGTCTCTACCAATCGTTAAACCTAAGTTTCCATTTAGAAAATCAAAATCTGTTCCAACTTGAATCTCGTAACCATCAAGTTCAGCATCTTTTTGCACAAAATTTGCGATTTCAAGTTTCATTTCACCTGTGCCTTTTACTCCACTATCTTTACGATAAATGTAGTTATCAACATCGTTTTGGTAAAAGTTTATTGATCCATAGATGACGTCGTTATCAAAACTCAAACCAAGGTCTATGTTTTGTGCTTCTTCAGCTTGCATATTTGGATTACCTATCTCGTTTCTCTGAACTGCAGCATGTTCTCCATTCATGAACATTTCAACGGATGAAGGTGCTCTTTCGACTGAACCAATGCTAAGGCTTAAGTCAGCTGTTGAAGATAGATTAAAACCAAATCCAAGCACAAAACTTGTTGAGTCAAAGTCTTTATCATACGCAGTTGATCCAACTTTACTCTTTCTATTTACCTCATCTCTTCTGATACCAAAGTCAATATCGAAGTTGGAAAATTCTCTACTAAGGTAGTATCCAAAGCTTGTTTCTTCACTTTCGACATTTTCCATGAAAGCTTCTTCACCAAGAATCGAGGTGTCTTCTTCCATTGAACGAATTACAACTTTTTGTGTCAAGGCGTCGTTAGATAGATCCAGAATTGCTCCAAGTTCTTGTGCGTCGTTAAGGAAAGTCGTTTTTTCACCATTATGCTCACCGCCAATGTGTAACTCAACAAGCTCATAATCAGTGTCGCTATAAAAATAATCAACTTGATTGATGTAATCACTTGCTATTTTGTAAGCACCTTTTATGTTTGTAGTGTCAGAATCAGTTGAAGATTCAATTCTTTCTTCTTCTTCCTCATGGTGTTCACCGCCCTCTTCTTCTTCATGTTTGCCGTGAAAAGGAATACCATAAACGTTTTCAATATTTTTAAATGAAACTCCAAAATAACCCCAATCTTCAACAATTGAAACACCGGTTTTGTAAGCAGCAATTTTTGCATCAGAATTCTCCAAATAATCTTTTTCTTCCTCTTCATGACCTTCTTCCTCATGGATTACAGCCTCATCGGGAATTTCAAAATTATTAAAATTTTGATGCTTGTAGGCAAGACTTACATTAAAGCCTTCAATGTTATCGCTAAAACTAATGTTGTGAACATCGCCGTCACTTACTGAGTTGTGCTCAAAACCAAGTTTTATTTCTTGTTCAGAAAAATCTTCTTGGGTGATTGTGTTATCTACAACGTTAACAATACCACCAAGTGCACCATTGCTGTAAAGCAAGGAACTTGGCCCTCTAACAATTTCAACTTGTTGAATATTATTTAAGTCTATGTCAATTGGGTGGTCTGCACCAATTCCTGAAACGTCTCTATTAACTAGTCCATTTTCAAGAACCTTTACTCTTGCTCCAGAAAGTCCCCTAATTACAGGTTGCCCAACGATAGATCCAAAATCTGTATTGCTTACACCAAGCAAATTATCTATGGATTCACCTATGCTGTGACTTCCAGACTTATTGAGAGTTTCCTCGTCAATGACGTGAATGGGATTTTCAATTTGGCTTTTTGTACCCAAGATCGATGAAGTTACAATAACGTCTTCAATATCTTGCGCAAAAGCCGGGCTTATCGCCACTATGCTCATTAGTGTGAGCATTCTTGTAAACTTTTTCATAATACCTCCTATGAAAAATTAAAATTTAAAAAATTTGTTTTGAGTTTTTAAATTTTAGGAGGTGCTCTAGTTGAGTAGGGAGATGAATGATTTAAAAAATAAGAAGAATACTTTTCTTTTAATAAGCTTTGGTTGAGGGTATCGGAAATTTCTAAACGATTAAAATGATCTATTGAAGATATTTCAACAAAATGACAAACAATGCAAAATTCTTCATGATGGCCTTCATCATGATGATCATGGGCTAAGGGTTCTGCAGATACAGAAATCGCAAAAAGTAGAACGCTTAGTAATAAAAAAATTCTCCTACCCTTCATTTTTAATGAGCTACTGTATCAGAATTTTTTTGAATACAGGCAAATATCCTTTAGATATTTCCATTTGATCTGTAAAACCTTTTTCTCTGAGCATTTGATGAGCTTTAGGTAAGTTATACCAGGGGCAATAGGTGAATAAATGATGTTCAATATGATAATTTACATTAAGTGGCGCTAAAAAATATTTGAGATACCAAGGTACAAGAGTTGTTCTAGTAAACGTAAAATCATTATCGCCGCTGAGTCCAGAATGTTCGGTAATGCTTCTGATTCTGTAAAAAAGACTAAAAAAGGTCAGCATTGGCAACCACCACAAAAATAAATATAACCATCCTTGATTTAAGGAAACTAGGATGGCAAGAATTATAAAATTAGTGATGAAAAAACCTTTTAATTTAAAAGAAAATCTTTTTAAGCTTTTTAGAAAAGATTCCTCATTGCCCCAAGCAGAAATCAGGGCTGCAGAGTATCTTCTAATCCCAGCAATGCCAGATAAATCTCTAGCGAATTTTCTAACAAGACTTTCTCTAGAAGTAGGAAACGCTTGAGTAAGACTCAAATCAGGATCCTTTTCAGTATCTGTATGCTTGTGATGTTGAGAATGAACTTTTCTATATGGCAATGTATCGGTCATCACCGGATAGGCGCAAAGCCATTGAGAGGCAATATCATTTAATCTTCTATCTTTAAAAATAAGACCGTGTGCGCCATCGTGCATGAAAACAACCATTTGAAATTGTTTGGCGGCAATGATTATTGCCGAAATAAAAAATGTCAAAGGGTTGGGAAATAAAATGAATAATCCAAAAGCCAGTATTACTTGAGCCCACATAGACGTTAAAGTAAAGACGTTAATGAGATCGTTTTTCTGCTTAAGTTCGCTTACTTCAACATCATTTAATAGTTTATCGGTCGACATATCAGAATTATATAAATTAAAAAAAATAAGTAAAAACTATTTGATAGCGGTTCCAGCAATAAAACTCTTCAATTGCTCAGCTTCTTCACAAGAATTTGGACAAAGAACATTGAGTTTTTCTAAATTGGCTTGTGCTAATGCGGGCATATTCAATTCTACAAAAAGTTCACCTTGATATTCTAAAGCTGCTTTGTTTTCAGCATCCAGAGATAAAGCCTTTTCATATAATCCTCGTGCCTTTTCCAAACCTCCAAGTTTTCTTTCACTAAAAGCGTACAAGGTCCAGCCAAAGGAATCTTCTGGTTTAGATTTCGTATATGCTTTGAGTACTTTCTTTGCTTCAAAAAATCTTTCTTGCTCAATGAATTTGAGCGCCCTTGTGTAGAGCTTATCTGGATCTGTTTTCCCATATTTAGCTGAAAAAACAACAGAAGAGGATAGTAATAGTAAAAATATAGTAAAAAATTTTATTTTCATATAGAAATTATAGCCATTACAATTGGGATTAACATTTATGAGAGCTAGATAAAATAAGCTTTTAACCTTTAAAAATATGAATTCAGCATTTACTTTTTTTATTTTAATCTCCGGTATAAGTGCAGGAGTAATTTTGTTTCAATCATTTATCGTTGCTTCTTCCATCTTTAAGGTTTTGCCTGAAGAAAATGCAGGACTTTTGTTAAGAAATCTTTTTCCAAAATTTTTTTTATTTTTAGCTGCTCTAGCTCTAGTCGGCTTAGCTATAGGATTAGTAAATGGGTTGAAATTTTTTCCTTTAGTTTTTTTGCAATTACTGAATTTTATCTTCTTTGTTGTTTGTTATTCTCTGATTCCTGCAACGAATAGAGCGAGAGATCAAGAAAATAAAAAAACGTTTGGAATACTCCATACAGTAAGCGTTTTATTAACTTTGTTAGCTTTAATATTTAATTTATCTTTGGTTTTTTTAATTTAGAATTGATAAATGATTGATTATTTAAGAGCTCAAAAAGTTATTCATTGGTTGATGGCCATAATAATAATGTTGGATTTAAATGTTGCCCAAAAATTTGGTGGCGACATGGAGCTTTGGGATAGACTTGAATCTAGAGTAGATCATGCTCAGGCTGGTTTAATAGTAACGTTTTTATTTTTATTAAGAATCTTTCTGAGATATAGATACGGTGCTCCAGCACTTCCTGCAGAGATGCCTAGTTGGCAGGTACTGTCGGCGAAAGCAGGACACTACGGACTTTACATATTAATGGGGATGTTAATTGTAACCGGGATTTTGTCAGCCAATTTCACTTCTGATCCGGTTGTGGTTTTTGGATTATTGAATTTATCTTCAGAAACTCAAAATCTTGAGATGTTTAATTTGATTCGGGGAATTCATGAGTTTTCGACAAATGCAATTATTTTATTAATTCTTATTCATATTCTTGCAGCCCTTTACCATCACTTTATAGTCAAAGATCAGACAACAATTAATATGACAAAGTTTTGGACTTCTAAAGCCAAGAACGAAGTATAAAAGTTTTAAATATTTTCTGCTAAAGCCGCAATTCCCAAGAAAGTATTACCTAGTATCAAGGGATCGTCAGGTTCGGGATGAGACGATAATTTAACAATTACTACTTTATTTTTTTGGTCTACATATATGGCCTGACCATAAATACCTATGCAAATCATGGTTTCAGGACCGCCAACCCAAATCTGATTCTTGTAGTGGAAACCAGGCAATCTCAAACCATATTCGCTTTTTGAAAAAATATTCTTATATTCAGCAGATTCTTCAAGAGTCCATTTAATCCAACTTTCTGGAACAATCTGAGTATCATTAAAAGCTCCATTGTTCATCAACATTAAGCCAAATTTGGCTAGATCTCTGGCGCTCGCATTCATTCCAGCTCCCATGTAAGGGAAATCATTTCCGTCTGAGACAATTTGAGCATCGTGTTCAGTTTTTAATTTATCCCATATGTAGGTTTGGAGAAGATCTTGAAATTTAATTTGGCAAGCCCTTTCTGCTGTTAAAGCTAAAATGTTTGTCAGGACTGTGCGGTAATCAAACATTTCGAATTCTTTTTGCGAAGTTTCTTTCAAACTAGTCATAAACTCCAAAAGGTTTGTTGAGGAAACTTTACTTTTTAGATCTGGTCGCCAACCAACTACGGCAGCCTCATGCCAAAATTCTGAAGTAGAATCATTATAATCTTCGGTGAATTTGACAGCTGCTGTCATATCTAAAGCATGTTGGATGGTAGTTTCTTGAAAAGCAGAATTTTGTAGTTCAGGAATATATTTTATTACTTTATCCGTTGTACTCAGTTTGGCTTCATTCTCTAAAATTCCAAGCAGCATACCAACAAAAGATTTTGATACTGAATTCATTAGATGAAGGTCGTTATCTTTCATTTCATTTTGATACTCTTCAAAAATTATTTTGCTATCTTTTAGAATCACAAATGCATCGGTGTAACTTGAATCTAGCATTTCTCTTAAGTTAGTTTTACCTTCAAGACCGTCGAATTCAAAAGAATCTAAATCAGTTAGATTTTTCGGGATAGTAAAAGGGGTATCAGATTTTGATAATTTAACTGTATCAAATACAGAGCTCATATTTCTAAAGCTCCATCTATTATTTGGAGGGATCAGCCAGTTTGTTTTATTTATGTTATTCAATGCTTAAAGACAAAAGTTGATGTTTTTTTTCTATCAAGCTAGTCTAAACATGTAAATAAAAAAACAAAAGGACAAACTTATGAAAAAGATTTTAATACTTATTTTAGGTTACTGTATTTCATTCAGCGTATTGGCAGGAGGCCATGAGCAAAACGAAAGCCATAAATCGCCTTATTCAAAAAATGCGCTTATAAAGATGGCAAAAAAAGCAGCTCCTTCCGCTATTACTGATAAAGCAACATTTATGGATTTTGATGGATCACTTCTTAAAAAAGGGACTAATGATTGGGTCTGCATGACAGGCAGTACTCCTCAAAGAATAGCTCCAATGTGTTTAGATGAAGAATGGCGTAAGTGGAACGAGAGATTTATGGCTGGGGAAAAAAACGATATCGAAAATCAGAAGTTTGGACAAGCTTATATGTTAATGGGAGATGTTCCAGTAGATAACGACGTTCCAACCAGTGTCGGAATGGATGATCACAAAAAATCTGCTGAGACAGGAAATTTTCATGACTCAGGACCGCATTTAATGTTACTTCTTCCAAGGGGTGTCTTAAAACAAATTACATCTAATCCATATGCTGGAGGTTCTTATGTTATGTTTCCGAATACTGAGTGGGAACATTTAATGATTCCGATTACAAATGTTGTACCTTCTTTCGATAAAAATTAAGACAATTAAAATATTATTAGAAAGCTTTAAAACTCAATGATAAATTGAGATAATCATTTTTTTAAAGGTTTAATATGGCAGTAAATACAGAAAATTTTAATTTTGATCCAGATCAATTAAGAGAAAAATATAGGCAAGAAAGAGATAAAAGGCTCAGAGCCGATGGAAACGATCAATATAAAGAGGTTGAGGGAGACTTTAAATATTTTGTTGAAGATCCGTATACAAAAAAAATTGAAAAAAAATCAGAAAATTTAATTACTGAAGTTGCAATAATAGGTGGAGGCTTTGGAGGAATCTTAGCTGCTTCCAGATTAAGAATGTCTGGAATCGATGATTTTAAAATAATTGAAAAAGGTGGAGATTTTGGAGGTACTTGGTACTGGAATCGTTATCCAGGAGCATCTTGTGATATCGAATCATACATTTACTTTCCTTTGCTAGAAGAAACAAAATTTGTACCCAAGCATAAATATACTAACGCACCCGAAACTTTAGAATATATTGGTAAAATTTCGGAAAAATTCAATCTTGCCGAAAACGCTATTTTTCAAACTGAGGTTACGGAAGTAGTTTGGTTGGAAACAGAAGGTTTGTGGAAAATATCGACTAACAATGGCGATGACATTAGAGCAAAATATGTTGTTCACTCTAATGGTCCTTTAAATAGACCAAAATTACCGGCTATAGAAGGAATTAATGATTTTGAAGGCCATACTTTTCATACTAGTAGATGGGATTATGCTTATACTGGCGGAAGTTCTAAAGGAAATTTAGAGAACTTGAAAGACAAAAAAGTAGCAATTATAGGAACGGGCGCTACTGCAGTTCAGTGTATTCCTCATTTAGGAGAAGCTGCTAAGGAATTGTACGTTTTTCAAAGAACTCCATCTTCAATTGACGAAAGAAATAACTCTGAAACAGATGAAGAGTGGTTCAAAAACTTGAAACCTGGTTGGCATAATGAAAGAAGAGAAAACTTCGAAGGTTTCTTGACAGGAAATTTCCAGCAAAAAGATCTGGTTAATGATGGATGGACAGAAATTTTTAGAACTATTTTGGGCAGCATCAGAAGCAGCGCGCCTTCAAAAATAACTATGTTCTTCTGGTTTTTAGGTGGTTTAGCTAGCAGAGATTTTTATAAGAAAGGAATCAAAAATTATCTGATGGACAAATTCATCAAACATGTTGGCGAAGACAATTTAATGAACAAAGTTGAGATGGTCGACTTCGAAAAAATGGAGAAAATAAGAGCTAGAGCTCAAGAAGTAGTTAATGATCCAAAAACTGCTGAGTCTTTAAAACCTTACTATAGGCAGTTTTGCAAACGTCCTTGCTTTCACGACGAATATTTAAAAACCTATAATCGAGAGTCGGTCACACTGGTCGATACCGATGGTAAAGGATTAGATAAGATTACAGAAAAAGGTATTTTCTTTGACGGGAAGGAATACGAAGTTGATTGCATAATTTTTGCCACAGGATTTGAAGTTGGTACAGAATATACTCGAAGAAGTGGATATGAGATCGTAGGAAAAAATAATTTGTCAATCTCGGAGAAATGGAAAGATGGTTTGGTCACATACCATGGTATGCATTGCAGAGGCTTTCCGAACACTTTTTTCTTTGGACCAGCTCAAGGCGGATTTACTGCGAACTACACACACTCATTAGATGAGCAAAGCATCCATCTATCTTATATTTTAGATAGGATGAGGAAGGAAGGTAAAAATTACGTAGAGGCTTCAGAAGAGGCTGAAAAAAATTGGGTTAAAACTGTTATTGAGAAAGCAAGAAATATGCAGGCTTTCCAGGAGAGCTGTACCCCTGGATATTATAATAACGAAGGTAAGCCCAATACCTCGCCACAAAACAACCCTTACGGAGGAGGCTCGCTGGAATTTTTTAGTTTAATGAAAAAATGGAGAAAAAAAGGCTCTTTAGAGGGCTTGGAGCTTCAAAGCAATTCTTTTAACTAGGAAAGAAGATAAGGGAGAGAATTCAATGGAAACATTTCCAGTTGCTGGCTATTGCCATCCAAAATTTCATAAAATCGAAACAATTTTTTCTGAAGCCATAAAGTCAGGGCATGAATTAGGCGCATCAGTGGCTATTGAGCATGAAGGAGAAATGGTCGTTAATTTATTTGGTGGGCACAAAGACGAAAAAAGAGAAAAGGTTTGGGAACAAAATACTTGGGTAAATGTTTTTTCGGTGACTAAGGCGGTTACAGCCACCTGCATAGCTAAATTGATTGAAGAAGGGAAGTTAGATTGCAACGAAAAAGTTACAACCTATTGGCCAGAATATGGCAATAATGGAAAAGAAGATACAAAAGTAAGCGACTTTTTGTGTCATCGTGCAGGAATGTTTGGTTTTTCAGAAGGCATTCCAATTACTAACTGGACTAAATTTGAACACTTTAGTGAAGCATTAGAAAAACAAAAACCTATTCGAGAACCCGGGTCTTCACAAGGTTATCATGCGCTAACCTATGGATGGTTAGTCGGTGAAATTATCAAAAGGATAGATGGAAGATCGGTGGGACAATATTTTGAAGAAGAAATTGCTGCTCCTTTTGGAATTGATTTTAAAATTGGACTAACCCCTGATGACTTTTCTAATTGCGCCGACATGATCATGCTAGAAAGAGATGATGATGCCCAAGTTTTTCCTTTAGAAAAAATTAAATACATACCATCATTCCTTTTGCCTAGACAACTAAAAAATATGAAGAATGCAATTATTGGCGGAGATTTTTATTGGGCGTTTCAATCAATTGCGCAAGGAGCGGGATTGACTGGAGTCAACGATCCAGAATGGAGATGTGCAGAAATCCCTTCTGCAAACGGACATGGAAGTGCAGAGGGTTTGGCTAAGCTTTATGGAATTTTAAGTTCTGGCGGTTCAAGGAATAATAAAAAGATTATTTCTCCTCAGACTTTAGACTTAGTGACTACACAAATTTCAAACGGCCCTGATACTGTTCTTATGGGAGGTGACGTAGCTTTTGGTCTTGGTTATATGTTGTACAACCAGACTGCCAGAGTTGAAGAGTCTCCAAAACACACTAAAGGATATTTTGGACATGCAGGAATAGGAGGGGCAGTCGCTTATGGCGATAAAAATAAAAAATTAGGTTTTGCTTTTGTGTGTAACAAAGAACATAAAATCAGAGAGCTCTATAAAACCTCTAATCAAATATCTAAAGCGTTGCATGCATTGATTTAAAATGAAAATCCTAGATAAAAAAATAAAATATTTTTTCATTTTTTTATTATTTATCCTTTCTTCTTTTTCAAAATCAATTGAATTTGAAACAGCTAATCCAGAACAAGAAGGATTCTCTAAAGAAAGACTAGAAAGAATTGCGCCGGCAATGGAAAAATATATTAACGCAAATCTCACGCCAGGAGTTTTAACAGCAATAATGAGAAATGGAAAAATTATTCATTTTGAAACACAAGGTTATATGGACGTAGAGGCTAAAAAGCCTATGAGGGGCGATGCAATTTTTAGAATCGCATCAATGACAAAACCAGTAGCTTCCATTGCTTTGATGATTTTGTGGGAAGAAGGACTCTTCCAATTAAATGATCCGGTATCCAAATATATTCCTTCTTTCAAAAAAGTTAAAGTCAGCACAACTTCGGATGCAAGCGGTAAAACTGGCAAATTAATTGATCCTAAGCGTGAGCCAACTATAAGAGATATGCTCACTCATACCGCAGGCCTTGCAAATAGTTATTTAGGAAATTCAATGGCTTATGATGAGATTATGAATGCAGAGCCTTTACCCAGAAGTAATGCAGAAAGAATTAACCGACTTTCCAAAATTCCACTGAATTATCATCCTGGAGAAAGGTGGGAATATTCCCATGCTACAGACGTTGTTGGACATTTAGTTGAAGTAATTTCAGGTGAATCTTTGGATAATTTTTTGCATGAACGAATTTTTAAACCGTTAGACATGAAAGATACTCATTTTTATTTAGAAGATACCAAAGGCGGAAGATTGACTGCCCAGTACGGACCTGGAGAAAAAATGGAGATAGAACTTAGAGATCCAGGCTCGGCTGAAAGCAGATGGATTCAATCACCTAGATACTTATTTAGCGGAGCTGGTGGCTTGGTTTCTACTGCTCGCGATTATTTAAGGTTTCAACAAATGGTTTTAAACAAAGGAAAACTAAATGAAGTAAGAATATTGGCTCCTTCAACAGTCTCATTAATTTTAGAAAATCATACTTCAGACCATTTAATCTGGTTATATGGAAAAGGAGTAGGTTTCGGACTTGGCTATGGAGTCGTTACTGACAGAGGAGAGGCTTCGACAACAATGTCGGAAGGCTCTGCATTTTGGGGAGGGGCTTATTGCACGCTTTCGTGGATAGATCCTGAAAACAACCTGACAGGTTTAATAATGACTCAACTTCGTCCTTACAGGCATATAAATATTAGACAAGATTTTCAAGTTCTTACATATCAAGCACTTATGGAGTAAGAAAAATGAGAATTCACTGGATAATTTTTATACTTCTATACTTAATTTTTTTTGGATGGTATACCAATTTATCAGGCCCTTTGTCTCAAGCTGAAATCGATCTTGTAATAGAAAGAATGGACAGAGGTGAAACAACAATTTCTGAAGAAGATAGATCAAACTTTCTAGAATTCCTTCGCAATGATGACGGAGGCGATTTTTATATGGTTAATTTCTTAGATGTTAATGAAAACCCGCCAATTATGGAAAAGACTGGAGAGTCTGCAACAGCAACTGATCTATTAGATTATTATATGGAATATATGTATCCAGAATTATTTATAAGAGCGTCTCATCCTGTCTTTGCAGGAAATGTTTCAGCAAACGCAATAGATCATTTGGGCGCAGAAGAAACTAAAGAATGGGATCGAACTGCGATAATGAGATATAGAAGCATCAGGGATATGTTGGAAATAGGCAGTAATGAAATATTTTCAGAAAGACACGAATATAAAATAAATGCATTAATAAAAACTATTGCTATTCCAGTAAGCGCTCCTATTTTTTTTGATTTCAGATTAATCTTTTTTTTATTTTTACTAACATTAACTTTACTTGTAGATAAATTAAGATTTAGAAGGAAAGCTTGATAGGAGTCTAATATGCCAGCAATTTCTTTTTTAGGATGGGTCCACACAATTTTGGGAATTTCCGCACTTCTAATTGGTTTTTATTCTTTAACAAAATATAGATTTATAAAAGCTAAAAATTTATCGGGCGAAATATACCTTTTTGCTACTTTGGTTGTGGCGACATCATCCTTGTTTATTTATCATCAAGGAGGATTTGGCCCAGCTCATGTTATGGGGGTATTAGCAATACTAGCTGTTTTGGTTGGATACGTGACAGAAAAGAAAAGAATTTTTGGAATTTTATCTCCTTATATTGAAACAATTGCATACACTTCTACTTTTTTGTTTCATGTTTTGCCGGCAATTACAGACGGACTTAGAAGGCTTCCGCCCAAAGATCCTTTTATAGATTCTTTTGAAGATCCATTGTTGCTAAATTTCTTTTTGCTTTTTACAAGTATGTATATAGTGGGCCTTGGAATTCAATTTATATTAATTTTTAAAAATAAATATCCAGTTTAAAAGGGAGAAAAAATGACAGATTTAAAATCAAAAGAAATAAGATCAGAAATAACTAGTGAAGGTAAATTAAATTTATCCATTGTTACCTCGGATGTTCCGACCCCAGGCGATGACGATGTATTAATTAAAGTTGAAGCATCGCCTATCAATCCCTCTGATTTGGGCTTATTAATAAGTTTTGCTGCTGATCTCGACAGTATTTCATCTCAAGGTTCAGGCGAAGATACGGTTACAACTATGGGAATTCATCCGGGCTTAATGCAATCTATGAAACCAAGAATAGATAAATCCATGAAAGTCGGAAATGAGGGCGGAGGAGTAATAGTCGATGCAGGAAAAAATGTAAAAAATTTAATAGGTAAAACGGTTGGCGTTGCTGGAGGAGCAATGTACTCTCAATATCGCTGTTTGCCTGCAATGAGTTGTTTGGTTATGAACGAAGGGACAACTTCCGTCGAAGCCGCTTCTTCTTTTGTCAATCCATTAACAGCTCTTGGGTTTACTGAAACAATGAAATTAGAAAATCATACTGCCTTGGTTCACACAGCGGCTGCATCAAATTTAGGTCAAATGTTGGTAAAAATCTGTTTGGCTGATGACATACCTCTTGTAAATATTGTTAGAAAAGAGGAACACGTTGAACTGTTAAAAAAATTAGGAGCAAAATATATTTGTAATACTTCAGATGAAAATTTTATGAAAAATTTAATAGATTGCTTGGTAGAAACTGGAGCTACTTTGGGATTTGATGCTACTGGGGGCGGAAACGAAGGTAAATTGGCTGGACAAATTTTATCTGCAATGGAAGTTGCAGCAAATAAAAATGCTACTGAATACAGTCGTTACGGCTCTGATACTTATAAACAGGTTTATATTTATGGTGGTCTAGATCCAACTCCGACAGTGCTCAATAGATCATTTGGACTTTCTTGGGGCCTTGGAGGATGGCTTTTAACTCCATTTATTGGAAGAGTAGGCACAGAGAAATTTCAGGAAATGAGAGAAAGAGTTGCCAAAGAAATTACAACTACTTTTGCTAGTAGCTATACAAAAGAGGTTTCCTTAGAAGAAATGCTAGAGCCCGATGCAATAAAAACCTATGCAAAACAAGCAACCGGAACTAAATATTTAGTTACGCCACATAAGTAATTTATGTTCCTAAGAATATTTGGGGTAGGTTTGATCTTGCTATCTGCGGCTGTCTATCCTTTGATAGGAGCAATAGCGATTAGCCCCTCATTCGGCGTGACGGAAAAGGCAATTTATTCCTCTTTTGTATATGCATTAAGTTGGATAGTTTTAATAATAGGAGCTTATTTTGCTGGACCAGAGCTTGTGGGAAAATTAAAAACCATTTATGCAAATTTAAAAAATAGGATATTTGCAAAAATGACAAAGAGAAATTAATGAGAATGATTTGGATAATTTTCATCAGTATCTCCATTTTAGTTATTTTAGCTATAATATTTGGGCCTAATGCCTGGAGACTATATAAAGTGGCCAATCTATTTGATAAAAATACTATTTCTTACAATTTTATTAATATGAAGGAGTTTTTCCCGACTTCGACACCAATAAAAGCCTCAGAGAATCCTCACATATTTAAAAAAAGAGATGATTTTTATATGCCAGAACTCTATGAATTTGGTGGGGAGAAAAAATCAATTCAAGAAGCTATAGATTACTTCAATACCGATGGATTAATGATTTTGAAAGACGGAGAAGTTTTATACGAAAATTATTGGAATAAAAATAAAGAAAACAGTAGACATATTATTTGGTCTGTTTCTAAGTCTTTCTTGTCTGCTTTGGTAGGAATAGCACTGGATGAGGGCTTAATAGACGATATTAATGATCCAATTATTAAGTATTTAAAAGATTTTGAGGGGACAGGATATGAAGGAGTATCGATTAAAAATTTATTACAAATGTCATCTGGAATAGCATTTAACGAAGACTATGGAGATCCTGATTCGGATATTAATAGATACGCCAGAGTTACTGCTACCGGAACTTCACAAAGAGAATTTGCGAAGACACTTAAAAATTCGAGAGAGCCAGGTACTTACAATCATTACATCAGTCTAGATTCTCAAATGTTAGGGATGCTAGTTGCCGAAGTAACTAATGCGACCGTTAAGGAGTATCTCTATGAAAAGATTTGGAGTCAAATAGGAATGCAAGATGATGCTTTTTATCTCACAGATAAACAAGAAGTAGAAATGTCTTTGGGAGGTCTAAATGTAACACTTAGAGATATGGCTAAATTTGGACAACTATATTTAAACAAAGGAAATTGGAATGGAAAACAAGTAGTACCTGCCGAATGGGTCTCAAACTCTACAGTTCCTTTAGACAAACACGTTCAACCCAATGCTGGAGATCAATTTACCTCTGATGCTTGGGGTTATGGTTATCAATGGTGGATTCCTGGTCCTGGAGTATCGGATTACACGGCTCATGGAATTTATAATCAATTTATTTATGTAAATCCTGAATCAGGAGTTGTCATAGCTAAAACATCATCCAATTTCAATTTTATTGAGGAGAGGCAGTACACCAAAGATGCTCACATTGCTATTTTTAGAGCCATTTCAAAATCAATTTCTGAAAAATAATTTTAAAATTGAACTCCTCAATTAAAACAGTTGTGCCCGAGATTCACTTAGCTAAAAGGCCTAAAATAATAAAATGGCTGGGAATAACTTTACAAAAAATTTCTGGATGGAAAGTGGAAGGTGAAATACCAAGCTTAAAAAAATTTATTTTAGTTGGCGCACCACACACTTCAAATTGGGATTTTGTTTATGCTTTGATCCTAATTTGGGCAATCGATTTAAAACTAAATGTGTTAGCAAAACATACTTTATTTAATATTCCCCTTTTGAAAAATATTTTATCTGGAATTGGGGGAATTCCAGTAGATAGAGACAATCCTCAATTAGTAGTTGATGAAGTTTCTAAGCTAACTGAAGGTGATGGGGGTGTGATTATAGGACTTACTCCAGAAGGCACCAGAAAAAGAGTCGAAAAATGGAAAAGTGGATTTTTAAGAATAGCAAATCAAACTGAGAGTAAAATTGTTTTGATTGGAATTGATTTTGAAACAAAAACTTGCTCTTTTAGTGGTTTTTTTGAGCCAACAGGAGATAATTATCGAGATATTATTTATGTTAAAAATTTTTTTAAAAAATTTAAACCAAAAATACCTAGCAATTTCTAGACTTTAAAGGAGGGAAAATTAGTAATGGAAATATATCAAATTACATTTATAGGATTGTGGCTTATTCTTGCAACAATTGTTCTTCAAGCAATGATCATGGTAGGAGCACATAGAGCGGAAAAAGATTATGAGGTTGGAAAAATTGATCCTAATTTAGGTCAAGAATCTTTCTTTTTTAGAAGTCACAGAGCATTTTGGAACTCGTTAGAAAATATCATTCCTTTTTTAGGAATGTCCATCGTTGCAATCTTGGCTGGCTATAGTTCTTTTAAATTAGGAATAGTAGTTTGGATCTATGCAATTTCTAGAATTATTCACATGCTACTTTACTATTATATAGCAACCGAAAAAAATCCAAGTCCAAGAAGTTATTTTTATGGATTTGGATTAATAGCTACGCTTTATTTGTTGGTAGATTTAGGAATCTTCTTGATATTTTAGATTCAACATATAATTAATCATGAGTCTTTTTAAGGAAAGCATTTCCTTTGTTGTAGTATGCTTTAAGAGTAGCGAAGCTTTAAAATCGCTTTTGCTCTCAGTTCCAAAAGAAATAGAAGTTATCTTAGTTGATAACTCTCAAGATGAAGAAACTAGGGAAATTGCAAAAGCATATGACTGCCTCTTATTACAAAATAAAAAAAATATAGGATTCGGTGCAGCATGTAATCTTGGCGCATCAAAAGCAACTGGTGATTATCTATTATTCGTAAATCCAGATTCTGAGATTCTCCCAAATTCTTTAGAAGAATTAATCAAAGCGGCCCGAAACTATCCTAATGCAAGCGCCTTTAATCCTAGAATTATTAATCAAGCCGGTAAACAAAGCTTTAAAAGAAGATCTGTTCTTCTTTCAAAATCTGAATGGATGAGCAGAACTTTCCCTTCATCGGATAAAGAGGTAACAGTTTTAAGCGGCGCAGCTATTTTTATTAAAAAAGAAAACTTTCTAAAAGTTTCGGGGTTTGACGAAAAAATCTTTTTATATCACGAAGATGATGACATCTCTATAAGATTAAAGAACGAAGTAGGCCCTTTATTTTATGTTCATAATGCAGTGATAAAGCATGTTGGCGGAAGTTCTAGTTCAAGGGATAAGTCTATAGCAGCAATAAAGGGTTATCATATGGGCAGATCAAGAGTTTATTCGCAAAAAAAACACAATCATAAAGCAGTTACAATAAAAAATGTATTTTTGGCAATGATTCAAGTTTTTTCTCCCGAAATGCTTTTTTCGGAAAGGAAAAGAGCTAAATATGTCTCTTTTTTAAAAGGCGTGTTTGCAGAAATAAATTTATTAGGATCAATTAAATGATTATCGTTACTGGAGGAGCTGGATTTATTGGCTCAAATTTTATTTTGAGCTGGTTAGAGCGGTTTGATGAAGAAATTATGAATATTGATAATTTAAGTTATGCCGCAGACTTAAATAACTTAAAAGATATTGAACATAATTCCAATTATTCCTTCAAAAAATTAAACATTCAAAATCAAGAAGAAATAACAACATTAATTTTTGAAACAAAACCTAGAGCAATTTTAAATTTTGCTGCGGAAAGCCACGTAGATAGGTCAATCGAAAACCCAAGAAATTTTATTAATTCAAATATCATTGGAACATATTCTTTATTAGAGGCTTCTCTTCAATACTGGAATTCATTGAGTAAAGGAGAAAAAAAGAATTTTAGATTTTTTCATATTTCAACGGATGAAGTTTTCGGATCATTGGATATGAATGATAAAAAATCTACAGAAGAAAGTCCTTACAAACCTAACAGCCCTTATTCAGCATCAAAAGCTGCAAGCGACCATTTAGTAAGAGCTTGGCATCATACCTTTGAACTTCCTACCTTAATTTCAAATTGCACAAACAATTATGGCCCTCATCAACATCATGAAAAACTGATTCCACTGATCATCACTAATGCCTTAGATAATAAAAACCTCCCAATTTATGGGGACGGAAAAAATATAAGAGATTGGTTATATGTAGAAGATCATTGCGAAGCAATTATAAAAATCTTAGCAAATGGGAAACCAGGAGAGACTTATAACATCGGCGGTAGCTGTGAAAAAAATAATTTAGAAGTGGTTCAAGAAATTTGTAAAATTTTAGATTCTATCAAGCCCAAGCAAAATGGCTCTTCTTATGAAGAACAAATTGAGTTTGTTAAAGATCGACCAGGACATGATTTTAGATATAGCTTAGATACTTCAAAAATAGAGAAAGATTTCAATTGGAAGCCTAAGGAGACTTTTACTTCGGGTTTAGAAAAAACGATTCAATGGTATTTAGATAAGGCTTAAAAATATATGAAAAAGATTTTAGTTTTAGGATCAACAGGACAAATAGGAACGGCATTAAAAAATGATTTAACTAAATGGTGTGAAGTAACTTTTTTTAATCGAAATGATTTAGATTTTGCAAATATAGAACCTCTAAATACCAAATTAAAAGACTTAAAGCCAGATTTTATAATCAATAGCGCTGCATACACTAATGTTGACCATGCAGAAGAATTTATAGATAAAGCATTTCAAGTTAATAGTTTAGCTGTTGAAAAGTTATCTAAACTAGCAAATAGCATTGGAGCTGTATTAGTCCATTTTTCGACTGATTATGTTTTTGATGGCAAAAAGAACACGCCTTATGCAGAAACAGAAATGCCTAACCCTCTATCAATATATGGAAAATCTAAATTAGAAGGAGAACAATTTATCGAAAAGAATTGCTCAAAATTTTTAATTTTAAGAACTAGTGGAGTTATATCAAAAAATAATGATAATTTTGTTTCAAAAATCAAAAAACTTGCAAAAACTAAAAAAGAGCTATCGGTTATCAATGATCAAATAACAACAGTAAACTTTTCATCATACATTTCTAAAGCTACTTCAAAAATAATACAAAAAATCGAAAATAACCCAGATAATGAAAATAGATGGGGTATTTATCACATGTCTGGAAGTGAACCTGGATCTTGGTTTGACTTTGCAACATATGCTCAAAAAATGAACAAATTAAGCGATCCTAGTTCGTCATTTTCTCAAATGAAAATTTCACCCATTTCTTCTAGAGAATTTAATCAAAAAGCAAAAAGACCTAAATATTCCTTTCTAGCTTCTGATAAATTAAAAATAAATTTTGGTATAAGTTTGCCAAATTGGAAAAAAAGTATTTCTGAAGTTATTGGGTGATATGGAAAAAAATAGAAAAGGAATAATTTTAGCTGGGGGGATAGGTTCGAGACTTCATCCTTTAACGCAAGTTATTTCTAAGCAATTATTGCCAGTATTTGATAAACCAATGATTTATTATCCTTTATCAACTTTGATGTTGGCGGGCATAAGGCAAATTGCAATAATTTCTACTCCTCAAGACTTACCAAAGTTTAAAAAACTTCTTCGATCTGGTAAGCAGTGGGGATTAAAACTTTCTTATATCGAGCAAAAAAAACCTAATGGAATAGCCGAGGCTTTTATATTGGCTAAAAATTTTATTAAAGACTCTCCCAGTTGTCTTATTCTTGGAGATAACATTTATCACGGCAATAATTTATCTAATATTTTAAAAGAAGCAGACGACGATAAAGAAAATTCCACAGTTTTTACATATCAGGTAAAGGATCCAGAAAGATTTGGAGTGTTAAATCTTAATAAAAAAGGGAAGCCGGTAAAAATTGTAGAAAAGCCTAAATCCCCGAAAAGCAATCTAGCTATAACCGGCTTGTACTTTTTTCCAAAAGACGTTGTTTCCCGAGCGAAGAATTTGAAACCGTCTAAAAGAGGTGAGTTGGAAATTACAGATTTAAACCAAAGTTATCTAAGTGATAAAAAATTAAAAGTTAAAATATTAAATAGAGGCTTTACTTGGATGGACACAGGCACTTTTGATAGCTTACTTGAAGCTTCAAACTTTGTTTCTTTAGTACAAAATAGACAAAATACTATAGTTGCTTGTCCGGAAGAAATTGCCTATGGAAATAAATGGATAAATAAGAACGATGTTAAAACAGCAGCAAAACTTATGCAAAGTGCATACGGTCAATATTTGAAAAGCTTTATTAAATAAAATAATGAAAAGAGATATTCTTGAGGGTGTAAAAATTATAGTTCCAGAAATTTTTTCTGACGAAAGAGGAAATTTTTCAGAAAATTTTAATCAAAAAAAATTTAATGAGACTACTAATACTAATTTTTCTTTTGTTCAAGACAACAAAAGTTTTTCAAAAAAAGGCGTTTTTAGAGGATTGCATTATCAAATAAATCAACCACAAGGAAAACTTGTGCAAGTACTTTCTGGAGAAGTTTATGACGTAGTAGTAGATTTAAGAGAAAGCTCTGAATCTTTTGGAGATTGGATGGGTATAATTCTATCTGAGCAAAATAATAAGCAACTATGGGTTCCTCCTGGTTTTGCGCATGGATTTTTAGTTATGAGTGAAATCGCTGAATTTTTTTATAAAGTTACAGATTATTGGAGTAAAAACGATGAAAGATGTATCAAATGGGATGATGAAAAAATTAGAATCGAATTCCCCGATATGCCAAAAAGTATTTCTGAATCTGATCAAAAAGGAACTTCATTTGCAGATGCAGAATATTTTTTATAATTTAAAGTGGAGATAAATATGAATAGAGTGACTCAACATTTAGGTACCAAATATCCTATCATTCAAGCGCCAATGGGTTGGATTGCAAGAAGTAAACTTGCATCATCGGTATCTAATGCTGGGGGCTTGGGAGTAATTGAAACTTCCTCGGGTGAGGTAGAAATTTGCAAAGAAGAAATTAAAAAAATGTCAGATCTTACTGAAAATCCTTTTGGCGTAAATTTACCAATCTTATTTTTGCAAGATGAATCTATAGTTGATTTTGTTGCAGAATGCGGAGTTAAATTTGTAACCACTTCCGCTGGAAGTCCAGCCAAATACATTGATAAATTAAAGGGAGCCGGTTTAACTGTATATCATGCTGTTCCTAGTTTAGCTGGAGCATTAAAAGCCGCAGAAGCTGGTGTTGATGGTTTAGTTGTTGAAGGAACGGAAGGTGGCGGTTTCAAAAGTCCGGAAGAAGTTGGTTTGTTTGTATTGATTCAAGCGATAAGAAGAAAAGTTGATTTACCTATAATAGCTGCAGGCGGAATTGCAGATGGACAAGGAATGGCAGCAGCTTTTGCAGTTGGGGCGGAGGGCATTCAAATGGGAACTAGATTTGTTTCCAGTCAAGAAAGCCCAGTTCACGAAAATTGGAAGAACGCTATATTAAATGGTGCTGAATCTGATACTTATGTTTTAAATAAAACCGGTTCTCCTTGTTTAAGAGCTATAAAAACTGACTACACAAAAGAAATATATGAAAAAGGATCGATGGATATGAGTGTATTTGGAGGGGTTCAAGATTTATATTTTGGAGGAAATTTAAATGCTGCTCCTGCTTTAACAGGTCAATCAATGGGTCTGATAGATGAAATTAAATCTGTTGAAACAATCATTAATGAAACAGTAAAAGAATTTAATGCTACTTGTGAAAAATTTAGCTCAGTAAAGCTTTAATTTAAAAAAACTATTTGTTTCAAAATCTCTAGAAAACAATTAATCTTAACGGTCAATTTAAGAATTTTTTAGTTGTGAATTTTATTTTTGAAAATATTACTACCATTATTCAAGCACTTGCCGCCTTTGGAGCAATAGGAACAGTTTATTTTTTAGTTCGCGAATTGGGAGAACAAAATAGGGTTTCAAGGGCCAATGTTCGACAAAATGTTGCTGATAGTCACCAAAAAATGGCATTGGCTGGAATGAAAAAAGACATTGTAAAGATCAAATTAAAACTTAGAAAAAATGAAGAATTAACAGAAATTGAAGACGCAACTTATTTATCTTACTTTGCAGTTATGCTTAGATCCAGAGAAAATCAATATTATCAATATACTATTGGAATGTTAGATGAAGCAGAGTGGGATTCCATGCTTAAATCATTTAAGACTTTGTTCAGGTCACCCTATCACCTTAAATTGTGGTCTTTTATGAGAGACACTTTTGATGAAGAATTTGTAGTAATTGTTGATGAAATAATTGAAGAATTAAAATGATTAAGCAAGGTCAAGAATTCTATTTAACAGAGTCTCTTCAACAACATCCTAGCGCTTTTATTATTTTCGATAAGGACCTAAGTATTAAATGGATGAATAATTCATCAAAATACATTTTTACTTGTGAAGATGCTGAAGAATTAAAAATTAAAGGAGTCTTCTCTTTGGGCGCATCAAAAAAACTTGAGGAAGTAAAAATTGCTTCATCCTTTGAATCAAATATTGAAATTCAACTAAGAAAAATCACTTTCTTTTTAAGATCAAGAGTTCATGAAGTCCCTCTGGAGGACGATTCGTCATTTTATCTTTTGGAAGTTATTACAAACTCTAAAGAGTCTTTGGAGGCTATGAAGGGAACGATTACTTGCATTGAGCATGACCGAATAGATCTTGCTTATCAAAAACAAATAAATTTAAAAACAGGAAAACTTGTTGGTTTAGAAGCCCTTTTAAGATTAAGAGATGAAGATGGAAATATAATTCCAAATGATAAATTTATTCCACTCATAGAAGGTGAAAGTTTATTTTCTCTTGTCGTGATGTCTTCTTTGCAAAAGCTTAAAAAAGCTTTTGAGCTTAAAAATGAATTTAATATGGATGGAGTAACTATTTATTTAAACGTATCTGCTCATACAGCTATGCAGGATAATTTCACTAAAATTTTTGCAGACTTTGTTAAAGACTTGAGTCTTAAACCGGGTGAATTAGGATTAGAAATAACGGAAACAGCAGAACTAGAAGACGTAAAAAAAGCAGGAGAGTCTTTTCAAAAATTGAAAGACATCGGAATTCCATTAGCTATAGATGATTTCGGTGCTGGGTATTCTTCATTGAGTTACCTTAGAGATTTGCCTGTTGATTCGGTAAAACTAGACAAAGTATTTGCTAAGACTATATCTGAAAAAACTACTTCGGAATTAATAAAATTCGTCGTGAGTGTATGCGACACATTGTCTCTTAATATGTTGGGAGAAGGCATAGAAACAGATGACCAAAAAGAAAAATTTATTAAAATAGGATGTCCAAATGGACAAGGATACTTAATGCATAGGCCAGAATTTATAGAGGATTTAAAAAAAAGTTTGTAATGGAAATAAATAAAGACAAACCATCTAAAGGAGCAGAACAGATACTTTTGGCGCAAATTAAACAAGAGTTCACAGCTCCAGCTGATGCGATTGAGCAGTACATAGATTTGGTCTCTCAATATATTGAGGAAAATAATGTTGCTGTCGAGGATGAGGTAGAACAAATAAAAATGGGGCAAAAAAAACTTCTTTCTCAGTATGAAGAAGCTTTTAGTGAAAATACAAAAAGCGATTCGCAGAAAAATAAAACTGCGCAGGAATATTCAGAGTTGAGACATAATTTGAGAACACCCCTGAATGCAATAATTGGTTACAGTGAGATTTTGATGGAAGATTTTGAAGATGATCTTTCTGAGAGTTGTATCAATGA
Organism: uncultured SAR86 cluster bacterium; assembly: GCA_902635045.1. Lineage (GTDB taxonomy): Bacteria > Pseudomonadota > Gammaproteobacteria > Magnimaribacterales > AG-339-G14 > CASICS01. The sequence continues at coordinate 108,122 of CACPMT010000001.1, read as the reverse complement.
TTTAAATAATATTCTTTCTCATTCTAGGGAAACAGAAAAAGCAATAGAAAAATTTGTTGATTTTATTAAGGGAGACCTCAAGCCCGAGCCAACAGATGAATCTGGTCAGTCAAATGTAAAAAATGCTGAATCACTTTTTAAATCTTTAGGAGACCTGGATTATAGTTTAGAAATTGACGATAACTTAAAAGATGCCGATATATTGATTGTTGATGATAATGTAACAAATTGTGAAGTTCTTCAGAGAAGATTATCTCAACATGGTCTTCAATGTAGAGTTGTTTATGATGGGAAAAATGCTCTTGAGGAGGTTGAGAGAAAAACACCTGATTTAATCTTATTAGATGTCATCCTTCCAGATATAAATGGTTTAGAACTATTAAAAGAATTTAGATCCAAACACACCGACGACGAGCTACCAATAATAATGGTTTCAGCTTTTAATGATGTGGATAGTACTGCCAAGTGTATAAAACTTGGTGCTACAGATTATTTGCCAAAGCCGTTGAATGGAACAATTTTGATGGCTAAGGCGGTTGCAAGCTTAGAAGCAAAATATTTTAGAGAGGCAAATAGAAAATTACTAGAAGAACTGCATATAAAAGCGACAACATGTCCTCTTACTGGCATATTTAATCGTAAAGTAATATTTGATCACGGAGAAAAATCATTTTCAGAACAAAAGAGTGGAAATGGAAAAGATTTTTCACTCTTATCTGTAGACATAGATTTCTTTAAAAAGGTCAATGACACTTATGGTCATCCAGGGGGAGATCAAGTTATTATTGCTTTGGCAAAGTTACTTGAAGAAAAAGGTAAACCTAACATTGTTGGTAGAGTAGGCGGGGAAGAGTTTATGGCAATCATTATGCATGATGAATCTCAACCTATTGAGTCTTTTTGCGCATCATTAAGAGATGAGGTAAATAAATTGGAAATACCATTCCAAGATACGAAGATTAATATTAATATAAGTGGTGGAGTAGCCAATTCTAAATCTGCAAAGAGTTGGGAAGACATGGTTAATTTGGCAGATGAAAGACTTTATAAGTCTAAAGAAAATGGCAGAGATCAAATCACATTCGATTGAAAAGGAGAGATAAGTGAAGAAAATTTTGTACGTTGAAGACAATGAAATGAATCGGGATATGTTGGGGAGAAGACTATCTCGAAGAGATTATGAAGTTATATTTGCTTTCGATGGTCAAGAGGGGTTGGACAAAATGAAGTCTGAGAATCCTGATTTGGTTTTAATGGACATGGGTCTACCAGTTTTAGATGGTTGGGAAGCAACAACTAAAGCAAAAGAAGACCCAGAAATATCAGCTATTCCAATTATAGCTTTGACTGCTCATGCAATGGAGCATGATAGACAGAAGGCGCTTGATTGTGGAGCTGATGATTTTGATACTAAGCCAGTAGATTTCAAAAGATTATTAGAGAAAATAGAGCAAAAAATATAATTAACTTTTGCTTAAAATTTTAGAAACCATTCCTGGAAGCTGATTAATAGAAACATCGTCCTTCTTAATTAAGCCTTCGACATTTTGTTTTAATAATTCTTCTTGAACATCAGTTAAATCCTTTCCTGAATAAACTAAGACGTTAGGCCTTTCGCTTTCTTCCTTAATTTCGATGAGATTTTCTAAAAATTCAAAACCATCCATTCTAGGCATTTCTAAATCTAAAACAATTAAAGCAGGATCTTTGTCTAATTTTGAAAGGCCATCTTTGCCATCTTTGGCTAAAACAGCTTCGTAACCGGCATCGACCAGAGCTCTTTCTAAAATATCTCTCGTATTAGCATCATCATCTACTACTAAAATAGTTTTATTTGCATCATCTGCACCTATCAGAGAAGAAACTGTCCTTAAAAATTTGGCTCTATCAATTGGTTTCGTTAAATAATCATCTGCTCCCAATGAAGAAGCAAGTTTTTCTTGTGACATTTGACTGACCATAACAACAGGGATATCTTTTATTTCTTCATCTGTTTTGCATTCTTTTAAAATGGACCATCCGTCTCTACCTGGCATTAAAACATCTAAAAGAATTAACTTAGGCTTTACTTCACGAATTATTTTCAAACCTTGTTCACCATCAGTAGCTCCAATTAATCTCATTCCTGCCTTAACAATTGTTCGTCTAATCAAATCATGCATTGCAACATCATCATCTATCAATACGCATATATTTTCGTCATCAATATTCTCAACATTTATTTCGGAAATATCTTCTTGTTCGGAACAAATTCTTGGAACATAAATAGAAAAAACTGATCCATTTCCCTTTTCGGATGAGACTCCGACATCGCCGCCCATTAATTGAGCAAACCTTTTACTTATTGGCAGCCCCAAACCTGTCCCTCCATGAGTAGCAGAGGTTGAACGCTCAGCCTGAGTGTATTCTTCGAATACTTTTGCGACTCCTTCTGGGCTCATTCCTTCACCATCGTCTGTTACTTTAAACTCAATCATTTCAATGTCATCTTTAACAAAAGAGGAAACATCTAAGGTCACCAATCCTCTCTCCGTAAATTTGAAGGCATTACTCAGAAAGTTAGTAACACATTGCCTTAGTTTCGTTTCGTCTTGAGTCATTGAGCCTATTGCATCTTCTATATTTATTTTAAAGCCATTATCATTTTTAGAAGCTAAAGGAGAATTAACGTCCTTGAGAGTTTCCACCAATTTTTCTATTTCAAAACTTGTAAGATAAAGTTCCATCTTTCCGGCTTCAATTTTTGAAAGATCAAGAACATTATTAATCAGTGACAATAAATGTGTACCAGCAGAAGTGATCTTTTGAAGATCCGGCATTAAATCATCATATCCAAGATCTTCACACTCTTCATAAAGCATTTCACCATATCCTAAGATAGCGTTTAGTGGAGTTCTTAATTCATGACTCATGTTTGCAAAAAACTTACTTTTTTGTTCGTTTGCTTCTTGAGCTTCATCTCTAGATTCTTCCATTTCTTTTGTTCTTGAATCTATTAGAACTTGCACTTCATCTGCCATTCTAGAAAAAGCCATTGTCATCAATTCAACAGATTTATCTTCGCTTGACTCTTCTTCATTATCTGTGGCCAAGTCTTGCATTTTCTTTATGTCATTAAGTATTAGTGTTCTTGAATCTCCTTCAAGCTCATCAGCAAGAATGGACATTTTATTGATAATTGCTTCATCTCTTTCTTTTCTGCGTCTTGCTTGCTCTTCACGAATATTCTCCATCTCTGTAAGATGACCTCTATATATTTCTAATGCTTTTCCTAATTGACCAACTTCATCGTCATCGGACGTAAGAAAGCTTCTTCTTTCGGGCATATTTTTGGACAAGTCTCCACTGGTTAGAGCTTCTAAAACTTCAATTGCTTTATTTATAGATCCGAATGTACTAGCAGTTATTAGAGACATAATCAAAATAACAACAGTAATTACAATAAATATTAAAGTGTAGATTATGTTCAGAATGTTATTTTCTTGAGTAATACTTGCACTCTCATCTTTAAAAATAAAAAATTGAGCCATGTCTGCTGAAGTATATGAACTCAATGGAAGCATCGTTATTGAAGAGCCCAGATCTGCATCTCTTACGTTACTTCTGTTCCCATATTCAGTTAAATAGCTTTCTGCTTTCTGAACAAATAATGACAAATCATTTTCATTACCAAAGGAGTCAACTTGCTCTTCGTTTAATGCTGATTCATATCTCGCGTAGTCATCTCCTAAGGAAATAATTCCTTGAGGTGTTCTTACTGCTGAAACTAATTCAAATTCATCTCCAAAAGTTTCTAAAGATTTTCTTATGTCTATTCCCATAACCATTACAGCTTCAGCATTATTACTAAAAGCTTTTATCGGAAATGCCATTGCTTGATTTAAAGTAGATATTTCTTTTCCAGAGACGTCAATAATTGTAGAAAGGGTTCTCCTAGGTCTTCTACTTGCATCAGTTATATATTCTTCTAGATTTGAAAAAAAATCAGGTTCAGCTTTCGGGTTACATGGATCAATGCCTGATAAATCCAAAGCACTACTACAATAAAATCTGTTTCCATCTGGGTAATAAGCCATGACATAACTTAAATTTCCTTCATCTAAGTCAAATTCAAACATGAGATCCAAAAGGTATCCTGCTTCCCCAGTATTTTTGGTTGTAATAAATTCGATTAAAGGATTTTTGAATTCGTCTTCTGGAGAAGAAAGCTCTTCTTCAGGAAAGATTTCATTTTCAGGATCCCAGAAAGTTCCTCTCTCGCCGCTGGGGAGCCAGCTTGAAATGGTATCAAAAGATGTTTCTAGAGTTTGAAACCAGGCTGCTTCATAAGTCGTTACAAGGGATTCTGAAGAATACTCTCTTTGAGTATTTTCTCTCCATGAATATAAACCGAAAAGAACTGCAGCAAGAAGAATGTTTCCTACTAAACCAATTAAAATTAGTGTAGTTCTAATACGCATTTAGCGTTTGATTAAATATTTTATTGAACTTTGAATGTGAGCTTTACTTGAACGTCGTTAACCTTTACAGAAACTCCTTCGTAAACAGGAGGCTCGTAAAGCCATTTTCTTATTGATTTCATAGCGGCTCTTTCAAACAATCCAGCAGGCTCACTTTCAACAACATAAGGATCGATTACTGAACCATCAGTATCAATATCAAATTCTATTAACACATAACCGTCCTTAGCTAACCTTAACGCCTTTCTTGGAAATTTAGCAGGCTGGGTATAAATTCTATTAACATCAATTTCTATTTTGTCATCTTCGCCAACATATCCTACGTCCGCAAAAGAAGTACTAGTAAAAATAAAAAGCGCAATGCCTAAAAATAAACTTTTTACACTTATATCTTTATATGAATTTTTCATTTTAATCTCCTTGAGAAAGAAAACATTATAAAACGGATCAATTTCAACGTAAAATCATTATTTATGGATCAGAAAGTAAGCGAAATGCTTTTAAACCAAAGATATTGGGATATTTTCACTGTCACTGATAATTGCTCTGTAAAGAAAGCTATAAGAATGATGGATGAAAAAAAGATTGGAGCTCTTCTGGTTCACTGTCCCGAAAGTAATAATCCTCAAGATTTAACTGGTATTTTAACAGAAAGAGACATTATTGAATTGCTGTCTAGAAGTGACGAAGATTTAGATAATTTCAAAGTTAAAGATATCATGTCAGAAAATATTATTAGCGTTACTTCTTCTCAAACAGCAGAAGAAGCACTAGCTCTCATGATAGAAAATCAAATAAGACACTTAGCTGTTATGGAAGAAGACAGTTTAGTAGGGGTCTTGTCTATGAGAGATATTTTGAAGAAAAAATAATTTAAAATTCCATATTATCTTTGGACAAGCTTGACGGTATGGCTTGCTCGCTAAGTTCTGGGTAATCGACTGTATAATGCAAACCTCTACTTTCTTTTCTTTTTATAGCGCTTTCAATGATAATTCTCGCTACTAACACCAGATTTCTTAATTCTATAAAATCAGACGATATTTCGAAGTTTTTATAAAAATTTTCTACTTCTTCGAATATGAGCTTTATTTTTTCTTTAGCCATTTCAAGTCTATTATTGCTCCTTACAACTCCTACATAATCCCACATTAGTCTCCTTGTCGCGTCCCAATTATGAGCAATAACTATATTTTCTCCTGCTCTGATTACTTTTGAGCTATCCCAGTCAGGCAGATCAATTATTTTTGAGTCTAGATTTAATTTAATACTTCTAGCAGAGGATTTAGCAAACACGACACATTCTAATAAAGAATTGCTTGCCATTCGATTTGCTCCATGAAGACCAGTGCAGGAAGTTTCGCCAATGGCATACAAGTTTTTAATATTAGTTTGTCCATCTAAATCAGTTTTTACTCCTCCGCAAGTATAGTGAGCTGCAGGAACTACTGGAATAGGATCTTTTGTTATATCAAAACCAAACTCTAAACATTTTTTGAAGATTGTAGGAAAAGCTTTTTTTATTTCATCAGTATCTTTATGACTGATATCTAGAAAAACATTATCATTTCCAGTTTTTTTCATTTCAGCATCTATTGATCTCGAAACAATATCTCTGGGAGCAAGTTCTTTTCTAGAATCATATCTTTCCATAAACTGATTACCTTTATAATTTTTAAGTTTTGCTCCTTCGCCTCTAAGGGCTTCACTTATTAAAAAAGATTTTGCATCTGGATGATAAAGACAAGTAGGATGAAACTGATTGAATTCCATATTGGATAGCTCGCATCCAGCTCTCCATGCCAGAGCGATTCCATCACCACTAGCTCCATCAGGATTACTAGTGTAAAGATAAACTTTGCTAGCTCCTCCAGTAGCTAAAACTGTTGCTCCAGCAGATATTGATAATACTTTTTCTTTTTTTTTGTCGAAGACATAGGCGCCTCGGCATTTTTTTTCTTTAATTATTAAATCAACAGCCAAATGGTTTTCTAATATTTTAATTTTTTTATTTTTTAAAACTTTAGCAGCCAAGGAATCGGAGACTTCTTTACCTGTCGCATCAGCGGCATGAATTATCCTTCGATGAGAATGACCGCCTTCTTGTGTTAAATGAAAATCATCCGTTGCATCATTTTTTGTGAAAGTTACGCCAGAGTTTATTAACCAATCAATTGCAGATTTACCATTTTCTATACAAAATCTGACAGCTTTTTCATCACAAAGACCATCTCCTGCAATTAAAGTGTCTTTTATATGACTTTCTGTAGTATCTTCTTCTGCAAGGACAGCAGCAATTCCGCCTTGAGCATACCAAGTTGAACTGTCAACTAAGGTTTCTTTTGAAATTATTAATACGTTTAATTTATCAGCTAATTCTAATGCAGCTGTAAGTCCTGCAGCACCACTTCCTATAATTAAGACGTCTGTTTGAATTAACATTCAGAGAAAAAATCTAATTAAAAGTGATATTGAAAGTATTGAAACAAGCGCCCAAATAAAAATTCTAAATAATGAACTTCTCCCCTTAGACCAGTCGATTCTGTCCTCTCGATTTCTTTGCTTAGCAGATGCTCTTAATGGCCCAAGAAAAAAAAATATGCCTAATGAGCCAATAGCTAAAAGCCCAAAAAAAATAGTGTTGAAATCCACTATCTACTTCTTAATTTTGCCAAGAGCCTTAGCATTTCTAAGTAAAGCCAAATCAAAGTAACCATTAAGGAGAAAGCTCCAAACCACTCCATATACTTAGGCGCCCCTTGTTCTGAACCTTGTTCGATAAAGTCAAAATCTAAAACAAGATTAAGTGCCGCTATAGCAACTACAAATAAGCTAAACCCTATTCCAAACAAACCATTAGAATGTATAAAACCAATACCAGAAGAGCCAAACATATTCATAACCATGCTCACTATATAAAGCAATGCTATGCCCATAGTTGCTGAAACAATCATTAATCTAAAATTTTCAGTAGGTTTGATAATTCCAGTTTTGTATAGAACTAACAAAGAAGCCAAAGTTCCCATGGTAAGCCCAACCGCTTGTATAACAATTCCAGGAAATTGGAGTTCAAAAATAGCAGAAATTGCTCCTAAGAATAAACCTTGACTTAACGCATACAGAGGTGCCGTAACTGAAGCCCAAGTTTTTTTAAAAATAGTTGCAAGAGCAAAGCCAAATCCAAAAATTGCCCCACCTATAGCAATTGGCATGACAGTTTCAGGCAATCCAGTTGAGAAGAATTGATTCCAAGTGTAAGTAGCTGTGATCATAACTAGAAGTAACAAGATTCCAGTTTTGTTTACTGTTCCTTGAAGTGTCATAGTTTGTCCAGGGACTATCGATTCAGGAGTAAAATTAGAAAAAGTAGCATCGTTCATCGCCGGATTGCCAGATCTACCGAACATATTTAAAGCATTGTGTTTAGACATATTTTTATTCATTAATATAGGTTAATTTTAAAACATTTATGGAATTAGCCAACTGCTTTTTAATTGATTTGAGCTCCAGTCAAATAATGATCTTCGATGTCCAGCACCTTTCAAAAAAAGAAACTCAAGAGAGTCATAATAAAATAACAAGACAGCAAAATTTTTATAACCAAGTTCTATATTTATTTCTTCTTTCACTAGATCGAAAGGCTCCGGCGAAGATATTTTTTTCCCAGGAGAGTCTTTGATTGAATAGCACATTTTTGACATCTCTCTAGATTGAGTCCAAGCCTTTTTAGAAATTTCATCATCGACGTGAATAGAGGTTTTTCCTTTTAATCTAACTTGAACTTTTAGTTCAGGATCATAACCGTGGATTGAAGAAATTGAATTTTCTTTCAATTCTTCTATTTTCCCTGATCTACTATCAGTGTGAAATCTAAGAATTCTTTTTTTTGCATTAAATTCTCTAAGGACAACAGTACGAGTAGAAATTGTATTGTTTATGAAAGTTGATAAGACAGGAGTATGAAATAATGATTTGCTATTATTTACACCATCAGAAATTAAGTTTTCTGCTTTAAGCAGAGTCAATTCTAAAGAGTTATAAAAATCTAAGTTTTCTGACATTGTTCTCGTATATACAATTTATAGCTTAAACTATAAAAAATGGATATTTCATATATTTTAGACGATTTAAACGAAGTACAAAGAGACGCAGTTACAGAGGAATTACCTTATTCACTTGTTTTAGCCGGAGCAGGTTCTGGAAAAACTAAGGTAATTACCCATAAAGTTGCTTGGTTGAGTAAAGTTAAAAATATAAATCCTTTGAGTCTTTTAACTGTCACATTTACCAATAAGGCCGCTAAGGAAATGCGCGGCCGGATTGAATCAATCCTTGGAGAGCAATTGAATCAGATGTGGTGTGGCACTTTTCATGGTTTGTTCCATAGAATGCTCAAGATGCATTGGGAAGAAGCTGGCCTAATAAAATCATTTTCTATTCTTGATGGCGATGACCAAAATAGAATTATTAAAAGAGTCATAAAAAAAATGAATTTAGATGAGGCGACTTGGCAAGCTAGACAAACGCAATGGTTCATCAACAAACAAAAAGATGAAGGTCGAAGAGTAGCTAAACTTCCTAATAAAGCTACTTATGTTGAAGAAAAAATGGCTGATATTTATTTGGAATACCAAAAAACTTGTGAGGAAGAAGGTGTAGTTGATTTTGCTGAAATTTTATTGCGTAGTTATGAGATGCTTAATAAAAATCCTGAGCTTTTATTGCATTATCAAAAAAGGTTTCAACATATTCTTGTGGATGAGTTTCAAGATACAAACGAAATTCAATATCTTTTGTTAAAACAGCTTGTCGGTAAGGATGGACACATAACTGTAGTTGGAGATGATGATCAATCTATTTATAGTTGGAGAGGCGCAAAAAGTACAAATATCAACAGGTTCCTTAAAGATTTTAAAGGAGTCAAAACTCTAAAGTTAGAACAAAATTATAGATCTACAACAAATATTTTAGCGGCTGCAAATGCAGTGATAAGAAATAATCCAGAAAGACTAGGCAAAGAACTTTGGACAGAAAAAGAAGAAGGAGAGTTAATAAAAGTATACAGAGCTTTTAATGAAAGAGATGAAGCAAAATTTATAGTCGATATTATCAAGAGTTGGGTAGAAGAAGGAAGAAACTTATCGGAATGCGCCATAATTTATAGATCTAATGCGCAGTCTAGGGTGCTTGAAGACTCTATTTTAAGAGCTGAGTTACCATACAGAATATATGGAGGCGTTAGATTTTACGAGAGATTAGAAATAAAAAATGCACTCTCATATGCAAAATTAGCTGTCGACAATCAAAACGATGCTGCATTTGAAAGAATAATAAATGTTCCAAGTAGAGGCATAGGCGCTAAAACTATGGATCAAATCCGTGAGCTAGCCAGAGAAAATGCTCTTTCATTATGGGGGGCAGCTAAAAAGCTATCAGAAAGTTCTGGACCCAAAGTTTCAAATGCTCTCAAAGAATTTTTTTCTGTTGTAGATAAAATATCTAAGATAGCTAACAAAAAAGAAATCGAAGAATTCTTTGAAAAACTTGTCGATTTATCTGGGTTAAAAGAATTTCATGGGAAAGAACCAGGAGAAAAAGGAAGATCTAGGGTGGAAAACTTAGAAGAGCTTGTGTCAGCAGCAGCAGGATTTTTTTCTATTGGCGAGGATGCTGATGACGAAAGGTCACAACTTGAATTGTTTCTTGATCAGGCATCATTAGATGCTGGAGAAAATCAAGCTAAAGAAAATGAAGATGCAATTCAGATGATGACCTTGCACTCTTCTAAAGGACTCGAGTACCCATTGGTTTTTGTAGCTGGATGCGAAGAGGGACTCTTTCCTCATAAAAGATCAGTCGAAGATCCTAGACAGTTAGCCGAAGAGCGGAGGCTTTGTTATGTAGGAATGACTCGAGCAATGGAAAGACTATATTTAACTTATGCAGAAGTAAGAAACGTTTTTGGGGTTGATGGATTTAGTCCTGCTTCTAGATTTTTGAAGGAAATTCCTGAGGAATTTAAATATGAAATAAGAATAGCCTCGGAAAATATTAGTCAGGCAAAATCTTTTTCACCTAAAATAGTTGGAGGAACGGAACATAAAGTTGGAGGTTTTGCACTTGGCGATAGAGTAGGGCATCCTTCTTTTGGAGAAGGAGTAATTCTAAATTATGAAGGTGATGGAAGTAATGCGAGAGTGCAGGTTAATTTTGATACAGAGGGAACAAAATGGTTGGTTCTAAGTTTTGCAAAACTAGACAAAATTTCTTAATTTTATTTTTAAGTTTTATTTTTATTTCTTGTTCAGCGCAAGAAGTCTCTAATCAAACTTCAGAGGTTAAGGAAAGTTTTAAATGGCGAATGGTAACGACCTGGCCAAAAAACTACCCAGGCGTTGGCTTGGGAGCCGAAAACTTAGCCAAGCTTGTTGATGAAATGAGCGATGGAAGGTTGCAAATAAAAGTTTACGGTAATGGAGAATTAGTTCCGGCATTAGAAGTATTTGATACTGTTTCCAGAGGCAGTGTAGAAATGGGTCACGGAGCGGCCTATTATTGGATTGGAAAAGTTCCAGCAGCACAATTTTTCACTGCTATCCCTTTTGGCTTAAATGCTCAGGAAATGAATGCTTGGCTTCACTACGGTGGCGGCCAAGAGTTATGGGAAGAGCTCTATGAGCCTTTTAATTTAATCCCTTTGGCAGGTGGAAATACCGGTGTGCAAATGGCTGGATGGTTCAACAAAGAAATCAATAGCCTAGAAGATTTAAAAGGAATTCGTATGAGGATACCTGGTTTGGCTGGAAAGGTGTTTACTAGAGCTGGAGGAGAGGCAGTATTAATGCCAGGTAGCGAAATATTTACAAATCTTCAAACTGGAGTCATTGATGCTGCTGAATGGATAGGCCCTTACAACGACTTAACTTTTGGATTTCACCAAGCTGCAAAATATTATTATTATCCTGGTTGGCATGAACCCGGACCCACTTTAGAAACTATAATAAATAAAGAAGCTTATGACTCTTTACCAAAAGATCTTCAGGTGATACTAAAAACAGCATCAAGAGCTATAAATCAGGATATGCTGGATGAATATACTTCAAGAAACAATCAAGCGCTTATATCTCTGGTAAATGATCACAACGTAGAACTTAGAAAATTACCGAATGATGTTTTAACTGAATTCAAAAGAATCACAGAAGAATTGTTAGTTGAGTTGACTCAACAAGATGAGTCATCAAAAAAGGTTTACGAATCAATATCTAATTTTCAAAAAAATGTTTCTCAATATCACGAGATATCAGAGGAAGCTATTTATGAGCTGAGATAGAGTTAATTTTTCTAACAATCAAAACACCAATAAATGTGGTGAAAAAAAATCTTAGAAAAAAAATTAACGCTGCAGGCAGAGCTAGTAACCAGTTAATGTAGCTACCTAATACGTAATTAATTTCTCCAAACCATTCAAATAGATAAAGCGCTACTTGCCAATATTCTAAAAAATAATTTTCTACTGTTATTGGGCTGACAAAAAGACTATGAATGAAAAAAAGAACCAAATAGGAATCTCCCCAAATTAAAAAGTATCCAAAATTTTTAAGAAAACTATGCATCTGCAAGGGCTCTGACTTCTTTCCAAACCCTTAAAATATTTCCATTTAGTATTTTATCTATTTCGCTTTCTGTGTAGCCTCGCATCAAAAGTTCTTCAATTAAATTAGGAAATTTTGAAACATCATTGATATCTTCTGGCAAGGGAACTTCCCCATCAAAATCAGAACCAAAACCAACATGGTCGATGCCAACTAAATCTCTTACTCGATCAATGTGATCGACAACATTTTTGACAGAAACCTGAATATCAGGATTATCTTTACGATTAGCGACAAAATCAGAACCAAAACAAAGTTGAATAACTCCTCCGTTTTCAGCAAGGGCAATTAGCATTTCATCAGAGACATTTCTCTCCCAGCCTGGAGTGAAGTGTCTTAAAGAACTGTGAGTTGCAACAACTGGTGCATCACTAAGTTCAAGTACTTTCATAAAAGCAGCGTCTGAAACATGAGAGATATCAATCATTACTCCTTGTTTATTCATTTCTTTAACAACTTTGAATCCAAAAGGACTTAATCCGTCTGGCCATCTTTTATTCTCATCGTAAGAACTGTCAGAAATATGGTTACTCTTTGAGTGAGCAAGAGTTATGTAATTAACCCCTAAATCAGCAAAAAACTTTATATTATCCAAATTTCCTTCAAGGGGAGCTCCGTTTTCTATGCCATAAGCCATTCCAACTAAGTTTTTATTGCTCTTTAAAATTTCAACATCTTCAGGATTTCTAATAAAAATTAATTTATCTGGATTTTCTTCAATAATTTCGTTCATCATTTCAATCAATTCTATTGCTAAATCATACGAGGTGCCCTCGGGCTCGGTTCTTGGAGGAATCCAAATACTTTGAAAAGTTAAGTTTAATCCTCCTTCAATCGCTCGAGGATAGTCAAAATGATAACTTGTGCTCTTAGTAATATCATCGTTGGTGCCAGTATTGTTTCTCTGTCGCCAAATTTGAAAAGGCGTATCTATGTGTGTATCAATTATGATTTTTTCTTGACTAAATTTTTTTGCTTTTTCAGTAATGTTGTCAGCACACGAAAATAAAACAAAAGGGATTAGAAACAATAAGAATTTTATGAATTTCATTTTATAAATATAACAAATTTAAAATTTTTTTTAATTAGTAAATCAATGAAGGAAGATAAGTTGCGATAAAAGGAAAATATGCAACTAAACAAAGAATCAAAAGTTGAATCAAAATAAAGGGAAAAACCCCTTTGTAAATTGTTTCTGTTTTTATTCTTTCTGGTGTTACACCTCTTAAATAAAACAAAGCAAATCCGAAAGGTGGAGTTAAAAAAGACGTTTGCAAATTTATAGCCAGCATAATTCCTAACCACAATGGATCAGCTCCCATTGCAATAAGAATAGGCCCAACAATTGGAACCACAACAAAGCTTATTTCAATGAAATCTAAAATAAAACCTAATAAAAAAACTAAGATCATTACTATTAACATAGAGCCAAAAAGTCCTCCAGGTATTGCATTAAATAAGTTTGAAATAAGTTCTTCCCCTCCATAACCTCTAAACACTAAGGAAAATATTGAAGCACCGATTAAAATCATAAAAACCATACTACTAATGAAGGCGGTTTGTTTTACTGCATCCGACAAAACTAATAAAGATAATTTTTTGTTTAGTCCGGCAATTAAAATAGACCCCATTGCTCCAATTCCTGCAGCTTCAGTTGGCGAAGCTACTCCTAAAATAATCGATCCCAAGACAGAAAAAATCAGTAAGAAGGGCGGAATTAAGATCTTCAATATATGCTTTAAAGAAATAGAGGCATTGGTTTCATTAAAATTAATATTTTTATTTGAAATATTCAAAATAAAATAAAAAGAATATGCTGTTACCAAAAGCAAACCTGGAATAATTGCAGCAACAAACAAATCGCCAACAGATACAGATTTGGCAGAGAAATTACCCATACTCAATTGAGCTTGTTGATAAGCTGTTGCTAAAACATCACCTAATATGACTAAAGCTATAGAAGGCGGAATAATTTGCCCGAGTGTACCGGTGGCAGCAATCAAACCAGTTGAAACCTCTTCTGAATAGTCTTTTTTTAACATGGCAGGTAAAGAGATTAAGCCCATAGCTATTACGGTTGCTCCTACTATTCCAGTACTCGCTGCTAATAAGGTACCAACAATGATCACTGAAATACCTAAGCCACTTTTTAATCTTCCGAAAATTTCCGACATTGACTCAAGTAGTTTTTCTGCAATTTTTGATTTTTCTAAAATAACTCCCATGAAGACAAAGAGAGGGACAGCTACCAAAGTCGTATTAGTCATGATTCCAAATAATCTATTTGGAATTGTCTCTAACAAGTAAAGATCGAATACTCCAAATATTGTTCCTATACCTGCAAAAATTAATGAAACACCACCTAAAGTGAAAGCAACTGGAAATCCAAGAAGCAGGCTGGCACAAATAACAACAAATAAAATTAGTGGAATAAACTCAATCATCATTAAAATAAGCCAAAATAGAAGCTAGGCTTTGAAGGATCAGAATCACAGAAAAAATCAAAATACAACTTTTGTATAAGTAAACGAATGGAAGTCCTCCTGGTTCAGGAGAAACTTCATAAGTGGACCATGAAAATAAAACATAATTAATGGACAAAATAAATATTGTCCATGCCATTGGCTGAAGGAAAATTAAATTACCGATTAAATTAATTATTTTTTTATTTTTTTCACTCGCACGTCGATAAAAAATATCTACTCTTACGTGTTCATCGTTTTCATAGGCATATGCAGAACAAAATAAAAAAGCTATACCATGAAGATAAATTACCATTTCTTGAAGACCTACAACTCCAATGCCTAAAAAGTACCTCAGAAAAACTACTAATGTTGTTAGGACAATCATTAAGAAAATGGCCCACGAGCTTATAATTCCTAGAGAATATGGAAAAATTGTAAGTAAATATTGAAATGTTTGATTAATATTTTTCATTTCGATTTTATGATTTAATAATATCTATGATTATTGTTTTATCACCTGCTAAAACCTTAGATTACGAATCTCCCCTAAATGGGTTTGATTATACAACTCCTGACTTCTTAGGTAAGTCAGAGTCGTTGATTAAAATAATGAGATCTTATGAACCTGAGTATATTTCTGATTTAATGGGCTTAAGCGATAATCTTGCTTTCTTAAATTTTGAAAGATATCAAACCTGGAAAAAACAAAGCAAACCCTCTAAAGATTCAAGACAAGCGATATTTGCTTTTAAAGGAGATGTCTATCAAGGCTTGGATGCAAGTAATTTATCTAAGTCAACTATCAACTATTCTCAAAATCGCTTAAGAATACTTTCTGGTTTATACGGACTTCTTAAGCCATTGGATTTAATTTCGCCTTATAGATTAGAAATGGGCACTAAGTTGAAGTCTGGTGAGGTAGATGGTTTATATAATTTTTGGAAACCTGAATTAACAAAAGCTATAAATTCTGATTTGGCGTCTCAAAAAGAAAATACTTTGGTTAATTTAGCTTCTAATGAGTATTTTTCAGCTTTGGATCAAACAATGATAAATGGAAAAGTTATTTCTCCAGTTTTTAAAGATTATAAAAACGGAAAATATAAGATAATTAGTTTTTACGCAAAAAAAGCGAGAGGATTAATGGCTAAGTTTATTTTGGAAAATAAAATAGAAAATTCAAGAGAGCTAAAAAACTTCAATTTGGATGGATACGAATTTAGCAAGGAAGAATCCTCTGAAAAAAATCCGACCTTTTTAAGAAAAGAATCTTAAGTTATTTTGCAGAAGACTTACCGTAGTCTCTGATCTCTTGCATGTCTTTAAACTCAGGATCTCTTTTTTCCATATTTGACATCATTGCTTCTGCCATATCTTCCTGCGGCAACATAGCTCCACTCCAAAGGGCGTTATATTCCAAACCTTCGGCTATGGTGTGATCCCTAGAAAAATTAAGAATCGCTTTTGTGCCGTAAACAGCTAAAGGACTTTTAGAAGCTATTACAGTTGCCATTTCTTTTAAGCCAGCTACCATCTCTTCATGACTTTCATAGACCTTGTTGACTAAACCAGTTTCTAAAGCTTCTTCAGCAGGCATTCTTCTTCCTGTGTAAGCAAGCTCTCTTACTTTCCCTTCTGGAATAACACGAGGTAGCCTTTGAAGAGTTCCGATATCTGCAGCCATGCCAATATTTATCTCTTGGATACAAAAAAAAGCATCTTTGCTAGCGAACCTCATATCTGCAGCTGTAACTAAATCTAGTCCACCACCAATACACCCCCCTTGAATACCGGCTAGAACTGGTATTCTCAATTTCTCTAATTTGGAAAGCATATCTTGCAGCTCTTTAGCTACTCTATATAGATTTTCTCCAATCCTTGCTTTATCTGGAACATTCGTTTTCTTTTCCGAATCGTTACCAAGAGTGCCAAAATTTTTGAGATCCATCCCAGCACAAAAATGTTTACCAGTTGAGGACAATATCAAAACTCTCAGAGAAGCATCTCTATCTATTTCATCTAAAATTTTTGGTAGCTCATACCAAAAATTCATTGTCATTTTATTTAAATCTTCTCCTTTATTTAAAACGAGATGTCCAATACCTTCTTCCGATGAATATTTAAAACTTTCGTAATTCATAATTTCTCTCCTGATTCTTTGTTTCTACTCTTTTAAATCTTGAACTAAACTGTCTGCTACTTCTTCAAGTTCTTCAATTAAGTCATACGAACTATGATAGGGCATAACGACCTTTCGACTTTTCTTGCTTAATCTTTTCAAGCCATTAGATATTTCTTCTGCTTTATCTAACAATTCTTTCTTATTTTCGCTCATAATTAAAATTCAAAGAGTTACATTGTAAATCAAAACTTAAAATTTAAAAGATTTCATTGAAAATGAAGACTAGAGAGATTGTTCAACCAGTAAAGTTAATTATGGAAGGAGCTTCTAAATTAATTATTGAAATTTATGAAAGTCAGAAAAATATAGACTTTCAAAAGAAATATGATGATTCTCCTCTGACTATCGCAGATTTAAGATCGAACGAATTCATTTCTACTAATTTAAAAAAGTTATTTCCTGATATTCCAATTATTTCTGAAGAAGGAGTGGAGGAAGCAAAAAAGAAAGAAACTTTTTGGCTTATAGACCCTCTAGATGGAACTAAAGAGTTTATTGATAAAAGTGAAGAATTTACAATTAACATAGCTTTAATAAAAAATGGAAAACCTTTATTTGGGGCAATATATATTCCTATTAGGAAAACCTTTATTGCTGGAGGTAAAGATTTCCAAGCTTTTAGTGAAGAAAATGGCAATAAAAGAAACTTGCAAACATGTTTTTCAAAAGAAAATTGTCGAATTACAATTAGTAAGAAGCATCAAACTGCTAAAGAACAAAGATTTACTCGATATCTTAAAAAGAAGTTCAAAAAAATAGAACTTTTTCCTGCAGGAAGCTCTCTAAAAATATGTTTAGTAGCAAGTGGCGATTGTCATATATACCCGCGTTTTGGCGATGTCGGCCAGTGGGATATTGCAGCTGGACACGCTATTTTAAAGGCTTCTGGAGGAAATATTGTCGATTTGGACATGAATGAAATTGAATACAATTCTGATAAAACTTTTAAAATAAATGGATTTTATGCCATATCAAATCAAGCATTTTTTAGTCATATTATTCAATAAAATCAATAAGTTAAGTAAAATAATATCTTTTTATATGCAAATAACACATTTTTAGGTATAAAATTCGCTTTATATGGGTAGAGAACTGCAACCAATGGACATTTCAGCTCCAGGTCAAAATCTGGAGTCATATCTTTCGTCTATTCAAAACATAGCTATTTTAACTCCAGAACAGGAAAAAAAATTAGCTGAAGACCTTTATTATAAAGATGATCTTGAAGCAGCTCGTCAATTGGTTATGGCTCATCTTAGATTTGTAGTCCACATTGCTAGAGGTTACGCTGGTTATGGATTACCGCAAGCAGATTTAATTCAAGAAGGGAACGTAGGTCTCATGAAAGCTGTTAGAAAATTTAATCCTGAGGTAGGAGTTAGGCTTATATCTTTTGCTGTTCACTGGATTAAATCTGAAATGCACGAATACATTATTAAAAACTGGAAAATAGTTAAAGTTGCTACAACAAAAGCTCAAAGAAAGCTGTTTTTCAATCTCAGGAGCCAAAAGAAAGAATTAAATTGGTTAAATCCTGATGAGATCAAAGTTATATCTGAAGAACTTGGAGTTGATGAAAAATCTGTCAAAGAAATGGAATCAAGGCTTTCTTCATCTGACATGTCATTCGATCCTCCATCTGAAGCAAGTGATGAACAAGCTTCATTTAGTCCGTCAGGTTTTTTGACAGACGATACATGTGACCCTGCGGATATTGTGGAAAAAGAGGATTCCGACGACTATAGTTATGAAGCTCTCCACAAAGCAATGGAAGAACTTGATCCCAGAAGCAAAGAAATATTAATTGATAGATGGCTAGAAGAACAAAAGCTTACACTTCACGAATTGGCAGATAAGTACGGTGTTAGCGCCGAAAGAATAAGGCAAATAGAAAAAGCCGCAATGGAAAAAGTTAGAAGCTTTATTTCCTAAAATTTGATAACAAATGACTAAAATTAAGATACTTCTTAATGGCGAATCTCGTGAGGTCCCTGAAAATTTATCAATTAAAGAGCTTTTTATATTTTTGGATTTATCTGAAAAACATTGTGCAGTGGAAATTAATAAAGAAATAATTTTTAAAACTAATTGGGATAAAAGGTTGCTTGTCAAAGAAGATAAAGTAGAAATAGTAAGAGCCATAGGAGGCGGTTAATTTTGGAAAAAGATCCCTTAATTATTGCAGGGAAAGCATATAATTCTCGTTTACTTGTTGGTACAGGAAAATATTCAAGCGAGAAGCAAGCCTTAGAAGCTATAAAAGCTTCAAAAAGTGAAATAGTTACGGTTGCTATTAGAAGAGTTGAGATAGATTCTGAAAGCAGATCAGACTCAATCCTAAATTATATAACTCCAGAAAAATATAAGATTTTACCGAATACTGCAGGATGTTTTAGTGCCAAAGAGGCAATTCGAATAGCTTGTTTAGGAAGAGAATTATTGAATGGAGAAAATTTAGTTAAACTAGAAGTTTTAAAAGACAAAGAGACTCTTATGCCTTTGATGAAAGAAACTATTGTTGCAGCAAAAGAGCTAGTTTCACTTGATTTTGAAGTTATGGTGTATTGCACAGATGAAATTGACTATGCCACTCGCTTAGAAGACATAGGTTGTGTCGCAATTATGCCATTAGCGTCTCCAATTGGTTCTGGACAGGGAATCATAAACCCCAATTCAATAAAAAAAATAATTAAAAAAATTTCATGTCCAGTAATTATCGATGCTGGGATTGGAGCTGCATCAGAAGTTTCAGTTGCTATGGAAATGGGTTGTGACGGAGTTTTGTTAAATACTGCGATAGCAAAGTCAAACAATCCTGTGCTAATGGCTGAAGCAATGAGAGACGCAGCGATAAGTGGGAGAAAATGTTTTTTAGCTGGCAGAATACCTGTAAAAAAAACAGCTGATCCAAGTTCTCCAACCAAAGGGATAATTGATTCTTGAAAAATTCTATTAAAAGTTTTTCTAAAGCTAGGTCAAGGTCTTCAAAGAAAAATAAAAAAATTCTTTCAATAGCAGACAAAACAATCATTTGGTCTGAAGAAAATTTTAAAGACTTTAAATTTTTATTTAGTGATTCTTCTAAATTAAATTTAGAAATCGGGTTTGGCGATGGAATTTTGCTATTTGATCAATCTTCAAATAATCCAGATGAATCTTTTATTGGTATTGAAGTATTTGAAACAGGAATAGCAAATACATATAGCAAAATAATTAAGTCAAATTTAAAAAATTTAAAACTTATCCAAGGAGACGTAGCTCAAATTTTATCTAAAAATAAAAGTAAAAAAATATTTGATTTGATAATAATTCTTTTTCCAGACCCTTGGCCAAAATCGAAACATAAAAAAAGAAGATTGCTTAAAAGTGATTTCTTTATAGATTTACAATCTCTACTTAAAAAAGACGGGAAGATCATCATAAAAACTGATTGGCAGGACTATGCTGAGGAAATTATAGAAACACTAAATAAACTAGAGCACAAATACGATCATATTTGTGAATCAAACGATTTAAAAGAGTTTAAAACTAAATATGAAAAAATTGCCTTGAAAGAAAATAGGTTAATTAATAAATTTTTGATTCCTTCAATAGGGCAATCATCTTCAAAGTAGACATTGTTCTATGACTTATTCTCATTCTCTCAGATCTAGATACTTCCGCCAAAGTTAAACTTGAGTTTTTTACTTGAAATATTGGATCGTAACCGAAGCCACCTTTGCCTTTCGGAGAATCTATTATCTTTCCAAATAATTCTCCGTAGGAAAAAAGAGGATTTTTTAACTCAGGATCTAAAAAAGACAAGATAGAAACAAATTTGGCGGATTTATTTTGTTTTAAACTTATTTTTTTTAATAATTTTTCGTTATTCAATAAATCGTTACCTTTTTCACCAGCATATCTAGCTGAAAAAATTCCCGGAGCACCGTCTAGAGCTTCTACTTCCAATCCAGAGTCATCTCCAAGAGAGGGTAGCCCTGTTATTTCAGTAGCAAACTTTGCCTTTATGAAAGCGTTTTCCTCATAGCTGTTTCCAGTTTCAGCAATATCTTCATTACTAAATTCAGAAATAGGTATGAGTTCGATATTAGTCTTTTTAAAAAGATAGTTAAATTCCTTTAACTTTCCGGAATTTCTAGAGGCCAGAACTATTTTCAAGATTTTTTTTCTAATTTATAAATTGCAATCTCAGCAAATAAGTTCGGAAAAAAATTTGATAAAAAAGTATTTTCTCCAGATGCTTTTATTAATTTTTTTTCTGAGATTTTTATGTTCGAGCCTTCACATAAAGATTCAAAATCCTTTAAAGAGCATAAATGCAGATTGGGTGTTGAATACCATGAATGCGGTAAAGCTGAAGAAACTGGCATTTTCCCAGTTAAAAAAAGCTGCAATCTACATTTAAAGTTAGCAAAATTAGGAATACTTACAATACACTCTTTACCTATTCTAATAATTTCAGACAAAGCTAAATCTGGCCTTTTTAATGCTTGAATAGATTGACTCATCAACACTAAATCAAAAGATTGATCTCCAAAGTTGCTTAAACCTTGATCAATATCTTGTTCGATAACATTTAATCCCTTTGATAAGCTTAGTTGAATATTTTTTTCAGAAATATCAACTCCAAGTCCGTTAATATTCAATTCTTTCTTTAGTTCCAGAAGCATTGACCCATCACCACAGCCTAGATCAAGAATATGAGAATTTTTAGGAATCCATTTTTTAACTATTTTATACATCCGAATTCAAAAAAGTTTTAATAGTATTTACGTATCTACTATCAGGAAACAAAAATCCATCGTGCCCCTGAAAAGATTCAATATTTACATAACTAACAGGCTTTTTTGCTGCCACTAAAGAATTTACTATTTCTTTAGATCTTTTAGGTGAAAATCTCCAATCTGAAGAAAAAGAAACTATAAGAAAATTCGACTTCGTTTGCTCAAGACTTGAAATTAAGTTTCCACCAAAATACTTAGCAGGATCAAAGTAATCTAATGCTTTTGTCATTAATAGATAAGTATGAGCATCAAACTTATCTGAAAAATTGTCAGCTTGATATCTTAAATAGCTCTCTACTTCAAACTCAACATCATAGCCGTATTCAATTTTTTCTTTTTTTAAATCTCTATCAAACTTTTCCTTCATCACTTCTTCTGATAGGTATGTAATGTGACCTAACATTCTAGCCAAACCTAGACCCCTTTTCGGATGGTGAGTGCCTTTTTCAAAATCTGGATCATTTACAATTGCTTGTCTTGCAACTTCATTAAAAGCTATATTTTGAGCACTTAATTTTGGAGCAGCAGCGATAACAATTGATTTTTCAACTAAATCAGGATAGTCAATAGCCCACTGAAGAGCTTGCATGCCTCCTAAACTTCCTCCAGCGACAGCAAGCCAGCGATCAATTCCTAAATAAGATCTTAATAAATTTTGGCTGTTGACCCAATCTTTAACAGTTACTAATGGAAATTCTTTTCCAAACTTTTCATTTGTTGAAGGGTTAATGCTTGACGGTCCGGTTGATCCATGACAACCGCCTAAGTTATTGAGAGATACCATAAAATATTTTTCAGTATCAAATGCCTTCCCAGGTCCAATCAATTCATTCCACCATCCAGGACGTTTGTCATTTTCGTTACTTAAACCAGCGGCATGATGATTTCCACTTAAAGCATGACAAATAAGAACGGCATTGTCTTTTTTATCAGAAAGTTTTCCATAAGTTTCATATATAAGTTCAAAGCCATCTAGACTTTTGCCAGATTCGAGGGGAAAAGTTTCATTAAATGAAAAAATTTCAGGTTCAATTATTCCTAATTCATTCATTTAAAATAATATTGGTAAGTTCATGCTGAATCTTAGATTATCTAAAATTCTATCAATTTGAATTAATAAAAAGAAAACAATAATTGGAGAAAAATCTATTCCTCCAAAGCTAGTTAGTCTCTGAAAAGGCTTTAAAAGAGGTTGAGTAATATTATGACAAATACTAAGAAAAGGATTGTTGGAGGTCGGCGCTACCCAACTTCCTATAATTGAAATAAAAAGTGAAAATCTTAAAATTTGTGAAATTAAAAAAAATAAACTCAGGATAGACCAAGAGATAGCGTTAACCAAATCAAAATCCATTTCTTTACTGGAACTGAATAAATAAAAGGAAATAAATTTGAGATCAATAATCCAAAAGATACAGGCTAAGTCTATTCCAAACATGATAGGTAAAAATATCCTAAATGGTCTACAGAAGGGGTCTAAAGTAGAAAAAGATATTTTTACGATTGGATTGAGAAAACTAATCTCAAAAAATCTAAATAACAGATAAAAAGAAAAAACAATTGCTAATAAATTTGTCAATACTGAAGAAGCATAAAGCGGATCCATTATTAATCTCCTAAAGCCTTAGATTTAAGAATTGCGTCATTTATAGCCTCTTCCCATATTTTTTCTATTCCCTCTGTATTTATCTTATTAAGAGCTGCTTCAGTAACACCTCCTTTTGAAGCAACCATTTCCATGATGTCCTCAAATTTATTACTTTCGATGGATTTATGTATATAAGAAGTACCTTCCAATATATCTCTTATCCAAGGTTCAGGGTCAATAAAACCATGTTCTTTTGCAATTTTAGACAAAATATTAGATAGATGGCTTATAAACGCAGGCCCAGCTCCGAATATTGATGTAAATGCATCAAATTGTTCTTCTTCTATTTTTAAGCACCTTCCTAAGATATTTAAAACATCTAAGGCATGGTTTTTATCTATATTCAGATCAGTATAGATGGCAATTGGACTTGAGCCGCTACTAATTCCAAGAGTAGGCATTGCTCTAATAATATTTTCATGACCTTCCAACAAAGTTTTCAGCTTATTAAACTTAAGTCCGGCAATAAAAGAAATTATCAATTGATTGGATAAAAGATTTTTAAGTTGATTCGAAATTTCTTCAATTTTATTAGGCTTGATCGTTAAAAAAATTATTTCTGACCTATCCACTAAATCATCTATTTCAGTATATTTAGCACCTAAATCTATTACTCTTTGATCTTCAAAAGGATCATTTACAAGCAAAGGAAACTCATCAGCTAATTTTTCAATAGCATGTCTTCCTAAATTTCCTGCTCCGATAAAACCTATTGTCTTATTTCTATTAATTTCTTTCACCAAATATTCCCGTTCCTATTCTAATCATTGTTGAGCCATTTTTAATCGCTAACTCAAAGTCATTACTCATTCCCATTGAAATTTCACTGACACCTTTGAAACTTTTATTTAATTCAACTGCTATTTGCTTTGTTTTTGCAAATGAAATTTCAGTTAATTTTAAGTCTTTCGTATTTTTTGGTATCACCATAATTCCTTTTAAATTTAAGTTAGGCAGAGAAATAATTTTTTTAGCTAAACTATAAATCTCACTTTCGTTGATGCCGTTTTTACTTTTTTCATCATCAATATTAACTTGAATGAGGACATTTATTGATTTGTTAAGAGGGCAATTTTCACTCAAAAGCTTTGCAATCTTATATCTATCAACTGTATGAACCCAGTTAAAATTTTTTGCAATTTCTTTACATTTATTAGACTGTATTTTTCCAATAAAGTGCCAACTTATATTTAAATGTTTAAGAATAGAAACCTTCGCTAAGGCTTCTTGTAAGTAGTTTTCTCCAAAATCTAATATCCCATTTTTATAAGCTTTTTCTATCAAGTCAGCAGGCTTTTTTTTACTAACAGCAATAATGGTCGTATCACTTTTTACAATTTTTTTTATGTTAGAAATGTTTTTCTCGATATCAATCACTACATTTTCTCTGGAGTTTCTATTACCAATACGTCCATACCACTTTTGATGGTCTTTTTAATAGCTAGTAGCAAGGTAAATTTTGCATTTCTTAATTTTTGATCCTCATCAATAATAGTTTCAGAATTATAGTAAGAATGAAATTTTGAGGCCAAATCTCTCAGATAAAAACATACAGGATGTACTTCGTAATTTTTACAGCATTGTTCAATGATAATTTTATAATCTTCTAAAGAAGAGACAATTTCTAATTCTGACTTGTTCACTAAAAGGTCTAAGTTGTCGATACCTTCTTTAAGATCAAATTTCATTCCTCTATTT
Organism: uncultured SAR86 cluster bacterium; assembly: GCA_902635045.1. Lineage (GTDB taxonomy): Bacteria > Pseudomonadota > Gammaproteobacteria > Magnimaribacterales > AG-339-G14 > CASICS01. Next base: position 83,233 of record CACPMT010000001.1, on the reverse strand, counting down.
TTTAACTCTTTTTCTAAACTACAAATTCTTGCATAGGCATATTGAATGTAATAGACAGGATTATTTTTGTCCTGAGTTATTGCAAGGTCTATATCAAATTCTAATGCTTGATCACTTTTTTTAGTTAAATAAAAAAATCTAGCTGCATCTACTCCAACTTCATCTAGAAGTTGATTTAAAGTTACAAAATTCGCTGATCTTGTTGACATGGATATTTTCTTGCCTTTTTTAATTAAAGAAACAAATTGAATGAATATTGTCTTTAAATTTTCAGAGTTAAGTTTTAACGCCTCAATTGCCGCTTTTACTCTGGGCAGGTAGCCGTGATGATCTGACCCCCAAATATTAATCAGTTCGTCGTAATTTCTTTTAAATTTATCTTTATGATAGGCAATATCAGATAAAAAATAAGTTTCTTGATTATCAGATCTAATTAAAACCCTATCTTTGTCATCTCCAAATTTCGTTGATTTGAACCAAAGTGCACCATCTTTTTCAAAACAATGGTCACTTTTTAAGACTTCTAAGACATCTTGTACTTTATTTGCTTTTTTATCGTATAAGTAGCTTTCTGAAAAAAAAGAATTAAAATTTACTTTAAAATTATTCAAAGTTTCTTTTATACCAAGCATCATTTCATTAATAATTAAATTAACAAATTCCTTTTCATTTTTTATTTTTAAAAATTCATCTTTTTTATTTTTTTTAATTTTCGATGCTAATTCGTCTATATATGAGCCTTTGTAAAAATTTGTATCATCTATTTTTGATGTGTCTATATTAAATTTTTCTAAATATTTCATATGAACACTTTCTGCTAGAATTTTTGTCTGTAAGCCCTGATCATTCACGTAATACTCTTCCGTAACCTCATTGCCAGATTTCTTTAGCAAATTACTTAGTGCTGAACCAAAAGCAGCTCCTCTTCCATGTCCTACGTGTAATGGCCCTGTTGGGTTTGATGAAACATACTCAATTAAAATATTTTTTTTATTTTTTTCTTTATAAGGAAAAAAAGATTCTTTATTGTCTAAGATTTCTTTCAAATATCTTAAATTCGCCTTTTTGCTTAAAAAGAAATTTATAAAACCAGGTCCTGCAAGTTCTATTTTTTCTATCCAATCTTCTTTAGTGATTGAGTCAATTATTTTTTTTGCTAATTCTTTTGGGTTCTCTCCTTTTTTTTTGGCTTCAATCATCGCAACATTTGAACTCCAGTCTCCGTGTTCCTCAGATTTTGTTTTGACTATTTCAATGGACAAATCTTTACTTGAATAAAGGTCGTTGATGGCAGATGCAAGCAACTCATGAATTTTATCTTTCATTTGTTTACTCTACTTTGGTACTCATTAGTTCTTGTATCTACTTTGATAAAATCTCCTTCTTCGATAAAAAGTGGAACTTTTACTTCAAGGCCGTTAGATAATTTTGCAGATTTAAGAGTATTTGTAGAGGTATCTCCCTTAAATCCTGGCTCAGTTTCTAAAACAGCTATTTCTGCAAAAGTTTCAATTTCAACTGAGACCAAAGTATTTTCCCACATCGCTATTTCGTATTTTTCACCTTCTTTGATCCACAAACTTTTAGGGCCAAGTAATGCTAAATCAAAACCAGTTTGCTCATAATTAGTTAAATTCATAAAAATAGCATTATTTCCCTCTTTGAAGAGATATTGCATTTCAATTGAAGATATATCAGCTTTTTCAACAGATTCTCCAGTTTTAAAAGTTTTATCGAGCACACGCCCATTTAACAAACACTTATATTTAACTCTCATCACAGCTTGCCCTTTTCCTGGTTTATGAAAATCATTTTCAATAATTTCACACAATTCTTTATCAATAATTATTTTTAAACCTGGTCTAAATTCATTGGTACTAACTTCAGTCATTTTAATTTCAATATTCTTTTGCTATAAATTTAATTTTATGTTTTAAAAATTGTTACTATAAGTTGCAAATAACGTTTTTAAAACTTAAAGTACTGGCCTACAATTGTACTTTACATAAGGATAAATAAGTTTTTGTTGTTTTACTTTTAAAAAAAAACTTAAAAATTTAGGGGATATTATGATCAACCATTTATTTAAATTTTTCTTGCTTTTAGCTTTGATTTTTTCTTTAACTGTCGCTTCTCAACTAGATTCTGTTCTTGAAGTTAATAAAGATAGAACTACTGCTGCTACTGCTTCTCAGGCAAAGATTGATTCAACTCAAATTAAGACTGATAAAGCAGCAACTGAATATAAGAGTGTCAGCAAACAAATAGAAGGCCTAAAAGTTTACAACGCTCAAAAAAGAAAGCAGATTAAAAGACAAAAAGAGCGTATGAAGGAAATTGAAAAGACAATGAAATATGCATCTGTTTTACAAAGACAAATACCGCCATTAGCAAGAAGAATGCATTCGGGCCTAGATCAATTTGTTAAATTGGACTTACCTTTTAACACGGGAGAAAGAACTGAAAGACTTAAATTTATTCAAGATGCATTAGACAACCCTACAGTTTCACCTGCTGAAAAACTAAGACAAGTTTTGGAAGGTTTTAATATTGAAGCCGAGTACGGCAGAAAAATAGATACTTATAAAGATACTGTCCTGATAGATGATCAGGAGAGGGACGTAAATATTCTTAGAATCGGCAGATTAGTTTTGGCTTATCAAACTTCAGATTTAGACGAAACCGGTATTTGGAATAAAGAAACTAATTCTTGGGAGAGTCTTCCTGGACGATATAGAGGCGTCGTTAGAGATGGTATCAGCATGGCTAAAAAATTAAAAACTGTTGATATGCTTGAACTTCCTGTGCCTGCAGCGGAGGTGGTTCAATGAAAAATTTTGTTTTAAAAGCACTCCTTTTTGGATTTTTATCACTATCTCCTTTTGGTTTAATTGCACAAGAAGATAAGCCACAATCTCAAGCCTTAAGCTTGGACGAGCTTCTAGAGCTTGTGAAAGCTGGAAAATTTGCAGAAAGTGAAGAAGCTACTAAAAGAGAAAATAGATTTAATAGAGAAAAAAATAGACAACAAACATTATTAGCAAATGCTAAAGCGGAAAGAGCAAAACTTGAGGCAATTGCAACGTCATTAGAAGCAACTTTTGAGGCCAATGAGGCGAAATTAAATCTCTTGGAAGATCAGTTAAAAACGAGATTGGGTTCTTTATATGAAACATTTGGTCATTTACAAGGAGTCGCATCTGATACCGAAGATTATTTTAAAACGGCTATTACCTCTGGTCAGTTTGGAAAAGATAGAGAAATCTTTTTAGGCGAACTTGCTAAAAAGATGGGAGAAGGAGTTAGCGTAGCAACAATTGAAGAAATAGAACAGCTTTGGTATGAATTATCTAGAGAACTAGTAGCTTCAGGTACTGTAGAAAAATTTAAAGCTACTGTGATTGATAATGACGGAGAGTCTTCTGTTGAAGATGTTGTAAGAATAGGGAACTTTAATGCAGTCGCAGAAGGTAAATATTTAACATATTTATCTAAAAGAGGGGCCTATGAAACTTTACCAAGACAGCCCGGACGATATTTAGATGGTACATATGATATCTTCGATGAAGATTCTGGTTTTGTGCAATTTGCTGTTGATCCTACTGGTCCTCAGGGAGGAGCATTGTTAGTAAATTTAATTTCTTTGCCTTCATTTTTTGAACAAATTCAGTATGGAAGGATTACTGGTTATACAATTATTTTACTATTTTTAATTGCAATAGGTGTTTTTGCCTGGCGTTTTTATGCTTTATTTACAATTAACGGCGCAGTTAAAAAACAAGCTGCGGGCGAAAGTGCAGCAGAAAATCCGCTATCAAGAATTTTTGCTGTAGCAGATCAAAATAAAACTGATACAGAGACATTAGAGCTGAAACTTGCTGAACAGATTCTAATTGAGCGAGCAGAAATAGATCAGTACATATGGGTTGTTAGATTGATTGCAGTTATTTCTCCTCTTTTAGGTTTATTTGGAACAATTATTGGAATGATAAATACTTTCCAAGCGATAACTTTATTCGGCACCGGTGATCCTAAAACTATGGCTGGTGGTATTTCTGAAGCATTGGTCACAACTATGTTGGGACTGATGTGTGCAATTCCAGCAACATTTATGGCCGCAGCATTATCAAATTATTCTAAAGGAATACTCGCTATTTTGGAGGAGCAAAGTACAGGTATGGTTGCAGTAAGAGCCGAAGAAACAAATACCAGTGGGTCGTTGTAGGTTTAATTATGTCTTGGTTTTTTAACCTTCAAGATACTCTTTTCTCTTTTTTAGAAAAAGGCGGAGGAGTTGTATTGATTATAAGCTTCCTTGTCGTTTTGATGTGGTTCTTTATTTTTGAAAGGATTTGGTACTTTAGATTCGTTCATCCTGCTGTAGAAAAAGAAACCATCGAAGAATGGTCTAAAGTATCAGAACACAAATCTTGGAAAGGACATATGGTTAGGGCAATGTTGATTTCTAAGGCTAATCTTAAAATTAAAAGTAATTTAGAATTAATAAGAGTAAGCATAGCAATTGCTCCTTTGTTAGGACTTTTTGGAACCATTGTTGGAATGATTGAGGTGTTTCATATCCTCGCTGTTACAGGAGGCGGAGATGCTAAAGCTATGGCTGGAGGTGTGGCAAGGTCAACTATTCCAGCAATGGCAGGACTAATGGCAGCTATTCCTGCAAGTATTGCGGCTAGATGGTTAGAGCAAAATGCTAAGAAAAAATCAGATTTAGTATCAGAACATTTAACTTACGAATAATATCAAATGAGAAGATCGTTAATTAGTCAAGCAGTGGAAGAAGCAGAAGAACCGAACATTACTCCAATGTTGGATGTGGTATTTATTCTTCTTATTTTTTTTATTGTTACCGCAAACTTTATAAAAGATCCGGGTCTTGAAATTAATAGACCTGATTCAGAAACAGCCGAGATTACAGAAAATGCGGCTATTCTAATAGCCATTGGACCAGCTGGTGAAATTTATATGGATGGAAGAAGAATTGATGTCCGTCAGGTCAAAGCAAATGTCATTAGATTAATGGCTGAGAATCCTCAAGGAGCAGTTGTAATGCAAGCTGATGAGAAAGCTACAGCTGAAAAAATAATTGCTGTAATGGATGAAGTTAGAGAAGCTGGCGTTATTGATATTTCAATCGCATCAGAACCTAATTTTTAATGATTCAAAATATTTTAAATTTTTTAAAAAAACTCATTCCCATTGATTTAGATTCTATGGTATTAGAATCTTCTGAAAATGAATCAAATGTTTATCAAAAATACGGAGTGGCAGCAGCAGCTGGTACAGCGGTTGCCTTATTTTCTTTATTTTTAATGGCTTTTTTAATTGCAACTGGAGAAGTTCAATTAGATGAAATTAAAACGAGAAAAATTGTTGATATTGTGATGCCGCAAAGAGATCCAGAGTTGTTGGATACTGTTGAAAGGCCAGAAGAAGCTGAGCCCGAGCCCGAGCAAACTCCTCCAGACGTTGATATAGAAAATATCGATGACGTCTTGGATGATGCCTTGAATTTGAATTTTAAATTTAAAGCAAAAAGACAAGGAGTATTTGCTGACGGTTCGTATGTGCCAATTTTCCAGGTGCCTCCTCAATATCCAAGAAGGGCAATGGAAAGAGGCATTGAAGGCTGTGTTCTTTTAGAATATACAGTAACAATAGCTGGCGCGGTCTCAGATCCAAAGGTCATTAAAGCTATTCCACCAAATATTTTTGACAGAGCAGCAACGAGAGCGGCGTTAAGATACAAATATAAACCTTTAATAAGAGATGGGGTTGCCGTTCCTGTAGAAGGCGTTAGACAAAGAATTACTTTTGTTTTAGAGTCTGTTGAGAAAGGTCCAGGATACATTCCGGAAAATTGTAGGGGTCAAATGTAATGAAAATATTAAGAATCTTTTCAACCTTAATTGTCTTATCTTTTTTGTCTTTAAACGTTTCAGCTCAGGAGAAAAAGGAAGAATATAATTTCCCAGGATTTACTTTAAAAAAATGTTTAGCAGATTATGAAATTCAGAGATCAAATGTAAGAAGAGTAGCTAAACTTCCCAGTAGAGCTGCTCAGAAATATTTGAAATTACTATATCCAGCTTTAGAGGCAGATGACTTAGTTGTTGCCAAAGCCACTTTGGATAAAATGAATTTGGATAAAGATATCTCCGAAACAGATAAAGCACAGATGTATTATTACTATGCTTATGTTTACTTTAGTGAAGATAATTTAAGAAAAGCTAAACAATCTTACAAATCTTTTCTTAATATTGAAGGTGCAGACCCTAGATTAAAATCAAATGTTATTTTTAGCTTGGCTCAAATAGCTTACACAGAAGAAAATTACAAAGAAGCAATTAAACTGTTAAAAGAGTGGCTTTCTAATGAAGCAAACCCAAGTTCCACTGGTTTTGACATTATTGCTGCTTCTTACTGGCAATTGAAAAATAAAAAACTAGCCCTTAAAAATGCAGAAGCAGGCTTGTGCGTTGCAAAGGCAAATAAATCAAAACCAAGAGAGTCAACATATAATCTTTTGTTAGCCTTGTACAATGAAGATGGTGAAATGAAAAAAATGTTGGAGCTTTATGAAGAATTAGTAATATTTCATCCAAAGAAAAAGTATTGGACTCAGTTATCTGGAATTTATGGAGAACTTAAACAGGAAAGCAATCAATTAACTGCATTAGAAGCGGCGTTTGACCAAAAACTATTAGATAAAAAAAATGAATACACAGCTCTTTATCAGTTATTAATGAGAGCGGAGGCTCCTTTTAAAGCTGCAAAAGTTATGGATTATGGTATCAAGAATGGTTTTGTAAAAGATGATGAAAAACATCTAAAAATGCTTGCTCAAGGATGGCATATGGCTCAAGAATTAGAAATTGCAGAACCGATATATGAACAGGCAGCTAAAAAATCTGAAGAAGGTGAACTTTATGTTTTTCTTGGTCAAATTTATCTTGCAACGGACAGATACGACTTAGCAAAAAAAACCTTAAAAGAGGGTTTGAAAAAAGGAAAGTTAAAGGATCCAGTTACAGTTAATATTTTATTGGGTCAAGTATCTTACGAACAACAAAATTTTGAAGATGCAACAAAATTCTTTCGTACAGCTTTAGATCGTTTGACGGATTTAAAAATCAAAGATAAGAAATTGCTAGAAAAAAGACAAGATAAGTTAAGGGCTCAAGCACTTACTTGGTTAACTTATACTGAAAAAGAAGCAAGAAGAGTTAAGACTTTAGAGCTTAGAAGAAAAGACTTAGAAGAAAGCTAGCTTTTTCTTAAATACTCCTCTAATCTGCAAGAGATACCGCTTTTCTCATCTAGAAATTCTTCTTTATTTTCAATTTGCCAATTATTCCAATCTATATCAGGAAAAAATGCATCTCCTTCAAAATCTTTCAATACACGAGTGATCACTAAAGAAGATGCCAATGGTTCAAATAATTTATAAATTTTAGAACCACCAATTATAAAAACTTTCTCATTTAAATTTTTTATTAAATCCAAAGCCTCATTTTCGTCAAAAACTATTTCTATTCCTTCTTTTTGATAATTAGTATCTTTTGTCATTACTATGTTTGTTCTATTAGGTAAGGGCCTGCCGATCGAATCAAAAGTTTTTCTTCCCATCAAAATTGTATGTCCAGAGGTTAGTTGTTTAAATCTTCTTAAGTCCTCGGGAATATCCCAAGGTAATGAATTTTTCTGGCCAATAACGTTATTAGATGCAATAGCAGCAACGATTGTAATTTTCATTAAACTGCAATGGGCGCGGAGATTGAAGGGTGGCTTTCATAATTTGTAATTTCGATGTCTTCAAACTTGAAATCAAATATATTTTTCACATCAGAATTTAGTTTCAATTGTGGTAATAATTTTGTATCTCTTGATAGTTGAAGCTTAGCCTGTTCAAGGTGGTTTAAATAAAGATGAGCGTCTCCAAAGGTATGAACAAATTTTTTAGCTTTTAAATTACACACATGAGCAACCATATGAGTTAAGAGAGCGTAAGAAGCTATATTAAAAGGAACTCCTAGAAAAATGTCTGCACTCCTCTGGTATAACTGACATGAAAGCTCACCATCAGCGACATAGAACTGAAAAAGAGAATGACATGGAGGCAAAGCCATTTCATCTACTAAAGCGGGGTTCCAGGCACTGACTATATGTCTCCTAGAATCTGGATTGGTCTTAATTCCTTGGATCAAATTTTGAATTTGATCGATAGTACCGTTATTTCCATCTGGCCAAGAACGCCATTGAGCACCATAGACAGGCCCTAAATCTCCATTTTCATCTGCCCATTCATCCCAGATAGAAACTCCATTTTCTTTTAAGTAAGAAATATTAGTTGAGCCTTGAAGAAACCATATTAATTCATGAACAATTGATTTTAAGTGAACCTTTTTAGTGGTAACCAGAGGAAACCCTTCAGAAAGATCAAATTCCATTTGATGACCAAAAATACTTAAAGTTCCTGTTCCTGTTCTATCAGATTTTTTCTGACCTTCATCTAATACTTTTTGCATCAAATTAAGATATTGTTTCATTCTTATTTCTATAACTTAGGAAGATTAATATTAAACCAATTATAACCATCGGAGTGGAAAGTAATTGACCTCTTGTAATTATATCGAAAAAATCAAAACCTATATGTGAATCTGGCATTCTAAAAGTTTCGGTAAAAATTCTAAATGAACCATAAAGGGTTAGAAACATTCCAGAAATAAAGATTTTTGGTTTAGGTTTTGTTGCAAGAAAATTAAGAATTACAAAAAGTACTAGTCCTTCAAAAAATGCTTGATAAAGTTGTGAGGGGTGCCTGCTAATTTGAAGAGGATCACTCCAAAAAATTATGCCCCATGGTAAATCTGTTGGTCTGCCGAGCAGTTCCCCGCCCAAGAAATTACCAATTCTTACCATCCCTAGACCAATGGGAAAAGCCAGTGCAATATGATCAGCTAGATCAAAAAAATCAATATTAAGTTTTTTTGAAAAAATAAAGAAAGAAACGAGAACTCCTATAAATCCTCCATGAAATGAAAGACCACCTTCCCAGACTCTAAAAATAGAAATTGGATCGTTGAAGATTTGGTCAGTTCCATAAAAAAACATGTATCCTAGTCTGCCCCCAATAATTGCTCCAAGAACTCCGTAAAATAAAAAATCATCTATATCGTTTTCATTAAATGGAGTTTTTTTTGAAACAATTCTTTTTGCGTACCAAAGAATACTAAATATTGCCAGAAGCCAACTAATGCCATACCAATGTATTGGCCACCAACCAATGAAAGGCAGAGGAATAGAAAAGGCAACAGGATCTATATTTATCGTCATTGAAAAGTAATATATATAATTCTCAAAGCTACTAAAATTACTAAAACAGAGAAAGCAATTTTTAAAGAATTTCCTTCGATTTTGTTTGAAATGTTTGCACCTAATTTAGCAAAGTAAATACTTGAAAGCCCGGCTACTATCATTGCTGGAATGAATACAGAACCTAAAACATAGTTTATTTGTTTAAGTTTTTCGGGCGCAAACAAAATAGCTCCAATTAAACCAGAAATGGCAAAAAAGAAACCCATCAAAGATGAAGTGCCAATTGCCTCGTGAATTCTTAAACCTCTAAATTGAAAATACGGAACCATCAAAATTCCTCCTCCAATTCCGACGAAAGAGGTTATCAATGCAATAAATCCACCGACAAGAAATAATTCAATTTTATTGATAGATGTATCTATATTTTTTGGAGAAAAATTAAAAATAAGCTGGATTGCAGCTAATAACAATGAAATAGCAATTATAATTTGCAAACTTTCACTAGCTATATTTGCAGCTATGTATCTTCCAAAGATGGTTGAAAAAAATGCAGCCAGAAACATATATTTCACTATTTCTAAATTTATATTTTTATTTTGATAATGAGTGTAAGCAGCCATAGGAATCGTGATCGCCATAGTTCCCATTGAGGAGCCAGTTGCGAGCAGAGGAATATACTCTGGTGGAAAATTTAAATAATTAAAAAGAAAAATGTATGCCGGTACTAATATTATTCCGCTTCCTATCCCAAAGAAACCAGATAATAGGCCAGCAAATATACCTAGTAATATCAGAGGGAATAAGATTTCAATCATGGATGGTCATTATCCCTTATCTCAGACCTCTGATAAACTTAAGTTTTTCCGTATATGTGTTTGATTTTGCTTGCAAAAGAGCCTTCTAAAAAATATAAGTTTGTGATGGCATCCAATAGAGACGAATTTTATTCTCGTCCTACTGAGTCAGCTCATTGGTGGGAAGAACCGCAGGGCTTTCTAGCAGGAAAAGATCTAGAGCAAGGCGGAACATGGATGGGGGTTTCAAAAGAAGGAAAATTTGCTGCCGTTACAAATGTAAGAGAATTTTATGAAAAAGATTATTTAGAAAAAAAGTTTTTATCTAGAGGAGATTTAGTCAAAAACTTTTTTATGTCTAATATAAATATTGACGATTATCAGAACTCCATAAATTACAAAAACTATTTAGGGTTTAATCTAGTTTTGTCTGACTTTAAAAAAATAAATATTTGCTCTTCTCGAGGGAAAGAAAATTTAAGAAAAGAAGAAAAAATAATTGTTATAGGTAATAAATCTTTTCAATCAAGTTCAGATAAATTGAATACAGCAAAAAAAGATTTTGAAGAGGTTTTGGATTCAGAATTTACAAGTGAAGATTTGTTAAAACTAATGCAATTCCCAGAAGAGTTTTATGATTTTGATCAAAAAATATTAAATAAGAATCATGGCTCAGAATTCTCCGCTAGATTTATAAAGTCTTTAATATATGGAACTAGATCAACAACCGTTATGACTCTAGATAACAATGACCATCTAGTAATTAAGGAGCAGTTGTATAATGCAAGAGGAGAAAAAGGAAAAATCAAAAAATTTGAATTTAAGATCTCTAATGCAAGAAAATAAAGATGGTTATAGGCCTAACGTTGCTATGGTAGTTATAAATAGCGAAAAAAAGGTATTGATTTGTCGAAGAAGGAATACAAAAACATGGCAATTTCCTCAAGGGGGTATAGATAAGGGTGAAGATATTAAAAATGCGATGTACAGAGAGCTACTCGAAGAAGTAGGTCTTAAAAAAGAAGAAGTAGAGTATATTGGCGAATCTGCTGAAACCATATTTTATGAAATTCCAAAAACTATAAGATCAAAAGTTTTGGGCGGAAAATTTAAAGGACAAGAACAAAAATGGTTTTTACTTAGACTAAAAAAAGATGACCAAAAAATAAAATTAGATAATGAGGAATTTCCAGAATTTGATCGATATGAATGGGTTTCTTATTGGCAACCAATTAATAGAATAGTCGATTTTAAAAGAGAAGCTTATCGAAAAGCTTTGAGCGAACTAAGGTTTTTAGTGTGAAGACAGTAATTTTTGATTTAGACGATACTCTCTTATGTGGAGATAGTGAATTTAAATGGGCAGAATTCACAGTGGAAAAAAGGTTTATAGATAAAGAACTTTATATAAAAAAGATAACTGAATTTGAAATTGACTACAGGGCAGGAAATATGGATTTTGAAGCCTATTGTAAATTTTTGCTTAACCCTTTGATTGGTAAATCAATCCAAGAAATAAAATCTTTAGTAAATGATTTTATAAATCAATATAAAAACATATTAGTTGATTCGCTGACTTACGAACTTTTAAAAAAACACGAAAATGATCAAAAAATTATTGCTTCAGGATCTTTAAATTTTATCGTTGAGGGGTTCTCTGATTTTTTTTCTATAGACACTTTTTTTGGAACGCCCTTAGAAATAGTTGATAACAAAGTAACAGGCAATTTAGCTGATATTCCCACTTTTGCTGAAGGTAAATTAAGCACTATGCAAAAATGGAGCGAAAAAAACAATTTCCTATTGGAAGAGGCCACTTTTTACACAGATTCAATAAATGATCTCCCTCTCGTAAAAGCTTGTAAAAATAGTATTATTATTTCTCCAGATGCTGAACTAGAAAAATATGCGAAAGAAAATTCTCTTGAAATAATTTATAGATAAAGATTAAATGAAAAAAGCAGAAAGAATAGCTCTCGAAAAAAAGTACAACAGAATTAAAAAACTTAAACTAAGTCTTGATCTAACAAGAGGAAAACCTTCTGCGGAACAACTAGATTTTTCGAATCTTCTCATGGGTAATTTAAAAAACAAAAAAGATTTTAAACTTGATGGTACAGACATAAGAAATTATGGAGAAATAGATGGACTACTATCGGCAAAAAAAATTGGATCTTTTTTGCTGGATATGAAGCCAAAAAATATAATCGCTAATGGAACTAGTAGTCTGAGTCTTACCGCATTTATGCTTCAAACACTTTTTTTTAAAGGCAATGGAGATGGGCCTTGGAAAAATAAAAAAAAGATTTCTGTAATTTGTCCAGTGCCAGGATACGATAGACATTTTGCCTTGTTTGAAGAAATGGGAATAAATATGATTTCGGTACCTTTAACTGGAAAGGGACCAAACATGGATAAAGTCGAAGAAATAGTTGCAAAAGATAAAAGTGTTAGGGGAATTATCTGTGTTCCTAAGCACTCAAATCCAACTGGCGAAACATATTCTAAAGAAACAGTTATTAGATTAGCTAAATTGCCTAAGATGGGGAATAAGGATTTTATGATTTTTTATGACAATGCCTATTCAGTTCATGACTTCAATAAATCGCCTAAACTCTTAAATATTTTCAAACAATGTGAAAAGTTTAAAACCGAAAACAACATATCTTTGTTTGCAAGTACAAGCAAAATAACATTTGCGGGCTCGGGCGTTGCTTTTATTGGGGGATCTGAAAAAACACTGAGTAATTTTCTATCTTATTTAGGAAAAATAATTGTTGGCGCAGATAAAATAAATCAAGCAAGACATGTAAAGTTTTTGAAAGATTCTAAATCATTGGCCAATCACATGGATAATCTAGCTACCGTGATAAAGCCAAAGTTCGAAATTGTTGAAAATTACTTATCTAAAATACCTGATGGATATGCAACTTGGAGCACTCCAACTGGCGGCTACTTTGTTTCTTTTAATTCAAAGCCAGGAAAAGCAAAAAAAATATATCAGCTTTGTTTGGATGCTGGATTAAAACTTACGCCAGTTGGCTCTACATTTCCATATAAAAAAGATCCAGCAAATCAAAATATAAGACTTGCGCCAACACAAGTGAAAAACTCTGATTTAAAAAAAGCTATGGATTTATTTGTTACAGCAGTTTGTTTAGCTGGTTAATTTCTGACACCCTGAAGAATTTCATAAGAATTATCTTTGAAAGGCCCAAAGTTACTTGAAACATCTGGGTGAGAGACAGGCTCATTTGATATATCTGCTAATAAATTTTGTTGAGAAACGTAAGCTGTATAGAAGACTTCGTCATTCTCGGCAAATACATGATAAAAAGGCTGATCTTTTTTAGGTCTGATTTGAGCTGGAATGCTTTGATACCATTCCTCAGTGTTGTTAAATTCTGGATCAACATCGAAAATTACTCCTCGGAAATCTAAGAATTTATGTCTGACTACTTGGCCTATAGCAAAGTTGGTCTCAATTATTTCTTTCATTTTTATATTCATATCTTACACTATTTTATTTAGTGCCATTTAAAAAAAATTCAAGGCTTATGAGGCTCTTTTAAATATTCTTTTGATTGCATTTCTATTAGCCTACTCTCAGTTCTTTTATATTTTTCTATTAGTTTATTTCCTGTATAAATTTTTGAGATGTCTGTTTCTGCTGAAATAATTATTTTCACTTTCCTGTCGTAACATTCGTCAATTAAACTGATGAATCTCCTTGCCTGATCATCAGAAGTAATAATGGGGATATTAGAAATCAAGATATTATGGAATTCCTTGGCAATTTCAATAAAATCTGCTGAACTTCTAGGTGATGAACATATATCATTAAAGTCAAACCATATTGTTCCTTCTGAACTTTTAATTATATTTACTTTTCTTTCTAAAATTTTAATTGAACCGCTTTTAGCATCTTTAGACTTGGAAAGAGAATTGAAAGCATTTTGCATATTCTCTTCCGATTCTTTTCCGAGCGGCATAAAAAGGAGTTTAGTCTGCTCCAAGGTTCTCAAACGATAATCGTTTTTAGAGTCAAGAAAGTAGATTTCACAATTTTTTTCTATCGATTCTATTGCAGGAATGAATAATTTCCGTTGCAGACCATTTGCATATAAATTTTTTGGTTCTATATTAGAAGTAGTTACTAAACAAACACCTGAGGAAAAAAGTTCAGTCATGAATTTCCCCAAAAGCATTGCATCTCCTATGTCTTCAACAAAAAACTCGTCAAAACACAATACTTTATATTTTCGTGCAAGTTGCTTAACAACTTTTTTAATGGGGTCCTTGTGACCAACCAATATATGAAGTTCATTATGGAGATAATTCATGAATCTATGAAAATGTAATCTTATTTTTTTCTTCGTTTTTAAACTATCGTAGAAAAGATCCATTATGAAAGTTTTACCTCTACCTACCTCCCCGAAAATATAAAGGCTTTTAGAATTTTTTTTCTTTTTAAAATTAAAGAAGGGATCTGACTTATTTAACTCTTCAAGGCGTCTTTCTAATTTTTCTATCAAAGCGAGCTGGATGTCGTCCAGCTCTATCTTTCCCTCTTCAACAGACTGTATATAAGATTTTTTCAGTTTACGCTTTTATGAACAGTTATCTCTGGTGCGCCATCTAGAAAGGGAGCTAAAGCCATACCTAAAGTTGCAAAATGCTCTGTTTGAGTATGGTTAGCGTGAGCTTCTTCGGTTTGATAAAGTTCAATCATCATTATTGTTAAAGGGTCATCCGTTTCATGCATTTCGTAATAAAAACAATCTGGTTCATTTTCAGCTACTGCTTTAACAAGATTCCCCATTGCCTCAATAAAATTATCTCTTTCTCCGTCTTTAATTTTTAATTTTGCTATTGCTCCAATCATTTTTTTCCTCTTTTTGTTATTATTAATTTTTTAAACCTTTTAAGTATAAACATTAATTAGAGTTGGAGAAAACAATGATTAAAATTTGGGGAACTGAGGCATCAAGAGCATTAAGGCCTATTTGGACAGCAGAAGAAATGGGCTTAGATTATGAATTAACAATGATGCCATTTCCTCCGAGAGTCTTTATGAAAGAATATTTGGATGTAAATATGTTAGGGACTATTCCTTATTTAATTGATGGCGACGTAAAGATGACCGAATCGGTAGCAATGTCCCAGTATTTGGTAGAAAAATACGGTCCTACGGATCTTAGAGTAATGCCAGATGAAGCCGATTATCCTGCATATTTAAATTGGCTTTATCATTCTGATGCAACATTAACTTTTCCTCAAACAGTGGTCCTTAGATATAAGCTTCAAGAGCCAGGAGTCGCTGATGCAGCCGTAGAAGGTTACAGCAGATGGTTTGTTTCAAGATGTAAATTACTTGAAACAGCTTTGGAAGATAAAGAATACCTTTGCTCAAAACGATTTACGATTGCAGATATTTGCGTAAGTTATGCCTTTGTTGTTGCAGAATCGTTAGGCATACATCAAGCATTCAAACCAAATATAAAAAGATATACTGAGATGCTCTTTGAAAGAGAAGCCTTTAAAAAATCTAAGTCTTATAAGTTTGAAGAAAAATAATAAAATTAATTTTTAATTTTTAGGCGGCAAAGGAATTAAAACCGAAGTATTTTTTATGTAGTTTTTGTATTCTTCGTCATCTCCCCATTTTTTATATCCTCTAGACTCCAGCATTGTTACTCCGCTGATTCTAGTAAGAAGAAAGATTACAAAAATAGGAGATATTAGAGCTATCAATTGCCATCCAATTAAAACGGGAAAAGCTATTAAAGCTATTCCAATCCATAAGACCATTTCCCCAAAATAGTTAGGGTGGCGTGACCAGCTCCAAAGGCCTACAGTAATAAATTTATCTTTATTGGCTGGATCGTCCTTAAAGTTTGTTTTTTGTTGGTCAGCAATAACCTCTATGGAGAAACCAAATATCCATATTAAAGTTCCAACAATTGCAAAAATGTCTATAGCCATTTTCGATTCAGAAGTAATAGCTGCCAAAGCCATAGCCAAGGTAAGAAATACCCATAATCCCTGGATTGTCCAAGTCATTAAAAACCACCAAAAGTCTTTTTTCATAAGATCGAATCTTCCATCACTGCCTGCTTTTTTCACTCTAATAAATAGAAAAGACCCAAGACGAAAAGCCCAAATCCAGACAAATAAAGCTAATAAGACATCCCTTAAAGAAATATCCACAGTAAAAAGAACGGCTAAAAGCATAACAGAAACATAAGTTAATGAACCTGTAAGATCAAAATAATGCTCGGTTTCAAAAATATATGAAGGAATAAATATTAACCATTGCGCTAAAAATATAAACGCACAACAAAAATAAATTAAGGAAATTCCAGAAATACTTACACTCCCTTGATTGATGCCTATAGCAACTAAACTAGCCATTAATATAGATAACAAGATTGATGGAATAGTAATTTTTTTCGACATATTAAATTTTTCTAATTTGATATAGAATTTTCTTTCGAAAGATATTAACCTAATATTTTAAATTGAGGGAGTAAAATATGAAATCACCAATATGTGAAATGCTAGGAGCTGAGTTTCCTTTGGTTGCTTTTAGTCATTGTAAAGATGTTGTCGTTGCAGTTTCAAAGGCTGGTGGCGTTGGTGTTCTAGGAGCAGTAGGTATGTCTCCTGAGGTGCTAGAACAGGAATTAAATTGGATTGATGAAAGAATTGACGGCAAGCCTTACGGAGTTGATGTTCTAATTCCAAATAAAATGCTAGGCAAAGGGGAAGAATTTAACGCTCAGAAATTAGCTGACATGATTCCTCAAGAATATAGAGATTTCAGAACAGATGTATTAAAAAATCATGATATTGATGCTCCAGAATTAAGAGAAAGTGAAGGGGACATGGCTGCATCAGGATTTGCACAAAATACAGCTGATGAAGGCGCGAAAGCGTTGTTAGATGTGGCTTTTTCTCATCCAATAAAACTAATTGCTAATGCTCTCGGAGTTCCACCAGAATGGATGGTTAAAATGGGTAAGGATAATGATGTGAAAGTTGCTGCTCTTTTAGGAACTAAAGAACACGCAATTGCTCAAGTTAAAGCCGGTGTTGATATTTTAGTTGTTTCCGGAACAGAAGCTGGCGGACACTGTGGAAGCGTTTCAACTATGGTCTTGGTTCCAGAGGTTCACAGAGCCATCCAACCTTATGGCGATGTACCTATTTTAGCTGCTGGCGGTATTGTTACTGGCGAACAAATGGCGGCTTCTATGGTAATGGGAGCTTCAGGAGTTTGGACTGCTTCAGTTTGGCTCACAACTGCTGAAGCTGAAACCCATCCGATCGTAAAAGAAAAAATGTTGCAGGCTAGTTCAAGCGATACTGTCAGATCTAGAAGCCGAACAGGAAAACATTCTCGACAACTAAAATCTTCGTGGACAGATGCTTGGGAAGCTGAGAGTGCACCAGAACCTTTACCTATGCCTCTTCAACCAATGGTTGCCGAGCCAGCTCTTGCAAAGGTCAATAAATTAGCAGAAGGTGGACACGATGGCGCGGTCAATTTAGCTACTTATTGGGTTGGTCAAGGAGTAGGTTTAATGACAGAGAGTTTATCAGCAGGTGCAGTTGTCCAAGAGTTCAAGCAAGATTTCATTAACGCTTATGAAAGATTTGAGGGCTTTTTACAAGATTAAGTCGAGTGAGATCCTGACCAGATTATTTTTTTAAGTTCTCTTTCTTCGGGAGTTAGAATTTGAATTCCAAATTCTTCTCTTAAGTCACAAATTTTTCTATCTAGAAATTCTTCTGGGTGTTTAAATGGCCACCTTTTTTTCATTTTTCTTGAATTTTTAAACGCAATTTTTAACTTTATCGGAATAACATTTTTATATAGTTTAAAAAATCCAACTACACCAACTTCTTTAAATAGTTTTTTTGTTAATTCTTTTATTTCTGGAAGTTTTGCATAGGATGCCAAATAACTAAATTTGTAACTACATCCACAAGCAAACCATGTATCTAATAATGATTCTTCTTCAAGGGAAGTATCTAGACCAAAAATAACATGCGAAGCATCATGATCTCTAATTAAAGTAGATTCTGCATTCGCATCAATCAAAGGAGTTTTACCATTTTCTATTAAATAATCTACGTAAACTTTAATACCTTCTCTTAAGGTAAGTTCACATTCTTGTTTTTGATAAATTAACATTTTGACAAGGTAATAAATTCTTAAGCTTCAGTCAATATTAATGATTCCACCATGCTTGATCAGAAAAAGCTCTTATATCAATTTCGTGAGTCCAAGTGGATTTTTTTTGCTTAGCTACAAATAAGTAAGTTTCGGCAACTTCTTCAGGTAGGATCATCCCATTTTGACCCTTTTGTTCTTTAAATTTTTCAAAAAGTTCAGGGCCCAACATTTTACCTAATGTGTCCGGTGCATCTACCGCTCCATCAATGATTACGTGAGCAACATGAATGCCATCTTTCGAGAACTCAGCATTCAATGACTGACAAAGCATTCTTCTGCCTCCCATGGCAGCAGCATGAGAATGTTGACCTTTATTTCCTCTAACGGCTGAAGTTGCAGATGTGACAATAATATTGCCCGCTTGTCTTTCTTTCATTTTCGGCGTCACTGCTTGAGCGAGTCTAAATAATCCAAAAGTAGCCATTCGCCAACCCATTTCAAAGGCTTTATAGCTAGTTTCTGCTAAGGCCCGATCTCCAATTTGAGCTCCTATGTTGTAAATCACAGTATCAATTGGACCAATCTCTGATTCAACAAAATTCACTAAATCTTCAATGGAGTTTTCATCAACAACATTCAATAAAGAACCAGACGCTTCGCCACCACCATCTTTTATCTCTTTGATTAACTTATTCAATCCTTTTTCGTCAGTTCTTCTTGCGAGATAGGCATAATAACCTTCTGAAGCAAATTTCTTTGCAACCGTTCCTCCAATTCCCGCACCAGCTCCTACAACTAAACAAACTTTCTTCATTTTTATTAATTCAATCTACATTGCTTCCAAAAATAATTTTTCCCATTCTTCTTGAGAAGGCAGTCTAGGAGTAGTCATATTACTTGGATCTGTCATTGAATGTGCGACGAGACCTGGAATCATATTTTCTGTTATACCCATTTCCGCAAGTCCACTAGGCAAACCGATTCTTTCATTCAACTTTTCTATTTCTTCTGCAAGGTCTGTTGATTCATCTTTACCCATTGCTCTAGAAATCCTAGAATATTTATCACCGACATGGCCCGCATTAAATCTTAGTATTGTAGGCAAGATTACTCCATTTAAAGTTCCATGATGCAATCTTAAATCCTGATTTGCGCCTGCAGCGTGACTCATGGAATGGACTGCGCCAAGACCTTTTGCAAAAGCCATTGCTCCTTCTGTTGAAGCCATCATCATATTCCACCTAGCTTCTTTATCCTCGCCATTTTCACAAGCTCTAATAAGGCTTTCATTTCTAATAATTTTTTCAACACCATCTAACCCAACTGCTTCAGCTGGCGGATCATTTACGGGCGAAAGTATTGCTTCAATGCAATGCGTTAAAGCATCCATTCCAGCTCCTGCGGTAAGAGTTGGAGGCAAACCTAATGTAAGTTCTGGATCACAAATTGCTGCATCTGGGATCAAATGTTCACTTGCTAAAATAAGCTTTCTTCCATCATCCATGATAATAACTGATCCTACAGACACTTCACTTCCTGTTCCTGATGTTGTCGGGATTGCTATCATGGGCATAGTTTTAGATATTTTCCCTAAACCTCCTTCGTTAATTGAATAATCTACGACGCTTCCTTCATGATTTGCCATCAAAGCAACTGCTTTTCCAAGATCCATGCTAGATCCTCCACCAAACCCAACAACGCCATCACAATTATTTGACCTATATAACTCTAGAGCATCGTTAACTGCTTTCTCTGTTGGATTTGCGGGCGTTTCCTCATAGAAAGTTGGAGAAACTTCGTTTGTCAAAAGACTTCTAAGCTTATCGGTCATGCCAATTGAAGATAGTCCAGGATCAGTGCAAATTAGAGGATTTTTTATGCCGTGGGCTTTTAAAACTTCTGATATTTTTTCTATTGCACCATTATCAAAATGAGGCTTGTTAATGTAATTAAGTTGCATGATTCTCCTAAATTTAAAATATTTTATCTTGGTGGCATTGCTTTTATGACAGTTAAATTTTTTAACTCCGTTGCCGGTCTCCTATAATTTTCTGCTAATTCTTGATAGTTTTTTGATGAAAACCAATTATTCATCTCTTCTTCTGAAGGAAAAGTCCACATAATGACACGACCTTCAATTGGGGAAGTTCCCTCCAAATGGATAGATTTATCATCCATTGTAATGAATTCACCATTATGCTCCTTGAGAGTACCAAAGAAACCTTTTTCATAATTTCTGAATAACTCAGCATCTTCTATTTCAAGATTTGCGATGCAATAAACCCTTGTTTGAGACATTTCTACTCCATTTATTATTTAAGAGTATAAACAAAAAATGTATTAAAAGTTATGAAATTAAGGAGTTAAATTTTTCCTTCAGACCAATCTAAAAAATTCTTTAGCTCACTAGAAGATAAATTTGAAAGTTCAGCAGTATCTTCAGAATCTAAATTAAACAGCTCTGCACCTTTTTTTGTTAATTTCAAATATGCCTTAAGTAGGTGAGCACTTTTTTCAGTAGCATGATATTCAACAACTCTTTTGTCTTTTCCTGGTTTCTTTTCAAAATAACCTACTTGAACGGATTTACTTAAAAAACGCTCTATACTTCGAATATTGAGGTCAGTAATGTTTATTAAATCATTCATTGTAAAAAAGCCTTTTTCTATATGACAGTCCATAATGACCATTCTTAGAAGATCATATCTAACGTCTTGAGTATAAACATTGTCCCAGCCATATTTTTTAGATATTTCTTTGAAAAGGTTATATTTTTCAAGATTAAATTCCAATATGAGGTCTGAAAAACCTTTAAGTTTTTTTAAATTTTCAGGATTATTAAAAATTTCCATAATCTTTTCATAGCTTAACTTTTACGAACCTATCGTACAAATTTCTTTAAACTAAAATGACATTTGATAACCAATAAGTTGTTTTATTCTTCCCAATTAAATTTTGGTAAAGCGTGGATTGCGTTATCTAGCTGCTCCGCCCAAATAGAAGAAAGTTCTTTAAAGAAAGGGGAGTCCAACTTTAGTTGATCTTGAAAATTCAAATTAATTTGATCTCTTTTAAAAACAACAAAATCAATAGGTGGGCCAACGGTCAAGTCACTTTTCATTGTCGAATCAAAAGACAACAATGCTGCTCTAGCGGAATCTCCAAGTGGAGTATTGGGTACTATCATTCTATCTAAAATCGGTTTTCCATATTTTGTTTCGCCTATTTGTATAAAAGGGGTTTCATCAGCTACATATATAAAATTTCCCTCTGGATATACCAAAACCAAGTTAGGTTCTTGACCTCTAATTTGTCCTCCTACAATAAAATGAGACCCCAAAAGGGCAGTACTTTGATCGATCTGTTCGGTGGGATCATGATTTTTTGATTGTTGTTCAATGCTTATTTTCCCAACATAATCGGCTACGGCCTCAATGTCCTCGCAAAGGTTTAAGTTAATCTCGGTTGTATTATTCTCGAGGTCTTTTTCTATTTGATGATAGACGGCCTGCGAGGTGGCTAAATTGCCAGCAGTTAAAATTACGAAAGCTCTGTCACCGATATTGTAGGTAAACATTTTTGTATAGGATCCAATATTATCTAAACCTGCATTGGTTCGGGAGTCTGAGGCAAAAACTAAACCTTCTTCAACTTTTATAGCAAGACAATAAGTCATATGTTATTTTTTTGAGCAATTGACGCCTTGTTTTGGAACAAAAAAACAATCAATTAGCTGTTATATTTAATAAGTAAATAATTATAAATTTAAATGAAAATTTCTTGGAAAAAATATCCTAGTTCTTCTTTTTACGATGAATATGTTACACCACAAAACACTCTAAGGGGACATTCAAAAAAAATTGGAACTTTTTTGGAGTCTTTATCAATAGAAGATTTAAAGGAAATAAATCTAGCAACTGAGACGGCTATAAAGTCTATGGGAATATCATTTAGAGTTTATTCCGATGAGGCCGACGATGGACAAGATAGAATGTGGCCATTAGATTTTATTCCAAGGTTAATTCGACAAACTGAATGGCAACAGGTTGAAAAAGGATTGAAACAAAGAGTAAAAGCTCTAAATATGTTCATTGAAGATTGTTACAACAAACAAAACTTTTTAAATGAAAGCGATATGGACAAAAATCTGGTATTGGATTCTCCCGCCTATAAACAGTATTGCGTTGATAGGAAGCTAAAACATAATACATGGTCGCATATTTGTGGATCAGATTTGATCAAAGCCCAAGATGGAAAGTTTTATGTTCTTGAAGATAATTTAAGAGTTCCGTCGGGTGTGAGTTACATGTTGGAAAATAGAATGATTATGAAAAGAGTTTTCCCTGAATTATTTTACCAATACGGCGTCACTCCCATAGATGCTTATCCGACTAAGCTCTATGAAACTTTGGCTTCAGTTAGTTACTCTAGGTCCAGGCATCCTGAAATAGTTTTGCTTACTCCAGGAATATTCAATTCCGCATATTATGAACATTCCTTCTTAGCTCAACAAATGGGGATTGACTTAGTTGAAGGTAGGGATTTGATAATTGGTAAAGAAGGTTATGTCTATAAGAAGACAATAGAAGGTTTAGTTAAGGTTGATGTTATCTATAGAAGAATCGACGATGACTACCTTGATCCTGATCAAGGAAATCCCAATTCAGCCATAGGGGTCAAAGGATTGATAAAGGCTTGGCAACAAAAGAAAGTTGCGATTGTAAATTCTCCAGGTTGTGGAATTGCAGACGATAAAGCAGTTTATGCGTTTGTCCCGAAAATGATTAAATATTTTTTAAATGAAGAGCCAATCATTAGAAATATAAAAACTTTTCTCCTAACTAATAAAGAACATAGAGATCATGTTTTTAATAATTTTAAAGATATGGTAATTAAACCCGTTGCTGAATCTGGCGGTTATGGAATTGTAATAGGCAAAAATTGCTCAAGATCAGAAAAAGAGTCGACTATTAGAAAAATAATGAATAACCCAAGAAATTTCGTTGCCCAGCCATTAATATCTTTATCAACCACACCTACATATTCTGGAGACAACCTTGAGCCCAGACATCTTGATTTGAGACCTTTCATTTTATCAGGAGAAAAACAATACGTAACTGTAGGCGGATTGACAAGAGTCGCACTTAAAAAGGGCTCAACAGTAGTAAATTCTTCCCAAGGCGGAGGAAGCAAAGACACATGGATAGTTTAAATGTTAAGTAGAGACGCAGAGCATCTATATTGGCTCACAAGATATGTTGAGAGAATAGAAAATACGGCAAGAATGATCAATGTTCACTCTGAGTTAATGTTGGATTTCCCTGGAGATCAATCTTTAGGTTGGAAACCAATAATTGAGACTATGGATTCAAAAAAATTCTTTAAAAAAAGATATTCAGAATATAGCGAAATCAGCGCTGTTAGGTTTTTAGGTGATGATAAAGAAAATGTAAATTCTATAATTTCTTCTTTAGATATGGCTCGCTATAACGCTAGAGCTATCAAAGATGATTTGCCAAGGTCAGCAACTGAGCAACTAAATAATTTATTTAATGAATTTAAAACTGGTATGGCTTCTTCATCCAATAGAAGGAAAAGAGCTTCATATATTTATAATGTAATTTCGGGCTCACAAAGATTCTTCGGAATTATTTCTGATAACTTTTCAAGAGGATATGCTTTTGAATTCATGAGATTAGGAAGATTCATAGAAAGAATAGATATGATTTCTAGAATTATAGATAGTCTTTGTATTATGCAATCAAAAGAACAAACTCATGACTTTCCAACTTTAGAGTGGGTTAGCATGCTCAGAACTTTATCTGCTCATGAGTCTTTTAGAAAGGAAGTACGGGGAGAAATAGAAAGGGGAGACGTGATAAATTTTCTCCTTAAAAATGAGAATTTTCCTCGTTCGATATATAGGTGCTTAACTATTACAGAAAAAAGTCTTACCTCTCTTCCGAATAATACTAATGTTCTTGATGCAGTTAATAAATTAAATGTTCGAGTATTTTCAGCAAAGGTGGAAAGTTACGATGATATTCAACTTCATAATTTTTTAGATTATTTGCAGAGACGAATTCATCTATTAGATGAAAATATTCACAAAAATTATTTTTTTAATCACGTTTAAATACTTTCTTATTTTGTTTTAAACTTCCTTTTAATAAATTAGGAGAAAAAATGTCTTTCGAAAGCGATGAAAAAAAATTAAAAAAAGGAATGGAAGTTGTTGAAAAGTTAAATTTTTTATCTAAAGCCGGTTCAGCTATATCGGATGATTTTAGAGCTCATACAATTGAAAATTTATTTGGTACAGTTTGGACAAGACCAGGATTAGAAATAGAGGAAAGAAGCATGATTACCCTGGCCAGTTTGATAGCTTTGAATAGAGAAAACGAACTAAAACTTCATTTTAGAGGAGCTAGAAATTTGGGTTTCACTAAAGAAAAATTAGAAGAAATTATTTTTCATTTAGCCCATTATGCTGGATGGCCAAATGCTGTATCTTCTAGCAACGTTTTGGCAGAAGTCTGGCAAGAAATGGATGAAGAAAAAGATTAAATTTATAGTATGAATCTAGGAATTTTTATTATCGGAGCAATAACATTTTTTATAGCATTCTCTTTCTTTAAGGTATCTGCCTTTAAAAAAACTAAAAATGCAGAACCATCTTGGTTAAAATTAGTAGCAGTATTTTTTGCAGATTACCTTGTTTTGGCAACGGGAGTTTTGATAAGCGGTATTGTATTTGTCTCTATTTTTAACTTTGCACATGGATAAAAGAATAAATCTTAACCAAGAGGTTTGGTCGGCAAGAGCTCTCAATACTGCTCCTGACTCAGAAAATCAAATCCACGGAGACGATATGGCAAGAGAATTTGGTTTTAGGGGAGGATTAGTCCCTGGAGTAACAGTTTCTGCTTATCTGTTGCATCCAATCATTGAAAAATGGGGAATTGATTGGTTAGAAAAAGGCTGGGCAAAATGTAAAATTACTTCACCTTTATATGATAAGGAATATTTTTCCATTTTTTTAGATGAAATCTCACAAAATGAAATCATATCCATTTTAAAAAATAGCAAACAAAGCATTACTGCTGATGCTGAAGCTCGCTTGTTAAAAATAATTCCAAAAACTCCAAAGATCAGGGGTGATAAAATTGCTGCTCAGAATTTCCAAGGCCCTAAAGCATCAAAAAATATTTGGATGAAATTAAAAAAAGATGGCTGTATGGCTTTTGAATATTTTTGGGGAGGAAAAGATCCTTTAATTTATTTACAAGATCAAGATGCTCTTCCTGATTTATTGAATCCTTCTAAAAAAGGCTTTTCGAATTTGAGCTTTCTTTTGGGTTGTTCTAATTGGATTTTAGCAAGTAATGCCTATATGAATCCTTGGATCCATTTACAAACTACTTCTCAAAATTATCAAGCTCTTCCTTATGATTCATCTGTTATTGCAGAAATTCAAATAAATGAAGTATTTGAAAAAAAAGGTCATGAATTTGTAGATGTTGAAGTTAATCTTTTCAAAAAGGAAGACGAATCTTGTGTAATGAATATTAATCTTTTATCTATTTATAAAGTAAGAGGTTCTAAGGATTAGTTCTTGCCAAAAATATCTGTAGCATCGACTAGTAGATCGGTAATTTCTTTTTCAAAGGCGGAGTGTCCAGAGAAAGGTGCAATTTTAAGTTCAGCTTCAGGCCATTTTGAATAAAGTTCGTATGCAGTGGTGGAAGGACAAACCACATCATATCTTCCTTGGATTATTATTGCTGGAATATGCCTGATAAGATCTATGTTATCTAAAAGTTGATTTTCGTAATCCAAAAAACCTTTATTTACAAAATAGTGGTTTTCAATGAGCGCAAATGCCAAAGCAAACTCTGCATTTACAGAATCTTTTACAGCGCTTGGGTTATGATTAATATAGCTTGCAGATGCTTCCCACTTAGACCAAGCCTTAGCAGCAGACAGCTTTTTTTCTTTATCCTTGCTATTAAAAATTTTTCTATAGGCATCAATTAGATCAAATCTTTCCTCTTCAGGAATTTCATTTATAAATCCTTGCCAAGCTTCAGGATATATTTCACTTGCTCCATACTGATAGAACCACTTGAGTTCCTTTTCTCTAAGCATAAAAATACCTCTTAGAATAAGTTCAGAAACATGCTCAGGGTGTTTTTGAGCATAAGCTAGAGCAAGAGTGCTTCCCCAAGATCCTCCGAAAACTAACCATTTTTCTATTTGTAGTTTTTTTCTAATAGATTCAATATCATCTACTAGGTGCCAAGTGGTATTTTCTTCTAAGCAAGTATGAGGTTTGCTTTTACCGCAGCCTCTTTGATCAAACAGAATTATTCTATATTTTTTTGGATTGAAAAATCTTCTAGAAAGTTTTCCAGCTCCTCCCCCTGGTCCTCCATGTAAAAAAACTGCAGGCTTGCCTTTAGGATTTCCACACTGTTCGTAATAGATTTCATGAATTCCTTTTTTGATAAAGCCTGAATCAAACGGCTCAATGGATGGATAAAGTTTTCTTTCTTTTTTAAAAAATCTCACTGCAATATATTATCTGAAGTTTCTGGCCTGTACCTTAAAAAGGATTAAAATTTTGTGGTGCCCAGAGGTGGAATCGAACCACCGACACAAGGATTTTCAGTTCTTTGTTCGTAAGTCATAATCCCTTTAAAGTATTACCTTTCAGACCAT
Source organism: uncultured SAR86 cluster bacterium (assembly GCA_902635045.1). Lineage (GTDB taxonomy): Bacteria > Pseudomonadota > Gammaproteobacteria > Magnimaribacterales > AG-339-G14 > CASICS01. The sequence continues at coordinate 56,200 of CACPMT010000001.1, read as the reverse complement.
TTGTGTGCACACCTGTGTGCACGAAGATGATAAAAACCTTCACAGCATTGATACAAAGAGCGCACACATGAAACCAGTAATTTAATCTATCTTTTAAGGGTTTTTAATATTTCCTCAACCTTATTGTCAAAACCCTTCTGATCATTTAATGCTTCCTTAACACATTCTTTCATATGTCTTTTTAATATTTTTCCTTCAATACTTGTAAGAGCATTTCTAACTGCCTTGATTTGATTGAGTATATCAATGCAATACTTTTCTTCATCAATCATGTTAGCAATTCCACGAACTTGTCCCTCAATTCTGTTAAGACTAGGAATTTCTTCTTTATGGCATGGATTTTTCATACGAATTTAGGAACTAAATAAGTAAATATTGTAGCAAAAATAAACAATACAACTGAAATGTAATAAACATATCTTGATTGTTTTCTAGTTTGCATGCATAACTTGCCTAACTCAGGATCTGTGGGGCAAGGCATATAATAAGTTTTATAATTCACATATCCAGCAAATATGATGGTCACTGAAGCAAATATTGTTATAGATAATTTATATTGAGATAAGACAATTAAAAATGGAAAGACTGTTATTAAACTTGCAAAAGAAGCACCTGCACCAACTGCAATAAATAATGAAGGAAGTGCACAACATATTAAAGTTGATGACGAGGCAAACAAGGATAAAAAATTTGCTGATTTATCTTGCATAATTTTTAAAGATTAATAACCTTCATGTCAATTGCATTTTGTCCGTTTATTAGAATTTTTTCCTTGATATCATCAAAGATTATTTCATGAGCAACATTGTATGCGATTAAAACTTTTCCTTTGCTCAGATCAACGTCTACTTTTTTTACATTGGTGTCTTTTTTAAATATTTTTTCAATACCTCTAGCACAAAAATCACACACCATACCTTGAACATTCACGATTGCAATTTGGGTATCTTCAAGATCCATAACGAATTTATCAAATCTCTCAGGATCAACTTCTAATTTCTTACCATCTACAAATTCTTCATGAACATGTCCTTCATGAGTATGATGCATGCTGTCATGAGGGGTTTCTCCCCATGCCATTGAAGTAAAAATAAGAATTAATAATATATTTTTCATTTTTCCTCTCAAAATCTATACATTAGATGAACATCCCATTTAGTTTTTTTGCTATAACCAAATTCCATAAGAACATTTCCTTTAAAAAATTTTAATACAGGGTAAGTTGACCACTTATTCTCAAGAGAATTATCTTTTGCCTTAATCATTATCCATGTGTGCAAGTCACCATAATCACCAAGATAGGGCGCAACTCCTATTTGATAGTATTGTTCTAAATAGTCTTGAATTTTTCTTTCAGTTTCCTTTATTCCAAAACCAACAAATAATCTTCTTGTTTCCCAATCTCCATGTATACCATAAAAAAATTCATCAAAACCTTTTGAACTAACACCAGATTGAAAATACAAATTTCTTTGAGAGTTTTCAGTATTCTTTCTATTTATTAAGTATGTATATCTAACATATGAATAATTATCTTTAAAATATTTATTTCTTATAACTTCAATCCCAATTGAGTATTTATAGGATGGCGAATAATGGTAGTAGATAGAATTTTTTATGTTATCTGAAAACGCCATTATGGTTGAACCACCTGTGTAAGATATAGGTCTAGCATCAAGTCCAAACGACATGATAGACAAAAGACAAATAATTCTTATACCCATTGGGGGTATTTTAGTATTATTGAGTTGGTTTTAAAAATGTTATCTCGTTGGTGCCCAGAGGTGGAATCGAACCACCGACACAAGGATTTTCAGTTCTTGACTCGACAATAACAACCTCATAAGAATGCATATTACAGACTCTTCTGTTCACCTACCTGTTCACCAACAACATTGAGAATCTGTTGCTATAATTTGTTTAGGTGAACATAAACTTAATACATGCAATTATTTGTAGATAAAGATCCTAGTCTTGATACTTCATGGAGGTCAATTATCCTGCTTGGAAGAAATGTTGCCTCATATAAATTTGCTCTAGCAAAGTCACTTCTTGAGATCGATACTTCCAGTTCAGAAATAGAAATTGAAAATCTGGCAGTTCCATTTGCAAAAAATATATGTGATCACTTATTAAACAATGAAAAACAAGTTACATCAAAAACTAGTAAGTTCTTAGATGCATGTAAAAGATTTAACAATGCAGAGATTAATGAAGAAGAATTAAAGCAAATAACTATAAGAATGGGTTTTGTTAATGTCATTGATGCATTTCACATAGTAGCAAGAGAAGAAACAACTAGATTTTTTACAGACAACAGAAAAGAAAACAAATCTATTATCCTCACAGACAATTTTTATAAATTAAAAGAGAAAGACATTTATGGAAATTTAAAAAATGAGGCAGAATCTCGATGGAATCTTTGGGAAACAGCAATCTCACTGAATGTTAATCCATCATTATTAGAAATTATTAATGATGATGAAGATGAATGTCTTTTTGTATTAGATGATAAGAAAAGAAGACAAAACGTAACCTCCTCAAGAGATGCTCTAAATGGTTATCAAAAAAGTAAATGTTTTTATTGCTACAAACATATTTCAATTCAGCAAGGAAATGAAAATTCATGCGATGTAGATCATTTCTTTCCTCACATATTAAAAGATTACGGACTGTCAGAGGTTGATCAAATTTGGAATTTAGTTTTAACATGTCGTGAATGTAATAGGGGATCAGGAGGAAAATTTGAAAAAATACCTAAAATTAACTATCTGGAAGCATTGAATAAAAGGAATAATTTTTATATAGAAAGTCATCACCCTCTAAGGGAAACAATCATTAATCAGACTGGCAAAACAGATACAGAAAGAAAAGATTTTCTACAAAAGATGTTTAACAATTCCGTAAGTCATATTCCTATAAAATGGGAACCATCAGAGATATTTGGAGAGTCAATTTGAAAGATTGTATTTTTTGTAATTTAGAGCAATCAAGAGTAGAGAGAGAAAATAATTTTGCTCTTTCTTTTAAGGATTTGTATCCAGTAACAGAAGGGCATTCATTATTTATTCCTAAAAGACATGTTCAATCATTTTTTGACCTAGAAAAGAATGAGAAAGAGGCAATATTTGAACTTCTTGAAATTGAAAGAGAAGCACTCATGGAAAAAGACAATCTTATCACAGGATTTAATATTGGAATTAACGACGGTTCCGATGCGGGTCAGACTGTAATGCATTGTCATGTTCATTTAATTCCAAGAAGAAAAGGAGATATGGATGATCCAAGAGGAGGAGTAAGAGGGGTAATACCTGAAAAACAGTCATATTAATTGGTGAACAGAAGAGTGCCTGTTCACCAACTGTTCACCAGTTTTATTTTTAAGAATGCTGTCAGAATGGTGCCCAGAGGTGGGATCGAACCACCGACACAAGGATTTTCAGTCCTTTGCTCTACCAACTGAGCTATCTGGGCAAAAAGAGAAAACGATTTTATATAAGTTTGTCATAATAAACAAAATAAAGTTCTAGGAGGACTAAAATTTTTGATATAGCAATTATAGGAGCGGGAGCAGTAGGATTATCTATTGCAAAATATTTATCTGAAAAAGGTCAAAAGGTTCTCGTGATAGAGCAGGAATCAAGAGCTGGGGAAGGAATTTCATCAAGAAATTCCGGCGTAATTCATGCTGGAATGTATTATCCAAAAGAGTCACTTAAAACTAAATTTTGCATCGAAGGGAATAAACTTCTGTACGAGTATGCAGAATTAAAAAATATTAGTCATAAAAAGACTGGAAAATTTATTATTGCATCTCATGAAAATGAATTGGCTAATTTAAATAAGATATTTTTGCAGGGCAAGTTAAATGGAGTAGATCTTAGAGAAAGCACCTTAGAAGAAGTTAAAAAAAAGGAACCAGAATTGGATATTGCTGGAGCACTTTTTTCTCCAGAAACAGGAATTATAGATGTTCCTGAATTCATCACCTCGCTTGAAGGAGATATTCAGCATAATCATGGAATCGTTTCTTTCAACACAAATTTCTTGAGTGCTAAAAGAAATGGCAAAGCTTTTTCTATAAAGTGTTTTGACGAAAAAGAATTCGAAATTAAATCGTCTTATTTAATTAATTCAGCTGGATTGGGTTCTGAAAATGTTTCTTCAAGCGTTTCTCCTCTGAGTGAAGAGTTCACACATAAAATTCATTATGCCAAAGGCCATTATTTTAAATATTCTGGCGTAAATCCTTTTGATGCTTTAATTTATCCTTTACCAAGCGAATCTTCACAAGGCTTGCATGTTGGTTTTGATATGTCATATCAACTTAGATTTGGCCCTGATATTTCTTGGGTTGATGAGATAGATTATGCATTCGATGAAAGTCTTAAAGAAAAATTTATTCATTCAATACATAATTACTGGCCTGGAATGGAGCCTGAAAGGTTACATCCAGATTATTGTGGAATAAGACCAAAAATTCAAAAACCGTCAGAAAAAATGAGAGACTTTTCTATTCAGTTTCCTAAAGATCATAAAATTGAGGGTTTCATAAATTTACAAGGCATTGAGAGTCCTGGAATAACAAGCAGTTTAGCAATAGGCAAATATATTTCTTCAATGATATAAATTAACTTTTCTAAACAGGGGGAAAATTATTACTAATTTAGTAAGTAACAAGGTAAGAATTGGTTATGGAATAGGTGATTATGCGATTTGTCTCTATTGGAGCGGCGTAGGACTTTACTTATTATATTTTTACACAGATGTAGTAGGTATTTCCCCTTTATTGGCTGGTTGGATTTATGCCTTAGGAATAGGCTGGGATGCAATAACAGACCCATACATGGGCTACATTGCAGAAAGGACTAGGACCAAAATGGGAAGTTATCGACCATACATATTCTTTGGATCTATCCCTTTGGCTTTATCTTTTATTTTGCTTTTTTGGGTACCTCCCTTTGAAGGAAGCCTACTTTTTGTTTTTCTCATCATAGTGAATATTTTTCATAGGACTTGTTTTACTATTGTAAGTGTTCCTTATAGTTCCTTGACAGCAAGGATCTCTGACGACAGCGAAGAAAGAACAAAACTAACCACAGCCAGAATGTTAGGAGCTTCTTTTGGCACTTTAAGTATTTCTGCGCTGGGATTTCCAATTATCAATTGGTTTGGAAGTGGAGAAGAATCTTTAGGATTTGTTTATTTAGGCATTTGTTCGGGGCTTGCGGCAATTTTAATTTTAGCGATCACAGTAAAAACAGTTAAAGAAAGAAATTTTGATATAGAGTTTTCAAAATTACCCAGCTTTTCCGAGGTAAGCAAGTCTATAGTTAATAATTATGCTTTTTTGATTGTATTTGCTTCTACGCTTACTTTGATTACAACCTCAATTATGTTTAATAAAAATTTAATTTATTACACTAAATATGCTTTAGGTTTGCATAAATTCCAAGGTCTGATCTTAGGAGTGAGCAGTGCTTCCGCCTTTCTTGCTATACCTATCTGGGCTTACTTCGCACTGAAAATAGGAAAAAGAAATTCCTGGTTGATTTCAATGAGTCTCTTAGTATTTAGTTTTTTATTTTTTTATTTATATCCAATTAAAAATTTAATAGAACTTTTAATAGTTTTGATAGCTTTAGGAATTGGCAATGGCGCTACCGGAGTATTATTTTGGTCTATGTTGCCCGATACAATCGAATACGGAGAATGGAAAACAGGCGTTAGAACAGAGTCATCTCTATATGGCTTTATGACTTTTGCACAAAAAGGTGGAATAGCTATTTCAGCACTTATTTTAGGGATGCTTTTAACGAATATAGGATTTATTCCAAACACGGTCCAATCAGAAGAAACTTTAGAAAGTTTAAAAAGCCTAATGACTTTTATTCCCTTGGCAGGAGTAGTTTTAAGTTTTATTTTGGTATATTTCTATCCTATAGATTCTAAATTTCATAAAAAATTGATTAGAGAAATTAATGAAAGAAGTTAAATGGGGAATAATTGCTGCAGGAAGTATTGCTAATGCTTTTGCGCATTCGATTAAATATTCAGAAAATGCAATGCTTTCTTGTGTACTTGGTAGAAACGAAGAAAAAGTTAATTCTTTTGCTGAAAAACATAATTGTCAGCCATATTTGGATTTAGAATCATTTCTTGATTCTGGCATAGAAGCAGTTTATGTAGCCACCCCACACGATTCTCATTTCCATTACTCAATGGAGGCGATTAATAGAAAGTTACATGTTTTGTGCGAAAAACCTTTATCAGTGAACTCAACAGAAGCAATGATTTTAATTAATGAAGCAAAAAAAAATGACGTTTTCTTGATGGAAGCTTTTATGTATAGAACTCATCCTCAAACATTTGAAATCCTAGAGCTTTGTAAAAAATATTTAAAGAATGCAAATGTAAAAATTTTAAGTTCTTTCGGTTTTGATGCTCCAGTAGACAAAAGTCACAGATTAAGAAATCTTAATTTAGCTGGAGGAGCAATACTAGATGTTGGCTGTTACCCCTTATCTATGGCTAGACTAATAGCTGGAACTCTTAATGATGAGAAATATTTAGATCCAAAAAGTATTGAGGTAAAAGGAATTTTAGACACAACTGGAGTAGATAATAAATCCAGCGCTAATTTGATATTTAGTCACAATATTTCAGCTTACATCGAAACCTCGATAAATGAAGAATTGCAAAATAACCTAATCATCAAATCGGATAAAGTAGAAATTGAAGTTTTTGAACCATGGCACTGCGGACAATTTCAAGAAGGCAAGTACTCAATTGAGTTAAATCTCGAAGGTAAAAAAACAATTATTTCTAACAAAGACGAAGTAGGACTTTTTACAAGGGAAATTAATGAAGCGTCTAAGTGTATTTTGCTAGGCGATTCTGAATCTTCCTTGATGTCTCATAAAGATAGTTTAGGAAATATGCTTTGGCTAGAAAAGTGGTATTTAGAAAGTGGGGTTAAATATCCTCAAAATATTGTCGAAAATTCTCCAATATTCTCATCTCGTTATAAGCCAGTTGTGAAATTAGAAAAATCTAAGATTGAGGAGATTCCAAAGAAAGGCTCGAGACTAGTATTTGGATGTGACAATCAGACTTCTCAATTACATGCGTCAACAATGTTTGATCATTTTTATAACAATGGCGGAAACATTTTTGACACTGCATACATTTATAATGATGGCAAATCTGATAAATATTTAGGAGAGTGGATCAATTCAAATGGGCTTTCAAAAGAAGTAATAGTATTAGGAAAGGGGGCTCACACACCTCATTGCGAACCTCAATTTATTAAACAACAATTAGAAGAGTCATTAGACAGACTGAAGCTTGAATCATTAGACATATATTGTTTGCATAGAGATAATTTAGATATACCTGTTGAGGAATTTATTGATGCATTGAATGAAATTCATTCAGCAGGTCTCATATCAATTCTTGGAGCATCAAATTGGACTTTAGAAAGATTTGATAATGCCAACAATTATGCAAAGAAATATAAAAAAATTGGCTTCAAAGTTTTAAGTAATAATTTCAGTTTAGCCAATATGAATAGTCCAGTTTGGCCAGGATGTGTAAATTGTAATGAACAATATCTTGAATATTTGTTTGATAATGAAATATATCTCTTTCCATGGTCTAGTCAGGCGAGGGGTTTTTTCTTAGAGAAAGATTTATATCCAAAGGCAGCGCATGTTGCGAATCCATCTTATGAAGAAGAGAAAAGAGTCTGGCACGATGCAATAAATCTCTCAAGAAGGGAAAGATGTTTTCAACTTTCTGAAAAGTTAGGATGCTTGCCAATAGAATTAGCGCTTGCATATGTAATAAACAAGAATCCTAATATTTTCCCTTTGGTTGGGCCAAGATCTGTTTATGAGTCGGAAAGTTGCATGAAAGCGTCTTTGATCACTCTTGATAATGAACAAATGAACTGGCTAACTTCATAACAAAATATCTTTCTTTAGTCTTATTTGCTCAGAAGAAGAACCTATACTAATGGTGTATGCTCCTGGTCTTACAATCCAATTTTTTTCTTGAATATCCCAATAAGAAAAGCTTCTTTTATTTAAAGCTAGCTTTAATTCCATTGTATTCCCTTTTTTTATGAAAACTTTTTTGAATGATTGAAGTGTTTTTAATGGCTCATCTTTTGTTAAGTTAGAAAATGAAACATAACATTGCGCAACTTCGCTACCATCCATCATTCCAGCATTTTTTATTTCAAATTTACATTCAATGTTGTAATTATCATTTTTAATGATCTCCAGATTTGAAAAGGAAAAATCTGTATAGGACAATCCAAATCCAAAAGGGAAGAGGGGTTTAATATTTTTCTTTTCATACCATCTATGACCAACTAAAAGCTTTTCTTCATAATCCATTTGAGAGTTCTCTCCTGGATAGCAACCAAAAGCCGGAGTATCTTCAATTTTTTTGGGAAAAGTTGTTGGAAGTTTTCCAGACGGATTCACTTTTCCAAAGATTATGTCAGCTAATGAGTTTCCATATTCTTGACCGCCAAACCATGACTGTATAATGGCTCTGCTTTTATCTATCCAAGGCATTGAAACAGGAGAGCCAGAATTCAGCACAATAACAGTGTTCTGATTTGCCTTTAAAATACTTTCTATCAGTGTATTTTGATTTGCTGGGAGGCTGAGGTCAGCCCTATCATTTCCTTCTGTTTCCCAGTCAGAATTAGTGCCAACAATTAAAATAACAGCGTCAGCATTTTTAGCAACTTCAACAGCTTCATTTAAAAGGTTTGTTTTCTCAGGAGGCATACAACCAAAATGGATTGCGGGAAATCTTCCTTCAAAAAAATATTCAACTTCAAATTTATAACTTTTCCCTTTTTCAAGATTAATTGAGTTCCTCTTTGTGGCAGTTGCTAAAGAAAAGAAAGCTTCTCCAGGAGAAGTTTCATTCCAATTGTCTATTAAGACATTTCCATCAATTTTTATTTTACTTAGGCCAATTCCAAAAACTTCGAACTCATGATTTCCAGAAACATCAGGTGAATAATTACAAGAAAACCTAACGATTACAGAGGGGCGATCATTTCTATTAATGATATCTTTTGCAAATCCCTCAAATATCCAAAATTTGTTTCCTTTTAAAACTTCTGAATCAATTAGTTTATCGTCTCTAATTTCTTTATCAAAATACTCAACTAAAAATCCATCTTCAGAATTTAAAAAGAGTTTTTCATCCAACTTAGGTAAAAATTTATTTGTTTTAGCTCCTTCTGCATGTGAAATAGAAAAAGTATCAGAAAATCTTTCTTTAAGAGCATCGTAGGGATGTATTTGATAGTGAGGTTTTAAACTAGCACTTCCACCGCCAATGATTTGACTGTTTTTTGCATTTGGACCGATTACTGCTAATTTATTTATCTTATTCTCATCAAACGGAAGAACATTTTCATTTTTTAATAAAACCATGCCTTCACAAGCAACGTTTCTAAGAAGCTGATTATGAGATTGCCTTATATTGCTCTTCTCAGGTTTATTTTCTGGCGAATTAAACCTTCCTGAAAATTCTCCAACTTTCAATATTCTTTTTACTTTGTCATTAATAATTTCTTCTTTAACCAATCCTTCTGATATCGCGATTAACAATTTTTCTCCCCAAGTATTTCCTGGTCCAGGCATCTCAAGATCTAATCCGCCGTTGGCGTTTTCGATAGTTTCTAATGCAGCTCCCCAATCACTTACTACATATCCATCAAATCCCCATTCATTTTTTAAAATATCAACTAAAAGTTCTTTATGAGAACTGCAATAAATATTATTTAACTTATTGTATGCAGACATTACTGATTTAGATTTTCCATTTATAACTCCCATTTCGAAAGGCAGCAAATAAACTTCTCTTAATGTTCTTTCATCAACATTTGAACTTACTGTATGCCTTTCGAATTCAGTATCATTGGCAATAAAGTGTTTTAAACACGCCGAAACATTTTTAGACTGAACACCTTTCACATAAGCTGTAGCTAATTTGCCAACTAAAAAAGGATCTTCAGAATAATTTTCGAAATGCCTTCCACCAAGAGGGTGCCTATGAAGATTAATTGTTGGACCCAGTAAAACATCAACGTCTTTGTCCTTAGCTTCGTCTCCCAAAGCTTCTCCAATTTTAGAAAATAGATCTTCATTCCATGTAGAGCCCATAAGAATTGGGCAAGGAAAACAAGCCGATGACTTCCCGGAGTTACCATCGCCTCTAACGCCATTGGGTCCGTCAGACATTTTAATGCTGGGAATATTTAATCTTTCAATTTTATTGGTGTACCAGCTGTTAAAACCACTTAATAAACTAATTTTTTCTTCTAAAGTTAATTCATCGACAATTTTATTTATATCAATCATTTAAATAACTCTTTACTTTAAATCTTAGGAGAAAAGCCTTCAGGTTGATCCGTCGTATCATTAGATAAAAATTTTTCTAATTGTTCGTTTAAGTATTTTCTTGATGAGCTGTCAGCTAAGCTAAGCTGTTTTTCGTTTATTAACATTGTTTGAAGTGCAAGCCATTCTTGCCAAGCTTGCTTAGAAACAGTATTGAATATTTCCTCCCCATTAGGACCTGGGTAAGGCGGCCTATCCATTTTAGGTAATTCTTTTTTAAATTTTCTACAAAAAACCGTATTACTCATAAATGATTTTCTAAAATTGTTTTCACTGGTTTAGGTATTCCCATCTTAACTGATTCCTTTTTATTTACCCAAACGAATCTTCTTCTATCAATTGGAAGCCTGTCTTTATTTTTTAAAAAGTATTTTTTTGTAGAAATAGAAAGTTTCCGATGAGATAAATTGTGAATGATTAATGGAAGAGATCCTTTTTCTTCAAGCAAGTTAAACTTATCGTAATTTAAACTATTTGCTTCTGGAAAAAGCCATAAGTTTTGCCAAATACCTTTTTTTGCATTTCTTTTTAATAAAACTTTATCTCTTGAAGCAATGAGGAGCCAATTTATATTTTTTTCTTTTTTCTGATTTTTTGAAACTCTAACAGGAATTATATTTTGCAGATTCAATTGAGAAGTTCTGCATTGATTTTGAATAGGACAATTTTCACACGACGGATTAATTGGGGTACATATCATTGAACCTAAATCCATAATTCCTTGAGAATAAGTCCGAAAATTATTTTTCGGTAATAAGTCTTCTGCGAACTTTTTTAGTTCCTTTTGAGTCCTAGAATGATTAATTGGAGACTTATCTCCTAAAAACCTAAGCAAGACTCTTTTGACATTTCCATCTAAAATTATTCCTGGTTCGTCAAATGCAAGACTTAAAAGTGCTCCAGCAGTTGATTCACCAATTCCTGGAAGTTCAATCAATTGTTCGTAATCATTTGGAATTATGCCGTTAAATTTTTGATGAATAATTTTTGATGCTCGATGAATATTTTTTGCTCTAGTGTAGTAACCAAGACCAGACCAATTTGCCAAAACTTTGTCTAAATCACTTTTTGCTAACGATTTTATTGAAGGAAAAGATTTTATAAATTTATGAAAATAAGGAATCACTGTTTTTACTTGAGTTTGTTGAAGCATAATTTCAGAAATCCAAACGTGGTATGGACTTTTTGCTTGCCATGGCAAATTGTTTCTGCCATTAATTTTTTGCCAGGAAATAATTTTTTTTGAGAAGTAGGACATCTTGTGCATTTTAACCTTTTACGTCCGTTATAATAGAATCTTTGAGGAAAAGATGAGAAACGCTAATATAGAAAGAAATACCAAAGAAACACAAATTAGTATTAGTCTTGAATTAGATGGTTCAGGAAAAAGCTCTCAAGATGTAGAGCTTCCTTTTTTTGCTCACATGTTAGATCAACTTGCAAAGCATGGGTGTTTCGATATTGATCTAAAAGCAACTGGCGATTTAGAAGTTGATGCTCACCATACGGTAGAGGATATAGGAATTACTATGGGAGAGGCTTTTAATCAAGCTCTTGGCGATAAAAAAGGAATAACCAGGTATGGCCATGCATATGCACCTCTTGATGAAGCCTTATCAAGAGTGGTGATAGATTTTTCAGGGCGCCCTGGTCTTTTGTGGGATGTCAATTTTACTAAACAAACGATAAATGACTTTGATTTGCAATTGTTAAGAGAATTTTTTCAAGGTTTTACCAATAAGTCTTTGGCAACAATTCATATTGATAACTTAAAAGGTGAAAATGCTCATCATCAAGCTGAAACAATATTTAAGGCATTCGCTTTAGCCTTAAAACAGTCTTGCTCAATTGACGAACAAAAATTAGATCAAATTCCCTCAACTAAGGGGAGTTTATAGTCGGAATTAAAAATGAAATTAGGCGTCATTGATTATGGTGCAAGCAATATCTTTTCAGTTGTAAGGGCATTAAATAGTCTGGGCGCTTCTACAATAATAGTAAAAAAACCTGAAGATTTTAAAAATACTGATAAGTTAGTATTTCCTGGGCAAGGTTCCATGGGCGCATGTTTAAAGAAATTGTCAGAAAATAATTTAAAGGATTCTTTAATAGATGCCTTAAATAACTATCCTTTTTTGGGAATTTGCTTAGGACTACAGATTTTATTTTCTGAAAGTGAAGAAAGCAAAGGAGAAAAAGGATTAAATATTTTTTCCGAAAAAATTAAGAAATTTAGCGAATTTGAAGATAAATCTATAAAAATACCTCACATGGGATGGAATCAAGTTGAAATTAGCCAAAACCATTTTTTACTAGAAGGTATAAAAACAAATGAAGACTTTTATTTTGTCCACTCTTTTGCGTCAAAGGAAGCTAATCAAAATGTGATTTATTCGAAAACATTTCATGGAGAAATTTTTAATTCTGCAGTTGGAAAAGATAATATCTTTGCTACGCAGTTTCATCCTGAAAAAAGCGGAAAGTCTGGATTAAAGATTTTAAAAAATTTTATAGATTGGAAAATTTAATATGTTACCTATTCCTGCAATAGATATACAAAGTGGAAAATGTGTTAGGTTAAAAATGGGCAACTTAGATAGCGCAAAGATTTATTATGAAAATCCATTGGAAGCAGCAGAATTTTGGATAGAAAAGGGAACAAAAAGATTACACATTGTTGATCTTGACGGAGCTTTAGAAGGCTCTTCTATAAATTTTTCAGTAATTTCAGAAATTAGAAACTCTTTTCCGGACATAGAAATACAACTTGGAGGTGGCATAAGAAGTTTTGAAACAATTGAAGGTTATATAAACAATAAAATTGATTTTCTTATACTTGGAAGCGCTGCAATTAAAAACAAAGATTTTTTTAAAGAAGCCTGTGCCAGTTATCCAAATCGAATTATTTTAGGTTTAGACGTAAAACAAGGTTTTATTTCCACAGAGGCTTGGACTGAGTCTTCTGAAATAAGAGCTAAAGACTTGATAGAGGAATATTCCTCTTTGCCAATAAACTCAATTATTTATACAGACATAAGTAAAGATGGAATGTTAAACGGGCCAAATTTGGAAGAAACTAAAGAATTAGCAGATTTTTCAAATATTCCAATAATTGCCTCTGGCGGTGTAAGGAATCTTGATGATCTAATTAAACTTGGGGAAACAAAAAAAATATATGGTGCAATTTGTGGAAGGGCATTATACGAAGGTACTTTGGATCTAAGAGAGGCGATTAATTTTTTTAAGGAAAAATGAGCGTTACTATCAGAATAATTCCTTGTTTAGATGTCAGAAACGGCAGGGTAGTTAAAGGAATAAATTTTGAAGATATAGTTGATGCAGGAGATCCTGCGGAAGCTGCGAAAAGGTACGACATAGAAGGCGCAGATGAAATTTGTATGCTTGATATAGATGCATCATACGAAGCTAGATCAACGACATTAGAGACTGTAGAAAAAATAGCAAATCAAGTTTTCATTCCTTTTACTGTTGGAGGCGGAATTAAATCTGTTCAAGATGTTGAAGTATTACTTAGGTCCGGAGCAGATAAAGTTTCTATTAATACTTCAGCAATCTTAAACCCCAATCTTATAGAAGAAGCCTCTAAAGAGTTTGGTTCACAATGTATTGTTGTGGCAATTGATGCAAAATTTAACGGAAATAATTGGAGTGTTTATACTCATGGCGGTAAAAATAAAACAGACTTGGATGCACTATCTTGGTCTAAAAAAGTGGAGCAATTAGGAGCTGGTGAAATTTTGATGACATCGATGGACAAGGACGGAACTAAATCAGGATTTGACAACAACTTAAATGGATTTTTAGCAGAAAAACTTAATATACCCTTAATTGCCTCAGGAGGTGCTGGAGAATTAAATCACTTAGTGGATGCGGTAAAAATAGGAAAAGCAGATGCAGTCTTAGCTGCCAGCATTTTTCATTACAAAGAAATTTCAATCAGAAAAGTTAAAGAAGCTTTAAAAAGAGAAGGGTTGGAAGTAAGACTATAAATCTATCTTTTGAAATGAGCTATTAGTTGAATAGCTGTACAAAATAGGTTCTCCCGTTCCTATTTCAACTTTAACTATTTCATCAGGAGATATTTCTTCTAAAGACATGATAAGAGATCTAAGAGAATTTCCATGTGCACAAATTAAAATGTTATTGCCTTGCTCCACTAGAGGTTTTATTTTTTCTTCAAAATATGGCAAAACTCTTGCAGCTGTATCCTTTAGGCTTTCTCCTCCTGGCGGAGGTATATCAAATGATCTTCTCCAAATATGAACTTGATCTTTGCCCCATTCTTTTCTGGCTTCGTCTTTATCTAACCCTGATAAATCTCCATAATCTCGTTCATTCAAATTTTGACTTTTAGTTTTTATAATATTTTCTGCTTCTAACTTACTTAAAATAATTTCACCGGTTTCCTGTGCTCTGACTAATGCGGATGTAAAATAATGACTGAAATCAATATTTAAATTTTTTATTTTTTCTCCAGCGAGTTCTGCCTCTTTAATACCTTTCTCTGTTAATGGAGGATTTTTCCATCCGGTAAATAAGTTTTTTTCATTCCATTCACTTTGACCATGTCTTATTAAAACAAGATAAGAAAGATTTTTTTCTTTATTCATAGTTATAAGTTTTATTTCAGTTTATGATACCCGTCCTATGCCTTATTTTGTTCAATTTTTAATAGATAACTGGTTTATAGTGATACCTTTAATTGTATCTATATCGGTATTTTTAAGAATTGAGAATATTCGAAAAGCCACCATATTAGACCCGCAACAAGTTATCTTGTACCTAAACAGAAAGGATGCTCTGTTAATTGATATTAGAAACAACAAAGAATATTCTGAAGGAAAAATTAGCCAAGCAAAACATATAGGACCTGATATTGATTTGTGTAAAAAAGAGATTAGTAAAATATCAGATAAACCCATCATAATTGTTTGTCAAAATGGAAATTATTCCGCAAGAATGGCTGCAGATTTAAAAAAGGAAAATATTAGAGTGTTTATAATGAAAGGCGGAATAAATTCCTGGCGAAATGAAAACTTGCCTCTAATCTCTTAAAGATCTAATTCGTTCATTTTTCTTGCCAAAGTATTTCTACCCCAGCCTAAAAGATTGGCCGCCTCACTTTTTTTGCCTTTGGTTGCTTTCATAGCGACTTTGATCATCGTTTTTTCAAAAACAGGTATGGTTGAATTAAGAATATGATCATCTCCGTTTGATAATCTCTCAGTAGCCCAAATCTCAAGTAAGTCATTCCAAGTTAACTCAGGTCCTTTTTTCTGAATTAATAAATCATTAGGTAAGTCGCTGATTGTTATTTCTTGGGCTGAAGATAAAACTGTAAGAGAATGACAGAGGTTCTGGAGCTGTAAAACGTTTCCTGGCCAAATTAGATTTTCAAAAAGATCTTTAACCTCATCGGTCAAAATTTTAGTTTCTGATTTAGTTTCTTTGGAAAATTTATCAAAGAAATATGCAGCAAGTAATGGTATGTCCTCTTTCCTTTCTCTCAGGGCGGGCATTGGTATCCTTATTACATTGAGTCTGTGAAAAAGATCTTCTCTAAAAGCTCCAGTTTTAACTTTTTCATTCAAGTTTTGGTTTGTTGCTGCAATAATTCTTACATCAACTGTGATAGGCTCACTTCCTCCAATTCTATAAAATTCTCCACTGGATAGTACTCTTAGAATTCTAGTTTGAGTTTCATAAGGCATATCTCCAATTTCATCTAGGAACAAAGTCGCTTTATGAGCTTGCTCAAATCTTCCAATTTTTTTCTTTTCTGCTCCAGTGAAAGCTCCTTTTTCATAGCCAAAAAGTTCAGATTCTAGTAACTCAATTGGAATATCAGCCATATTTAGAGAAATAAGTTTTTTATCTGCTCTTTCGCTGTGTTCATAGATAGCTCTCGCAACCAACTCCTTTCCAGTTCCAGATTCACCTACCAATAATACTGTTGAATCTGAATGAGATAATTTTCCAATAGAATTGAACAGATCTTGCATTGCAGGAGATTTTCCAATTATTTTCCCTTTCTCTAATGTAATTTCGTCTTCTTTATTTCTTTTTTTCGATCTAATTTTTCTTTCATCCAGAGCTTTTGATATCTTTGAGATTGCATCATTCAAATCAAATGGTTTTGCTATATAGTCCCAGGCTCCGTTTTCAAAAGCGTCTACTGTAGTATCCAAATCCGAATGAGCAGTCATCATAATTACTGGAATGTTTGAAAATTCATTTTTAAAAGTATCCAAGAGATCCATACCATCTCTTCCAGGCATTTTTAGATCTGTTAGAAGAACATTAGGTTTTTCAAGATCGAGTTGATTGACAACTTCGTTTCCATCCTCAAAAACAGATACTTCAAAACCTGCATCAATTAATCCTTTTTCTAGAACAAATCTTATGGATTCATCGTCATCTGCGACCCAAACCTTTTTTGACTTAGACATTTAAAACCTCCGCATTTTCTTCTTTGAAACTTTCTTCTGGGAAAGGGATCAAAATTGAAAAATTAGTTCCACTAGAATCACTAGAACATTCAATCGAGCCATGATGTTGATTTATGATACCTTTCGCAATTGCAAGACCAAGCCCAGAAGAAAGTTTCTTAGTCGAAACCAAAGGAAAAAAAATTGAGTCTATGTATTCTTCTGGTATTCCTGGCCCATTATCAATAAAATCTATTTCACAAGCTGTTTTATAAAAACTACCATTTATAATTACTTCTGACGCAACTCTGGTTCTTACTGTAATTTTCGTTCCAATTTTTGTTTTAATCATAGCTTCAATCGAATTTCTAGTAAGGTTATAAAAGACTTGCATAATAAGTGAAGAGTCAATATTAACTAGAGGCAAACTCGGATCATAATCTCTAATAAACTTTATGTCTTTGCTATCCAAAGAGCTTATAAAGTCAGGTAATTTTTCTAAAACAACATGAATATTTTCTCTGGTCAAACTTAGTTGAAACTGTTTTTCCGAAACCTGATTAACAATATTTGTAATTCTGTCAGATTCTCTTGAAATAATATTTAAAAGTTCTTGATTTTCTTTAGTTTTGAGCTTGTTTGAAAGCAATTGTGCTGCTCCTTTTATGCCGCTTAAAGGATTTTTAATTTCATGAGCTAGTCCTTTGGAAAAGGCTGCGGTTATAACTCCTCCAGTAGATTTTCTTCTAGCTTTTTTTTCTAGAATTTGTTTTTCAGCATCAAAAAATTCAAAGACTATTGATTCGCTTTCTTCTCCTAAATAATAAGCTACAAAAGAACATTTTTTCTTTAAACCACCTTCTAAAAATAGAGTTGTTATGTGTCTCTTAAGATATGTTTTTTTCTCTAACAGATCGAGAAGTTCAAGATTATTAGTAGGTTTTTCAATAAAAACATCGTGAATTAATTTACCTATAGATTTTTTAGAAGTTGTATTTAAAAAGTCTTCTGCTGAACTATTTATAAATAAAACTTTTAAATCTTTATCAGTAATAAGTAATTTTGATGAGATCTTTTGTAAAGCTTTTTCTAAAGATTTTTGCATTGCTTAGGTAAGTTTGAGTAAATCTCAGACATTGCTTCGGAGACATTTATAATATGCCCTTAAAAACAGTGAATCTGAGATCAACTCATCTCACCTCTCTCCTATCTTTTATTTAGTCAGAGTCCCTACAATATGTGAAAGTATTTTGTATGGATCTGCGTTAGAAGCTGGTCTTCTATCTTCTAAATATCCATTCCAGTCATGCTCTACGGTATAAACTGGGATTCGAATACTAGCTCCTCTGTCACTTACACCATAAGAAAACTCTGTAATTTTCTGAGTTTCATGTAGTCCAGTAAGACGCATATCATTATCAGAACCATAAGATGCAATACCTTCGTCATGTACAGCGCCTAGTTTTTCACAAATTGATGAAAATAGTTCCTCTGATCCTTTTGTTCTCATTTCCTCATTTGAAAAATTACTATGCATTCCAGAACCATTCCAATCACCAGTTTTTGGTTTAGGATGAAGATTCACACCAACGCCGTATTCTTCTGCAATCTTGAACAAAAGGTATCTACTAATCCACAGGTCATCTGCAGCTTTAATGCCTTTTCCAAAGCATTGATATTCCCATTGTCCTAGTGCAACCTCTGCATTTGTTCCAGTCAAAGTAATTCCAAGATCAAGGCAAGCTTGTAAATGAGCATCGGAAATTTCTCTTCCCACGACATTTCCTGCGCCTACGCCGCAGTAGAATTCTCCTTGTTCCCTAGGGGTTCCATCTTCCCAGCCTAAGGGTTCGCCAGTCTTCGGATCAGTGAAAAAGAATTCTTGTTCAAATCCGAACCACCACTCATCAGTTACCACTTCATCGGCAGCAGCTCTAAAATTAGATGGATGAGTAGTATGATCTGCAGCTTGAACTTGAGTAAGAACCAAATCATGTCCATTAGGATTAGAATAAGTTTGAACTGGAAGAAGTAAGCAATCTGAACTTCCTCCTTCTGCTTGCTGGGTTGATGAACCATCGAAAGACCAAGCAGGAGCTGTATCTTCATCAGTTGCTTTAACTTTACTTCTCATATTAGCTTCTGGTGAGTAACCATCTAGCCATATGTATTCGTATGTTTTGAAATCTGCCATAATTTTTTCTCCTTTTAATTACATTTTTTAAACGAAAAGTTATGTTATCAAATAAATTGCTATTAAATAGTGCAATTATTGTATTATTTTAAAGCTTAAAATGCACTATTTTAGATCAGAAAATCTAAAATATAAGGTATTTTGGTCTCAAAATTATTAAATTTGTGTGAGCCTAAACTTTCTATACACAAATGACTATTTTTATAATATGAAATTGTATCTAAATGATTTAAGACTTCATCTTGTAGTTGTACAAAAGATAAATGATTTAGAGGATTATTTAATTCATTAATCTTAATCTTATTTAAAAAACTATACATTTCTTTGGTGAAATAATAGTTTTCCATAGTCTGAAAATTTTGATGTTTCCCAATAAGATCTTTCATCTCAGATAGATGATTCGGCACAACAGGATTTATACTTACGGACTTTAAATTATAAATATCGGAAATGTAGGTAGCATAAAAACCTCCTAAAGAACTTCCAATTAAAGAAATATTAAAATTACAATTCTTAAGAATTTTTGAGATTTCTTCTACAGCTTCTTCTGGAGATATTGGAAGGTCAGGAAAAATAACTTCCACGTTTAAGTCTTTTACAAATTCAGAATTTTTGAATATTTGTGCTTTATTTGAATTAGACGAGGAATTAAACCCGTGAAGGTATAAAATTTTCAAGTGATCTTCCAGACTCTTTGCAAATTATTAAAAATTTATTCAAGAAAGAATTCCATTGGTATTTTTCGTCTTTAGTAAACCCAAATTTTTTCTGACCTATAAAAATTGAAATTAAACTTTGGTGAAACCCTTGAAACTTTATCACTTCACACATTTTAGCTTCATGATATAAACGAACTTCAATCTCTATCTTTTTTGATAATTCTGCAGCTAAACATACTTTAATTTCGGAAGTAAATTTTGAAACTTTTTTTAGATTTATTGACACTTCACTTAATTTTGAATTTTTTATTGGCAACCCAAAAGAAAAAACCTTTTCCTCATTTAAATTTGGCAAGATTTGAGAAAATAAAAGATAATTTTTTTCACAAACAAAGTGGAAACTTTTAAGTTTTGAATATTTTTCTTTATCTTTCATATTTGTAGTCTACTTATAAAATCTTAATTTTTAAATCAATCGTGAGATGCCCATAGCACATTAGCTACTATTGATCTATAAGGTTTCCAAGAAGCACCCATCTCAGACATTTCTATTTCGTTAGGTCTTGCATCTAAACTTTTAATTTCTTTTAAAGCAGCTTGTAAGCCAAGATCTTTAACAGGCCAAATATCTTTCCTGCCAAGCGACGCAAGCATGTAGCATTCTGCAGTCCATTCACCTATACCTTTGATTTCACATAATCTTTGTTTTAATGCATCGTCACTAAGTTTATGTAAGGATCTGAATGATAATTTTTTTGAAGTAATTTCTTTAGCTAAAATCTTACAATAATTAATCTTAGGTCGGCTTAGGCCAGTTTTTTTTAAATCAGAATTTTTAATTTTTAAAAACTCTTCTGGGGAAAAAATTGGCATCAGTTTTTTGATTCTTAAAAATATTGCTCTAGCCGATGAAACCGAAAGTTGTTGCTCTGTTATCAATCTTATCAATCCTTCGAAGCCTTTCGGTCTTTTGAAAGCTTTAAATTTAGGATATTTAAAAAATAATACTTTAAGATCTTTATCTAATTTTGAAAGATAAATTATTTCTTTTTTGTTTGGATGATCTTTAAACAGATTTGAAAGGGAGATATTTTCTTGCTTCTTTAACATATCTTTTTATTTGACTCTCTTCTCTAAGCACAAAATCTTCAATTGCGGTTCTGAATTTTTCGTCAGCAATCCAATGAGCAGAAAAAGTTTCAACTGGTTTAAACCCTCTTTTTATTTTATGTTCTCCCTGAACACCTGGATCAAATCTCTTTAAATTATTTTCTATACAAAAGTCTATTCCTTGGTAATAGCAACATTCAAAATGTAGGCAATCAAACTCTTCACTGCAACCCCAATATCGACCATATAAATTTTCTTTGTCTTTAAAAAATAACGATCCTCCTACTACATGTTTTGTAGATTTTTCACTAGCCATCATTAAAACTATATTTTCTGATATAAATTTTGGAGCATTTAAAAAAAATTCTTTTGATAAATAACCTTCGTGACCACTTCTTTTTAAATTTGTTGATAAATAAAATTTATAAAAATCGTTCATCAACTCATCATTAAGGTCAGCTCCAGTAAAGTGACGCACTTCAAGGTTTTGACTAGATAATTTCATTCTCTCTTTTTTTACATTTTTTCTATGTCTAGCTCTAAAAGAATCTAAATAGTCTTCAAAACTTTTGTAACCATCATTGAACCAAACAAATTGAGCATTTTTTCTAATGCTTAAATTATTTGTTTGGTAAGCCTCTATTTCATCATCATCAGGAAATAAAATATGCCATGAAGAAATTTCATTCGATTCAGAAACACTTTTAACGCCCTCCAAAATAATAGGAAGAACATCTTTTTTGCTATAAGTCTTTTTGACTATCAACCTGGGCCCAGTTGCAGGTGTATAAGGAATAGAACTTACTAGTTTAGGATAATAATTAATTCCATGATGATAAAAAGCATTTGCCCAGGAATGATCAAAAACAAATTCACCTTGAGAATTATTCTTAAGGTATAAAGGCATTGCTGCAATCAAATTATTTTCGTGTTCTAGAGTAATATGCATTGGAACCCATCCTGAAGAAATACCAGTGGAGCCAGTAAGTTCTAAAAGTTTTAAAAATTCATATTTCAAAAATGGGTATTCATTTTTGGGAGCAAGACTGTCCCAATCTTCTTTGTTAATTTCATTTATTGACTTATTGAATACTATTTTCAATTAATTAAGACCTGCAAAAAAAGAAATGAAAATTAAGGCACCTATGTAATTATTTTTTTTAAAAAAATTAAAAAAAGTATCTGTTTTATTTTTGTCAATCATACTAATAGAATAAATTAAAAAAAATCCATTTATGAAAGAAAAGATATAAAAGTATGAATTTATATTTTCATTCAAACCCGTCATGAATATTAGAAAAAAGTTAATTAAACTTCCTAGCCAAATTACTAATTTTTCATTTCCTTTAAAAAAATTAGAAGAATTTCCAATGTTTAAAAATTTATCGTCATCTCTATCAGTCATTGCGTATGCAGTATCGTAAGAAAATATCCAACAGAAATTTGCAAACATTAAAACAAAGGCAATAAGAGGTAGTTCATTTGCAGATGCTGAGAAGGCCATAAGGATTCCTCCAGAAAAAACAATACCTAAAATAATTTGAGGAACATTCATTATTCTTTTAGCGAGAGGATAAAAAATAACTAATATTAGTAATGAGCTAGCAATTAGAAAGCTAAGGAGATTCAAAAAAATAAGCAGTAATGCAGATAACGATAATAAAAAAGTAAAAAGAAATAATGCTTCAAAATTACTTACACTTCCTGTAGCCAAAGGTCTCTTATTAGTTCTATAAACTTTTTTGTCTATGTCTTGATCAAAATAATCATTGATTACACACCCCGCGGATCTCATCAAAAAAGTTCCAATACAAAAAATTATCAATAAATGAATTTCAATCTTTCCGCTTCCTGCAATTGTTAATGCGGTCAATGTGGGCCACAACAATAGAAAAGTTCCAATTGGCCTGTCAGCTCGCATTAGAAGTAAATAGTTTTTTATAGAATTAATCACGTTGATATATAATTTTACTTTAATAGCTTATCAATATTTATATTATGGAAGAATTTAAAAAATGGGAATGTATTGTCTGTGGCTGGATTTATGATGAAGAGCTTGGATTACCGGAAGAAGGCATCGAACCAGGAACAAAATGGGAAGATGTACCTGAGGATTGGGTTTGCCCTGATTGCGGAGTAGGTAAAGAAGATTTTGACATGATCCCACTAGAGGGTGGAAAAAGTTACTAAAAATGTCTTTCACCAAAAGAATCTTGCTTGCCATGTTTTTAGGAATCTCTTTTGGCAGCTTGGTAAATGCACTTCAAGATTTAATTTTTGTTGATCTTATCTTAAGTTATTTAGTTTCCGGATTATTTGATGCATTAGGACAAATTTTCATAAGTCTATTAAAACTTCTAGTTGTTCCTTTGGTTTTTGTTTCTCTTGTATGCGGGGTAAGTCAGGTCTCCTCTGGCACTCAATTAGGTTCGATCGGTATAAAATCTGCTTTACTCTATGTCTTTACAACGTCTTTCGCTATCTTTAGCGCTTTACTAATTTCCTCTTTTTTTACTTTTGGTGATGGCATAAATATTGAGTCTGTAAATACTTTTTCGGCTCCAGATTCTCCATCTTTCAAAGATACTTTAGTGAATATTTTTCCTACAAATCCGGTTCATGCAATGTCAGAAGGAAATATGCTGCAGATTATTGTATTTGCTCTATTGTTTGGTTATGGACTTTTAAAAATAGGTGAAAATGGAGAAAAAATAAAAAGTTTTTTTGATAACCTTTATTTAATAATTCTTCAAATTGTAAATATCGTAATTTTAATTTCGCCAATTGGGGTTTTTTGTTTAATTTTTAATATATTTGCATCCTTAGGATTTCAAATCATTACAGATTTGTTTGAATATTTTTTAATTTTAAGCTTTATACTAATTTTTCATGCTTCCTTCACTTACAGCATAATTCTCTTCCTATCAAAACTTAATCCTTATATTTTTTTTAAAAAAATGCGAGAAGCAATGTTATTTGCATTCAGCACATCATCGAGTAGTGCCACGATGCCAATCACTTTAAAAACAGTTGAAGAAAAACTTGGTGTGGGAAAGTCTGTAAGTTCTTTTTGTGTTCCTTTAGGGACTACCATAAACATGGACGGCACAGCGATCATGCAAGGAGTTGCAACAGTATTTATTGCTCAAGCATTTTCCGTAGATTTGTCATTTTCAGAATATTTAATGGTAGTTTTAACAGCAACTTTGGCTTCAATCGGAACGGCAGGTGTGCCGGGCGTGGGGTTAATCATGTTAGCAATGGTACTGCAGCAAGTGGGCTTGCCAGTTGAAGGCATTGCGCTAATTATTGGCGTCGATAGGTTATTGGATATGATTAGGACGGCAGTTAACGTCTCAGGAGATGCTATGGTTTCTTGTATAGTTGCCAAGTCAGAAAATAAATTAGATGAAGAAATTTTTAATGCAGGTTAATCAATGAAATTGACTCAGCTTTCTGTTAAATTAACTTTTTTCTGGAGGAGAAAACTATGGGTTCAATGTTAATTATTCCACCTTTGTTTGGAATGGCAGGGCTGCTGGCTGCACTTTTTATATATTTAATAGTTCTTAAATATGATGGTGGAATAGATAAAGTTAAGAAAATTGCTGATCAGATACATCTTGGTGCAATGGTCTTCATGCGCAGAGAGTATTCTTATCTTTTCATTTTTGTTTCGGTTTTAATTATTCTTTCTTACCTTGCCTTAGGACTTAATACTGCAATAGCTGTTACTGCAGGAGCAATTTCTTCTTCTCTGGCAGGTTGGTTGGGAATGTTTTCTGCAACAAAAGCAAATTCTAGAACAGCTACTGCAGCAGCAAATCAAGGCGCTAAAACAGCTTTATCTATTGCCTTTTATGGAGGATCTATCATGGGTCTTTGCGTCGCTTCGTTAGGTTTAGTGGGTTTGGGTGGCTTATATTTTTATTTTGGAGGAGACCCTGAGACGGCTAGAGCAATTGAAGGATTTGGAATGGGAGCATCTTGCGTGGCCTTATTTTCAAGAGTGGGAGGAGGAATTTTTACTAAGAGCGCAGACGTTGGAGCAGATTTAGTTGGAAAAATAGAGGCAGGCATACCAGAGGATGATCCAAGGAATCCAGGAGTTATTGCTGACAATGTTGGAGACAATGTTGGCGATGTCGCGGGCATGGGTTCAGATATTTTTGAATCCTACTGTGGGGCTATGATTGCTTCAATAGCAATTGCTGCAACGCTTGATGATTCTGGAAGAATGCTTCTTCCCCTAGCACTAGCATCAATTGGTTTAATTTCATCAATTTTAGGAATTCTTATTGTTCGAGCCGCTTCATCTCTTGAAGCTGATGTTGCCTTAAGGACTGGAACAATAGGTGCGGCTGTCATATTTATAATTATTGCTTTTTTCCTAACTCAATCAATGTTGGGAGAGGAAGGACTTAATGTTTGGCTGGCTGTTTTGACTGGAGCCGTTGGAGGAGTTTTAATTGGACTAATAACAGAATACTATACTGGCAGCAGGCCGGTCGAAGATATAGCTAAATCAGGAGAAACGGGCCCAGCTACTGTCATGATCACTGGACTAGCTGTCGGAATGCAATCTGTTGTAATACCAATATTGGTTTTAGCTTCGATAATTTGGATTTCAACATATTTAACAGGATTATACGGAGTAGGAATTGCTGCAGTTGGCATGCTTGCAACTGTTGGAATAACTATGGCAATTGATGCTTATGGACCAGTTGCAGATAATGCCGGCGGCATAGCTGAAATGGCTGGCATGGGAGAAGAAACAAGAAAGATAACTGACTCATTAGATGAAGTAGGAAACTCTACAGCAGCTATAGGAAAAGGTTTTGCAATCGGCGCAGCAGCTTTAGCTGCTCTGGCAATTATTGCGGCTTTTGTGGAAACAATTGCTCATAGCAGAGGGGGAGAATTTGTTTTGTTGCTCTCGGATCCCAAGGTCTTAGTGGGAATGTTCATTGGTATTTCTATTCCATTTTTAATTTCTTCAATAACAATGACTGCAGTGGGTGATGCAGCATTTGAAATGATTAATGAAATTAGAAGACAGTTCAAGGAAATACCGGGACTTTTAGAGGGTAATGCTGAACCGGATACTGCAAAATGTGTTGATATTGCAACTTCAGCTGCGTTAAAAAGAATGTTGCTACCAGGAATTATTGCCGTTTCAGCTCCTGCAGTCGTTGGATTTGGTCTTGGAGCAGAATCTTTAGGAGGAATGTTAGGAGGAGGACTAATTGGTTGTGTATCAATGGCTCTAATGATGGCAAATGCAGGGGGTGCATGGGACAACGCTAAAAAATTTATAGAAAAAGGAAATCTTGGAGGCAAAGGGACAGATACTCATGCAGCTGCAGTGGTCGGAGACACCGTAGGAGATCCTTTTAAAGATACTTCTGGACCATCTATGAATATCTTAATAAATGTTATGGCGATTGTAAGCTTAGTAATTTCTCCTCTACTTTAAATTAAAAAGCCGATTTAAAATCGGCTTTTTATTGAGCAGCTATTAAATTTTGTTTATTACCTACCCATCTTTTCATAAGAATTTCCACTTCGGCAGGTGAAGAAATTAAAATGTTAGCTAGCTTTTCAGCGTTATCTAAATGATGCGCATCTCTCATTAAATCAGCTATTTTAAGTTCCATTCCTCCAGATTGTTTAGTTCCTAAAATTTCTCCCGAACCTCTTATCTTCATGTCTATCTCTGAAATTTTAAAACCATCAGTTGTTTCTTTCATTGCTGCCATTCTAGACTCAGCAAGTTCTCCTAGCTTTCCCTGATATAAAAGAACACAATGAGCATTCATATTTGGACCTCTTCCTACTCTTCCTCTTAGTTGATGTAATTGAGATAACCCTAGTCTTTCAGCATTTTCAATAATCATTAAGCTAGCATTTGGGACGTCCATGCCAACTTCTATTACTGTAGTGCAAACAAGGACATCTATCTTTCCAGCCCTAAAATCTTCAATGACCAAATCCTTTTGAGATTTGTTTAATTTACTATGCACTAGCCCAACCTTAAGGTTTTTACTCTTTTTTGAAATCCAATCTTTTGCTGATTCTGCTGCTTGAACATCGAGACTTTCAGATTCTTCAATCATTGTGCATAACCAGAAAGCTTGATTGCCTTCAGAGCATATTATTTCAAGTCGCTTTACCAACTCATCTTTCTTTTCATTTGACATAACTGAGGTAACAACAGGATTTCTTCCCGGAGGTAATTCATCAATTTTTGAGACACTGAGGTCAGCAAAAATGGTCATAGCTAAAGTTCTGGGTATAGGCGTTGCAGTCATAAATAGTTGATGAGGTAAGAGCGTTTTCTTAGACTTTTGAAGCATTTCAAATCTTTGCTTCACACCGAATCTTTGCTGCTCATCTACAACAACAAGAGAAAGATTTTTCATTGATACTCTATCTTGAAAAACTGAGTGCGTTCCTATAAGGATTTTTGTTTTTCCAGAACTTAAATTTTGATCTATTTTCTCCCATTCTTTTTTTTTCGTTTTTCCAGTTAGTAGTTCAATTTCGATATTTTCACTATCAAACCACTTAGTGAAATTTTTATAATGTTGTTCTGCTAAAACCTCTGTGGGACAAAGAAGAACTGACTGAAGATTACTTTTTGCACAAGTTAACATCGCAGCAGCGGCAACCACAGTTTTCCCTGATCCTACGTCCCCTTGAACAAGCCTTCTCATTGGCCTGGTGTTATTCATATCTTTTTGAATTTCTTTAATTACTCTCTCTTGGGCACCCGTAAGGGAAAAGGGAAGGGATTTACAAAATGAAAGTAATGATTCCTTTTTGTAAGGAATACTAGCTGCTTTCATTTCATCCACTTTTTTGGTGGAGATCTTTACTCCAATCAAGTTAGTAATTAACTCTTCGATAATTAATCTTTTCTGAGCTGGATGCTCAAATTGTTTAATTTTAATAATATCGTCTTCAATAGATGGGTTGTGAATTATTTTTAATGCATTTTTTATAGAAAGATTAGAAATTTTTTGATTTGAAAAAGTTTTATCTATATTTTCATCATTTAAATCAGATTCGTTAATTTTTTTTATACAATTTTGAATAATATTTCTCAATCTGTATTGAGTAATTTTACTCGATCCCACGGAATATACTGGCGTAAGAGTATTATCAAGAGGCGGTCTAAATTTAGAATTAAAAATTTTATAACTTGGGTGAAAGACTTCTAATTTATTTCCAGAGTTTCTTACAACTCCATAAAGCCTTACCGATAGACCTTTTTCAAAAGACTTTGCTTGTTGTTGAGAAAAGAAAAACAACCTTATTTGTAAAAATCCAGTACCATCAGTAATCTTTGCAAAAAAAGCTCTTCTCCCTGGATAATAAATTTTACTCTCTACTATTTCTCCTTCGACCTGAAAAGCTTGACCCGGTACTAAGTCTTTAATTTGAGTGAGCTTTGTTCTATTTTCGTAGCTTTTAGGAAGCATGAAAAGTGCATCTTCCACATAGTGAATACCTATTTTCTCGAGTTGAGATTTTATTTTTGGACCAACTCCTTTTATTTCCTCTATTGGAGAATTTAAAGAATTATTTTGCACTTCCTTTATATGCGATAGTTTCTACTTCAATGGAACTATTTTTAGGAAGTTTAGAGACCTCAAAAGCTGCCCTAGCAGGATAAGGTTTTTCAAATAATTCGCTCATAATTTCGTTCACTTTTTCAAAGTTTTCTAAATTATCTAATAAAATAGTTAACTTAATTACATTCGAAAAATCCATTTCTGCTTCCTTAAGAATTTCTTTTATATTTTTGAAAACCATCTCAATTTGATTATCTATCCCTTCAACCATCTTCATATTTTTTGGGTCTAATGCAATTTGTCCTGAAACATAGAGAAAATTATTAATAAGAACTGCTTGAGAATAGGTTCCTATAGCAGATGGAGCACTATCAGTAGATATTATTTTCTTCATTTGGGAACTAATTCTAATTTTTGATCTTGATTATGAATTCTTGAAACTGACATGACATGGTTTAATCTTCTCAATCTTCTCATAATTTTTGCAAGATGCTGTCTATCTTTAACTTCAATTACAACATACATTTGAATTGACGATCCTGCAGGAGGATCCATTCTAAAATTAACAATATTTGAACCGGCCTCGCTAATTGATGCAGATATTTCAGCAAGAAGACCAGGTCTATCATCCGAAATGATCTTTATTTCTACAGAAAAATCACCAATAACATCTTTTTCCCATTGTACAGGAGCACAATGAGCTGGATCCTTTCTTAAAGCTGTCATATTTTTGCAACGCTCAGTATGAATTACGATACCTTTTTGATTGGAAAAATGAGCAATAATATTATCTCCTGGTATGGGTTTACAACATGCTGCATAAGAAAGAACTAATCCTTCTGAACCGCTAATTTGAATGTTTGAAAATTCAATTAAATCTTTTTGGTCATAATCTAAAAATTGAATGATTTGATGTGCGACCACTAAACTAGATCTTTGTCCTGATCCAATCTGTTCTAACAATTCTCTAACACTTTTTACATTAATTGCATCTAAAAGTTTGCTCATACGAGCCTTAGGAACATTTCTAAGTTTAATTCTATGCGGCTCCAAGGATTGTTCTAATAAATTTTTCCCATATTTTCGTGCTTTAGACGCTTTTAAGTTTTTTGTTGAATTTCTAATAGCGCTTCTTGCTCTAGAAGTCCTAACAAATTCTAGCCAGGTGGGATTTGCCTGAGGATATTTATCGGTAATGATGTTAATTGTTTGTCCACTCTCGAGAGGCACGCTGAGAGGCGCCAAGTTTTTATTGATTCTACAACCTTTGCAATGAAGTCCGATATCAGAATGGACAGCAAATGCGAAATCAATTGGTGT
Source organism: uncultured SAR86 cluster bacterium (assembly GCA_902635045.1). GTDB lineage: Bacteria > Pseudomonadota > Gammaproteobacteria > Magnimaribacterales > AG-339-G14 > CASICS01. The sequence continues at coordinate 26,458 of CACPMT010000001.1, read as the reverse complement.
CGAGTCTTTTGGAAGCTCAACAATATCTCCGTTTGGTGTAAAAACATAAATCTCATTAGGAACTAAACCTGTTTTTATCACATCAATAAAGTCTTGAGGATCATCAATATTTTTTTGAACTTCTACCAAAGTATTTACCCACCTTCTAGCTCTAGATTGTGCTGGATTATCTGGCTGACCTGTTTTATAGAACCAATGCGCTGCAATTCCAAATTCAGCTAATTCATCCATGTCATGAGTTCGAATTTGAATTTCTACAGGCAGTCCATCAAAGGTAATTATTCCAGTATGTAAAGATTGGTATGAATTTGATTTAGGTATTGCAATGTAATCCTTAAACCTTCCTTCAATGGGTTTAAAAGAATTATGCAATATACCAAGAACTTTATAACAATCCATAACATCATCAATTGTTATCTTGAATGCATATACGTCCATTACTTCTTCAAGAGATTTAGATTGCCTTTTCATTTTTTTAAAAATTCCATATAAATGCTTTCTTCTGCCATTAACTTGGCATGGAATTTTGTTTTCTTGCATTTTTTCTTTGATAGAAGATTCAATTTTTGAAAGAATTTTTTTTCTTCCTTTCGTTTTTTTGTCAATCGCACTTTTTAATACTTTGCTTCGAAGAGGGTTTAATATGTGAAAGGCAATATCTTCCAATTCTCTATAGATTTGATGCATACCCAATCTATGTGCAATTGGCGCGTAAATTTCTAGTGTCTCAAGAGCTATTCTTTTTTGTCTTTCTTCACTTAAAAACTCAAGAGTTCTCATATTATGCAACCTGTCCGCAAGCTTAAGTACAATTACTCTAATATCTTGTGACATCGCAAGAACCATTTTTTGAAAATTTTCCGCTTGTTCTTCTTTTTTTGAATTAAGGGAAATTTTATCCAATTTACTGACTCCATCTACAAGTTCTGCAACATTTGAATTAAATTCTTTTTTTAAAAAAGATTTTGGGATTCCTGAATCTTCAATGACGTCGTGTAACATTGCAGCGGTGAGACAATCTTCATCCATTTTAAATTTAGCTAATATTTCTGCAACTGCTACAGGGTGAGTAACGTAAGGATCTCCGCTGGATCTAAATTGACCTGAATGTGCACTTACAGCGTAAAGATAAGCCTTATTGACCTGCTCTAGCTGAGAATCGTTAAGATAAGTGCTTAAATTCTTATTTAATTTTTGTAAAGATTTTTCATTTGCAACCATAACTGCAAATTTTAGCAAAATGAGAGCTTAACTGAAGGATTATAAATCTTCGTCTGAAATAAGTTGCTCTGAGAGCTCTTCTTCTAAAGCATCAAAATTAAAGCTATCTATGTTATCAAAGGTCACTAAACCAGCTGCTATTTCTCTTAACGCTATAACAGTAGGTTTGTCGTCTTCGGGATCAACAGTAGGTTCTCTGCCGTCCACAGCTAACTGCTTCACTCTTTTAGCAGCAAGCTTTACCATCTCGTATCGATTTGGTATTTGTTTTAAACAATCTTCTACAGTTATTCTAGCCATAATTTTGAAAAGGATTCTACTTAAATTGTTACGCTAAATCTAGTAAGTTTTTAGTTAATTCATTAGATACTCTCGATTTGAATTCATTAACTTTTCTATTATTGAAAATAATGTCTTTTAAATCATCAAGAGCTTTGTTGAATTCATCATTTAATATTAAAAAATCAAAACTTAAACATTTAGAAACTTCTCTTTTTGATTCAGAAAGTCTTTTAGAAATGATATTGTCTGTATCTAAAGCTCTTCCTCTCAGTCTATCTTCCAGATCTTTGTAAGAAGGTGGAATTAGTGAAATTAAAATAGCATCTGAAAATATTTCTTTAATATTTTCTGCTCCTTGCCAGTCAAGTTCTAAAATTACATCTGAGGTTTGCAACTGATCATAAACAAATTTTTTTTCTGTTCCATATAGATTTCCAAATACATTTGCTGTTTCAATAAAATCACCATTATTTTCTTTCTTTGAAAAATCTTCTTTATCAATAAAAAAATAATCTTTACCCTCAATGTCTCCTAATCTTTTTTTTCTAGTTGTATGAGAAATAGATAAAGTAATTTTTTTTGCTCTTTTGTCTTCAAAAAAAGCTTTCAAAAGACTGGTCTTTCCACCTCCGGAAGGACTAGAAATTACAAAAAGATTGTGGAGATTTTTATTCATTAATGCAAAAATTCTTATAAAGAGATTATATGCAACCTTTTCTAGAAAAAGCTATTGAATTAAATGCACTTAAATTTGGCGACTTTACTCTCAAGTCTGGAATAAAGAGTAATTATTTTTTCGATATTTCATCTTTTTTTAGAAACGACTCTTTGAAAATTTTATCCGACTTTTATGTTGAGAAGTTAATAAGCGAAAAATTGGAGTTTGATGTGATTTTTGGACCAGCATATAAGGGCATACCTTTAGCTAGTGCCGTTGGAATTAGTTATTACAATAAAACTGGCAAAACGATTGACTTAGTTTTTGATCGAAAAGAAACAAAAGATCATGGCGAAGGGGGCAACTTAATTGGTAAATTAAATTCTAAGAAGGTCCTAATAATTGACGATGTTTTAACTGCAGGTACTGCTATTAAAAATAGTTTAAAAATAATAAAAAATGAAAATGCTGAGCTTTCTGCAGTTTTGGTTGCATTAGATAGAGAAGAAAAAGACGAAGACAACAATTTTTATCGAGATAACCTATTTAATGAAGGAATTAAAATATTTTCTATAGCAAAAATATCAGAGTTAGATTAATTACATAATGTTTACCGGCATAATTCAATCAAAGTCTCTAAGTGCAAAACTGGTTAAAAAGAGTTTTGGAGCAGAGCTTATTGTTTCTGTAGAAAGCGGCTTTACAAAAAAATTGAAAAAAGGTGATAGCGTTGCAGTAAATGGAGTTTGCCTAACAGTTTGTTCTTTTTCAAAAAAAACAATCAAATTTGAAATTATTCATGAATCTCTGAGGCTATCAAATTTAGTTAAAAATATTTCAATGCCTTTGAATCTTGAAAGATCTTTAAAAATGGGAGAAGAAATTGGAGGGCACTTAGTATCAGGCCATGTTCATTGCATGGGAAAAGTAAAAGAGTTCAAAAAAGGAAAAGAAAAAATACTTACAATTTCAAAACCATCCCAGGTTAAAGGATATATTTTTCAAAAAGGATATGTTGCAATCAACGGAATAAGTTTGACAGTGTCTAATTCAACAAATTCTAGTTTTAGCGTTTCTTTAATTCCAGAAACTATCGAAAGAACTAATTTATCAGAGATAAAAAAAGGCGATTATTTAAATATAGAAGCTGACCAACAAACTATTACAATTGTAGAAACTGTAAAAAAAATAAAAAACTAACTCAAAGCTTTTTTTACTTCAGAACTAATATACCCAACGTCAGCTTTTCCTGAAGTCAGTTCTTTAAGTGTCCCCATTACCTTACCCATATCTTTCATCGATTCAGCATTAGTTTCGGAAATAACTTTTTTTACTAAAATATCAATTTCTTCGGCGCTAAGCTGCTCAGGCATAAATTCTTGAATAATTGATATTTCATCTTTTTCTTTTTTTGAAAGTTCTTCTCTTCCAGCAGATTCAAATTGAGATATTGAATCTTTTCTTTGTTTTATCATTTTTTCAAGAATTTCTATGCACTCCTTATCTGTCAGTTCTTCTTTTTTGTTAATTTCTTCAACTTGAAAAGCAGAAACTATTAATCTTAAAGTTACTGTTCTAAATTTGTTTCCTTCTTTCATGGAAAGTGAAACTTCATGCTTAATAGAAGCTTGGATATTTTCTGTCATTTCTTATTTTAGAATCTAGCTCTTAAGGGAGGCATTGTTCCCATTTTTCTTTTTTTTGAGGCTCTTTTGACAGCAGCAGCTGCTTTTCTTTTTCTTACTGCAGTTGGTTTTTCGTAGAATTCCCTTTTTCTCACCTCAGCAATAATACCTGCCTTATCACAAGATCTCTTAAATCTGCGTAATCCTGCGTCGAATGATTCTGTTTCTTTTAGTTTTATTACTGGCATAGTTACAAATAGGAGGCAATTCTAGCCATGATTAGAATTTTTTGCAAAATATTTAGAAGTCTATTCCTATCTGTTAAGATTTTAATATGCAAATTTTAGGAATAGAGACTTCTTGTGACGAGACAGGGATAGCGCTTTATGATGACAATGCAAATCAATTTATTTTTGAGTCGTTATTTAGCCAAGCTGCAAAACATAATTTATTTGGCGGCGTAGTTCCAGAATTAGCAGCAAGAGATCATATCAATAAGCTATTACCTTTAATTGATGAGGAAGTTTCTTCAAAAAATATTGATTTGAAAAACATAGATGCCATAGCTTATACCAAAGGTCCAGGACTAAGGGGCCCACTAATGGTTGGCGCAGCTTTCGCGAAAGCCCTAGCTTTTAGTTTGAATATTCCAACAATTCCTATCCATCACATGGAAGCTCATTTAATAATGGCAAAATTTGAGGCGGATTCATTGCAATATCCTTTTATGACTTTGTTGGTTTCCGGAGGACACACTTTATTGGCTAAAGTAAATTCACCTGATAACTACAAAATAATTGGCGAATCAATAGATGATGCGGTAGGAGAGGCTTTTGACAAAACTGCTAAATTATTAGGCTTTAAGTATCCGGGAGGACCTGAAATTGAAAAAAATGCTTTGAAAGGCAGCTCATCTGACATTGTCTTTCCTAGACCAATGATTAATTCTCAAGACTTTAATTTCAGCTTTAGCGGATTAAAAACAGCTGTTTTATATGAAATAAAGCGCCTTAAAGAAGACAAAAAACTTGATCTTCAAAAAAAATGTGATGTTTCTTTAGCTTTTCAAAATGCTGCAGTTGAGTGTTTGGTAAAAAAATCTGTAAATGCCATGCAAAAAGAAAATTGCCATCAGTTGGTGCTATCTGGAGGAGTGGCGGCTAATAAAGCTTTAAGAAAATCTTTTAAAAAAGAAATTGATGAAAAAAATCTTTTTTATCCAGATTTGTCGCGTTGCACAGATAATGGAGCAATGATTGCTTTCGCTGCAAGTGAAAAATTAAATTTTCAACAAGATTATGAGATTAAAGTAAATCCAAGATGGAGTTTAGAGGAAATCGATTATGGATAAAGTTTTTATAGAGGATTTGGAAGTAGAAACCATAATAGGCATTTTTGGATGGGAGAGAGAAGTAAAACAAATTGTGAGAATTAGTTTAGAAATGAGCTTTGATACCTCTAAAGCTGGAAAGTCAGATAAAATCGATGATGCTCTTGATTATAAAAAAATTGGGAAATCAATCGTAAATTTAGTGGAGAATTCCTCTTTTTTTTTGGTAGAAAAAATGGCAGAAGAAATTGCTTTATTAGTTCTTAAAAATAAGCAGATAAAAGATATTAAACTGCGTGTTGAAAAACCAGGCGCACTGAGAGGTTCAAAATCAGTAGGAGTTGAAATTCTAAGAAGTCGATTATGAAAGAAGTTACCATTAGCCTAGGAAGTAACATCAATCCATTAATTAATCTTCAAAAAGCGAATGAATTAATAATTAAGAATTTTAAACTTATAAAGTCTTCAAAAATTTACTCAAGTAAATCAGAGGGTTTTCAAGGTGACGATTTTTTAAATCAAGTCATTCTTTGCAATACAGATTTGGAATTTGAAAAAGCTATTCAATATCTAAAAAAAATAGAGACTTCAATGGGCAGAATAAAAGAATTAGAAAAGTTTTCGGATAGATTAATTGATTTAGATCTTTTAACTTATGGCGATGAAATTTTAAAAAAAAACGGACAAGAAGTTCCTCATAAAGATATAGAAAAATATCCTTTTGTTTTAGTTCCACTGGCAGAAATTTGTCCAGAAAAAATTCATCCAATCAATAAAACTTCATTTAAGAAAATGCTTTCAGAGAAAAATAATTTTTTCAACAAAGTTAAAGTGATCTAGTTAACAGATCTCACCAAGTTTTCGTGCTCGTTCGTACTTTGATTTTTCTTCCGAAGGAAGATATCTAATAGCAATGAAAAGAAGAGTGAAACTCACTAAAAAAACAATAGAGAGAGTTTGCATAGATAAACTCAAGGCATCAGCAGTCCCATTTCCATAAGATATAAAAATATCAGCTACTTTTCCGACCGTATAAGGACCTAATGCAAGACCGACAACAGATGCCATTAGAATAAAATAAGCGGATGCCATACCTCGCATCCTTGGCAAAGCAAGGTCAGTGGCAGTTGCAACACAAAGTCCAACCCAAAAAGTAGAAACAAATGACCAAATAATGTGATGAACGTAAAATACAAATAAAGTCTCTGCGTGAAGGGCGAGAATTAAAAATAAAGGAGATAAAACAATAGAGATCATTCCAACAATTAACCTGCCATTTGCATAGAATTTTCTTAAGAAGTCAGAAAAAACTCCCCCAAAAAGTAATCCAAGAAAGCCAAAAATAGCACTTTGCAAACCCAAATTTCTTCCAGCGATTGTCGCGGATACATCAAAAGTTTCCATAAAGTAAGTTGGTAAAAAGGCACTCACTGCATAACCCATAAAACTAAAAAGGGGAAAGGCTACCATTATTAAGTTCATTGTTTTCGATTTGAAAACTATATCGTAAGAGACTGCATCTTTAATTTTAACAGTCTGTATCCAGCTTAAAAGAGCATATAGACCCAACCCGAATGCAGACCATTGAAGCCAATCTGAGGTTAAAAACCCCATCAACAAAATCAATGAAAAAATACCTCCCTTAAACCCTAACTGTAAAAAAACTTCTTTTTTATCTGAGTCCTCTTTGTATAGACTTATCATAGAGGCAATGGGAATAATGCCTGCTAGCATTTTCCCTGCTTCTTTGAATGGTTTATCGACTTTTTTTATTTCAACTTCTTCTGTATGTCCTCTTATAGGCTCTTTAATTGTTAGTACAAGCAACGCAACGATCAAACCTGGAAGCCCAACAGATATAAAAGCTATTTGCCATCCTGCAAATCCAAACGGCGCTAATTCACTAATTGGATAGGTGGAATTCCATGTATCTGAAATCCACCCACCTAAAAAAATACCAATACCTCCACCAATATAAATACCACTTGCATAAATTGAATAAACAGTTGTTTTTATTCTGTCAGAAAAATAGTCAGCCAATAAAGAATATGCAGCAGGACTTGCACTTGATTCACCAACACCTACTCCTATTCTGCATACAGCCAATCCGACAAAGCCTTTAGCTAACCCTGATGCAGCTGTCATTAAACTCCATAGACCAACGCCAAGGCTTATTAACTTGGTTCTATTCCACGAATCTGCTAATTTAGCCAAGGGAATTCCCATGATTGCGTAAAAAATCGCAAATGCAGTTCCGTATAAAAATCCTAAATCTCCCAACGAAATTCCTAAATCCTTTTGGATTTCCGGGGCAAGAATCGCGATTATTTGTCTGTCTAAAAAATTAAAAATATAAACGATTAATAGAAGCGACAATACATAGTATGAGTAGCCGCTGTCTAAATTAGGCTTATACTCAGAATTCATTTGTTAAATCAGAGCTGTTGCGGTTCCCGTTACTACAGGAATATTATTTTGATTCTCAGTTACCAACTCAAAATTTACTAAAACATTATCAGTATTTTTTTCAATAGATATTATTTTTGCCTTAGTTTTTAAAGTATCTCCAGGCCAAACTTGGCTGGTAAACCTAACCCCAAAGTTTTTTAATTTATCATCTCCGACAAGATTGGTAAGCATTTTTCCTGTCATACCCATTGTTAGCATTCCATGAGCAAAAACAGTTGGATAGCCTGCAACTTGTGTAGTAAAAATTTCGTCAGTATGAAGAGGATTATAGTCCCCAGAAACGCCTGCATATTGAACAATTTGAGTTCGGGTTAAGTTATCAACTATCACTTCCTCGAAAGTATCACCTACTTTCATATTATTAACATCAATCATTATTCATATCTCCTAATTTTCAACTACTTTTTCAGTTACGACTCCTACAGATCTTGCAGTGATTACTAACTCATTGTCTTGATTAAAATATTTCGTAATACTTTCACTAAATTTTAACAATCCAGCTCTTTTACTTTCTTTTTCCCATTTTTCTCCCTCTGTAACTTCTGGAGTCAAAACATCTCCAGGTTTTAAAGGTTGATGGTATTCAAAATGCTGTTCCGCATGAAGCATGTTTGTGCTGGCCGAATCTTTTGATTCATTTTCTTTTTTTTCTATACCCGTTGGCGTTTTGCCTGAGCCAAACCAAGGCTCTCCAATTTTGGGCCTTAATGGATTGTCTGGATTAAATTGGGCTGCGGATTGAATGAACGTTGGAGGCGCGATAATTCCACCTAACCTATCTTGAGCATATTCTTCATCGTAATAAATAGGATTTTCATCTCCTATTGCTCTTGCAAACATCATTATATGACCTTTTTCAATCGGCATGCTTTTTTTACTCATAATTTCTCCCCTTAATTTTCATTATTTTTGCACAAAAAGCCAACCAAGGTCAGCCAATGAGACAGTCTGTTCAAAAAATTTATCGGCATCTTTTCCTGCAGCAGTACCGTCTCTGACTCTTCCAGTTATTCCCTGAGCAATAGCCGCAAGTTTAAACATGCTAAAGCCCATATAAGTATTCCATTCTGATTCACTTATTTCAAATTCAGAATTCTCCATATACATATCCCTGTAGGCTTCCAAATTAGGAATGTTTAATTCATTACATTGATTTACATCCCCTAAAACAGGATTAATAAAATATTGTAAACAGTGATAGCTAAAGTCTGCGATAGGATCTCCTAAAGTAGAAAGCTCCCAATCTAAGATAGACGAAATTTTATTAGTTTCGGGATTAACAATAACGTTAGTTAAACTAAAATCACCATGAACTAATCTAATGGGCTTTTCTGAAGGAAGATTTTCGGGTAGCCAATCAATTAAGTTATTCATCGAGGAAATTTCTGCAGTTTCTGAATCTCTGTATTGTTTAGTCCAGATTGATAATTGTCGAGCGACGTAATTTCCGGGTCTTCCAAAATCTTCTAACCCAATCTCTTTGGGATTAATCGAATGAAGATTAGCAATTGTTTCATTCATAGATGAGTAAATTTCATATCTATCTTCTTTAGTTCCATGTGGAATATGAGATTCCCATAAGACCGTTCCATCAATGTATTCCATTACAAAAAATTCTGTTCCAATGAGACTCTCATCTGCACAATGAATGTAAGCTTTAGGAACAGGTAGGTCAGTTTTATTTAACGCAGATATAACTTTAAATTCTCTATCAACGGCATGAGCAGATTTAAGAAGCACACCAGGAGGTTTTCTCCTCAAAACATAAGATTTATTTTTTGTCTTTAAAAAATAAGTTGGATTAGACTGACCACCAATAAATTCTTCTATTTCTAAAGGACCATCAAAGTCGGAGATTTTTTCTTTTAAATAAGGTGTAAGAATTTTTGGATCGATAAAATGTTTTTCAGACATTTTTTTAGTTCCATTAAATTGACTTTCGAATTTTTTAATCATATTAATTGTTTTTTAGAAATTTCTATCTTAATTAAGAGACCTTCCGCCATCAACTCTTAAAATTTGTCCTGTGATGTATTTATTTTCGGCCAAGAAAAAAACTGCTGACGCTATATCTTCTTCAGTACCCAATCTGCCCAGTGGAATTTTTGATAAAAGTAAATCTTCATCTGATGAGCCGTCAGAAGGAAGAAGAATAGCTCCTGGAGCCACTCCATTCACAGTTACATCAGGTGCTAAATCTCTTGCTAAAGACTTGGTGAGTGTTTCTAGACCACCTTTTGCCGAAGAGTAAATTGAGTAATTCTTCATGCCTCTTATTACCATTGCATCTGTAATATTTATTATGCAGCCTCTTGCACTTTTAATGTTTTCTCTAAGAAGAGATGAGATTAAGAAAGGACCTCTAAGGTTTGAGTTATGCAGGTCTTCCCAGTCACTTTCTTGATAATTATCGAGAGGAGAAGCATAAAAGGCAGATGCATTATTAACTAAAACATCAACTGATTCAGAAAGCTCTTTTACTTTTTCTATAAAAACTGGATATTTATCAATATCATTTAAATCAAATTGAATTATCGAACAAGAATCTTTCCTAACGCTATTGAGCTCCTCGAATAATTCATCGGCATATTTTTTAGAAGAGTTGTAATGGCAAAGAATATTGAAACCCGCTTTGTGAAATTTTTTACAAATTGCTTTTCCAATTCTTATAGCTCCTCCAGTTATTAAAATTGTTTTATTCATTTAGATAATTTCTAATAATATTAATTCGAGCATTATAGATTTCTTTTTTTGCAAGTTCTCCATTATCAGACGACCTTTCGCTGAGCGAAATTGAATTTAGTTCTGAAAGTAAAATATTCCAGTCCAAATTGAGCGAAAGCAGAGATGAATTTAACTTTTTATTTTTTTGTAAAAAGTTAATAACTTGCAAGGACAAATTTTGATTTCTGAATGCATTTATTTTCATTAATGCCTTAAGTAAAGACTTTGCAGAAGTTTCTTTATCCAACATGAATCTAAAATTCCTAGAATAATTTTCAAATCTTTCAAATTTTTTTGGTATTGGAAGTTTCTTTTGATTTAAATTCTCTAAGTTTATAGCAGCCCATTTTTCTTCTTTGGAATAATTCTTGTTGCTTAATTTTTTTAAAAAATCGATAGATTTTAAAATATTTTTTTTGATTTCTGGAAAAACAAATAATGCATTTACTTTTTCTAATACTTCAAAAAAAATATGCGAATGACTCATAGCCAATATTTTTTCTGTCTCTTGCCATATTCTTTCAAAAGATAAGTCTTCAATCTCTGATTTTGGTATGTCTTTCATTAAATTTATTGTTGAATCATCTATTTTAAAACCGAGCGGAAAAAATTTTGTTGCAAACCTGGCCACTCTAAAAACCCTCAAAGGATCTTCAGAAAATGCTGGCGACACGTGTTTAAGTAGTTTATTTTTCAGGTCTTTTTGGCCCTCAAAGGGATCGACTAAGATGCCATTCTCATCTTGAGCAATAGCGTTAATTGTTAGATCTCTTCTGTATAAATCTTCTTCCAAACTTACAGAATTATTAGTTTCAAAAATGAAACCTTTGTGACCAGATGATACTTTCTTCTCTTTTCTTGCAAGAGCATATTCTTCTTTTGTTTTAGGATGCAAATAGACGGGAAATTTTTTGCCGACGGAAATAAACCCTTTTTTTAACATTGACTCGTTAGTTTCTCCAACTACAACATAGTCTTTCTCTGAAAAGGGTAGATTAAGCAGTTTGTCTCTTACAGCTCCTCCAACTAAATAATACTTCATTTTTTAATTCTATTTATTTGAAACCGTTTATTATCTTCGAGCCTCATTATTGTTAGTTTATCTCCCCAAACACATCCTGTGTCCAATCCAAAAATGTCTTTTTTTTTGGTTTCTCCCTTTATAGCTGCCCAATGTCCAAAAATTAGCTGAGAGTTCCCACTAATAATACTATTTTCAAAATTAAACCAAGCATTCAATTTTTTGGGTATTTCGTTAATTCTGCCTTTAAAATTAAAATCAATTTCTCCTTTATGATTACATGCTCTAATTCTCGTTAGAGCATTTGCAAAAAAAATAATTTTATCAATTTTGCTCATTTTTTTTGAAAATTTAGAAAATGGATTATTAAAAACCTTCTTTAAAATTCTTTTGGGATTTTTTTTTAAAGCAACTTGAAATTCTTTATTTAAATCAAAGCAATTTTCTAAAGATAAATTAGGCGGTATTCCAGCATGAACCATGATCACTTTTTTTGATTTATTTTTGAAAATAATCTCTTTTTTAAATATCAAAGGCTGCTCCATTAAAAATCTTGCGTACTTTAAAGACTTCTTTGATTGCATTAAATTTGAAATAGTATCTGCTTTGGCCAATTTTCTTTGTCCATAAAAACAAGCTAGGAAGTGCAAATCATGATTTCCTAAAACGATATGGGTTCTTTCTTTTATTTTGTATATATGTTTTAAAAGTTTTAACGAATCAGGACCTCTGTTAATTAAATCCCCGACTAACCATAAATAATCTTCATCTAGATTAAAATTTACTTTTTTTAAAGCTAGTTTAAATTCTTTATAGCAGCCCTGAATGTCTCCTATTGCATAATTAGCCATTTTTAATACTAATTTTAGCCAAAGAAATATAATCTTCTAAACTAAGTTGGTCAGGTCTCAAATTAAAGTCAATTTCAATTTTTGATAAATCTTCTTCTGAAAACAATTCAATAAGAGTTTTATTTATTTTTTTTCTTTTTTTATTAAAAAATTTATTTAATAAAAAATTTAAGTTTTTAAGTTCATTTGAATTTTTTTTGTTTGTTTTCGGCTTAAACCTTACAAAAGAACTATCGACTTTAGGAACTGGATCAAAATATGATCTATCAATGTCAGCAAGAATATCTACTTTACATAGATAATTGCAAATAACACTTAATTTACCATATGAATCTGTATTTTGATTTCCAGCACATCTATAAGCAAATTCTTTTTGAAACATAAAATGCATATCTTTAATTAGATCAATTTGCTTGAAGCACCAATCAAGGATAGGGCTAGACATATTGTAAGGCAGATTACCGATCAATCTTATTTTCTTCTTATCTTTTACAAAGTAATTTAAATCTAGATCCAGAATATTTTTGTTAATTATTGAAAAATTTTTTTCATTTTTAAATTTTTTTTTCAAAGGATTTATTAAATCCTTATCTATTTCAATTGCATCATATTTTTCTGGTATACCTAAAAACATTTCTGTCATGTTTCCTAAGCCAGGACCTATTTCTAAAAAAATATCATCAGATTTAGGATTAATGAAACCTAAAATGTTACTTAATACATGCTTATCAGTTAAGAAATTTTGACCAAATCTTTTTTTTCTGTTGTGCTTGTTCACAAGATTAAGAGGAGAATTTTAAAGCTAATTCCATTGACTTCTTGAAGCTTGAAGGATCAGCTTCATTTCTTCCAGCTAATTCATATGCTGTTCCATGATCAACTGATATTCGAGTAAAAGGGAGACCCAAAGTGATATTAACAGAGTCTCCAAAGCCCATAGATTTAAGAACGGGAAGACCTTGATCATGAAACATTGCTAAATATGCATCGTATTCATTAATCTTTTCTGTTATGAAAGCCGTATCTGCTGAAATGGGACCTTTGACATATATTTTTTCATTTAAAAGAGCATTAATGGCTGGCTCAATAATTTCTATTTCCTCACTTCCCATAAAGCCTCCTTCTCCAGCATGGGGATTTAGACCCAAAACACATATTTTAGGATTTTCAATTTTCCAAAGTCTTTTTAAACTTTCATTTAAAATTTTTACAGTCTCTATTATTTTTTTTGTTGAAATTGATTCACTTACTTTGTTTAGAGGAATATGAGTAGTCAACAAAGCGATTTTTACTTTTGAATTAGCAAGGAGCATTACAACATCTTTGGTTTGAGATATATCGGCTAAAAATTCCGTATGACCAGAAAACTCAAAACCATAGTCATTAATAATCTTTTTATTAATTGGACCGGTAACTAAGGCGGCATATTCTTTGCTCATTGCTCCTAAAGATCCAGCTAACAAAACATCTAGAACATATTTAGAGTTTTCAATATTTGGAGAACCCGAAGTAACTTTAGAATTAAGTTTGATATTCTTTACTAAAATAGAATCTTTTGCATCCAAGGTCTCTTCGAAAGACAAATTCAAGTTTAAATCTTTAGAAAGCTTTTTGTAAAAATCTATATCACCAATTAACACAAAGTCTTTTGGATTGTTGATTTCTTTCAAAGACTTAAGACAAATTTCAGGACCAATTCCTGCAGGATCACCAGGACTTAAAGCAATTTTTTTCATATATTGATTTTAATGTCAACGTACGACTCTGCTCTCAATTCTTGAAGAGTTCTTTCTAGTTGCTCTTCATACTTTCTTTCAAAAATAATTTTAAATGCCTTATCTTTTTGTAATTCCTTTGATACGTCTTTTTTTCTTCTATCCAACACTTCAAGTATATGAAAACCAAAAGAACTTTTAAAAACCTCACTCACTTCATTAAGGTTTGAATCGTCAATAACTTTTTTAAAAATGGGATCATATTTATCAGATGTTGACCAACCTAAGTCACCCCCATTAAGTTTTGAGCCAGGATCATCGGAATACAATCTAGCGAGAACTCTAAACTCTTCTCCTTTAGAAATTCTATTTTTAATTTCATTAATTAATTCTTCTGCCTGTTTGTCACTTCTTATTTCGGAAGTTTGAATAAGGATATGTCTGACTAAGTCTTGAGACTCTACTTTTACTGTATCTCCTCTTTTATCTTCTAATTTAATAAAATAAAAACCTGCTCCACTTTCCAATGGATCAGAATGAGAACCAATTTGCATATCTTCTACGATGCCAAATAAAGAAGGCAGCTCAGACTTCCTTTGCCATTTGGGCTCTTCATTTTCTGTACTTTCGTCATATCTAGCCTTTAAATCGTTGAAATCTTCCCCATCAGAAAGTTTTTGACTTATTTCTTCCGCTTGAATTTTTGATTTTATTAAAATTTGATTTACTTTATATTCTATTAATATAGAACTTTGACCTTCAGCTGACGCGATATAGTTTTCTAACTCTTGATCCGATATAAAGACTTTTGGCCTAACGAGGCCTCTTTGAACCCTTTGGATAATGAGGTTATTTTTTAAATCTCTTCTAAAATTTTGAAAGCTTCCTTCAGAAGAAACTTCATTAATAAATTCTTCAAGAGTTATATTATTGCTTTTAGCAATCTGATCCATATAGTCGTTGAGTTCTTGATCACTTATCCTGACTCCAAATCTTTCAGCTTTTTGAAGAAGAAGTTCTTCAACAATAAGACTTTCTAAAATTTGTTTTTTTAAAAAACTTTCTGGGGGCAAAGCCTGACCAGGATTCTGTTTAGAAAATTCTTGAACATATTTTTGAAATTTGAGATTAAATTGAGATTCAAGAACTAAACCGTCACCAACAATTACTGCAATTTTATCTAAAACTACTTTTTCTCCACTTGCGTTTAAGGAAAAGAATAAAATAAGTGAAATAATTTTTTTTAAGACTTTTTTTAACATTACTGTATTAATTTCCTATCAGTATATTGATTTATTTTTCTTCCTAAAGAGCCTAAGCCTTTTAATTCAAAGTAAATTCTAAAACTTTCTCTATTATATTCATTGAAAGAATTTTCATTTATCAATTTGAACCAATCCAATTCGTTGGATTCTATCAGAGCCAATCCAAAAATCAGACCAGGATTTTCATATTCTATTCCTAAAACTAAATTAGAAAGATTAGAGTTTTTTAAATCATATTCAATTTTAGAGTGAAAAGATGTTCTTTCATTTAAGTAAATTTTATTCTTATTCTCAAAAAACCTGATATTTCTTTTTTCATTATTTTCAAAAATATAAGAATTTATATCTCTAATCCAAGTGAAGTTTAGGCTAGAAAAATTTTGGTTTGAAAACGTTTTATTTATTCCCATATTAAAAGCATCATAATTTTTGTTTGAATCTTTAGTTAAAGAGCTAAAGAAATTAAAATTCTCTCCGTTTTTATAATTAATTTTTACTTGGTATGGTTCAGGCAAATCTACTCTAAATAAATTTGTTTCTAAAAACCTTTTTCCTAGTCCGAACAGTCTAGAAAAAGAAATATTCAACCTTTTTTTCTTTTCTAATAATAAATAATCTGCTCCTAAAAGAATGTCTCTTCGCATCGGCACATAACTATCCCCAGATAAAATATCTTTAGAAAAACTATGAGAATCTAAGAAAAAACCAGAATTTATATTCGGCAAGTTATCTTGATTTACCTCTTCAGCATAGATAAAGCTTAAAAAGGGAGATAGAACTTCTGATTTATTATTCTTATTTTTGAATAAATTTTGATTAATTTTAAATTCTACTTGAGGCAAAATTCTAGATTTTTCATAATTTTCTAAATAAAAGTTTTCAAATTTATAATTAACCTTAATCATTGAGTCTAAATTAAGAAAACTCTTATAAAATAAAAGTTCAGGCTCAATTTTAAGTTTTTCAATCCTTTGTTTTGAATTTTCAAAGAAAGATCCTCCCTTTCTAAAAGATTGATAGTTGGTTTTTAAGTTAAAATCAAAATTTTGATAATTTAAAAAATAATTAAATTTAATTTCTGGCAAGGCTTGGAATTGATTTACTCCAATAGGGCTTGTTAACTTGAACGCATTTACAATTGCACTGAAATTATAGTTTTTTCCAAAATTGGCAATTTGAATCTTTTGTGGAACAAACAATTGATCTGACTGACCATTAAAACTTCCACCAAAATCTCTTAAAAAAAGACTATCTCCTAAATTGGAATATTTTATTTTTAGGAAATAGTTTTTTAAAATTTTAGCGTTATGGATAAAGTTAAAAGACCATCTAAATGATTTATCACTTGTTTTATTAATGTATTTATCATTTTCTGATAAGAAAGAAGACTCAATATAACCACTATAATTTTTAGATAAATATCTAAATTTTGAAAAACCTCCTTCCCCTCGTTTTGCAATATATCTTGGCTCAAAAGTAAAATCGTAATTTTTTGCTAAATTGAAATAGTAGGGAATCTTAATATCAGTACCATTTTTATTGGATGCTGATATTTCAGGGAGTAAAAAGCCACTTCTTCTCTCGCCTGATGCTGGAAAAGAGCCTTTAGGAAAATAAAAAATGGTTTGATTATTTACTTTTAATTTAGCTTTTTTAAAAGAAATATTATTCTCTTTGGTCTCTAAATCTACTTTTTCCGACTCTATCCACCATATTTTTTCTTCGCAAGGACATAAAGAAAATTTCGCCTCTTTAAATGAAACTTTATTTTTCATTGCCAAAGCCTTTTCAGCCTCGCCCCAAACGAATTGGTCCTTAACCCTAAAGGAGAGCATTTCTAATTCTAGTGTTTTATTTTTTTGATTAAGCTTTGCTTTTTCTGAACTAAAAATAATTTCTTCATAATTTAAATTCACGTTCCCTTCAAAAATAAGGGAATTATTTTCTTTATCTGAAAAAAAATAATCAGAGCTATAATTAAAATCCTGACTGTTAAGTAAAATAGAGATCAAAAATGTTGAGCTTAGTGTGAGTAAACTAAAAAAAGAAGATGAAATTTTTTTCATGAAAATTCTTAATAATTTACCATTCTAATGATATTAAGCGTATTTGGGGGGTAAAATACATTTTTTAAATAACAAAAAAAATATGGAGATAAAATGACTAAATTAGCAAATAAAACACTTTTTATTTCGGGAGCTAGCAGAGGTATTGGGCTAGCAATAGCTAAAAGAGCCGCTCAAGATGGAGCCAACATTATTTTGGCTGCAAAAACAGCAGAACCTCATCCAAAATTACCAGGAACAATTTATACAGCCGCTGAAGAAATTGAAGAGGCCGGAGGAAAAGCTTTTCCTTTGGTTTGTGACATCAGGTCTGAAGAACAAGTAGAAGAATGCGTAGAGAAGGGAGCTGAACATTTTGGAGGAATAGATATCTGTGTAAATAATGCTAGCGCAATCCAATTGACCAATACGCTTCAAACAGATATGAAAAGATATGACTTGATGAACCAAATCAATGCAAGAGGTACTTTTTTGACTTCAAAGAAATGTCTTCCTCATCTTTTAAAGTCTGAAAATCCACACATTATGAATTTATCTCCGCCTTTAGATATGAATCCTAAATGGTTTTCCGGACACGTTGCATACACAATGGCAAAATATGGGATGAGTCTCTGCGTTTTAGGAATGGCAGAAGAGTTTAAAGAGCAAGGAGTAGCTGTAAACGCTTTATGGCCTAGAACTGCAATTTCGACTGCGGCTGTTAAAAATGTTTTGGGAGGAGAAGAGATGGCAAATATTTCAAGGACTCCCGAGATTATGGCTGATGCTGCTTATGTAATTTTGACAAAGCCTTCTAAGGAATTTACAGGTAACTTTTGTATAGATGACAATCTTTTAGCAGAACACGGTGTCACAGATTTTTCAAAATATGCTTCCGTGCCTTTTGATCAACTTGCTCCAGATTTTTTTGTGCCTGATGATATTTTGCCTCCTGAAGCAGCAAAGAATAGTTAGAAATTTTGATAACAAATCTTTCTAACAGTCATTCAGAGTGGCTTACCAAACAACTTAATCAAATAAACAGTTCAGGTGTTAAAGATTTCTTAAAATTAAGACTCGAATCAAGTCAAAGAGATTTTTATAGATTTTTCTTTCTAGATAACTGCTCAGTTATTTTAATGATTGTTCCTGATGGAATTGAAGAAAGTGTTTCCCTATTTAGTAAAAAATCAAAAATTTTTAAAAACAATGGAGTGAATGTTCCAACTATTTATTCCGAAAATGAAGTTTTAGGCTTGATTTTAGTCGAAGATTTTGGAGATGAACTATATCAATTTAATTTGTCTAATGAAAAAGCAGATCTTTATTATGATTTGGCTATTAATGAATTGGTCAAGATTCAAAGCCTAAACTTGGATAAGAATATTTTTAGCAATTTTGACGAAAATTTACTTTCATATAATTGGGATTTATTTGAAGAATTTTTCGTAAATACTTTTTTAGAGAAAAAAATCCATAATAAATCTTTAAGAATTCTTAAAGAAAGATATGAAAAAGTCTCTTTAAATTTGCTAGATCAACCAAAAGTGATTTGCCACTTCGATTATGAATGTAGAAATCTAATTTTTAAGGATAATAAAACTGGTGTCTTAGATTTTCAAGATGCTTTAATAGGACCGATTGGTCTAGATCTAGCTTCTTTGTTTAAAGATTTATATTTTTTTTGGCCAAAAGAGAAAATATTGACTTGGTATGAAAATTATCAGAAAAAAATTGAAAAAAAACTTGATCTAAAGATTTCTTTAAATAAATTAATTGAATACATTGACTATTGTAGTATTCAGAGACAATTCAGAATTCTTGGAAAGCTTTCCAAAGTTTATTTAGATTTGAATAGAACAAATAGAATTGCTGATTTTCCAGTACTTTTGAATTATATGATTAATACCTCTAAGGCATATGAAGAATTAAAACCGATTTCAGAAACGCTCCTACCTTTAAAGGAAGTTTTAAACGAGAGGATTGCTAAAATAACTTAATATGAAGGCTTTTATTCTTGCTGCTGGATTGGGAACTAGGCTTAAAGATTTAACCAAAGATCTTCCAAAGCCACTTTTGAAGGTCAAAGGAAAATCTTTAATCGAGTGGAATATATTGAAATTGAAAAGCGCAGGCTTTAACCAAATAATTATAAATACACATTATCTAGCTGATCTAATAAAAGATCATATTGGCGATGGTTCAAAATTTGATTTAAAAATTGAATATTCATTCGAAGAAAAGATTTTAGGAACTGGTGGGGCCTTGATAAAAGCGAAAGAATTAATTGGCAACGATCCGTTTTTAATTTTAAGTGGAGATCTATGGACAGATTATCCCTTTTCAAGACTAGCAAATTATGAACTAGAAAAGGCCGCGCACTTAATTTTACTTAAAAAAGGGAATGATCAATATGCTGATATGAATTTAAAGAAGGACTACGTTTATGTAGATGAAAACTCTAAAGAACTTACTTATTCAGGAATAGGACTTATTAATCCAAAAATATTTAATGAAATCAAGCTTAATAAACTTCAATTATGGAACGATCTCCTTTTGCCAATTGTTGAGACGAAAGAAATTTCTGGAGAAATTTTTAATGGCTTGGCCTTAAATATAAATTCAAAAAATGATCTTAGCCAATTAGACGTTATTATAAGCGAAGGGTAAAATTCTATAATGCCAAAACAATACAACATTATAGCTCCCTCAATTTTGTCAGCCGATTTTTCGAAGTTAGGAGAAGAAGTAAGAGAAGTACTCTCGGCTGGGGCAGAGTGGATACATTTTGACGTAATGGACAACCACTTTGTACCAAATTTGACTATCGGACCAATGGTTTGTGAATCTTTAAGAAAGTCAGGAATAAATTGCCCTATAGATGTCCACTTAATGGTTGAACCAGTCGACGATCTTATAAAAATGTTTGCTGATGCTGGAGCAACTTCTATAACCTTTCATCCAGAAACTTCAAATGATACAGAAAAGTCTATCCAACTAATTAAAGATTTAGGATGCAAGCCCGGCTTAGTGTTGAATCCAGATATTTCTCTTGATACTTTGACGCCATATTTAGAAGAACTTTATATGGTTTTGCTCATGAGTGTATTTCCTGGCTTCGGAGGGCAAGACTTTATACCTGAAACTATTCCTAAGATTGCAAGTCTAAGAAAGGTTATCGATCAAAAGCAAAAAGATATCCGATTAGAAGTTGATGGAGGAATTAAAGAATCAAATATTTTTGATATTGCCTCTGCAGGAGCAGATACTTTTGTAGCTGGCTCTGCTATTTTCAATAAATCTAGTTATGTCGACGCTATTAAAGCTCTTAAAGATAATTTTAATTAGTTTCTTTTCATTCAATCTAATTTCTTCAGAGAAGCAAAATTATGAATGCGACTTAGGTTTTGAATCTATAGTTGATAAGAATATTTGTATAAAAAATTTAAAAAATAATAAAGATAGAAAAATTGGATTAATGAATTTGGAAAAACTTTCTAAATTTCATCAAGTAAATTTTGTATGGAATGGAGAAAGAAAAATTAGATGTATGTGGATGAAAAATACTTCGATTCCGTTAGATATTTTATTTGTAGATAGAATTAAATTAGTAATTGAAAAAGGAGAGCCATTTTCGGAAAAAAAGATGTGTCATCCAGCAATAAAAGTTATAGAGGCCAATAGGGGCGAACTATTAGCAGAATACAAATTAATAGACTCTTCTTTAGAATATGAAAACTAAAATAGCCTTTTTCAAAGAAATTATTGGGGATTTAGACTCTCCTCTAGAAATTTATTTAAAATTTGAAAATGATAAAAATTCGTATTTTTTTGAATCCGTAGAGGGAGGAGATAAATGGGCACGATACTCAATTATCGGTTTGCCAACCGATCAAAAAATTTCTTTATCAAAAAACCCTTTAGATCAAATAGATGATTTTCTAAAAAATATTGATGTTAAAAAAAATAAGGCATTACCTGAATTTCATGGAGGCCTTGTTGGATATTTTAGTTACGAAACTATAAGAGAAATAGAAGGGAAGTTAAAAGAATCTCCAAAGCCTAAATTGAAATATGATGATATTTCGTTAATGATTTCTGATGAAGTAATTATTTTTGATAATATTAAAAAATCTCTATTCATTGTTGTTAATGGGCAAGAAGACGAAAAATCAGCTTGTTTGTCTAGAATTGATGAAATCCACGATAAACTTTTAGAGCCAAGCAAAGAAGAGAGAAAAAAAACTAAGAATAAAATTAATTTTTCATCTTCAGTTTCAAAAAAAGAATACTTAGACTCAATAAAAAAAATTAAAGATTACATAATTGAAGGCGACGTAATGCAGGTTGTTTACGGACAGGAATTAACCACTCCTTTTGAAGGCTCCCCGGTTGAACTTTATAAGGCTTTGAGGAAATTAAATCCAAGCCCTTACATGTACTTTTTGAAAATAGATGATTTACATATAGTCGGAGCTTCGCCAGAAATTCTTGTAAGGCTTCAAAACAATGAGGTTACTGTTAGACCTATAGCCGGGACAATTAAAAGAGGTAAAAACGAAAAAGAAGATAATGAATTGGCTTCTACATTAAAGAATGATCCAAAAGAAATTGCTGAACACTTAATGCTGATTGATTTAGGCAGAAATGATGTGGGAAGAATTGCAAAAATCGGATCTGTAGAAACTACAGAACAAATGAAAATAGAGAAATACTCTCACGTTATGCACCTGGTATCGAATGTAATAGGCGAATTAGATGAAGGATATTCTTCAATAGACGTTTTGAAAGCCACCTTTCCTGCAGGAACTCTTTCTGGAGCTCCAAAAGTCAGAGCTATGGAGATAATTGACGAATTAGAACCTGACCGAAGAGGAGTTTATGGCGGTGCAATCGGCTACCTATCCTGGACAGGAAATATGGATCTAGCGATTGCTATAAGAACAGCAGTTATTCAAGACAAAGAACTGAGTGTAAGAGCAGGGGGCGGAGTAGTGTATGATTCTGATCCCGAAGCAGAATATCAAGAATCTTTGAATAAAGCTCAATCAATTATTAAGGCAATAGAGGAAATGGATTAATGCTGTTGATGATAGATAACTACGATTCGTTTACGTATAACTTAGTTCAATACTTTGGAGAGTTGGGACAAGAAGTTAAAGTTTTTAGAAATGACAAGATTACTGTACAAGAGGCAGAGGCTTTAGAACCAGAATACCTGGTAATTTCTCCTGGACCATGTTCTCCAAAAGAAGCAGGAGTTTCAATAGATTTAATAAATTTTTTTAAAGAAAAAATTCCAATTCTAGGAGTATGTCTTGGGCACCAAGCCATCGGAGAGGCTTTTGGAGGAAAGATTGTAAAGGCTGATAAGCCTATGCATGGAAAAATTTCAATTATTGATCATGATTCAAACTTTTTATTTAAAAATGTTGATAATGATTTAGCTGTTACGAGATATCATTCTTTAATCATTGAATCAGAATCCTTACCGAAAGATTTGATAGTCAATGCTAGGACTTCAAATGGAACAATTATGGGAATTCAACATGTTAATTTAAAAATTTCAGGAGTTCAGTTTCATCCAGAGTCAATAATGACCAATGAAGGAAAAAAAATTCTTTTAAATTTTCTTGAAAGTAAATGAATAGTTCAGAAATCATAAATAAATCTTCAAAAAAAAACTTATCACAAGAAGAATCTGCAATTATTTTTCAAAACATATTTTTGGGACAAGTGTCTGAAACTGAAATAGAAAAATTTTTATTAAACCTTTCAAAAAAAGGAGAGACATCCGATGAACTTACCGGAGCAGTCCAAGCAATGAGAAATTCATCATTAAAAGTAAAAGTTAAATTTCAAGATTACTTAGTAGATTGTTGTGGAACGGGAGGTTTAGGAAAGAGCATGATGAACGTCTCTACGACCGCAGGCCTAATAGCTGCCGCCGCAAAAGTAAAAATTGCTAAACATGGCAATAGGACTGCAACTGGAAAAAGTGGAAGTGCGGATGTCTTAGAAGCAGCAAATGTAAATTTAAATTTAAATCCGGACCAAGTCGCTAGATGTATTGAAGAGGTAGGAATTGGATTTATGTTTGCTCAAAATTTTCATCCGGGAATGAAATATGTAATGCCAGTAAGAAAACGAATTGCTGACAAAACTATTTTTAATTTGCTTGGACCACTTACAAATCCTGCAGGTGCAAAAAGACAATGTATCGGGGTTTATGATCCTAAATGGGTTGTGCCTGTTACAGAAACTCTAAAAAATCTTGGATCAATCAAAACGATGGTTTTTCATTCAAAAGATGGTCTTGATGAAATTAGTTCAGTAGACAAAACATTTGTGGCGGAATTGGAAAATAATAAAATTAAAGAGTATGAAATTGATCCAAAAGATTTTGATATTTATCATAACGATTTAAATGATCTTCAAATAGATTCTCCATCAAAAAGTCTAGAACTTATAAAAACAACTCTCCAAAATAAAGGTTTTAAATCGGGCGAAGATATCATAAGTTTAAATTCTGCTGCCGTAATTTATGTTTCTGACTTAGTAAATAGCTTCGAAAAAGCATTTGAGATAGCAATTGATGTAATAAAGTCAGGGTCAGGCTTAGATAAGCTTGAGGAATTGGCTACCTTTTCTAATAATTTCAATGAATCAGCTTAATAAAATAATAGAAACCACTAAAGAAACAGTCAAAAAGTCTAGTTCTTATAGACCAGTTTCTTCTTTAGAAGAGGATTTTGAAAAATATAAGAAAAGGGGTTTTATTGAAGCAATTTCGACAAAAGTTTCTAAGGAAGAAACAGCAATTATTGCTGAAATTAAAAAGGCATCGCCCAGCAAAGGCATTATAAGAAAAGATTTTGAACCAAAAAAGATTGCAGAAGATTACGAAACAAATGGCGCCACTTCTTTAAGTATCCTCACAGACGAACCATTTTTTCAAGGAAAATTGGAGTACCTGGACATAGTAAGGAACACCTGCACATTACCAATTTTAAGAAAAGATTTCATGATTGATCCTTATCAAATATACGAAACAAAGGCTTCAGGAGGAGACTGTATACTTTTGATAGTTGCTGCTCTTGATTTGGCACAATTGAACGACTTTTCTCAATTAGCAGAAGAGTTAAATCTGGATGTTTTGATTGAAGTTCACTCGGAAGATGAATTGAATATAGCTTTGTCCGTCGATCCAAGATTAGTAGGCATTAATAATAGAGATCTCACATCATTTGAAGTCGATAAAAATTTAGCAAAAGAATTAGCTAAGCAAATATCCAATGATGTGATTGCAGTATCTGAAAGCGGCATTAGTTCAAAAGAAGATATTTTATCTTCTAAAGAGCAAGGCATTCATGCTTTCCTCATTGGCGAAAGTTTTATGCGAAAGCCAAGTCCAGGCGAAGCACTTCGGGAAATACTTGCCTAAAATTTACTGATTCCTTTTTCCAATATCTTTTCTATAAAAAGCGCCACTCCAACTAATTTTAGAAGTTGCTTCGTAAGCTTTTTCAAAAGCAGTATCTAAATCATTTCCTAATCCTGTAACACAAAGAACCCGACCGCCATTTGAAAGAATCTCTTCTCCTTCTTTCTTAGTTCCACAATGAAATACTTTTGTAGTTTCATTCTCTTCTTTTATACCCAAGATTGGAAAACCTGTTTCATATTTTTCAGGATAACCTTTTGAAGCCATTACAACACCTAATGCAAATCTTTCATCCCATTCGATTTGCTCTTCCTCTAATTCTTGTTTTGCAGCCTTTAAACATAATTCAAGAAAATCGCTTTTCATTCTCATTAATATTGGTTGAGTTTCTGGATCCCCAAACCTACAGTTATATTCCAAGACCTTAATTTCTTCATCATCGATCATCAAACCAGCATATAAAAAACCCTTATATTCTATGTCTCTTCGTTTTAATTCGACCAAAGTAGGAAGGATTATTTCTTGCATAATTTTTTCGTTCAGCTCTTCAGTAATCAAGGGGGTAGGGGAGTATGCTCCCATTCCGCCTGTATTAGGCCCTTTGTCACCATCATCTCTTTGTTTGTGGTCTTGAGAACTTGCCAAAGGAATTACATTTTTACCGTCACACAAAACTATAAAACTAGCTTCTTCGCCCTTTAAAAACTCTTCAATGACAAGATTATCTCCTGCAGATCCAAGCTTTTGTTCTATCATTAAAGAATTTAGGGCTTCTAGGGCTTCTTCTCTAGAAAAAGCAATGATTACTCCTTTTCCACCTGCAAGACCGTCTGCTTTAAGGACAATTGGGATATCGCATGTTTCTAAATACTCTTTTGCAATCATAGGATCTGAAAATACTTCATAAGCTGCAGTAGGAATATTTCCTTTTTTCAAAACATCTTTCATGAAAATCTTTGAGCCTTCCATTTGTGCAGCAAATTTATTTGGGCCTAAACAAAGCAAATTATTTTTTTCAAATAAATCAATCAGACCCAGGACTAAGGGAGCCTCAGGACCGACAATAGTAAGATCAATCTCTTTATTTTTTGCAAAATCCAATAATCCATCTAAATCTTCAGCACTTATGTCAACGTTTTCTGTTTTTGGCTCATCAGCAGTACCGGCGTTTCCAGGAGCAACAAAAACCTTTTCACACAAATTGCTTTGGGAAAATTTCCAAACAAGCGCGTGTTCTCTTCCTCCAGAACCTATTACCAAAACTTTCATATCAATGTCTGAAGTGCCGCATGCTTGTGAAAAACATGATCATGTTAGCTTCATTAGCTGCCGCAATAACTTCTTTATCTCTTATTGATCCTCCAGGTTGAATAACATTTTGGATTCCATTCTTTGCAGCTTCATCAATGCTATCTCTGAATGGAAAAAATGCATCCGAAGCCATAGTAGCTCCTTTGAGATTAAAACCCGCTTTTTTGGCTTTACTGACTGCAATTTCTGCACTATCGATTCTACTCATTTGACCTGCTCCTATGCCAAGAGTCATATTATTCTTTGCATAAACAATTGCATTGGATTTGACATACTTCCCAACACGCCAAGCAAATAAAGCATCATTGATTTGTTTGGAAGTTGGTTTTTTCTTGGTTACTACTTTGAGATCTTTTTTTGATATCACACCATCATCAACATTTTGAACCAGAATACCTTGGTTCATTGTTAAGGTTTTGAATCCGGTTGGTTTTTGAAATAAATCTTTAACCAACAAAAGACGTACATTTTTTTTTGCAGCTATTATTTTTTTTGCA